>NZ_JBIUVD010000028.1:0-114852 GCF_044742785.1 Streptomyces sp. NPDC087844 | reverse complement strand
CGAACTCATCGGCGGCGTCCGCTTCCCCGCCATCGGCGAACTCCCCTACCTCCTCACCCTCGCCGGCCACGGCTTCTACTGGTTCCGCCTCCGCAAGGACGACACCCCGATCGCCACCAAACGCCGATTGACGGTGTGCTCCTGAAAGGACGGGTCGACATGCGCAAGGTCGTAGCACCCCGCCCCAGCGGCCACAGTCCGTCCCACCTGCTGACATCGCTCGCCGATCTGCTTGAGGCGTGGCTGCCCGAGCAGCGGTGGTTCGCGGGCAAGGGCCGGCGGGTCACGGACCTCTCCCTGCTCTCGGTGACCGAGCTGCATCCGGCGTGCCTGCACCTCCTGGTCAGCACCGGGGACGGCTCCTCCCCGTCCCGGCCCGGGGACTGCTATCAGTTGCTCCTCGGTGTCGGGGAGGCTCTGCCGCCGCGGCTGGCCCACGCACGTATCGGGCGCGCGAGCCAAGGGCCGCTGGCCGGCCTGACGGTGTACGACGCCCTGCAGGAACCGCGGTCGGCCGACCTCCTCCTGGAGCGGCTGCGCACACCGGGAACGGCGGGCCCGCTGCGGTTCGAGCGTGACGTGAAGGTGGCCGTCCCGGCCGGTCTGACACCGCGCCTTCTCGACGCCGAGCAGTCCAACACCAGCCTGGTGTACGGGAACGCGTACATTCTCAAGATTTTCCGGCGTGTCCGGCCCGGCATCAATCCGGACCTGGAGGTGCCCTGGGCCCTGGGCCGCCAGGGGTGCACCCGGGTACCGGCCCCCGTGGCGTGGTTCCGTACCTCGGAGCCGCAGCCTGCGACGCTCGGTGTGCTGCAGCCGTTCCTGCCGGACGCCGTCGACGGATGGACCCTGGCGCTCGCATCGCTCACCGCGGGACGGGACTTCCGGGAAGAGGCGTACGAACTGGGGCGCGCGACCGCCGAGGTGCATCTCGCGCTGGCCGCGGCGTTCGCCCTCGGTGCGCCGACCGGGGACGGGAGCAGACGGCTCGCGGCCGCGATGATCGAACGCCTGGACACGACGAGCCGTTCGGTGCCGGAGCTGCTGCCCTACGTGGACGGGCTGCGGGGCGCCTTCGACGAGCTCGCCGCCCTCGACTCGGGCCGTCCGGTGCAGCGGATCCACGGCGATCTGCACCTCGGTCAGGTGCTGTGGGCCGGGGAGCGCTGGTCCGTCATCGACTTCGAGGGCGAACCGGCCCGTCCCATCGCCGAACGCCGGCAGCCGCAGTCCCCCGTACGCGATGTCGCTGGCATGCTGCGGTCCTTCGACTACGCCGCCCGCAGCCGCCACCCGTGGCGTCCGGAGTGGGCCCGTCGCTGCCGTGACGCCTACTGCGCGGGATACGCCGTACAGGCACGATGGGACCCCCGTGCGCAGCGCGCGTTGCTGCGGGCGCACGAGACCGACCGGGCCGTGTACGAGGCCCTGTACGAGGCACGGCACCGGCCGGACTGGCTGCCCGTGCCGATGGCGGCGATCGCCCGGCTCGCCGAGCACGCCCCGGCCCCCTCCGGCGCTCCGCACGCGCCGGTCCCGTCCTTCCACTCTTTCCACAGCACTCAAGGAGGCTGAAAACCGTGGCAGCCCGCGATATCCCCGTACCCCTGACCCCGCCGCCGTCCGAGGACGTCCGGCCCGTCGAGGCCGGTTTTTCCGAGCCGGGGCCGGGGGGACCCGGCGGGCGACCGCCGGTGTCCTCGATGGAGGAGGCGGACCGGGAGCGGCTGCTGTCGGGAACCCATCACGATCCGCACGCGCTGCTCGGGGCGCATCCGGTGGCGGACGGTGTCGTCGTCCGTGCGCTGCGGCCGTTCGCCGAGTCCGTGGCGGTGGCCCTGCCGGACGGACTGCGGATGCTGCTGGACAGCGAGGGCGGCGGCCTCTTCTCCGGGGTGCTGCCGCTCGACGCGGTTCCCGAGTACACGTTGGTGGTCGGATACGCGGGCGGTGTCGAGCTGGAGGTGGAGGACCCGTACCGTTTCCTGCCCGCGCTCGGCGAGCTGGATCTGCACCTCGTCCGCGAGGGCCGGCACGAGCAGTTGTGGCGGGCGCTCGGGGCCGAGCCGATGGAGCACCAGGGTGTGGCGGGCACCCGCTTCACGGTGTGGGCGCCGAACGCCCGAGGGGTGCGGGTCGCCGGGGACTTCACGTTCTGGGACGGCACGCAGTTCCCGATGCGCTCGCTCGGCGCGGCCGGGGTGTGGGAACTGTTCCTGCCCGGTGTCGGCGAGGGCGCCCGGTACAAGTTCGAGATCACGTCCCGGCACGGCCACCGGTTCCTCAAGGCGGACCCGATGGCCCGCCGCGCCGAGGTGCCCCCCGACACGGCGTCCGTCGTCACGGCCTCGCACTACGAGTGGGGCGACGCGCAGTGGCTGGCCCACCGCGGCGACACGCCGGTGCACGAGGCGCCGTTCTCCGTGTACGAGGTCCATCTCGCGTCCTGGCGACCAGGCCTGACGTACCGTCAGCTGGCGGCGGAGCTGCCCGCGTACGTCAACGACCTCGGTTTCACCCATGTCGAGCTGATGCCGGTCGCCGAGCATCCCTTCGGCGGCTCGTGGGGCTACCAGGTCACCGGCTTCTACGCCCCCACGTCCCGACTGGGCACCCCCGACGACTTCAGGTACCTCGTCGACGCGCTGCACCGGGCCGGCATCGGCGTGATCATGGACTGGGTGCCCGCGCACTTCCCGAAGGACGACTGGGCGCTGGGCCGCTTCGACGGCGAGCCGCTCTACGAGCCCGGGGACGACCGGCGGGCCGAACACCCGGACTGGGGCACGTACGAGTTCGACTACGGCCGCGTGGAGGTGCGCAACTTCCTCGTCGCCAACGCCGTGTACTGGTGCGAGGAGTTCCACATCGACGGGCTGCGCGTCGACGCGGTCGCCTCGATGCTCTACCTCGACTACTCCCGGGACTCCGGTCAGTGGACGCCGAACGTCTTCGGCGGCCGGGAGGACCTCGACGCGATGGCGTTCCTCCAGGAGATGAACGCGACGCTGTACCGACGGGTGCCGGGGATCGTGACCATCGCCGAGGAGTCGACCGCCTGGAACGGTGTGACCCGGCCCACCACCGACGGCGGCCTCGGCTTCGGGCTGAAGTGGAACATGGGCTGGATGCACGACTCGCTGGAGTACATCAAGCACGAGCCCGTGCACCGCAGGTACCACCACGACGAGATGACGTTCTCGATGGTGTACGCGTACAGCGAGAACTACGTCCTGCCCATCTCGCACGACGAGGTCGTCCACGGCAAGCAGGCGCTGGTGTCGAAGATGCCGGGCGACTGGTGGCAGCGGCGCGCCACCCACCGCGCCTATCTGGGCTTCATGTGGGCCCACCCCGGCAAGCAACTCCTCTTCATGGGACAGGAGTTCGCGCAGGGCGCCGAGTGGTCCGAGGCGCACGGCCCCGACTGGGGGCTGCTGGATCCGGCGTACGGCGCGGAGGCGGATCACCGGGGAGTGCGTGATCTCGTCCGCGAGCTGAACCGTCAGTACCGGGCGTCCGGCGCTCTCTGGGAGCGGGACACCGATGCCGCCGGGTTCGCGTGGGTCGCCGGAGGCGCGGCGGAGGACAACGTCTTCGCGTTCCTGCGCTTCGGGGCGGACGGGGCGCCGCTGCTCGCGGTCTCCAACTTCTCACCGGTGGTACGGCACGAGTACCGGCTCGGGGTGCCCGACGACGTGCCTGCCTGGCGGGAGGTCCTGAACACCGACGCGCTGTGCTTCGGCGGCGGTGACGTCACCCAGGACGGTGTGGTGCAGGCCGACGGGGAGGGGTGCCAGGGGTGGGCGGCAAGCGTGCGGCTCACACTGCCGCCCCTGGCGACGGTGTGGCTGCGGCCGGCGTAGGGCCGACCTGCTCAGGGGCTCCGCCCCCGAACCCCCGCTCCTCAGACGCCGCAGGGGCTGAAAGTGTCGGGGCGCAGCCCCGACTTCCAGGGGCGCGGGGAACTGCGCGATCAGCCCCCACCGGGCCCGCGGACGAACCCTCCGAGCCCGCCGGGGGCACGTCTCGGCCAGGCTGTTCGTTGCTACGGTCGCCGCTTCCCGGCAGTGATCCCGCAGCGCAGATTGGACTCCCGTGGCCGACATCGTCTCCTCCTGGCCCCACTCCCCCGTCAAGGTCGGCCTGGTCGGCGCCGGCCCCTGGGCGCGCGGAGTGCACGCGCCCGTGCTCGCCGCCGGACCCGAGACGGAGCTGACGGCGGTGTGGGCGCGGCGCCCCGAGGCGGCACAGGAGACCGCCGAGCCGTACGGGGCCGTCGCGGTGGCGCGTTTCGAGGAGCTGCTCGACCGGTGCGAGGCGGTGGCCTTCGCGGTGCCGCCGGACATCCAGGCGGACCTGGCCGGACGTGCGGCCAAGGCGGGCAAGGCCCTGCTGTTGGAGAAGCCGATCGGGCTGGACGTGCCGTCCGCGCGGCGGCTCGTCGACGCGATCGACGAGGCCGGGGTCGTCTCGCAGGTGGTCCTGACCAACCGCTATCACCCCGTCGCGCAGGAGTTCCTGCGGGCCGCGCGGGACATCGAGGTGGCGGGCGCCCGTTCGGCCTGTCTGAGCGGAGCCTTCCTCGGCGGCGACTTCGCGACGCCCTGGCGTCTTGAGCACGGCGCGCTGCTGGATCTCGGGCCCCACATCCTGGACCTGCTGGACGCCTCGATGGGGCCGATCCTGCGGGTCCGCGGCGCGGGAGATCCCCGCCGCTGGGTGGAGTTGACCTGCGAGCACGAGAGCGGCGCGGTCAGCCAGGCCTCACTGTCCGGGTCGGTCGCCGTGCAGCCCGGGATCATGCGGGTCGAGCTCTTCGGCCCCCGGCCCGGGCTCGTGTACGACAACGCGGACCTCGACCACGACGAGTGCTGGCCGGTACTGCGCCAGGCCTTCGCCTCGGCGGTGCGCACCGGAGTGTCCGGCGAGCTGAGCGCCCGCCGCGGTCTGTATCTGCAGGAGCTGATCGCGCAGGCCGCGGCGAGCATCGAGGACTGAGGCTCAGGGGGCTCAGGGGGCTCAGGGGGCTCAGAGGGCTGAAGGCGGAGCGGTTGGGGGCGGAGTGGTTGGGGGCGCGGAGGCTGCAGGTCCGGGGCGCTGGGGGCTCACGTCTTCAGCCCCGCAACCGCTCGTCCAGCTCGTCAGCGTCGGCGACGAACCACGTCTGCCGCCCGCGGTTGCACTCCCGCACGAAGTCGCGCAGCGCGGAACTGTCCGCCGTATAACGGGAGATGTCCCCGAGGACCACGAGCCCGAGACGGTAGTTGGCGAACTTCTGGACGATGTCCCCGGCTACGCGCGTGCTGAGCCGGAAGAACGTCTCGTCCAGCCGCCCGGCGGGGACGACGGCCCACCGCGCGCCCTGGTAGGAGGCCTCGCCGATGACGTCCAGGGCGTCCCGTTCGCCGCCGATCGGCTCGCCTTCGGCGGCGCACAGGAAGACGGGCACGTCATGGATCGTCCGCAAGGTGTTCATGAACGGCGAGGCTAGTGCCGCGACAGGCAACATTCGCCCCGTCGCGACGCCCGGCACGCCCTCTCGCTGCACCGGCCGAAAGCCCAAGTACGTCCAGTACGAGGGCTTCCGGCCGGCACACCGAGAGCACGCACCGGACGCCGCTCCTCAACGGGCAAACGTTGCCTGCCGCGGCACTAGTCGGCCTCGCGCACGGGGGCGACGCGATTCTTCGGTGGCTCAGGCGCTCGCGCTGTAGCGGCGCAGCGCCGGCATCGTGGCCGCCAGTACCAGCATGGAGACGACGACCAGCACACCACCGCCCGCGACCGCCGTACGGGCTCCCACCGCGGACCCCGCCGTGCCGTGCAGCACGTCGGCCAGTCGCGGGCCGCCCGCGACGACGACCGTGAAGACGCCCTGCATCCGGCCGCGGAGTTCGTCGGTGACCGCCGAGAGGAGGATGGCGCCGCGGAAGACCATGGAGACCATGTCGGCGACTCCGGCGGCGGCGAGGAACGCCACGGCCACCCAGAGGTTGGCGCTCAGTCCGAACCCGGTGACGGCCACTCCCCAGGCGACCACCGCGACGATGACCATGAGGCCGTGCCGGCGCGCCCGCGAGAAGGTGCCCGACATGAGTCCGCCGAGCACCGCGCCGATGGGGACCGCCGCGAAGAGCAGTCCGAGCGCCAGGCCCTCGCCGTACGGTGCGTACGTCTGCGAGGCGAGTTGGGGAAAGAGCGCGCGCGGCATGCCGAACACCATCGCGATGATGTCGGCGAGGAAGGACAGCAGCAGGATCTGGTTGAGCGAGATGTAGCGGAAGCCCTCCGCGATGCCCTTCAGCCCCGCCCGGCCGACCGCCGCCGTGGCGGTGGCCAGGGGCGGCAGCGCGGGCAGCCGGTACACGGCCCACACCGTGGCGCACAGGGCCACGGCGTCGATCAGGTAGAGCTCGGCGAGGCCCACGACGGGTATGAGCGCTCCGGCGAGCAGCGGTCCCGCGACCAGGCCGGTCTGCATGACGGTCGAGCCGAGCGCGTTCGCCGCGGCCAGCTCCTCCTTCGGTACGAGCCGGGCGATCGAGGCCTGGCGGGCCGGGGAGTTGAGGCCGAAGAACGCCTGCTGGACGGCGAGCAGCACCATCAGGACGGCCACCGAGCCGAGTCCGGTGACGGCCTGGACCCAGAACAGCAGGGACGTGACGGCGATGCCGATGTTGGTGACGAGGAGGAGCTTGCGCCGGTCCACGGTGTCCGCGATCGCGCCGCCCCAGAGCGCGAAGACCACGAGGGGCAGCAGTCCCGCGAAGCTCGCGTAGCCGACCCAGGCCGAGGATCCGGTGATGTCGTAGATCTGCTTGGGTACGGCGACGGCGGTGAGCTGGCTGCCCACGGCGGTGACGATGGTCGAGGACCACAGGCGGCGGTAGGCGGGGCGGCGCAGCGGCCGGGTGTCCATGGCCCAGCGGCGCCATCCGCTTCGGGGTCCGTTCGCCGGGCCGTTCCGCTCCGTCGAGCCGTTCCCCTCCGTGGGGCCCTTCGGGTCGGGCGCGACCACGGGTCCGGCGTCCTCGGTGTGCCGCTCCGCGCTGTCGTCCGCACTGCTCCTGCTGGTGTCCACAACCATCCTGTATCGCTCTGCCCGCTTGATTGCTGGGTACATCTTTCGATCAGGGGTTCACTATCGCCGATGCGGAGCGGTCCGCGCGCGGCGGGTCGGTCCGTGGACAGCCGACCGGTCAGCGGGCCATCCGGCCAGCGGGTCAGCGGGTCAGGAGGACCGCCGCCTGCTCGCGGGCGTGCTCCAGCGCTCCGGGGAAGATGCGCAGGCCGAAGGCGACGAGCGCGCCCTCGTGGAGCAGCATCAGGCTCCGGCCCAGCGAGTCGGCCGAGTCGGGCGCGAGCGGGCGTACGAGATCGGTGAACAGGGTGAGCATCCACAGCTTCTGGCCGGTGATGATCCCGTACGCCGGGTGGGACGGGTCGTCGATCTCCGCATGGGCGTTGACCATGCCGCAGCCCCTGGGGCTGTTCGCGTCCATCCACTCGCGCGACACGTCGAACACGGTCAGGACACTGTCGCGCGGCGACTCGCAGGCGTCGAGGCGGGCGGCGAGGCACATGCGCCAGCGCTCGTCGCGGTCCGCGAGGTACTCGACGACGATCTGCTCCTTGGAGCCGAACCGGTCGTAGAGCGTCTTCTTCGTGACGCCGGCCTCGGCGGCGATCAGATCGACGCCGACGGCGTGGATCCCCCGCTCGTAGAACAGTCGCCCGGCCGCGGCCAGGGCGCGACGGGCGGCGGGGGTCATCGGTACTCGACGGGGCGTGTCCGTGCTGCTCATCCCACCATTGTAGACCGATCTGTATACTCGACCGAAACGTGTATACAGATCGGTCTACTTTTGGAGGTGTGCGGTTCCGTGAACATCCTTCTGTCGATCGCGTTCGTCGGCGCCTGGAGCTCCGGCTTCATCGGGGCGAAGCTCGGGTCGGGCAGCGCCTCGACGGTCACGCTCCTCATGTGGCGCTTCCTGCCACTGGCTCTCGTCCTCGGCCTGGTCGCCCTGACCGCCGCCCGCTCCTCCTGGCGCGGCCTCGGACCCCGTGACCTGTTCCGGCAGGCCGGCGTCGGACTGCTGTCGCAGAGCGGCTATCTGCTGACCGTGTACTACGCGATAGAGCTGGGTGTCTCCAGCGGGACGACCGCCCTCATAGACGGTACGCAGCCGCTGGTGGCCGGAGCGCTGGCCGGGCCGCTGCTGGGCTTGGCGGTGTCGCGTACGCAGTGGCTCGGTCTCGGGACGGGCGTGGCCGGGGTCGCCGTCGTCACCACGGCCGACGCGGGCGCCGCCACCGGCGTCGCGTGGTGGGCGTATCTCGTGCCGTTCCTCGGCATGCTCAGCATGGTCGCGGCGACGTTCCTGGACCGGAGGTCCCGCGCGGACGTCCCGCCGATGGTGTCGATGACGGTGCACGCCGTCACCAGTGCCGTCGTCTTCACGGCGCTGGCCGCCCTCGGCGGCGGCCTGACGCCCCCGGCGGACGGCTCCTTCTGGACCGCGGTGGTGTGGCTCGTGACGCTCTCCACGTTCGGCGGCTACGGGCTGTACTGGCTGATCCTGCGGCGCTCCGGGGTGACCAAGGTCAACACGCTCATGTTCCTGATGGCCCCCGTCACGGCCGTGTGGGGCGCGCTGATGTTCGGCGAACCCTTCGGCGCGCAGACGGCGGCGGGACTCGGACTCGGCCTGTTGGCCGTCGCCGTCGTGCACCGCGGTGACCGTGGTGACCGTGGTGACCGTGGTGACCGGAGGAACGACCGGAGTGACCGCAACGACCGGGGTGGTCCGCACGCGAGGGGCGGTCGTCCACGGCCCGCGGTTACCGGCCCCCTCACACCCCGGTGATCAGCGTGGCGCCGAGCACGATCATCGTCGCGGCGATCAGAGCGTCCAGTACCCGCCAGGCCGACGGCCGGGCCAGGAGGGGGCTGAGCAGCCGGGCGCCGAAGCCGAGGGCCGCGAACCAGACCAGGCTGGCGATCACCGCGCCGAGGCCGAACGTCCAGCGCCAGGGCCCGCGGTCGGCCGCTATGGAACCGAGCAGGAACACGGTGTCCAGGTAGACGTGCGGGTTCAGCCAGGTCATCGCCAGACAGGTGAGCACGGCCCGGCGCCGCGAGTCCGCCGCCCCGACCGACCCCGCCGACCCGTCAGCCACCGTCAGCGCCGAGGGTTTCAGGACCCGTCGCGCGGCGAGGCAGCCGTATCCGATCAGGAAGAGGCCGCCGATCAGCCCGACCGCGGTGAGTACCGGGGGCCAGGCCACCACCACCGCGCCGACGCCGCCGACGCCCAGCGTGATGAGCGCCGCGTCGGAGAGGGCGCAGATGGCGACCACGGCGAGTACCGCCTCCCGGCGGACGCCCTGGCGCAGGACGAAGGCGTTCTGGGCGCCGATGGCGACGATCAGGGAGAGGCCGGTGCCGAACCCGGCGGCCGTGGCGGTCAGAGCGCTGTTCACACCGTCCACGCTAGGAAGCCGACCCAGGAAAAGTACAGCTAAAGATTCTTACGTATCCTTAGCTTTTGTGATGACAGACCTTCCCCTGGACCAGGTGCGGACCCTGCTGACGGTAGTGGACGAGGGCACTTTCGACGCCGCGGCCGCCGTACTCCATGTGACTCCGTCCGCGGTGAGCCAGCGGGTCAAGGCCCTCGAACAGCGCACGGGGCGCGTGCTGCTGATGCGTACGAAGCCGGTCCGGGCGACCGAGTCCGGTGAGGCCGTCGTGCGCTTCGCACGGCAACTGGCCCGGCTGGAGCGCGACACGCGTGCCGAACTGGGCATGTCCGGCGCCGACGAGCCGACCCGGTTGTCGATCGCGGTGAACGCCGACTCGCTGGCGACCTGGTTCCTCCCCGCGCTCTCGCGCGTACCCGCGGAGTTGCCCGTCTGCTACGAGCTGCACCGCGAGGACGAGGACCACACGGCCGCGCTGCTGCGCGAGGGGCTGGTGATGGCAGCCGTCACTTCGTCACCGGAGCCGGTGACCGGATGCTCCGTCCGCAGCCTGGGGCGGATGCGCTACGTCCCGGCGGCGAGCCCCGCCTTCGCCGCGCGGTGGCTCGGCGGCCGGCCAGACACTTCGCTGCGGGAGGTCGTGGCCGCCGCGCCCGTGGTGGCCTTCGACCGGCGGGACGATCTCCAGGACGCGTTCGTCCGCACACTCGGCGGCGGCCCCGACGGTACGCACGGCCGTCGCGGCGCGAGTGCGGCCCGGCATCTCGTGCCGACCTCTGAGGGCTTCGTCGAGGCCGTCGCCGCCGGGATGGGCTGGGGCATGGTCCCCGAGGTGCAGGCGGCGCCCCTGCTCGGCGCGGGGCGGCTCGTCCGTCTCGCGCCGGACCGGCGGATCGACGTTCCCCTGTTCTGGCAGCAGTGGAAACTCGACTTCCCGGCACTGGCGGCCGTCGCCGAGGCCGTCTCGGCGCAGGCAGCCGAGGCCCTGGACGGCGGCCCGACTACTTGAGCACCCAGGCGCCGTGACCGGTCGAAAGGCTCAGGAGGCCGGGCCGGGCCCCGCTTCCCTCTCCAGGTAGCTGGTCACCTGGGCGGCGAGGCTGTCCTGCGCGGAGTCGGTGCGGGCGCCCACTCCCACGGCCGACTCCTGCGGGCCGATGCCGCCCGACCACAGGTAGCGCTCCGTCCACTCGTCGTCGACCTTCAACTGCACCTGGATGTCGACCCATGGCAGGCAGCTCTCCGGGGCGGCGGCGTACAGGACGGAGGTGACCCGGCGCAGCGGGTAGACGTCGAAGCCCTCGATGAACTGGGAGTTGCGCCAGTCCAGAAACGCGCTCTCGCCGTCGGTCCCGGCCCGGACGTCGAGTTGGCCGTCTTCCAGATGGATGCCGAAGTGCACGGTCGTACGGTTTTCGACGGTCACCCGGAACCGGAAGTAGACCAGGCCCTCGGCCGCGTCGTCGCGCCCCCGCGGCGGCTCGGCCTTCTCCAGACCATGAACGCGAACGCGCAGGCCGGCATGCCCGTCGTCGTACTCCTGCCAGTCACCGACCACATTCGGCTCGTACACAGTCCACCTCTCGGCCTCAGAGGGCTGCTTCCTATCCGGGCGGACGACGAGGTGTCAAATGGGCAGAATGGGCGGTGGCCGGGGATTTCGCCCTACTTGATCACCGATCAAGCCGTGCCCAGCCAGAACCCTCGCCCCAGGCGTCCCGGGCACCCGCCCGACGTGCTGCACATCACGTCCCGCGCCTCGGGCCCGGGGACTGCTCCCGGCCCGGTGTGCCGGACGGCCGGACCTCTCCCACCTGCTGACAAATCGGACCGTCGTGTTGACGAAGGGGCCGTCCGGGTGCGGAGATGCTCCTGCGACATGACGGCCGACCGTGAGGCAGGGCAAGCGAGCGATGGCATTGCAGATCAGCGCCACCAACCCGGAGCATCCCGCGCTCCTGCTCGACCTGCCGTGGCAGCTGCCCCTGGAGGAGTGGCCCGAGCACCATCTGGTGCCGCTGCCGCGCGGCATCTCGCGGCACGTGGTGCGGTACGCACGCGCCGGTGCGGAGATCGTGGCGGTCAAGGAACTCGCCGAACGGCCCGCGCTGCGCGAGTACGAGCTGCTGCGCGGTCTGGACCGGCTGAACATCCCGTCGGTGGATCCGCTGGCCGTGGTCACGGGCCGCACCGACGGAGCGGGCGATCCGCTGGAGTCCGTCCTCATCACCCGGCACCTGGGCGGCTCGATGCCCTACCGGTCGATGTTCGAGACGACCATGCGGCCCGCCACCATGCACCGCCTCATGGACGCGCTGGCCGTGCTGCTGGTCCGGCTGCATCTCGCGGGGTTCGCCTGGGGCGACTGCTCGCTGTCCAACACGCTGTTCCGCCGGGACGCCGGGGCGTACGCCGCGTATCTCGTCGACGCCGAGACCGGCGAGGTGCATCCTCAACTGAGCCCGGGGCAGCGGGAGTACGACCTCGATCTGGCACGTGTCAACATCAGCGGGGAGCTGCTCGACCTGGAGGCCTCCGGCGCGCTGCACCCTTCGGTGGACCCGATCGAGTTCGGCATGGAGATCTGCAAGCGCTACAACGGGCTGTGGCAGGAGCTCACCCGCACGTCCGTGTACCCGGCGGGCAAGCACCACTACATCGACCGCCGGATCCGGCGCCTGAACGAACTCGGTTTCGACGTCGCCGAGATGCAGATCGCGCACTCCTCGAACGGCGACACCGTCACGTTCGTACCGAAGGTCGTCGACGCCGGCCACCATCAGCGCCAGCTGCTGCGGCTGACGGGGCTCGACACCGAGGAGAACCAGGCGCGGCGGCTGCTGAACGACCTGGAGAGCTGGATGGCCACCCAGGACGACTACGCGCCGGGCGACCCTCCCCCGGGCTCTCCACTTCGTTCGAGCAGGGGGGACCCCCACACCGCCCGGCCCGAGGTGCTGGCCCACCGGTGGGTCCGGGACGTCTTCCGGCCCACCGTGCGGGCCATACCGCTCGACCTGCGCGGCTCCATGGATCCCGCCGAGCTCTACCACGAGCTGCTCGAACACCGCTGGTACCTGTCCGAGCGGGCGCAGCACGACATCGACCTGGACACGGTCGTCCGCGACTACGTCACGAACATCCTGCCCGGGATGCGGGACACACTGTCGCCCGCGGCGGGCGGCGGGGCGGACGCTCAGGCCGGCGGGACGACCGCCACCGGCGAGGGCGCGTGATGGACGACCGCGTGGGCCACCGAACCGATCCGTGAGCCCACGGCCGAGCGGTGCGCGCGCCGGCCGACCACCGTCAACTGGGCCCGGCCCGCCGCGGAGAGCAGTACCTCGCCCGCGCTGCCCATCTCGATGTGCTCGGTCACCTTCACGTCGGGGAACCGTTCCAGCCACGGCCTCAGGGCTTCTGCGAGCGCCTTCCTCTCGTACTGTTCCAGGCCGCCGGCCTCGTCGGCGAGCGCCAGCGAGCCGGGGCTGTAGGTGAAGACGGTGGGCAGCGCCCAGGCCCGCACGACGCGCAGGTCGGCGCCGCGTGCCGCCGCCGCCTCGAAGGCGAACCCCAGGGCGGCGGCGCTGTCGTCGGGGCCGCCCTGCTGGCCGACGACGATCTCGCGGCCCGCCGCCTCCGACTCGGGCCGGTCGGTGGCGCGTACGAGGACGACGGGCCGTGTCGACTCGGCGATGACCTGCTGGCCGACGGAACCGAGCAGGAAGCCGACGATCGCGCCGTGGCCGCGCGAGCCGAGCACCAGTGTCTCGGCCTCGGCGCCGGCGACGAGGAGCGCCTGGACCGGGACGCCGTCGAGCAGGTCGGTGGTCACCGTCAGGCCGGGGTGGTGTCCGGTGACGTCGCCCGCGGTCCGCGTCAGTGCCTCCCGGACGTCCGCCTCCTGGGCGTCCGCCGTCCGCTCGTCGCTGTCGGCCTTCGGCCGGGCGTGCACGATGCGCAGCGGAAGGTCCCGCCGTACCGCTTCCCTGGCCGCCCAGTGCACGGCGGCCAGGGATTCGGCGGTACCGTCTGCTCCCACGGTGATCGGGCGGGTCATGTGATGGCCTCCGTAGCGTCGGTCGAGGTGCCCACGCTACCCAGGGCCTGCCGAGCGGTTCCCGTCAGCCCGCCAGGAGGGCGAGTTCGGTGCGGGCCAGGGGTGGACGGCCGTGGTGATCAGGCCCTGCCAGGCCCCCACCACCGGCAGGAATTCCCGGCGGGTGCGCGGCGTCGCCGACGGACCGCGGACTGGACGTCCGGTCGCAGCGCAGGCTGTCGAGGTCGACCGAGTCGGCCATCGCCTGCATCCCCTTGTCGTTGGGATGCAGCCGGTCGCCGCCGTCGAAGACGGGCAGGACGCGCTCGTGGTCGTAGGGGCTGCGGAGGATGCGGTCGAAGTCGGTGACCGCGTCGAACTCCCCACTGCTCCTGATGAATCGATTGACCTCCTGCCGTACGGACTCGGCGGCGGCGTCCCACTCGGACCACCCCTTGAAGGGCGCGACGGTGGCCCCGACGACACACTTCCCCGCCTGATGGGCGCGGGCGATGATCTCGCGGTAGCCCGCTACCAGGTCGGCGCCCGTGACCCCGGTGTGCGCCTTGATGTCGTTGACACCCTCGAAGAGGAACACGGTACGGACACCGGGGTGGGACAGGACGTCACGGTCCAGCCGGTTGAGGGCGCTCTGTCCGGCGCCGTCCGCCAGGACCTTGTTCCCGGACACCCCCTCGTTGGCGACTCCCCTGACGGGCCCGTTCGTTGCTTCCAGTCGTCGGGCGAGATAGTCGGGCCAGCGGCGGTTCAGGTCGCCGCTGGACTGCCAGCCGTCCGTGATGGAGTCCCCGAGCACGACTACCGCGCCGACGGCGGCGCTCGTGCGTACGGTGACCGCGTCGAGGTAGAACCAGGAGCCGGTGCGTTCCGTCCAGTGGGCCGCCCCGTCCTCTCCCGTGCGGTCGCCGTCGGCGGCGTACGACGTCTGCATCGCCATGCCGTGGCCGGTCGCCGGGCCGCCCGCCGCCTGCGTGTGCAGGCTGACGACGAGGTCGGCCGCGGCGGCCAGCTTGCCGGGCAGCGGGTCGCTGTACGCGGTGGCCCCCGCCGGGATCGTGACCGAGCGAGCGCCGCCGAAGGTCAGCCGCTTGTTGGTGCCCGGCACCAGTTCCGCACCCGTTCGCCGGAGGCCGGCACAGGCACTGTCGAAGGTCAGCGGCCGGTCCCCGAAGGCGTTGGAGAGCCGGACGCGCAGGTTGTCCCCCGCCACGCTGGTGCGCACGATCAGGCGGTAGCTCCGGTCGGCGACGGCGTCCCCCACCCGGTCCGCGCTCGCACCCCAGGTGACCACGTCGTGCCGGCCGGCGGGGGCTGCCTGGGCGGCGGTCGCGGGTGTGATCTGGACGGCGGCTGCGATCACCAGCAGTGCCAGAGGTGCCATCAGGCGGCCCGCTCGGGCGAGCGGGGCCGTCATCGGGCGAAGTCCCGCAGCGTGACGGAGGCGCCGGGTTTCAGGGTCACCGTGCGGGACGAGCGGCCGTACGCGACCGTGGTCGTCCGGCCGCCGACGCTGCGGATGTGTGCCTCGGTCGGCTTGCCGTCACGCCAGCGCAGGTCGACGACGAAGCCGCCCCGGGCGCCGACTCCCGTGACGGAACCGGACTTCGCCCATGCGTCGGGCAGGGCCGGGAGCAGTTCCAGGTGCCCCGGGCGGGAGTACAGAAGCATCTCGATCATCGCCGCGGGAGTGCCGAAGTTGGCGTCGATCTGGAAGATGCCGCGGCCCTTGTCGACCTCGTAGATGTCGAAGAGGTTCGGCGCGGAACCGTTGCCGCCACCGGTCGAGGGGCGGAGGTTGTTGATGATCAGCTGATAGGCGTTCTCCGCGTTCTTGAGCCGGGCCCAGCACAGACCGCGCCAGGCGTTCGCCCAGCCGAAGCTCTCCATGCCGCGCGCGGTCAGCAGGGCCGTCGCGCCCCTGACGATCTCGGGCGGGGTGGAGTCGTCGGGGCGGATGCGGTCGCCGGGGAAGAGACCGATGAGCGGGGACAGATGCCGGTGGGTGGCCTCGCCGAGGTTGTCGGGGGACATCCACTCCTCCAGCCAGCCCGTCCTGGCACTCACCTTCGGCAGATACAGCCGCTCCTGGAGGCCGCCGATCGTCTCCGCGTAGGCGGAGTCCTTCTTCAACTCCTTCGCCGCGGTGCGGTAGTTGTCGAAGAGCGCCCACACCAGTTCCTGTGCGTAGGTGATGCCCTTGGCGTCCTGCGGGCCGTGCTCGGGCGACCAGTCGCTGTCGTCGACGAGTACTTCCTCCGAGGTGCCGGGAAGTGTCGTGGTGATCAGCCGCGCCTCCCAGAACTCGCAGGCGCTCTTCAGGAGCGGGTAGATCCTGGACAGGTGGGAGCGCGACCGGGTGAACTCGTAGTGCTCCCACAGACTCGCGCACAGCCAGGCGTTGCCCGCCGGATGCCACCACCAGCCGTTGCCGCCATGGATGTTGGTGGAGAACGCGACGGCCCAGCCGGCGACCTTCCCGGTGGAGTTGCGGTAGCGGTTGCGCGGGTCGTTGAAGAGGTCATGGGTGAGCTTCTGCCAGGACGGGAACTGGGCGAGGCAGTAGTCGGTGAGCGCGTCGAAGCTCTGCGACAGGCCTGCCCGGTCTGCCAGCCAGTAGTTCATCTGGATGTTGATGTCGGTGTGGTAGTCGCCCATCCAGTCCGGGTCGTTGCCGTCCAGCCACAGTCCCTGGAGGTTCAGCGGCAGGCTGCCACGGGATCCGGAGATCATCAGGTAGCGGCCGAACTGCAGGTAGGCGGCCTCCAGTTCGGGATCGGGCACGTCGTCCCGGGCACGTGCCCTGATCCGCTCCCAGGTGTCCAGGGAGCGCTGCTCGGCGGACGAGGTGCCGAGCGAGAGGTCCATCTGCTCGAACAGTGCCCGGTGGTCGGCCACATGGGTGCGCAGGAGCGTTGCCGCCGGGTGGGCCGCCGCGGCGTCGACCTTGGTACGGGCCAGCTTCTCCGGGTCGAGGGACGGATTGCGGTAGTGGGCGGAGGCGTCCGGCGCGTAGTCGGTGCCGCCGCTCACCACCACGGTGAGGTCCCCGCACCCGGTGAACTCGATCAGCGCACCCTTCACCCGGACGCTGCCACCGGACCCGTACGCCCGCACGGCCGCCCCGTACCGCAGCCCGTTCGGGAAGGCGGCGCCGAAGGAGGTGCCCTTGACGGCCTCTCCGTGCGTCCCGTCCAGGGCGACGCTGCCGGTGTAGCGGCCGCCCCCGCTCTGCGTGAAGTGCAGCACGATCGCGTCGTCGGGACGGCTGGCGAAGACCTGCCGCTCGTACGTGACTTCGGAGCGGACGTACGACGTGGTGATCACGCCCTGTGCCAGGTCCAGCGTGCGGCGGTAGCCGGAGACGGCGGACAGGTCGTGGTCAGGGATGTCGACGGCGAGACGGCCGAGCAGGGTGAAGGAGCCGAAGTTCTCGCGGTCGTAGGGGAACTGGCCGTCGGAGTCGAGGGTGTCGTTGAGTCCGCCGGTCCACATCGTGGCGTCGGTGATGAGCAGCAGCTCACGGCCGGGGTCGTTGCTCGCGAGGGCGCCGAGGCGGCCGTTGCCGATGGGCAGGCCCTGCTCGATCATCGAGTGCTCGTCGGCGGGCGCCTGCCACCACAGCCGGTCGCGCGGACTCCCCTTTTGAGAGGCCGTATCGGTGGGCCGCCGCGGTGCGGCGGTCGCGGTGAAGGCGGGCAGGCCGCCGAGGGCGGTGGCGACGCCGGTCGCGGCGGTCAGGGAGAGGAGTCTTCGTCTGCTGGGCTCGGCGGGGCGGCTCTTGTCCACGGTGCGGCTCCAGGGGAAGAGAACGGCGGTCAGGACGACGGGGCGGAAGGACTGGCGGGAAGACTGTCTGGAGGACTGGTCAGGAGGGCTTCGGTACGTCGATGCGGTCGATGTCCGGGGCGTATCCGGAGCCGCTGTCGAAGGTGATCGTGTTGGCGCCGGCCTTGAGGGGGACGGGCACGCTGACGGTCTCGGCGGTCCCCCAGTCCCCGGTGGAGGGGAACTTGTGACGCGTCGAACCGTCGCCGTTCGCGGAGACCTCGACGGAGCGGGGGTCACCGCTGACGTAGGCGACCTTCACCTGGTAGGTACCGGCCTTGGCCACGAGGACGTCGTTGAAGCGGAGTGAGCCGCCGGCGTAGAGGTTGCCGACCTTGTGGCCGCCCGAGCAGGCGGAGCAGTCGGCCACGGAGGCGTTGCCGCCGAGCGTGTTGGCGGCTGCCTCGGCCTCGTAGCCGGTCGTGGCGAGCGCGGTTCCCCGCGGGGTCACGGTGAAGAGACGGGAACCGTGGGCGGGCAGGGCCTGCGTCACCTTGTCCTTGTGCGTGCCGAGGTTCTCGCGGTTCCACAGGTCCCGTACGGCGGCCTTGCCGGTGAAGCCGAGGGCGGCCCAGTCGGCGGAGACGGCGGCGGGCCTGTCGGCGAGGTTGAACAGGGCCACGGTGTAGCTGCCGTCGGCGTTCTCGGCGGCCCACACCTGCTGCGGGTCGGAGGGGGTGACCGGCCGGGCGGGCGGCGTGCTGCCCTGGTTGAGGGCGATGACCTCGCGGTTGGTCAGCAGCGACACGCCGTAGGAGTCGAGCCTGGTGAGGTCGTCACCGGTGTAGAGCGGGGATTTGGCGATGGCCCAGAGGGTCGCGTAGCTCTGGCGTTCCGCCTTGGTGAGGCCGTCCATCGCGCCGTTGCCGACGTCCAGGGAGTCCAGGTCGTTCCAGCCGCCGGGGCCCGCGTGGCGGGTCCAGCCGGGGAGGTCGTCCCAGCGGTCGTCGACCGAGTTCTCCCAGCTGACGAGGGTGTTGCAGTAGCACTCGACGTCGGTGTCGATGCGCCAGCCGTTGGAGTACTTCTTCCAGTCGGCGACCCTGCCTATGTCCAGCGACCAGGAGACCTCCAGGTGGATGGGCCGGCCGGTGGCGGCGATGGCCTTGTTCCAGGCGGCGACGTCGGCAACGTTGTCGTACTGGTCGCCGTTCTTGCCGGAACCCGGTCCGACGCCGTCCAGCTTCAGGAAGTCGTAGCCCCAGTCGGCGAACAGCTGGGCCTGCGAGTCGACGTACTTCTGCGCGCAGGGGTTCGAGAAGTCGAGCTTGTAGGCGCTGTCCCAGCCGTTGGTGGTGCGCAGGTCGTCGTGGACGATGTCGGCGGTCGTACAGTCGCCGGCGTTCCAGATCGGGACCTCGCCCTCGCCGTACGCCTCCTTCTGCAGGCCGACGGGCAGGTAGATGCCCGCCTTGAGGCCCTTGCCGTGGATGTGGTCGGCGACGGGCTTCATCCCGCGCGGGAAGCGCCCCGGGTCCGCCCGCTGGCGGCCGTACCGGTCGAAGCCGGGCTTCCATGCCTGGTCCATCCACCAGCCGGCGTCGAGGTTGACGTACTCGTAGCCGAACGGCTTGAGCTCGGCCGCCAGGGCGTCCGCCTGCTTGAGGACGTTCTTCTCGGTGAGGTAGCTGTAGTCGCCGTCGGGGTTGAGCCCCGGGTACTTCGAGGACTGCATGCTCCAACTCGACCAGCCCATGTACGGCTTGGCCGCGAGGGCCGAGGTACTGGCGGCCGGGGTGGAGGTGGGGGTCGGCGTGGCTGCCCGCGCCGACGGGAGGGCGGCGGCCGTCGCGGCGGTCAGCGCCAGGACGAGGAGGGCCCTCAGCGAACGGCGGGCGGGGGCTGTGGGCGCGTACGAGGATGACCGCATGGGTCGGAACCTCCTGTGAGGGGTCGGGCTGTGCGGGGGTGTGGTGCTGCGGCTCAGCGACCGCGTCGGGGCGTACGGAGTGTGCGGCTCCGCCGTGCGAGGCGGCGGCTCATCCCGTGCCGTGGGGCGGACCGCCGATGAAGGACTGGATCGCGGTGGCGGCGGCGCCGCGGGCCCACTCGTCGAAGAGCAACGGCCGGGTCAGCAGGTCGCAGCGGGCGGCGGTGCCGAAGGCGGAAGCGGCGAAGGCGTCGCGGATCTGCTCGGCGAACAGGTCGTACGCCGCCAGGCCCTCACCGGAGATGATCACGCGTTCGGGTCCCAGGAGGTTGGCCACGGTCGCGATGGCCCGGCCGATCGCGTCACCGGCCCGTGCGTAGACCTCCCGTGCGCCGGGGTCGCCCCGGCGGGCCAGTTCGACGGCCTGCGCCGCGTCGGCCACGGGGAGGCCGGTCGCGTCGCGTACCGCGGCGACGATCGCGGGGTCGGCGGCGATCGCCTCCGCGCAGCCCCGGTTCCCGCAGTGGCAGAGCGGCCCTGTGGGGTCGATGACCACATGCCCGATCTCGCCGGCCACGCCGTGCGCTCCCGAGACGACCTTGCCGTGCACGACCAGGCCGCAGCCGATGCCCGCTCCCACCGTGACCACGGCGAAGTCGGACAGGCCGACGCCCGCGCCGAACCACTGCTCGGCGACGGTCAGGGCCCGCACGTCGTTGTCGACGGTCACCGGCAGTCCGGTCGTCATCTCCACCAGCTCCGCGAGGGGCAGATCGCGCCACTCCAGGAAGGGCGACAGGCGCACCTCGCCCGCGGCGCGGTCCACGTCCCCGGAGACGGCGACGCCGATCCCCCGCACCTGGACGCCGAACCCGTCGGCCTCCGCGAGGAGTTCCTGTACGAGGTCGGCGAGGGCGGTCAGTACGGGCTGCGGTTCACGGGCCCGCAGGGGCACGTGGCGGGCGACCCGGATCCGGCAGCACAGGTCCGTCAGTACGGCGATGATCTCGTCGCCGGTCACCTTGACGCCGATGAACAGGGCACGGCCGCCGTCCACCCGCACCGCGTTGGCGGGCCGTCCCAGCGTGGGACGCGCCTCGTCCCCGGCCTCCTCCACCAGGTATCCGGCCTCGATCAGGGGCCGGACCGCCTTGGTGACGGCGGCGGCCGACAGCCCCACCCGGCCGGCCATGTCGGAGCGGGTCAGCGGGCCGTGGGACAGGACCGTGGTGAAGATCTGGGCGGCGGCCGGTGTGTGGGCCGGGAACGCCCCGGTGCGAGGAGTCGAGCGCATGCCCGGAACCTAGGTTGATTCTTTTCCGTCGTCAATGAAAGAAACAAAGATCGTTTCAAGTGAGCCTCAAGGGGTGATCCGGCTTGCAAGTAAGCGCTAAAACCGTCGAGTTACCGGTGAAACGAAGGCGATGATTGTTCCACTCCGCGATACGGGTCCGCCGTCGGCGTCCTGCTGGCATGCTGCCTCCATGCCGACGACACCGACAGGACTCCACGTTCAGGCTCGTCGGCTGACTCAGCGGGTGCGTGGAGCGGGGCGCGTACTGCACGACGTGTCGGTCGACATCGCTCCCGGACGGATCGTCGTGATCGCGGGCAGCAGCGGGGCGGGCAAGACGGTACTGCTGGAATCACTGGCGGGACTTCGCGCCGCCGACGAGGGGGCGGTACTGCACGACGGCGACCGGCCGGGGGCGCCGGGGCCGGAGTTCGGGTTCGTCCCGCAGGAGGACATCCTGCACCGGGACCTCCCCCTGCGCCGGACCCTGGTGTACGCCGCCGGTCTGCGCATGCCCGCGGGAACCTCAGCCGCGGCGGTCACCGCGGCCGTGGACCGGGTCCTTCTCTCCCTGGGGCTGTCCCACCGGGCCGGCACACCGGTGCGCGCGCTCAGCGGCGGGGAGCGCAAACGGGCCGGTATCGCCGCCGAGTTGCTCACCGGCCCGCGGGTGCTCTTCCTCGACGAACCGACCTCCGGGCTCGATCCGGTGACCGGCGCCGCCCTGCTGCGGACCCTGCGGTCGCTGGCCGAGGGCGGCACCACCGTCGTGCTCACCACCCACGTCCTCGCCGATCTGCTCCGCGGCGACCACGTCGTCTTCCTCTCCCCCGGCGGGCAGGTCGCGTACGCCGGTGAACCGGGTGCCCTGTGCGGGTCGTTCGGGGTGGACACGGTGGAGGAGGTGTACGGCGTGGTGGCCGAAGGCGCCGTACCCGTCGGCGCCGTGTCGGCCGGTGGCGTATCCGCCGGCCCCCTGGCCGATGGCACTGTCTGCGACGGCGTGCGGGTCGAACCGGCACCGGACCGGCCGGGCGTCCCCCGCACCGGACCGGTGGCGCGGCCCGCCCCACGGCGGCGCGTCGGTGCCGTACGGCAGTGGTCCCTGCTCACCCGGCGCGGCACCGCCCTGCTGCTGCACAGCCGGCTCTCGGTCGCCGTGCTGGCGGGCTCGCCCGTGATGATCGTGGCGATGTTCGCGGTGCTGTTCCGGGCGGGGGCGTTCGACCCGGCGGGCCCGGATCCGGGGTCGACCGCGATGATCATGTTCTGGACGGCCTTCGGCGCCTTCTTCTTCGGGTTGACGTACGGGCTGCTGCAGATCTGCACGGAACTTCCCGTGCTGCGCCGCGAATGGCTGGCAGGTCTGCGGATCGGCCCGTACGTCGCCTCGAAGCTCACGATCATGCTGCCGGTGCTGGCCGCCGCCGACGCGCTGCTGCTCGCCGTGCTGCGCGCCCTGGACCGGCTGCCCGCGGCGGGCTGGGACACCTTCCTCTCCCTGTTCGCGTCGAGCGTGCTGGCCTCCGCCGCCGCGCTCGCGCTGGGCCTGCTCGCCTCGGCCGTGGTGACCGATCCGCGGCAGGCGACGCTGATGCTGCCGCTGCTGTGCTTCCCGCAGGTGCTCTTCTCCGGGGCCTTCGTACCGGTTCCCCGGATGACGGGGGCCGGGGAGGCGATCAGCTGGGCGATGACGAACCGCTGGGCGTTCGAGGCACTCGGCGCAGGCATCGGCCTCGAAGGACTGTGGCGCGACGGCGCCTCCCGGCTGGGCCCGCCGCTCCTCGACTCGTACGGCGACTCGTTCGCCGGGCCCGCGAGCCGCGGCTGGCTGATCCTGACGGGGTTCACACTGGTGTTCCTGGCCGCGACCTGGGCGGTGCTGGCGCGCAAGTGCCGGGGCGGGGTGGTGCGCGACCGGGCGGGAGGCTGAGACGCCCCTCCCCTGCCGCCCGCCCCCTGTCCCCCGTCCGTCGCCCGCCTGTCAGCAGCCGGCCCTCGCCTCCAGGCCGGTCGCACCCGGCACCAGGTCCCGGTAGGTGTCCCGTACGAAACCCAGGAACGTGTCGATGTCCCTGGGCTGTGACGACAGGCCGAGCGAGACACGGACCGCGCCCGCCGACGGCAGGTGCAGCAGCTCCAAGTACTCATCCAGGGACGTGGGTCGGCGGCGGGCGGCCGAGCGCAGCAGACGAAGCGGCAGGGCGAAGGCCGCCTCGCCCGCGCCCGGATTGCAGAAACAGCCCGTGCGCAGCGAGATGCCCCGCGAGGCGCTGTCGCGGGTGACGACCCGTTCGTCGACGACCTGGCCGTCGGCGTCCAGCAGGTTGAGCGCGACGGTCGCCCCGCGGGCCACGAGGTCGCGCGGACCGTACACCCTGACCAGCGGGGAGCCGTCGCTGTGCCGCAACGCCCAGAGACCCGTGAGGAGTTGGTCGGTCAGCGCGGTCACATGCGCGTGCACCCGTGCCATGCCGATGGCGTCGATCCACTCAAGCCCGGCCGTCACGTCGGGGATGGAGAGGAAGTTGACCGTGCCGTCCTCGAAGGCCGCCTCGTCGTCGGCGAGGACGTGCCACTGCGCCTGTGCGCTGACCGCGTAGATCGTGCCGCCGGAGAACCAGGGCCGGCGCAGCCGGGCGAGCGCGTCCCGGCGGGCGATCAGACTGCCGACGCCGGTGGGATGGCCGAAGACCTTGTACCAGCTGACGACGGTGAAGTCGGGGTGATACCGGCTCAGATCGAGGGAGTTGGCGGGGACGAAGGCCGCCGCGTCGAGCAGGGCGTCGTAACCGCGCGCCTGGGCCGTCGCGATCCAGGCGAGCGGATGCTGGACACCGGTGAAGTTGCTCTGCGCCGGGTAGGCGAGCAGACCCTGTCCGCGCTCGCCCGGTCGCGGCGGGCGTCGGCCGACGCCGCGTCCGCGCTCGGGCAGAGCGGCCCGCAGCCGCTGTTCGTCCACGCGGAGACCGGGGCCGCCCACGGGTACGTACGTCGTGCTCGCGCCGCGTGCACGCGCGTACTCGCGCAGGCCGTTGACCGAGTTGTGGTTGTCGAGCGGCATGACCAGCCTGCTGCGGCGGCTGAAGGGGTACGCCTCGCCGACCAGGCGCAGGGCACCCGTGGCGTTCGCGGTGAAGATCACGGCGTACTCGGCCGGGTCGGCGTGGAAGTGGCGGAGCACCGCCTGGCGCGCCCGGGTCAGCAGGAGTCCCGAGGCGCGGGAGGCCGGGCTCTCGGAGTGCGGGTTCCCGAAGACACCGTTGGTGATCCGGGCGGCGCTCCCCCGGACGAGTGAGGCCGGTGCGAGGCCTGCTCCCGTGTGGTCGAGATACGTGTGGCCGCCGGCGTCGAGGTAGCCGAACTCCTGGTTCCTCAGTTCCGCGAGATCCGCGGGCTCCGACGGATCCGCGCGTTCCGCAGCTTCTGCGGCGTTCATCGCGCGGGCGTCGCCGTCGGGTATGTGTCCGGCGGTCCCTGTCCTGTCCACGGATCCTCCCACGATGAGGCCGGGCCCTCCCCGGGTGCCAGGCGGGGCACGGTTGTCCCTACATCATGCTGAGATCCGGCCGGACAGGAAGGGGTTGCCGATGATCGGCGCGTCCACCCGCCGCTCGCCCCACAGGGTCGACCCCGGTAGCGGGCTGCCGGAGCCTGCGCGACGATGCGTAGGGGGCAGGGGAAGGAGCCGGACGAAGGAGTGAGCGGCGATGACCGACCTTCTGGGTTCCCTGCCCGAGGACCGGGCACGGCTGCTTCGTGACGCGGTTCCCGGCATCGAGCTGGCCTCCAGGCCCATGCTCGCCACTCTCAGCGATCAGCGCGAGTTCCCCGGCGACTGGGTCTTCGAGCGGAAGCTCGACGGCGTCCGCGCGCTGGCGGTGCGCGAGGGCGGCCGGGTCCGTCTGCTCTCGCGCACCGGCAACCGCCTCGACGAGACGTACCCGGAGATCGTGGACGCGCTCGCCGCCCAGTCCTGCACGGACTTCACCGTGGACGGGGAGATCGTCGCGTTCACGCACGGCCGCACCGACTTCGGCCGCCTTCAGCAGCGCATGGGACTCACCCGCCGACGGGACGTCGAGGCGAGCGCGGTCGCCGTGACGTACTGCCTCTTCGACCTGCTCAGGCTGGAGGGCGCGGACACGACACGGCTGCCGCTGCGCGCCCGCAAGTCCCTCCTCCGTCGTGCCGTGGCCTACCGGGCGCCGCTGCGCCTGACGACCCACCGCAACGAGGGGGGCGCCGACCTCCTGGCCGACGCCTGTGCCCGTGGTTGGGAGGGGCTCATCGCGAAGCGCGCCAACAGCGCCTATCTGCCCCGCCGTTCACCGGACTGGCTCAAGCTGAAGTGCTCCCTGGAGCAGGAGTTCGTGATCGGCGGATTCACCGAACCGGGTGGCAGCCGCGCCGGGTTCGGCGCCCTGCTGCTGGGCCACTTCGAGGGTGCGGACCTGCGGTACGCGGGCAAGGTGGGTACGGGGTTCGACCGCCGTACGCTCCTCGCGCTGCGCGGCGCCCTCGACGAACTCGGCCTGTCCGCCTCGCCGTTCACCGGCCCGGTGCGCGAGGCGGGCGCCCACTGGGCCGAGCCGGTACTGGTCGCGCAGATCGCGTTCACGGAGTGGACGCGCGACGGCATGCTCCGCCACCCGCGCTTCCTCGGACTGCGCTACGACAAGCCGCCCCGAGAGGTCGTCCGCGAGAGGGCGCTGTGAGGCGGGGCCGTTCCAAGGCCGGGGCGGCCGTTCCCGGGCAGTCGGAGCCCGGGAACGGCCGTCCCTTGAAGCAGCTCCCGGCGGTCAGCCGGTCCGTTCGGCCCGGATGATCACCAGTTCCTCGTTCTCCTCGCGTGCCGCGATCCGGCCGGACTCCCTGAGCCACGGCAGACGCGAGCGGAGTACGGGCCCGAACGGGATGTACGCCCGGTCGCCGACCGTGGCCCGCAGTCCCGAGGCGGCCAGCCGGTCCAGTGTCTCGTCGGTGCCGCTCAGTCCCGACTGGGCGATGAGCAGGACACCACCGGGCCGCAGGACGCGCGGCACGTCGGTACAGATGCGGTCCAGGACCGCGCGTCCGTCGAGCCCGGCGTTCCAGGCCCGCTCCCGGCCCCGGCCGACCGAGGGCTCCGACGGCGGCGTGGGAACATACGGCGGATTGCTGATGATCAGGTCGAAGGACCGTCCCCGTACGGGTTCCAGGAGGTCCCCGCGGTGGACTGTGAGGCGCTGCCGCGCCCGCAGGGCGTTGAGCCGGGCGGTGAGCACGGCCCGCCAGGCGATGTCGACCGCCGTGACGCGGGCCCCCTTGCGGGCGGCACAGATCGCCAGGGTTCCGGTGCCGGTCCCGAGGTCGAGGACGTCCATGCCGTGAGTGGGGCCCTCGCGGTAGAGGGCCCGGGCCAGAAGGAAGGTGTCGGCCTGCGGCGCGTAGACACCCGGAGGTGCCAGCAAGGGACCGGGGGTGCGTGTCGGGTCGACGAGAAAAGCCATGAGGGAAATCCTCCGTCCGGGCGCCCCTGTCGGGTGCGGGAGGTGAGTGCACACGGCCGCTGAACGCCTGGTCGGGCACGTCTTTTCAGCAGCCGAGTGCCCATGGATCACTTCTCCACACCTCGTGCGTCACGGGCGCCTCTTAGGTGACGCCCGGTGGCGCCCGTCGTGCGGACGCGGGAACGCCCCCGGCGGTCGCGGCGGCACCGGTGACCGTTCGGGGGCGTACGCGCGAGAGGACCGGCGCTCTACCGTCCGGACTTCTTCATGTGGCCGGCGGCCCTGTCCTTGAGTTCCTCGGCCTTGCCCGTCATCTGCTGACCCCGGCCCTCACCCTCCATGGACCTGTCGTCCATGGACTTGCCGGTGGCCTCCTTCATCTTGCCCTTCATCTGCTTGGCCTTGCTCTTCGCCTTGCTCATGGTGTTCCGCCTTCGTACGAGGGTTGGACTGCCGTCTTCACCCTGCGCCCACCGGTCGACCTTCGCAATCCGTGAGAGTCCGTGACCCTGGGTGACGGTGACTCCGAACGGTCGGCACTCCGGCACGCGTCCGGTGGAGTGGGGACGATGGAGCGCGACCGTGATGTGCCGTGACCCCGGAGGGGACGAATGACGCCGGACGGTGGTTCGCGCGCCGACGGGCCCGGCGGCGGCCGACAGGACCGCGCCCCGCCCGAGGAGGAGACACCCCGTACGCCGAGTTGCATCAACCCCCCACCATGACAAGGGTGTTTCGTTCAGGCCCTCTTGGTTACTTCGGTGAGTGGCAGGCCGCTGGCAAACCGCTCCCGGGAGGGTTCGGCAGTGAGCTCGCCACACAGCCGCCCGACTCGGGAGCACCCCGCGACGGGCGGCTGGGTCCGTCAAAGGACCCGGCTGTCCGACCGCGCCCTTGGTCGGACTCGTCGTCGTGCTCGT
This sequence comes from Streptomyces sp. NPDC087844, assembly GCF_044742785.1. Taxonomy (NCBI): domain Bacteria; kingdom Bacillati; phylum Actinomycetota; class Actinomycetes; order Kitasatosporales; family Streptomycetaceae; genus Streptomyces; species Streptomyces sp. NPDC087844. Next base: position 87,899 of record NZ_JBIUVD010000028.1, on the reverse strand, counting down.
GATCGGCGAGCGCCTCGTCGCGCACCTTGGCGCAGCAGCCGCTGAGCAGTCGCGAGACATGCATCTGGGAGATACCCAGGTGCTCCGCGATGCGCCCCTGGGTCATGCCCCTGAAGAAGCGCAGATAGAGGATGGTCCGCTCGCGCTCGGGGAGCGCCGCGATACAGGGCTTCACCGCCTCGCGGTCGATGACGAGATCGAACCCGGTGTCGGACTCTCCGATGGCGTCTCCGAGTGCGTAGCCGTCGTCGCTGCCGGGCAGTTCGGCGTCGAGGGACAGGGCGGTGAAGCTGTCGAGGGCTTCGAAGCCGGCCCGTACGTCGTCCTCGGTCATCTGCGCGTGCGCGGCGATCTCGGCGATGGTCGGCCGGCGGCCCGGGATGGTCTGGGACAGTTCCTTCGCGGCGGCGCGGACCCGGTTGCGCAGGTCCTGGACGCGTCGCGGTACGTGCAGAACCCACATGTGGTCGCGGAAGTGGCGCTTGATCTCACCGGTGATGGTCGGGATGGCGTAGCTCTCGAAGGCGTTGCCGCGCTCGGGGTCGTAGCGGTCGACGGCTTTGACGAGGCCGAGTGCCGCCACCTGGGCGAGGTCCTCGGTGGACTCGCCCCTTCCCCGGTACCGCATGGCGATGCGGTTCGCCATGGGCAGCCAGTCCCGCACCAGGTCGTCGCGCAGGGCTTGCCGGTCGGCGCCTTCGGGCAGGGCGGCGAGCCGTTCGAAGGCCGCGGCCGTGTCGGGGGCGTCGTCATGGGGATGCTGATTCGTCCTGGCGGTGATTGGCATGCTGCGTCGCATCTCCCTCAGAGGGTGCTCACGGAAACAGTCGCCGTGGGAGGGCGCACGAACGGGCCCGGCCGGGACACAGCCGAGGTCTGGCTCCCCAGCTCCCGCGGACGTGCCTCCGGTCCGAAGCACTATGGGTAAATTCCCCCGAACGGGACATCTCCAAACTATTCATTTCATAACATGATTTTCCCCTATCTGCCGACTTTCGCGACGCGGTAGCGAACGAGGAATCGGGGAACCCAGCCTCCAGGAGGTGGAGGCCATGGTTCCGATTCTCTTGGTCCTGTTGCTGGTCCTGATTCTCTTCGGGGCCGGATTCGCCGTGAAAGTGCTCTGGTGGATCGCGATCGCGGTGCTCGTCATCTGGTTGCTCGGCTTCCTGATGCGCGGCACGACGGGTACGGGAGGCAGGTCACGCTGGTACAGATGGTGAGAGAGCCTCATCGATACGGCTCCTGGGCACACGCGGCCCGGGAGCCGTTCCGTGCCGCTCCGGGACAGCGGAGGGGCCACCGCGGGAAAACCTTGTTTCGGCTGGTGGGACAGGGTACTCGGGGAAAATGGACTTCTACGCGACACCCCTGGCCGCTTCCGGCGCCGCCGTGGGCGGAATCGTGCCGTTCCTGATCGGCGTCATCCTCGTCGGCGGCCTGATCTGGGCCGTGGTGTGGGGGCGTCGGCAGCGCGCCCGCCAGCCCGCGCCGCCCCGCCCCGAGGAGCAGCCCCGTCTCCCCGACTCCGGGCCCGTCGGCCTGGTGACCGAACGGCGCGAGCCCGACGGGATCACCGAGGACCAGGACCGCCTCAGCCCGCACCAGATGGGCGGCGACTCCTCGCACCGCGCGGCCGACCAGGAACGCCCGACCTGGAACGACAACGACAGTGGCGGCTTCGGCAGCGGAGGCCCCGGGCGCACCACCTGACGCGCCCTCGCTCTCGACGCCGCATGCATGCCAGTGCGTCGGACGACGAGAAAAGACCACCCGGATCCCACGGACATCTGCTTCACTCGGCCCATGCTGAAGATCGGGTCCGTTGTGTTGGGTGTGTCGGACGTCCGGCGCGCTGCCGCGTTCTGGACGCGGGCGCTCGACTACGAGCCGCGCGAGGCGGCCGAGGACGACTGGGTGGTACTGGTCCCCGTCGACGGCACCGGCCCCCAGGTGGCCCTCGGCCTGAGTGACACACCGGTGCAGGAGCGTCCCCGGGTCCACCTCGACCTGTACGCCGACGACGCCGCCGAGCAGGCTGCCGAGGTCGAGCGGCTGGTGTCCCTCGGCGCACGGCGGGTGGACTGGGACCTCTATCCCGAGGATCCGGACTTCGTCGTGCTCGCGGACCCCGACGGGAACCGCTTCTGCGTCATCGACACAGGGCGCGTGTGATCCGGTGGCCCCCGCCGTGACATGACGCCCGGGGTGGGTCCGGAGTGAGCCCGAAGTGGGTCCGCGCAGGTGAGGGCTTCGCGATCACGGGTACCCGGCACGCATGGAACCAGCAGCCAAGCGCCCGTACGCGGAACCGGAACTCCCGCCGAGCCGGGGAGAGATCTCCGCGGCGCTCATCGAGTATCTCCGCGACACGGGACCGCTCCCCGACGACGCCGTTCTCGCCGGTGCCGAGCCACTGGGCGACGACCTCCAGTTGGCGCTCTACCTCTGTTACGAGCTGCACTACCGGGGCTTCGCGGGTGTCGACGGCGCCCGCGAGTGGGACCCCGGGCTGCTGCGGGTCCGCGCGGCGCTGGAGGAGCCGTTCCTGGCGGCTCTGCGCGCCGGGGCGACCCGGCACACCCGCGCGGACGAGGCGCTGGACGAGCTGCTCGTGGAACCTGTCGACGGCCAGGGCGTCTCCCATTTCCTCCAGGACAAGGGCGAGTTGTGGCAACTGCGTGAGTACGCCGCCCAGCGCTCGGTCTACCACCTCAAGGAGGCCGATCCGCACGCCTGGGTCCTGCCGCGCCTGTGGGGACGCGCGAAGGCGGGCATGGCGGCGGTGGAGTTCGACGAGTGGGGAGCGGGGCGCGCCGAGCGCGTGCACGCCCAGCTTTTCGCCGACCTCATGACCGACCTCGACCTGGACCCGTCGTACGGGCGCTATCTCGACGCGAGTGGCGCCGAGGCGCTGGCCGTCGTCAACCTGATGTCCCTCTTCGGTCTGCACCGTGAGCTGCGTGGCGCGCTGGTGGGCCACTTCGCCGCGGTGGAGACCACCTCCTCCCCCGGCTCCAGGCGGCTCGCGAGCGCAATGCGGCGCAACGGGGCGGGCCCGGCGGCCGAGCACTTCTACGCCGAGCACGTCGAGGCGGACGCGGTGCACGAGCAGGTCGTACGCCGTGAGGTCGTCGCCGGCCTGCTGGAGGAGGAACCGCATCTCGACGCCGACATCGCGTTCGGCGTCGATGCCACCGGGTGGCTTGAGGACCGGCTCGCGGACCGCCTGCTGGAGGCCTGGCGGTCCGGCCGGTCCTCGTTGCGCACCAGCGTATGACCGCCAGGAAACAGCGCACGTCGTCGAGAGAAAGGCGGTGAACGGCCGTGCCGGAGAGCCCCGCCGAACGCCCACGCCGGATCGTCGCCCACCGTCAGGGCCCCACGCTCGTCGAAGGGCCGGTCGAGATCGTCCTGGAAGACGGCACGACCGTGTCCTCCGACCGCTTCTGCGTCGCCCTGTGCACGTGCCGGCGCAGCCGCATCTTCCCCTGGTGCGACACCAGCCACCGCCGTCACTCCCCGGCCGCGCGCCCCGGCGCCGAGCACTGAGCGGGGCGCGTCCGCCAGGGCCGGCCCGGCCCCTTCCACCGATTAGCACACGCATTCGAATAAGCGGGTAGCCTGGAGGCATGTCCACGCACCTTCAGGGATCACTGTTCGACCAGAGCGACGCCATCCGCCTCGGCCCGCTCACCGGGCTGCGCCGGACCGTGCTCGGCGACGGGGCGTGGATCGATCTGCTGCCCGGCTGGCTGCACGGCGCGGACCCGCTCTTCACCCGGCTCGCCGACGAGGTCCCCTGGCGGGCGGAACGACGGCAGATGTACGAGCAGGTGGTGGACGTACCGCGGTTGCTGGCTTTCTACCGTGCGGAGCACCCGCTGCCGCATCCCGTTCTGGACGAGGCGCGGGACGCCCTGTCCGACCACTACGCGGACGAGCTGGGGGAACCGTTCACCACGGCCGGGCTCTGCTACTACCGGGACGGCCGGGACAGTGTGGCCTGGCACGGGGACCGGACGGGGCGCGGCGCGCACCGGGACACGATGGTCGCGATCGTCTCCGTGGGGGCCCCGCGGGATCTGCTTCTGCGGCCCCGGCGCGGCGGCAGCACCGTACGGCGTCCGCTCGGGCACGGCGACCTGATCGTCATGGGCGGTTCCTGCCAGCGCACCTGGGAGCACGCGATCCCCAAGAGCGCGCGGGCGGCGGGCCCCCGCGTGAGCATCCAGTTCCGGCCGCACGGCGTGCAGTGAACGCGGGGGACGCACGGAAGGCGGGGACTGCGCGGCCGTGGGGGCGCCGCCTCGGCGGGCGCCCCGGGGGCATCACGGACGGCCCGCCGACTCCATCGGCTGCACCGGCTTCACCGGCTTGCGATTGCGGCGGAGCCACGTGCGGGGACGGCGCGGCTCCTGGTCCGGCAGCCAGCCGAAGGCCAGGCAGCTGCCGACGACACCGAGGAGGAGGCCGATGAGGAATCCACCCAGGTTCGAGGTGATCCAGGAGCCCAGCGAGAACAGGACGCCCAGGATCGAGTAGAACAGGCGCTGCGCGGGGTTGAAGAGGATCAGCAGTCCGCAGATCACCATCAGGACCGGCAGGAGATAGCCGGCCAGGCCCTGCATGCCGATGTGCATGACGACCTTCAGCGACGCCTTCTGGGTGAGGAGGATCTCCGCTCCGCCCAGGGTGAGCAGCAGCCCGCCCAGGAACGGGCGGTCCGCACGCCAGCGCCTGAAGGCGGCCATCAGCAGCCCTTGTCGCTGAAGCTCAGCTTCAGACCGGGAAGCTTGAACACCGCCGCCGTGGTGGCGTAGTTGGTCTGCCGCAGGTTGCCGATGTGGACGGTGTCGGCCTGCTGGCTGAAGACGCCCTTCGGGCCCCGCGCGTGGGACTTGTCGAGCGTGCCGGCGTCGTTGCCGATCTCGATGTTGTCGAAGGACGCGTTGCCCGACAGCTCGGTGGAGTCGGTGGTGAGGTTGACCGCGGACACCTTGTCCTTGCCCTCCCCGGCCCTGATGAGCAGGTTGGTGCCGCCGAGGTCGACACTCTGGCAGAGCTTCTCCAAGGTCGCCTTCTTGATCGCGGAGACCACCACCAGGACCTGGCCGCCGGTGTCGCCCTCGTTCGGGCTGCCCTCGGCCATCTGGTCGAGGCCGCCGAACTGTGCGAAGCCCTCACCGTCGAGATTGGTCGCGGTGACCGTGAACGGCATGCCGGAGATCGAGAACTGCACACCCAGGGCACCCTGGGCGGTGAGGATCATGAGGCCCGCGGCGATCACGGTGGCGGGAACCGCCATCACCGCGGCGCGGCGTGGACGGACGCGCCCACGTCTCGCGGGGCTTGCGGGTGTCTTCGCCGTGGAACCGCTTTCCGGCGCTTCGCGGGGCTCGGGGGTGGAACCGGCGGACGAGTTGGCGTCCGAGGACGAGGCCATTTTCTGCTCCCAGGGGCATGGTCAACGCTAGGTAGGGCTTCGGGCGGCACGTTGTCCTGACGCGGACAGCGAATACGGCGCACGTCTCCTCGCGACTCCCGGTGGACGCAAGGGCTTTCACGTTACGCAGCAGTAGCCGCGACGGAAGTTACCCGCGGTAAGTGTCGAGGGTCAAGCACCTTGTGCGAAAAGGACGCCGGAAATGTGGCGAAGCGATGAAGGCCGCCTGATGGAACGTCAACTTTCTTACTGAGTCTTGACGTTGAATAACATTCAGGTCTACAACTCTCCCTGGCTGCGCATGGATCCGTGGCGCCGGATCCGATCGACGGCGTACGCCGATTCCCGGGCCACATCCCGTCGCACGGCGCTTCGGACCAACACTGGGTCGCAAGTGCGCCCTTCGCGGACCGACCACCTGTGCGCTCCGCGTTCTCTCCTCCACGGCACCGGCACGGCCACTTCCCCCCTGGGCCGCCCCCGGTCGCCCTTTCCGCCGGTCATGTGCCGGAGGTTGTCCTTCGACGCCTCCGGCCGACCTCCCGGCAGCCGCCGTCGGCCCGTCGCGTTCGGAGAAGGCGCGACGGGCCGGCGGCGGCCACCTCTCCCACCCCCACTCCCGAAAACGAGGCACCCGCATGCGTACTCGGACTTCCCTCACCCTGGCCGCCGCTGTCACGACCCTCGCCCTCTCGGCGGCCGGCCCGGCCTCCGCGGCCGACGGCTCGGTCCTGACCACCGGCGGCGCCGGCGGAACGGCGGTCGCCGCCGGCGACGTGCTCAGCGCCTCGCTGGCCACCGGCACGAACGCCACGCTCTACTCCAGCGCCACCGGTACGAGCGGCATCTCCTGTTCGTCGTCGGCCTTCGTCGCCACGGTGCTCGACAACCCGGCCGCGCCCGGCACGGCCACCGAGTCGGTCACCAGCCACACCTTCGCCAGCGCGAGTTGCACCAGCAACGTGGTCGGTGTCCTCGGTGTCACCAGCATCACGGTCGACAACCTGCCGTACACCACCGCCGTGACCTCCGAGGGCTCCCTCACCATCACCCCGGCCGCCGGATCATCCATCCAGACAACTGCCGTACTGCGTACGCTGCTCGGCACGATCACCTGTGTCTACCGGGCGCCCAGCATGTCGGGCACGGCCGACAACGCCGACAACAGCATCTCGTTCACGAACCAGCAGTTCACGAAGTTCTCGGGCTCGTCGCTGTGCTTCAGCAACGGCTACTTCACCGCCAAGTACGCCCCGGTCACCGACACCACACAGAGCGGCGGCCCGGCGGTCTTCGTCAACTGACGCCGACCCGCGGCCCCCACGCGCGGGTGCGGGGCAGGGAGACGAATCTCCCTGCCCCGCACCCGCGCGTGAACCGCTTTCGCGACCTACTTCAGGTCGCTCTTCTTGATGTAGCCCGAATCGACGAGCACCTGCTGGTAGTTGGCCTTGTCCACGCTCACCGGCTCCAGGAGGTACGCGGGCACGACCTTCTTGCCGTTGTCGTACGTCCTGGTGTCGTTGAGTGCCGGCTTCTTGCCGTGGACCATGGAGTTGACCATGTACGCGGTGACCAGCGCCAGCTCGCGGGTGTCCTTGTAGACGGTCTGCGACTGCTGGCTGTCCATGATCGACTTGACCGAGGGCACTTCGGCGTCCTGGCCCGTGACGAGAGGCAGCGGCTTGGCGGTGGTGCCGTAGCCGTGCGCCTTGAGCGCCTTGATGATGCCGAGCGACATACCGTCGTACGGGGAGAGGACCGCGTCGATGCTCTGGTCGGAGTACTCCGCTTCGAGCAGCTTGCTCATGCGCTTCTCCGCCGTGGGGCCGTCCCAGCGCAGGGTGGTGACCTCCTTGAGCTCGGTCTCCCCGGATCTGACGATCAGGTCGCCGCTCTGGATGTACGGCTCCAGGACCTCCATGGCGGCCTCGTAGAAGTACTTGGTGTTGTTGTCGTCGGGGGAACCCGCGAAGAGCTCGACGGTGAACGGGCCCTTGCCGCTGCCGTTGACGAGCCCGAGCCCCTCCGAGATGTAGTCGGCCTGCAGGGTGCCGACCTTCACGTTGTCGAAGGTCGCGTAGTAGTCGACGTTCGGGCTGCCGAGGATCAGCCGGTCGTAGGAGATCACCGGCACGTTGGCCGAGTTCGCCTTCTCCAGGACGTCGGTGAACACCTTGCCGTCGACCGAGGCTATGACCAGCGCGTCGACACCGCTGTCGATCATGGCCTCGACCTGCGCGACCTGGTTCTTCGGGTCGTTGTCGGCGTACTTGAGGGTGGTGGTGTAGCCGAACCCCTTGAGCTCGTCGACCATGTTCTGGCCGTCGTTGATCCACCGCTGGGACGTCTTCGTGGGCATGGCGATACCCACGGACGCGGCCTTTCCGTCGCTCCCGGTGTCGGATCCCTCACCACAGGCGGTGAGAGAAATGGACAGGACCGTCGAAATGGCCGCAGCTACGGTGGTGCGGGCGCGCATGCTCATTGTTCCTCACTGGATGAAAGGCAGTCGGCGGAACTCGGCGGCCGGCTGTGCACCTGAGGGCGCCCGATCCCGGTGGACCGGCAAGGTCCTGGTGGGGCCCTCCGCGGCGCACGGTTCCTGGCGGAGTCCGTGGTGCGTTCTTTTCGGTGCCGAGTTCGAGCCGAGGCTGCCCTGACGGGGGTTCGGGACGCCCTGCCTGAGGGACCGCACTGTGTGTACGGACCAACGGGGGACGCCAAGGTTGATCGGTGCCCGGCTGCGTGGAGCCCTTCCGGGGGTGGACTTGGTTCACCGGGTTGCGGTGAGGGGTGGAGCGTCAGACCGGACGGTATGTCTCTCGCGTTGAGGCTCTGCTGAACCCGCACACGAGCAGGCCGGGATGACCGGCCCCCCACGTGCGCGGACTCGAACGTGGGGTGCGCGGGGCAGCGTATCCCGGTGTGGGGTCACTGTGGCGCTCTTTCGTCACATTAGTTGCGCCGGCGCACGATCGGCGCTGTCAAGGCGAGTGACGCTCGGTGCGTTTTGCGGACGATCCCGCTCCAACCGCCTTGCCGCAGCTCCAGGTTGTCTGATCACCCGGACGCCGCGGCCGGACGTCGCCACTGGGGCGCACGCGACGGCGGGGCGCACACCCGGTCCACCCTCGGGGCGGGCATCACAACTCGTTCGAACGCTTCGGCCTGCCCGGCCCACTGCACGTTCGCCATGGCCCGACCGTGCGGGGCGGCCTCAGAAGCCCGCGCCGCAGCACCCCTCCAGCCGCATCAGCCGCCCCACCTCCAGCCAGTCCGCCTCGTGCGCCGCGCGACGGGTGGCGGGCGCGGACACGGGCTCGTACGCGGCCACGAGGTCGTCGGTCCTGTACGGGACCCCGCCCCGGAGCACGGCGACCGTACGGACGAGGGTGTCGAAGTCGGTGAAGGGGTCGCCGTCCACCACGGTCAGGTCCGCGAGCCTGCCCGGCGTGAGCGTGCCGAGGTCGCCTTCGAGGCCGAACAGCCGGGCGGGCAGCACGGTCACCGTGCGCAGGGCCTCGGCCGGGGACAGGCCGCCCCGGTGCAGGGCGCGCAGGCCGAGGTGCAGGGAGAGACCGACGGGGACGAGCGGCTGGTCCGTACCGAGGGCGACGAGTCCGCCCGCGGCCAGGATCCGCCGGTAGACGTCGGTCTCCGTGCGCAGGGTGGCGAGTTGGGCCGCGGTCGGCGGCACGGTCGCCCCCTGCCGGACGAGGGCGCTGTCCCAGGGCGGCATCACGGCGGTCACCCTGGGGTCGTCCGCGAGCCCTGGATCCGCGCCGAGCAGGGGCGCGGAGGTGAACGGGGTGGCGATGAGACCGAAGTCGGCGCCCAGCGCCGTGTAGATCTCCAGCACGTCCTGGTAGGCACGCCCCGTCGAGGTGGTCGCGTGCCCGAACTCGTAGCGCTGTGTCGCCTGCAGATGGGTCGTCAGGTCCTGGCCGAGTTGCACGCCGGGCGAGAGCAGATGGCTGCCCGAGCGCACACCGAGCCGCTCGTGCCCGAACCGGGCCGCTTCCTCCATCACCCAACTCGGGGCCCGCACATAGGTCTTGACGAAGTCCCAGTCCAGTGCGGCGCCCCGCTCCAGCGAGCGCCGCAATCCGTCCCTCGTACGGTGGGCGCGTCCCATGCTGTAGGCGACCCGGGAGCCGTCGAGGAGTTCGCCGGTGGTCAGCAGCCGGGGCCCGGCGAGCTGACCTGCCGTCACGGCCTCGCGGATGCGCGCCTGTTCATGGGCGAAGCCGCCGAGGGACACGGCGGTGGTGATGCCGTAGGTGAGCTGGCCGACCGTCTGACGGCCTCCGTAGGTGACCTGCCAGGGGTGGGTGTGCGTGTCCCACAGCCCGGGGACGACGGTCTTGTCCGAGGCGTCGATGCCGGTCTTCGCCTCGCGTCTGCGGTGCGGTTCGACGGCGGTGACGCGTCCGTCGCGTACGACGATGTCGACGTCGTCCCGTACGGACTCGCCCGTGCCGTCCCAGAGCCGCCCCGCGTGCACCACGGTGTCGGCGGGCACGGGCCTTCGCCGGTCCAACGGCACCCGGACGGTACGGGCCGGCCCGCCGCCGACGTCGATCAGCCGCAACCTGGCTCCGGAGAGGTACAGCAGGGTCCGTGAGTCGCCGGACCTGGAGGGATGGTCGGCCGGTTCGGTGGTGAGGGTGCGCAGGGCGCCGCGCGGGGTGCCGTCGGGCGTGACGGGCAGCAGGCAGAGCGCGGATTCGACGATCACCGCCATCCAGCGGCCGTCCGGCGACCAGACGGGCCCCGAGTCGTACCGGTCGGCGATCGACACATGGGGTGCCACCGCGTGCAGCCGGTCCTTCCCGGTCGTGGTGTCGACGATCCGGACCAGGTTGTAGCCCTCCCGGAAGCGGAGGTTGAGGCGGTTGCGGTCGCAGAACGCGAGAAACCGGCCGTCGGGCGACCAGCTGGGCCGTCCGGGCAGCCCGCCCGCGCCGAGCGGGGTCGCGAGTACCTTCTCCGTGGCACTGCTGAGGTCTCGGACGACGAGCCGTCCGGTCAGGTCCAGGCAGGCGAGGCGGGTCCCGTCGGGCGAGAGCGCGGGGTGGACCCGTCCGCCGGTCGCGAGGGCGCTCTCCTGGCCGGTGGCCGGATCCAGCCGGTACACACCGAGCAGGCCGTCACGGTCGTCCGCGTACAGCAGCGCGCGTCCGTCGCGCGACCACGAGGGCCCGAGCACGTACTCGGTGGCCGCCGCCCGGCGCAGCCGCTTGGGTGCCGAGCCACCGGAACTCCCGGCCAGCCAGAGCGAGTTGAGGGCGGCAAAGGCGATGTGCCGTCCGTCGGGCGAGAGCGCGGGAAGATGGATCCCCCGTACCGGACGGGTCCGCCCCTCCCCCAGGTCGTACTCCTTCACCGCGTAGCGCGGCCGGTCCACGGACAGCCTTGCCTCGAAGGCGATCGTGTCCGTCTCCGTCGGCTTCTGCGGCCGTACGAGGGTGAAGTCGCCGTCGATGGTGAGCAGCAGTTCGCCCGCCGCCGTCCAGCGGGGCGGTACCGGTGCGAGGTCCCCGGTGACGGTGACGGGTTCGCCGTCGACGACGAGCGCGCAGGAGCCGTTCGGGGCCGCGGTGGTCCGCAGATACGCCAGACGGCGGCCGTCCGGTGAGAGTGAGGGAGTCATCAGCTGGGCGGTCGTGGTGTCGGTGTGCTCCACGACGACCGGTCCTGTGCCGGAGGCGGGGACGGCGGCGACGGTCCGGGCGTCGAGTCCCACGCCGTTCGCGGTGGCGACGCCCTTCGCGCGCACGAACAGGATGCGCTCGCCGTCCGGCGACCAGGTGGGGTCGAAGTCCTCCCAGGCCCCGTCCTGCACGGGACCCGTCTGAGCGGGCAGACCCGTCACCCGGCGGATGTCGCCGGTGCGCAGGTCCAGCACGTGGATACGGTACGGGCAGCCGGTCACCGGGTCGCCGCCGCGCTCGGAGGCGAAAGCGATACGGGTGCCGTCGGGCGACCAGACCGGGCCGCGGTCGTCGAAGGGCCCGTCGGTGCGTCGGCGCAGGTCGGATCCGTCGGGCCGCATCGTCCAGAGGTGGAAGCCACCGCCCCGGTAGGCGCAGAAGGCGACGAGGCCGCCGTCCGGCGCGTACACGGGCCGGTTCGGTTCGAGGCCCGCCGGGGTGAGGGGGACGGCTCTGCCGCCGGTGCGCGGGAGCGACCACAGCACGTTCTGGATCTCGGCGATCAGCCGGTCCCCGCCGGGTGCGAGGGTCGCCGAACCATTGGTGGCCTCGGTGAAGGACAGGGAGAGCCCGGCAGGCGGCTGCGCGGCGGCGGGTGCGAGGCCGATGGCGGTGACGGTACCGGCGGCGCCCGCGGCCGCGAGGAGCCGGCGGCGGGAGAGGGAGAGGGCGGCGTCGCCCCGGTCTCGGTCCATGACTCAGCACGCTCGCGCATCACCCGGCCCGTGGGCAACACCGCCATTCCCGCCAACGGGGCGCCGTGTTGACGAGGTGTCAGCCCTTGGTGGTGCTGCCGTGCAGGGTCCGTGCCAGCTTCGGGCCCAGCCAGCGCTTGAGCCTGCGCAGGGATTCGAGCCGCCCGGCCGCCCGGTCGAGCCGGTAGTAGAGCTGCGGTGGTACGTACGGCAGCAGCGGCGAGTGCCGCTGGCCGAGGAGCGCGAACATCTGCGCCGGAGGCAGGTCGACGTAGCGCGGCAGGTTCTCGTACCACTGGGCGCTGTGGCGGGCCGCGCTCTGCACGGACAGCAGCTCGGCTTTGCGCGCCTTCTCGTACGCGGCGAGGGCCGGAGCGAGTTCGGGCCGCCCGGTCCCGGACCCGGTCCGTGTGCTCAGTGCGTCGGCCAGGGCGATGGCGTCCTCCAGGGCGAGGGTGGTGCCCGCGCCGATGGAGTAGTGCGTGGTGTGGGCGGCGTCGCCGAGCAGGACGACGTTCCCGTGGGACCAGGTGCGGTTGGTCAGGGTGCGGAAGTTCAGCCACTGCGCGCTGCCGCCCGCGGTCGCCCGTCCGATGAGCCGGTGGCCGTCCAGCAGCTTGACGAAGAGCTCTTCGAGGCGGGCGAGCCCCTCGGCCTCGTCGGCCCGGTCGAGGCCGAGGCCCGTCCAGGTCTCGGGTGAGCACTCGACGACACAGGTGCTGCGGTCGTCTCCGAACCCGTAGGCGTAGCACCAGATCCAGCCGTGCGGTGTCTCCACGAAGGCGAAGGTGAACGCCTCGAAAACTTTCGTGGTGCCCAGCCAGATGTATCGGTTCCGGCCGAGTGCGACCTCGGTGCCGAAGTGGGCGGCGTGGCGCTCACGCACCCCGCTGCGCACGCCGTCGCAGGCGACGACCAGATCGGCGTCGGGCAGTGCGGCCCCGTCGGCCACCTCGTCGTCGAACGCGACGCGCACGCCCAGGGAGCGGGCCCGTCCGGCGAGGATGTCCAGCAGTCGTCCACGCCCGATGCCGAACCCCTCGTCGCCGTGGTGTGTGGTCGTACGGTCGCCGATGTGCGCGACACCGTCGCTCCAGCGGACCGAGTTCTCCCGTACGGCCCGCGCCGACTCCGGGTCCCCCGTCTCCAGTTTGTCGAGCAGGCTCGCCCAGTACGTCACCCCCCAGCCGTAGGTCGATCCGGCCGGGTTCCGTTCATGGACGGTGATCTCGTGGCCGGGGTCCTGACGCTTCATCAGGATCGAGAGGTACAAGCCGGCGGGCCCACCGCCGACGCAGGCGATTCTCACGCACGTCCCCCATCTTCATCAGTCGGGTGTCGCTCAAGGTCGTCGATCGACAGCAAAGCGTAGGGGTGCGGCGGGCGGCCCCGAGACGCACCGCGCCGCGTGTCGAACCGGCTCGGCTGTGATGACGGGGTGAACCTGGGCATCCGGACAGCAGCACCGGACGCGCCTGGGAAGGGCTCATGGACACCAACATGTGGATTCTGGTCATCGTCGCCGCGGCCGTACTGGCGGCGGCACTCGCGGGGGCGGTGGTCCTGACCGTCCGCCTGGTCCGCACACGGCGGAGCCTGCGCCGCGCCGGGTTGCCGACCGGCCCCCGCTGGGTCTTCTGGGGAGCGATCGCCTATGTCGTGCTGCCGACCGACCTGATGCCCGACCCGGCCTATTTCGACGACATCGCCGTACTGCTGCTGGCTCTGAGGTCGATGCGCGCCTCGTCCGCCCCGCTGCGCCGGGACACCCGCGGGTCTGCTTGGCTGGCTCCGTCAGACAAGGACCTCTAGGGTCGGGACGATCATGCAGGCAGACATCCGTCAAGTCGCCGACGGCATCCATCTCGTGCACGGCAGCAACACCAACTGGGTGATCCTCACGGAGGGGGACGCCGTCACCCTCGTGGACACCGGCTATCCCGGTGACCGCGAGAAGGTGCTGGCGTCCCTTTCCGCCGTGGGCAGTTCACCCGAGGCCGTCACGGCCGTTCTCGTCACGCACGCCCACAACGACCACCTCGGGTCGGCCGAGTACCTCAGCAGCACCTACGGCACGCCCGTCTACACCCACGAGGCCGAAGTCCCGCACGCGCGCCGGGACTTCCTCCACCAGGTGACCGTCGGACAGGTGCTGAAGAACGCCTGGCGGCCCGGTGTGGTGCCGTGGGCCGTGCACGCGCTGCGGTCCGGCGGCACCGCCCACGTGCCGGTCGCCCGGCCGCGGGCGTTTCCGGGCGAGGGAGCGCTCGATCTGCCCGGCCGTCCCGTTCCCGTGCACACCCCCGGGCACACGGCCGGCCACTGCGCCTTCCATCTGCCGGAGGCGGGCGTGGTGATATCGGGTGACGGTCTGGTCAACGGCCACCCCACCTCACGTGTGGCGGGTCCGCAGTTGCTGCCTGTCATGTTCCATCACGACCGGGGCGGGGCGCTGGCCTCGCTCGACGCGTTCGAGGCGCTGTCGGGCGACATCCTGCTGCCCGGGCACGGTCCCGAGCACCGCGGCTCGGTGCGGGAGGCGGGGCGTGGGGGGGGGGGGGGGGGGGGGGGTGTGGGCCCCCGCCCCCCCCCCCCGGGGGGGGGGGGGGGGGCCGCCGGGGGGGGGGGGGGGGGGGGGCCCCGCCCCCCCCCCCCCCCCGCGCCCGAAGTGCCGTTCGGACCAGCCGTGTTCGGCTCTGCTCTGTTCCGGGCGAGGCAGTGGATGAGACCGCCGTTCCTCGGCTCCTGAAAGGCGGGGGCCGGGCTCGTACCCGGCCGCGGTCCCTTGTGGCTGAGCGCGCCGTTCCCCGCGCCCCTTGCAAAGGCGCGGGGCGCGGGAGCGTGGTCGGCATGCGGGCCGGTGGGCCCCGTCAGGGGCGGCGGGGAACGGCGCGGCCGACCACGACGGGCCCGCAGCCAGGTACGAACCGACTGGCCCCCCACCCCCTCAGGGGCGCGAGGAACTGCGCGGCCGACCACGACGAGGACTCAGCCAGGTACAAACCGACTGGCCCCCGCCCCCTCAGGGGCGCGGGGAACTGCGCGGCCGGGCACGACGGGGGCGCGGTCGGGTACGAGCCCGTCGGGCGACGGCCCGGAGGGGCGCGGGCCGGCGCGGGGCAGGCGCTGTCGTTACCAGCGCGCTTCGACCTGGGGCTTGATGCGGCGGTCGTAGAGGGCCGAGATCGCCGACAGCGTCTCCGCCGGCAGCGGCGGGAGCTTGCCCGCCGCCGCGTTCGCGCGGGCCTGTTCGGGCGTACGGGCGCCGGGGATGACCGAGGTCACGCCCGGCTGCTGGACGATCCACGCCAGCGCAAGCTGCGCCGGGGTGACCCCCTCCGGGGCGAGCGCGGAGAACTCCGCCGCCGCCTCCACACCGGTGGCGTAGTCGACACCCGAGAAGGTCTCGCCCTGGTCGAACGCCTCCCCGTGCCGGTTGAACGTCCGGTGGTCGTTCGCCGCGAAGACCGTGTCCTTCGTGTACTTGCCGGAGAGCAGCCCGGAGGCCAGCGGAACCCGGGCGATGATCCCGACCCCGGCCTCCCGCGCCGCCGGCAGCACCCGCTGCAGCGGCTTCATCCGGAACGGGTTGAGGATGATCTGGACGCTGGCCACGCCCGGCCGGGCGATCGCCGTCAGCGCCTCGTCACAGGTCTCCACGCTCACGCCGTACGCCGCGATGCGCTCCTCCTCGACCAGCGTGTCGAGCGCGTCGAACACCTCGTCCGACGAATACACCGGCGTCGGCGGGCAGTGCAGCTGCACCAGGTCGATACGGTCGACACCGAGGTTGCGACGCGAACGGTCGTTCCAGGCACGGAAGTTGTCGAGAACGTAGTTCTCCGGGATCTGGTCTGCCCGGCGGCCCATCTTCGTAGCGACCAGCACGTGCAGATCGGGCCGGCCGCTCAGGAACGCGGCGATGGCCTCCTCGCTGCGCCCGTCGCCGTACACGTCCGCCGTGTCGAAGAACGTCACCCCCGACTCCGCGGCGGCCTCCAGGACCGCCAGGGCGTCCTTGTCGTCCACGTCGCCCCAGTCGGCACCGAGTTGCCAGGTGCCGAGTCCGACGACCGATGCGTGCTGTCCTGACCTGCTGAATTCGCGCTCGTCCATGAGGTCAGTCTGGCACCCGGCCGGCGCTGTGCCGGACGCCGCCCCCGTGCGACGGGGCCGTTCAGGCGACGGCCGCGGGGAGGGCGACGCCGGTCAGACGTTCGGACACGGTCCACAGCCTGCGGTTCGTGTCCGCGTCGAGGGCGCGGCGGGTGACACGGGCGGTGGCGGCCGGGCCGACCAGGCCGAACCTGCCGCCGGGAGCGTAATAGCCCCCGGCCGTCGCCTCGGAACTGGTGGCCGCGTACAGGAGCGGTTCGGTGCTCTCCTCGACCTGCTGCGGCGATCCTCGACACCGCGGCCGCGATGCTCGGTGAGATGCCGGTGGCGCAGGTGAGCCCGAACGAGCTGAGCCGCCGGGTGGGGCTCGCGAAGTCGAACGTGCTGCGCTACTTCGAGTCCCGCGAGGCCGTCCTGCTGGAACTGCTCGCCACCGCCTCGCAGGAGCTGCTCGATCACCTCGGCACCGCGCTCCCCGAGGCCGTCGACGCCGACGCCCCCGTCTTCGAGCGCGCGGACCAGGTCGCCGCATTCCTGGCGGACGCCCTCGCCGCGGTCCTGGAGCGGAACGTATCGACGCAGGTCGCCGCCGGGCACAAACGCTCCTCCATCGGCCACGCGTTCGCCCTGTCGCACCGGGTCCGCCTGCACGTACCCGAACTGGCCGAGCGGGCCGCCGTGCGGTTCGTCGCCGGGGCGCTCATGGTGGCCACGGCGGCCTGGCCGCACGCGCATCCGTCGCCCGCCGTGCTCGCGGTCTACGAGTCCGTGCTCGCGGTCTACGAGTCCGAACCCGCACTGGCGGTCCTGCGCATCGACTTCACCACGGCCCTGCGCGAGTCGCTCGAAGTCCTGCTGTCCGGACTGCTGGCGCGAGCGTCACACTGACCGGCGGAAATTCACTCCCGCCGATGCAACCCGCGGGTGGGTCCTGCGCGTAGAGATGATGACGGCACCGTGATCCGCGGTGCCGCTCGCACGTTTCCCGCATTGCGGACGACTACGGGGAGAACCACACAGATGGTCTCAGGAATGATGGGCAGGGGTACGGCGAGGAGTACGGCGGCACTGGGAGCCGTCCTGCTGTCCGTGCTGGCGGTCCCGGCGACCGACGCGACCGCGGCACCCGCCGGCGCCGGCGACCGTGCCGTGAGCGGCAGTCAGGGGGCGACCGAAACCCTCGCGGCGCCCGACGTGGCGGGGCTGCGCGAGGTGCTGCGGACAGCGCTGACGCAGGGGGCGCCGGGTGCCATGGCGCGGATCGACGACAACGGCACGGTCCACAAGGTCGCCGAGGGCGTCGCGGACCGGATCACCGGACGGGCCATCGACAACGCCGACCGCTTCCGCGTCGGCAGCGTCACCAAGAGCTTCACGGCCGTGGTCCTGCTGCAGCTGGTCGACGAGGGCGTGCTCGCACTGGACACCTCGGTCAACTCGTATCTCCCGGGCCTGCTGCCCGACGACCGGATCACGGTGCGCCATGTGCTGAGCCACCGCAGCGGTCTGTACGACTACACCAACGACATGTTCGCCAACACGGTCCCGGGCTTCGAGGCCGTACGCGACAAGGTCTTCAGCTACCAGGAGCTGGTGGACCTGTCCTTGAAGCAGCCCCTCGGCAACGCGCCGGGCGCCGCCTACTCGTACTCCAACACCAACTTCGTCGTCGGGGGCATGCTCATCGAGAAGCTCACCGGGAAGTCCGTGCGGTCCGCGTACAAGAGCCGCATCATCAAGCCGCTCGGTCTGAAGGACACCTCCTACGTGCACCCGGCCACAGCGATCGCCGGCCGGCACACCAAGGGCTATCTGCCGCCCGACGAGGCCGACGGGACGCTCGTCGACTCGACCGAGCAGACCGTGTCGTGGGCGCAGAGCGCGGGCGCGGTCATCTCCAGCACCCGGGACCTGGACACCTTCTTCTCGGCCCTGCTGCGCGGCAGACTGACGTCGGCCGCGCAGCTTGAGCAGATGCAGCAGTGGACGCCCGTCAACAGCACCCAGGGGTACGGACTCGGTCTGCGCCGGCGTGACCTGTCGTGCGGGGTCTCGGTGTACGGCCACACGGGCACCGTGCAGGGCTACTACACGTACGCGTTCACGTCGAAGGACGGCACGCGCAGTGTCACGGCGCTCGCCAACACGTCCAACAACGGGACCGTGCTCAACACCATGGCCCGCACCCTGGAATCCGCCTTCTGCGGCAAGCCGGCCAAGACCTCGACGGCCCGCGGCCAGGCGCCCGTGGAGCGGCACGAGGACATCGCTCCCGGAGTCGCCCTCGACTGACCGGTACCAGGTGTCAGGAACCCGCGCACACCCGTGGGGCGTTGTCCTGTCGACGCCCCACGGGGCGCGCACAGTGATCCGGCACCCGGACAGGCGGCACGATGGACGAGTTGGTACCCGGCGGCAATCTGCCCCTGCCCGGTGGCGCCCTGACCCTCGGGGTGCCCGGCCCGTTCGACGTGTCGGCGCTCGTCACCGACGACAGCGGCAAGGTGCGCGGGGACGGCGACTTCGTGTTCTACAACCAGCCCGCCGCCCCCGGCGCGCGTCTGAGCGGGCAGACCCTCACGGTCGATCCGGCCGCGCTGCGGGCCGGGGCGAGCCGCGTCACCGTGGTCGTCAGTCCCGCCGAGCCGGGCACCCCGCTGGGACGGCTGCCCGCCCCGACCCTGCGGGTCACCGGACCCGGCGGCCGCCTCCTCGCCCGGTTCACGCCGTCGCGTCCGCAGCGGGAGACCGTGCTGCTGCTCGCGGAGATCTACCGCCGCGGGCCCACCTGGAAGCTGCGCGCTCTGGGCCAGGGGTACGCCGACGGGCTGGCCGGGATCGCACGGGACTTCGGCGTGGAGGTGGCCGAGGACACCGACACGGGCGCGGGCCTCAGCACGGGTCCCGGTATCGGTCCCGGTCCCGGTTCCGCTTCCGGTTCCGCTTCCGGTTCCACTTCCGGCCCCAGTCCCGCTTCCGGTTCCGGTTCCGGAGGCATCCACGGCCTCCACTCCACGCGCCGCCTTCATGGAACCCGCGGATCGGCCGCCGCTTCCGGAGCCACCGGGACCGGGTCCCCGACGGACGGCTTCCTCGCGCTCGTGAACGCCGCACGTGCCGCCGTCGGCTCCCCGGCCGTGGTCCTCGACGGGCGGCTGAGCGCCGCGGCGCGGGCGCACGCCGCGGACATGGCGGCGCACGGGCGCCTCGGGTCACAGGGGGCGGACGGGCTGTCCGTGCACCAGCGCGTGACCGCCGGGGGTTACGCGTATCTGACGGCCGGCGAGCATCTCGTCTCCGGGCCCCGGGACGCGGCGGAGTTCGTGGAGTACTGCCTCTCGGGCGAGCGGACCCGGCGGACGGTCCAGGACCCGGCATTCACCGAGACCGGTGTGGCCTGCGTACCCGACAACCGGTCCGGCACGCTCTACTGGACGGCGTTGTGGGCCAGCCCCCTGACCCCCGGCGGGCTGGCGCGGACCACCGCCGAGGTCGTCGCGCTCACCAACGCCGAGCGGGCCGCGGCCGGTCTGCCGCCGCTGGCCGGGGACCCCCTGCTCACCAGGGCGGCGCAGGCGCACAGCACGGACATGGTGGCGCGCGCGTTCTACTCCCACACCTCTCCCGACGGCAGCGAGCCCTGGCACCGGGCAGCCGCCGCGGGCAGCACCCGCCGCACCATCGGCGAGAACATCGCCTGCGGCCAGCGCTCCCCCGCCGAGGTCGTCCGGGGCTGGATGGACAGTCCCGGCCACCGCGCCAACATCCTCAAGCCCGCCTTCACCCACCTGGGCGTCGGTTTCGCGGGCGGCGGCTCGGCGGGCACGTACTGGACACAGCTCTTCGGCGCCTGACCCCGACCGCCCGGCCGTCCGCCCATCCGCTTCGCATCACCACAGGTCAGCGGCGCACTAACGATGATGACAACGGTCACCGGTGCAGCCTTTGCCGATCTCCGCGAGGTGCGCTTCACTGCGGGTGTCGGACACCCGTCGGACACCGCATCGAGGGGGACTCCCATGAGCGCGCACCACGGCCACGAGCAGGGGCCGGGCGGGCACGCGGGGCACTCGCACGGTGTCACCGCGGACGCGGACCGCCGCTGGCTCGCGATCGCGCTGACGCTGATCGCGACGTTCATGGCGGTCGAGGTCGTCATCGGCGTCGTCGCCCGGTCGCTCGCCCTGATCTCCGACGCCGCGCACATGCTCACCGACGCCGTGTCCATCGTGCTGGCCCTCATCGCGATGCGGCTCGCCGAGCGTCCGGCCCGCGGCGGCTTCACGTACGGCCTGAAGCGGGCCGAGATCCTCTCCGCCCAGGCGAACGGGCTGACGCTGCTGCTGCTCGGTGCCTGGCTGGCGTACGAGGCGGTGCGGCGGCTGTTCGATCCGCCCGCGGTCGAGGGCGGGCTGATGTTCTACACGGCGCTCGCGGGTATCGCGGTGAACGTGGCGGCGGCCTGGTGCATCTCGAAGGCCAACCGCACCTCGCTCAACGTCGAGGGCGCCTACCAGCACATACTCAACGACCTGTTCGCGTTCATCGGTACCGCGATCGCCGGCCTCGTGGTCCTGCTGACCGGCTTCGCCCGCGCCGACGCCATCGCCACGCTGGTCGTGGTGGCTCTCATGTTCAAGGCGGGCTACACGCTCGTACGGGAGTCGGGGCGGATCTTCCTGGAGGCCGCGCCCGCGCATCTCGACCCGGACGCCATCGGGGACCGGCTGGCCGGGCACTCCTCGGTCGCCGAGGTGCACGACCTGCACGTGTGGACCATCACGTCGGGGACGCCAGCCCTGTCCGCGCACGTCCTGGTAGAACCCGTCGCGGACTGCCACACCGTGCGCCGGGACCTGGAGAAGATCCTGCAGTGCGACTACGAGGTCAGCCACACCACCCTCCAGGTCGACCACGCCCCGGAGAACGTCCTGGACGTACGCACCGGCGGCGGTCCCAGCGACGACGCGCACTGCGAGGCCGCGCACGGTCCGGTGCACCGGGACGAGCCGCACCCGCACTGAGGGCGGGGAGGTGATTCGCCGAGGGCAGAACGCGGTGGGGTCCCGCAAACGGGCCGGGTTTCCTAGGGTGGAGGCGTGAGCAGCCACGCGTCGAACCGAGCCCGCGTCATCCCCCTGCGACCCGTCCCGGCCGAGCCGGCGGCGCCTCCGGAGCCGGCCGAACCGGCGCCCAGGGAGCCCTTGTGGCGGGACGTCGTGGGTGAGGTCCTGCGGCGGGAGCGGCTCGCACAGGAGCGGACGCTCAAGGAGGTCGCCGAAGCGGCCCGTATCTCGATGCCGTACCTCTCCGAGCTGGAGCGCGGCCGCAAGGAGGCCTCGTCCGAGGTCCTCGCGGCCGCCGCGCACGCGCTCGGGCTCGGCCTCGCCGATCTGCTCGCCCTGTCGCACCACCGCCTCGTGCGCCAGCAGCAGCCCCGGCCCCTCAGGTCCCGGACCGCGCCCGGGCGCAAGGAGGCCACTTCCCGCTACGGCGAGGTCCGTCTCGCCGCCTGACGCCCGTCGCGCCGCCCGGGGAGCCGGGAGTCCCGGTCCTCAGGCGGCGGCCGCCAGGCGCCGGCCAAGCACCTCGTCGGCGAGTCCGTACGCCACCGCCTCCCGCGGCGTGAAGACCTTGTCGCGGTCCATGTCGGCGCGCAGGGTCTCGACGGGGTGGTGGGTGTGCAGGGACAGGACCTCCTCGACCTGGGAGCGGATCCGGATCATCTCCTTGGCCTGGAGGCCCAGGTCGGAGACGGTGCCTCGGGTACCGCCGCTCGCGGGCTGCCCGAGCAGCACCCGCGCGTGCTCCAGGATGAAGCGCCGCCCGGGGTCTCCACCCGCCAGGAGCACCGCCGCTGTCGAGGCGGCCTGGCCGACGCAGAACGTCGAGATGGGCGCGCTGACGAAGCTCATCGTGTCGTAGATCGCCATCAGCGAAGTGAACGAGCCACCCGGTGAGTTGAGGTAGACGGCGATCTCCCGCTCCGGGGCCGCCGACTCCAGGTGGAGCAGCTGCGCGATGACGACGTTGGCCACGCCGTCGTCGATCTCGGTGCCGAGGAAGATGATCCGCTCGGAGAGCAGCTTGCTGTAGATGTCGTACGCGCGCTCGCCCTGCGGGGTGCGCTCGACGACGTTCGGGATCGTGTACGAGCTCATGTCAGAGTCCCATCCGTCGCTTCGAGGAGGCCGGGCGGACGTCGTCGAGCGACTCGACGACCCGGTCGACCATGCCGTACTCCCTGGCCTGTTCGGCCGTGAACCAGCGGTCGCGGTCACCGTCGCGGGAGATCGTCTCCGCGCTCTGGCCGGTGTGTTCGGCGGTGATGCGCTCGATGGTCTCCTTGGTGAACTGGAGGTTCTCGGCCTGGATGGCGATGTCGGCGGTGGTGCCGCCGATGCCCGCCGAGGGCTGGTGCATCATGATCCGCGCGTTCGGGAGCGAGTAGCGCTTGCCGGGGGTGCCGACGGTGAGCAGGAACTGCCCCATGCTCGCGGCGAATCCCATGGCCAGGGTCGACACGTCGTTCGGGATGAGCCGCATCGTGTCGTAGATCGCGAGGCCCGCGTGGACGGAGCCGCCCGGACTGTTGACGTAGAGGCCGATGTCGGTGCGGGGGTCCTCGGCGGAGAGCAGGAGCAGCTGCGCGCAGACCCGGTTCGCGGAGACCTCGTCGACCTGGGTGCCGAGGAAGATGATGCGCTGGTTGAGGAGTTGGGCGGCGAGGTGGTCGTCGAACCGTGACGGAGGGGTGTCCCCCTCCTCGGCCCGTGGCCCCGGGTGGAATCCGGTGCTGCTGCGTGCCATCGCTCCTCCTGGTGGTGGCGCGGCCCGGTCAGCCGCGGTGTCTCCACCCTCGGGCCGCCGACGGCGGCCCGGAAGGGATCTCGGCCCTCGGCAGATTCGCCGACGGCAGAGCGCACCGCGTCACACGGCACAGCGCGGGCCGCTACTTGGTCACCACCAGCGAGAACTCGTACAGGTCGCCCCGGCACAGGGATTCGCCGTACTCGACGACGTGGCCCGTCCCGTCGAACGCCGTGCGGCGGACCAGCAGGGCGGCGGAGCCCTCCTTGACGCCGAGCAGCCGGGCCTGGCGTCCGGTGACGTTCACCGCGCGGATCTGCTGGGTGGCCCGCACGACCCGGACGCCCTGGGTGTTCTGCAGGGCTTCCGAGAGTGAGCCCTTGAGCAGTGACTCGTCCAGGTCGGGGAAGCGCTCCGCCGAGAGGTGGACGGTCTCCAGGCAGATGGGGAAACCGTCACCGAGGCGCAGTCGTTCGATGCGGTGGAGGGTGGTGCCGGGGTCGACGCCCAGGGCCGTGGAGTGGTGCAGGTCGGCCTCCACCAGCTCCGCGGCGAGGAGTTCGGCGCTGGGCCGGTAGCCGCGCGAGCGCAGGTCCTCGGAGAACGAGGTGAGCGCCGACGTCTTGGTGACGTGGGGGTGGGAGACGAACGTTCCCACGCCCCGCACACTGCGGATGAGGCCGTCCTCGCGGAGGGCCTGGAGCGCGCGCCGGGCGGTCGCCCGGCTGACGTCGTACCGCTCGGCGAGCCGTCGTTCGGTGGGCAGCGCCTCGTCGGGGCGCATCCGGGCGATGTCGGCCTGGAGCCGCCGCCGCAGCGCCTCGTGCTTGTAGGAGTCCGCCTCGAAGGAGTCCGTCCTGAAGGAGTCCGTCGCCGGGCCGTCGTCTGGGCGCCTGTCCTCGACCGTCACATTCACTCCGCGGTTCGCACCTGTCCGCTATCGCCGCTGTCTCCGTTGTTCTCGGGAGACGCGGTAGCGGGGCATCAGAGTACGCACCACGTCAAGGGTCGTTCCGGCGGTGTCCGCTTCCGGTGTCGTCGTCCCGCTCCGGTCGGCCACCCACCGCTCCTCCTGAGCGAGCAGGGACGCCTCGAACTCCTCTGCCCGGTATGGGGTTCCGGTCTGCAGCGCCCGCGCGATGTGCTCGTACCAGCCGCGCCAGCGGGGCAGGTGGAACGTGCCGACCAGGCCGGCCCAGTGGCGGCCCGAGTAGTCGTGCAGCTTGCTGTGGGTGTGGCCCCAGAGGGTGAGCAGGCGGCGCGCGTCGGTCTCGTACAGGTCGGCCTCGGCCGGGGTGGTGGCCCAGCCGCGGGCGTCGGCCAGCCAGGTGTCCAGCCGGTGTTCGGGGCGGGTGGCCAGCAGCGTGTCCAGGTCCTCGATGGTGGTGAGCAGTTCGCGGGCGGCCCGGTGGAAGCCTTCGGCGTCCCGTGCCAGGGCCGCGTCCGCCGCCCGCC
Source organism: Streptomyces sp. NPDC087844 (assembly GCF_044742785.1). Lineage (NCBI taxonomy): Bacteria > Bacillati > Actinomycetota > Actinomycetes > Kitasatosporales > Streptomycetaceae > Streptomyces > Streptomyces sp. NPDC087844. The sequence goes on along the minus strand of NZ_JBIUVD010000028.1, from coordinate 63,660 downwards.
ACTGCCGCTCGCACGCCGCATGGGTGAGCACCTGCGCGGTGACGTCGCACAGGTCCCGGCCGAGCGGCCCCGCACTGTCCCGCGGTGTCGCCTCGTCGGCCAGGAGGAGCCAGGCCTCGGCCAGGGCCGGTGGTACGTCGGGCGACGGGGGGTCGGCCAGGTGCACCGGCAGCTCGTGCCGCAGATCCCCCTCCAGCGTGGGCCGGCCGATGATCACCGAGCCGGGCGGCCCCGGCCCCTCGGACGCGTAGACGCTGTCGTGCAGCAGGTCCCAGGCGCGCAGCAGCCCGGGAGTGGCACGGCCGTACCGGGCCCGCGTCCAGGTAGCCAGCCATGCCTGTACGTCGTCGACGGCGCCCTGCCAGGCGACGTCGGCCAGCAGCTCGTACAGGACCGGGTCGCCGCCGAAGGCCTCCATGCTCGCGCCGATGCCGGACAGCGAGCCGCCGCGTGCGTCGGCGTGCGCGCGGGCGGGGCCGGTGGCGATCTCGTCCAGTTTGCCGTAGAGCCCCGGCCGTCCGCCGAGGCTGTGGAGCATGCACCACACCCAGGGCTTCTTGCGGTAGCCGTCGGTGCGCTGCCAGACGGGCCGGTGCTCGGCCCACAGGTCGAGGATCAGCATTCCGTCGTCGGGGATGGCGTCGAGGAAGGCGCGGGTCCGCTCCGGTGTCCAGTAGCGGGCGCGGTAGGAGAAGGGCCAGGCCTGGAGCACCCAGGTGGCCCGGTCGTCGACCGCGGTCATCACGCCGTGCACCGCCCGCGCGACCTGGGCGAGGCCGTCGGGGTCGGTCACCGGGGGTGTCGTCTCGATGAACGGGTCGGCGGCGTAGAGGTGGTCGGTGCCGAACAGCCGGGTCTGCTCGGTCAGCAGGCTGGTGCCGAACTCCTCGAAGAGCGGGTCGCGGGGGTCCAGCATGCCGACCTCGAAGTCCCACCAGGGAAGGATCGTCGACCGGGCGCCCCGGTCCGCGATCAGTTCCCGCGGGACGTGCCCGGAGAAGCCCTGGAGGACCGGCCGCATGCCCAGGGCGCGTTCCCGGTCGAGGATGCGGCGTCCGAGGTCGACGTGTCCGTCGATCCAGCTCTGCGGCAGCGGACCGGACCAGCCGTCGAGCGAGGCGAGCCAGTTCCACGGCAGGTAGGCCGGCCCGCCCAGGAAGCCCCGGGCGGTCCCGTCGTCGAGCCCGGCACTCAGGAGGGCCCGTTGCCAGGCCGCTTCCAGTCCGGTCATCGCCAGCGGGGTGGTCACGCCGTGCAGGGCCATCCAGTCGATGTGGCGCTCCCAGCGCGCCCAGTCCCAGTACGCGGTGGTGTAGCCGAAGGTGCAGACGTTGAAGTGGTAGCGGTGCAGGTGGGGGGAGGTCGTGCGGGGTGCCGTGCCGGTGCGCGGCAACCGGTCCGGCAGCCGGGGGTCGGGGGCGTCCCAGGTGATCTGCGTCCCGCACGCGGTCCGCAGATACCAGCGCAGCGCCGAGGCGACCGCGACCCCGCTGGACCCGCGCAGCGCGACCGGGCCCGGTCCGGCGTCGACCTCGTACCAGTCGGGCCCGGCGCCCCCGGGGACCACCTCGGCGCTGAACTCCGCGGCGCGGTCTCCCAGCAGGCGTCCCAGCAGCTGCCGGGCGGCCGTGGTGCCCGCGCCCGCTTCCTCGGGAGGTGTCATCGTCCGGACCACTCCTGTGCATCGTGGTACGTACCACAGAACTCTCGAAGCTAGCCGTGACACTCGGGGGCGGTCAAGGAAGTCGACCGGAAAGAAGGCGGGTCGGTCGCGGGGCTGGGCATGCCCGAACCCCTTTGGTACGGTCCACAGCCACGTCAGCGGCTCCGTCCGACCCCTCGGACGGTCTCGACACGATGACCAGGTGGCCTCGACACGATGAACGCCGATCTCGTCTATTTCGCCGCTCTCCAGGAGAAGCTCGCCGCGATGGCCACCGCCGAGCGGCCCGCGATCGAGCGTGCGGCCCGGGCCGTCGCGGACAGCATCGCGGCCGGAGGAGTCGTCCACTACTTCGGCAGCGGCCACTCGCAACTCGTCGCCGTCGAACCGCTGCAGCGTGCCGGCGGACTCGCGCCGGTCAACGTCATCGCCGACCCGGCGCTCTCCCCCGTCGCCCCGCGCCACGCCGGCGCGGCCGAACGCGTCAGCGGCTACGCGGCGGCCGTCCTCCGTACGGCTGACATCAGGGCGGGTGAAGTGGTGGTCGTGGTCTCCAACTCCGGGATCAACGCCGTGCCCGTGGAATTCGCCGTCGGCGCACGGGAGTTGGGGGCGACCGTCGTCGCCGTCACCAGCCGGGCGCACTCCCTGGCCGCCGAGTCGCGGCACCTCGGCGGACAGCGGCTGCTCGATGTCGCCGACATCGTCATCGACACCCACGGCAGCCCCGGCGACACGGTGGTGCCCCTGGGCGAGCTGGCCGTGGGTGCCCTGTCGACCGTGCTGGGGGTGGCCCTCGTCAACGCGCTGACCTGCCGGGCGGCCCAACTGCTCGTCGAACACCACGGGCGGACACCGCCGTTGATCGTCAGTCAGAACACGGACGGCGACGCCCAGCGCCGCAACGACGAACTGCTGGAGCAGTACAAGGACCGCTGCCCGAGAGACTGACGTACCGATCCGACCGACGAGGCAACGCCAGGAGGCCGATGATGGACAGCACACACCGGGTGCGCCGCCGCATCGCCGCGACGGTCTGCGCCGTCGCCCTCGTGCTCCCGCTCGCCGCGTGCGACGCGCTCACCCCGGGCAGCGCGACGACGGTGCCGGGGCCCACCGGCGTGCCGTCCTCGACCGCCGTGCCGGACGGGGACGTCACGCTGCGTCTGCAGTTCGCCGACGCCCCGCTGATGGTCGACGCGCTGATCGCCGCGTTCGAGAAGCACCATCCCGACATCGGCGTCGAGCCGCAGTACAAGACGTTCTCGGACTACGTCCAGAACCTCAAGCTGACCATGACCTCGGACACCGCCCCCGACATCGCCCAGTACGCGGTCGGCATGACCGACCTCGCGGCGGACGGCCACATCCTCGACCTGGCGCCCTACCGGGAGGCGTACGGCTGGGACGAGGCCATTCCCCCGGTCAGTCTCGACCAGCTCACGGCGGGACGGACCAGCGAGGCGACCGGCGGGCGCGCCCTGTTCGGGGTCCCGGCGGGCCTGTCCATGACGGGCATCTACTACAACAAGGAACTCGCCGAGAAGGCCGGGATGGACGCTCCCCCGAGGACGCTGGACGAGTTCGAGAAGCGACTCGCCGCGGCCGAGGACGCGGACCTCACCCCGCTCGGGGTCGGCGCGCTCGACTCCGGTGGTCTGCACCTGTGGGCCGCCCTGCTCAACCAGCTGATGCCCACGGACGAGTACTGGGACTGGGTGAACGGCAGGAAGGGCGCCACGATGGAGAACCCGGCGGCGGTGGAGGCCAGTGAAGTCATGATCGAGTGGGGCCGCAAGGGGTACTACAACGAGTCCGCGAACGGCACCGCGCAGGTCGACTCGACCGCCCAGTTCGCCAAGGGCGACAGCGTCTTCCTGATCAACGGCAACTGGGCGGCCGGGCAGCTGGCCACCGTCATGGGGGACAACGTCGGGTTCTTCCCGATGCCCGGCGAACAGGCCGGCTCCCCCACGGTGGCCTCGGGGTTCAGCGTGTCGTACGCCGTGTCGGCCAAGACCGAACACCCCGAGGCGGCAGGCGCGTTCCTCGACTTCCTGACCTCCCCCGAGGCGGGCCAGATCATCAGCGACAACGGCTTCATGCCACCCAACCCCGACGCCGTGAAGAAACCGACGGGTGTGCTCGCGGACATCGCGGAGGGGCACCGGCGGGCCGTGGCCGACGACGGCATCACGACGTTCCCCGACTTCGCCGCGCCCGCGATGCTCGACCGGCTGCGCTCCGGCGTCCAGAAGCTCATCGCGGACCGCGTGGAGCCCGCGGACTACCTCGACTCTCTGCAGGACGAGTGGGAGGACCATCATGGGGAGTAGGCCGCCCGTCCGGAACCGGGAGGCACGCAGGCGGTGGCGCGGGTACCTGTACGTCCTGCCCGCCTTCGCCGTCTACTTCGCCTTCGCGGTGCTGCCCGCCCTGCACACGGCGTATCTGTCGCTGTTCGAGTGGGACGGCGTCACGCTCGGCGAGTGGGTCGGGCTCGGCAACTACGCGGAGATCTTCCAGGACCCGATCCTGCGCCGGTCGGTGGTCAACGCCCTGGTCCTCGTGGTGTTCTTCTCCTTCGTGCCCATCGTGCTCGGACTGCTGTCGGCGGGCCTGCTGGCCCGTTACCGGCGGCCCGGCATGGGCGCGTACCGCTTCCTGTTCATGCTGCCGCAGGTCGTGCCGCTCGTCGCGGTCGGCGTGACCTGGCGCTGGCTGTACGGGGACGACGGGGTGGTCAACCAGGTGTTCCGCGGGGTGGGGCTGGACAGTGCGGCCCGGGCGTGGCTGGGCGACTTCGACGCCGCGCTGATCGCCGTGGGACTCGTCGGCACCTGGGTGCTGAGCGGTCTGTGCATGATGCTCTTCCTCAGCGGCGTGCAGAAGGTGGACCCCAGCCTGTACGAGGCGGCCAGGATCGACGGCGCGGGCCCGGTCCGCGAGTTCGTGTCCGTGACGCTGCCGCATCTGCGCGGTGAACTCGCGGTCGCCATGACCGTCACGACGGTGGCCGCGCTGGCCAGCTTCGACATCGTGTACGTGACGACGAACGGCGGTCCGGGCGAGCAGACGACGGTCCCCGGTCTCCTCGTGTACCGGCTGGCGTTCTCCGAGGGCAAGGTGGGGCTCGCCGCGGCCCTGGCCGTCGTGCTGGGCGTCCTGATACTCGCGATCGTCTACCTCATCAACCGTCTGTCGAGGGATCGGACATGAACACCGTCGCGCGCTCGGAACGCTGGTCCGGCTACGCGCTGCTGACCGTCATGGCGATCGTCGTCGTGATCCCGTTCCTCAGTGTCTTCCTCGCCTCGCTCCAGCCGGCCGGCACGCCCGTGGTGGGTCTGACCTGGCCGGAGCGGTGGAGCTGGGACAACTACGAGACGGCGTGGTCGGTGGCCGGCTTCTCCGACCTGATCCGGCACAGCCTCGTCATCGCCGTCGGTGTCGTACCGGCCTGTCTGGTCCTGTCCGCGCTGGCGGGGTACGCGCTGGGCACCATGAAACTGCCCGGCGGCAACGCGATGGCGGCGTTCTTCATCGCCGGTCTGACCATCCCGGTGGAACTGATCGTGGTGCCCCTCTACTTCGACCTGCGCGGTCTCGGGCTGACCAACTCGTACCTGGGCGTGATCCTGGTGGAGATCGCGCTGTTCATGCCGTTCAGCGTGTTCTGGATGCGTACGCACTTCCTGTCGACGCCCACGTCACTGGTGGAGGCGGCCCGGATGGACGGCGCCTCGTCGGCGACGATCCTGGTACGGATCCTGCTGCCGCTGGCCCGGCCGTCCCTGATGACGCTCGGGCTGCTCGTCTTCATGTGGTCGTGGAACCAGTTCCTGCTGGTGCTGGTCCTCATCCAGGACACCACCAAGCACACGGCGCCCGCGGGTCTGGGGTTCTTCGTCGGTCAGAACAGCACGGACATCCCCACGCTGGCGGCGGGGACGATCATCGTGATGCTGCCGATCCTGATCCTCTTCGTCGTCTTCCAGCGCAGCTTCATCGCGGGACTGCTGCAGGGGGCGATGAAGGGCTGAACGCGAAGGGTCGAGCGGTGAAAGTAAGTTGAGCGGTGCAGCGGTGTTGACGGGGCTCGGGGGCGGACCTGACGGTCAGGCCGCCTGCGAGGCGTCCGCGTGCGAGTCGGGCCGGGGGGCGGCGGTCGCCCACTCCAGGACCAGTCGCTGGTAGTCCCGCCGCTGCTCACCGCTCAGTGTTCCGCCGGCCCGGAGCCACAGGGCCCGGATCTCTTCGTTGACCTCGGCGGCTGACCTTTGCGTGGCTCCCGGCGCACGACGGTGAGTGGTGGACATAGCGTGAATCATACGGGGCTGTGCGTGAAGACCATGTGAGTGGAGACTGTGATCCTTACCGCCTTTCGGCGGCTGTGACAAGGGCCACGGCGTGCGGCTTCCGCATCCGGCTCAGTCAGACGGGCCCGGATCCGGAGCCAAGGACCAGCGTCTGGATGGCCAGTACGGCGCCGCCCCGCGCCCAGTCGTGGAAGTCGGACACCTTGGTCTCCAGGTTGACCGGGTCGGCCTGGGGATGGCGGTTGTCCAGGATCGCCCGCTCGACCACCGGACCGGCCACGTCGACCAGACCCACTCCCTCCCCGGCGAGGAGGATCTTCTCCGGCATGGCGAAGTTGGCGATCTGTGCGACGAGGGTGCCCAGGGCGCGCGCCGCCTCGTCGACGACCCGGGCAGCCATGGGTTCGCCCTCGGCGGCCAGCGCGAGGACCTCGTCGTACGTGACGTCGCGGCCGGTGGCGGCCCGGACCTGGTAGCGGATGTTCGGGATGGTCAGCAGGGAGATGGCGCTGCCACGCCCGCCCTCGGGCGTGAGCGGGCCGTTCGGGTTCACCATCCAGAAGCGGCCGACCCCTCGCCCGTCCTCGGCGGTCACCACCCGCTTGCCGCCGCTGACCAGGCCGTAGCCGAGGCCCGCGCCGATGGTGAGGACCGCGAACCGGTCGAGGCCGCGTCCCGCGCCGAACCAGCTCTCGGCCTCGACGAGCGCGTTCACGTCGTTCTCGACGACGACGGGCAGTCCGGTGCGCTCCTCCAGCAGCCGCGCCAGAGGGACGTCACGCCAGCCGAGGAAGGCCGACTCGTCGACGACGGAGCGGTCGGAGGCGCGCCCGCCCAGTCCGATGCCGATCCCGGCGAGGCCCGGGAAGTCCCGGGCGAACTCCTCCGTGACCGCCCGCAGCACCTCCACGACGTGCTGCGGATCGTGGCCGGCCAGGGCTAGGTCGTGGCGGGCGACGATCTCGCTCCTGAGGGTCGTGACGACCCCGTAGACCATGTCCTCGGTGATCTTGAAGCCGATGAAGGTGCGGGATTCGGCGACGATGTCGAGAGGCTGGGAGGGTCGGCCCTGGCGCACCTCGGCGTCGGGAAGTGCGCTGCCCTCGGGGACCTCGACCAGCAGGCCGGACTCGATGAGCGGCTTGGTGAGCCGGGTCAGGCTGCCCGCGGACAGGTCGAGCCGTCGGGCGATGTCGCTGCGCGACAGGGGGCCGTGCGTGAGGACCTCGATCGCCACGGAGCGTTCACCGGGACTGAGCGGCAGCCAGCTGGCGGCGCGTGCGGTCATGACCGACCCCCTTGTCATGTCATTGCTTTTGGTTCAGAAGTAATGATGCCACTTCTGGCCGCGTAAACCCATCGAAGCCCAGGAGAGAAAGTTATGTGCAGACCTCTTGACGGCTGGATTCTTTCGACCCAAAAGTAAGTGGGCCCCGAGAACGAGCCGCAGACGAGGGAGTCTCCCGATGACCGTCGCCTCAAGCAGCCCACCGTCGCGTCTGCCACCGCGCGGCGTCGAGGGGACAGTTCCCAAGCCGAGGAGCGGCAGGAAGCGAGAGCGTGACGGTGGCGGTGACGGGGCCCTCGCGGCACTGTTCATCGCGCCGGCCATGCTGGGTTTCCTGGTCTTCCTGCTGTGGCCGACGCTGCGCGGCATCTATCTGAGCTTCACCCGCTTCAATCTGCTGACCCCGGCCGAGTGGGTCGGCCTCGACAACTACCGGCGCATGGTCAACGACCCCATCTTCTGGGACTCGATGCAGGTCACCGTCGAGTACGTGTTCATCAACATCGGTGTCCAGACGGTCTCCGCGCTGGCCGTCGCCGTCCTCCTGCAGCGCCTCACCCGGTCCGCGGCGCTGCGGGGCGTCGTGCTCACCCCGTATCTGATGTCGAACGTCGTCGCGGGCATCGTCTGGCTGTGGATGCTCGACACCCAGCTCGGCGTCGGCAACGAGATCATCGCGGGCCTCGGGTTCGACCGCATCCCGTTCCTCGCGGACGAGACGTGGGCGATCCCGACGATCGCGCTGATCAACGTGTGGCGGCATGTCGGCTACACCGCGCTGCTGCTCTTCGCCGGACTGCAGGCCATCCCCGGCGACATGTACGAGGCCGCGAAGGTCGACGGGGCGAGCGAGTGGCGGATGTTCTGGCGGATCACCATGCCGCTGCTGCGGCCGGTGCTGGCCGTGGTGCTGATCATGACCGTGATCGGCTCGTTCCAGGTCTTCGACACCGTGGCGGTGACGACCAACGGCGGCCCCGCCAACGCCACCAACGTGCTCCAGTTCTACATCTACGGCTCGGCGTTCGGCCGCTTCCAGTTCGGCTACGCCTCGGCGATGTCCGTGGCGCTCCTGGTCGTGCTCAGCGCGATCACCATCCTCCAGTACCGGCTCACCCGAGCCGGGCAGACCGACCTCGGCTGACGAAGGGAGCGACCGACATGACCGCCGTGACGGCAACGACAACGACCACGAAGGTACGGCCCGAGCGCCGAAGGCTCTCTCCCGGGAAGGTCGCGGCCTGGACGGTGATGGCCGCGATGGTCCTCATCACCCTGTTGCCTTTCTACTGGATCCTGCGCACCGCGCTGTCCTCGAACACGGCGCTCGCGGCCCACCCCGGCGACGCCCTGCCCGTGGACCTGACGACCGGTGGTTTCGAACGCGCTCTGGGCCTGCAGTCCACCGAGGAGGCGATCGCCCAGGGCGGTTCGGGCGGCGGGCTGAAGTTCTGGCGCTATCTGCTCAACTCGGTGATGGTGTCCACCCTGATCACCGTCTTCCAGATCCTCTTCTCCGCCATGGCCGCGTACGCCTTCGCCCGGCTGCGGTGGCGCGGCCGGGACAAGGTGTTCGGGCTGTTCCTGGCCGGGCTGATGGTGCCCACCATCTTCACGCTGCTGCCGAACTTCGTCCTCATCAAGCAACTCGGCCTGGTCGACAGCCTGTTGGGTATCTCCCTGCCGACGATGTTCATGACCCCGTTCGCGGTGTTCTTCATGCGCCAGTTCTTCATGAACGTGCCCCGGGAGGTCGAGGAGGCGGCGCTGCTCGACGGGGCCGGGAAGATCCGCGTCTTCTTCCGCGTCATGCTGCCGATGGCGTCCTCCCCCGTCCTCACCCTGGGCGTGCTGACGTACATCACCTCCTGGAACGACTACTTCTGGCCGCTGATGGTCTCCTACAGCGACAGTTCGCGCGTGCTCACCGTGGCCCTGGCCATCTTCCGGGCGCAGACACCGCAGACCGGTTACGACTGGTCCGGCCTGATGGCGGCGACGCTCATCGCCGCACTCCCGATGCTCGTGCTCTTCGGCTTCTTCGCGCGCCGCATCGTCAGCACCATCAGCTTCACCGGCATAAAGTAAGGGGACGGGCATGCGAATTCGTACGCGTACAGCCGTGGCACTGACCGGGGCGCTGGCGCTGTCCCTGGTGACGGGCTGCGCGCAGGGCGGAGCCGCCGGAGCGGGCGCGGACACGGTCACGTACTGGCTCTGGGACTCCAACCAGCAGCCCGCCTACCAGGCCTGCGCCAAGGACTTCGAGAAGCAGAACCCGGGCCTGGACGTGAAGATCACTCAGATGGGCTGGGCCGACTACTGGACCAAGCTCACCGCGAGCTTCATCGCGGGCACCGAGCCCGACGTGTTCACCGACCACATCCAGAAGTTCGGGCAGTTCGCCGACCTGGACGTGCTCGAACCGCTGGACGACCTGGGCATCGACGACTCCGCCTACCAGCCGGGTCTCGCCGCCAACTGGACCGGCCGGGACGGTCACCGCTACGGCGCCCCGAAGGACTGGGACACCGTCGCCCTCTTCTACGACAAGAAGATGACCGAGAAGGCCGGGCTGGCCGCGGAGGAGCTCAACGGCCTCGCCTGGAACCCCAGGGACGGCGGCACCTTCGAGAAGGCCATCGCGCATTTGACCGTCGACAAGAACGGCAAGCGCGGCGACGAGGAGGGCTTCGACAAGAACAACGTAGAGGTGTACGGGCTCGCCACCGGCGGCGCCGGCGACAGCGACGGGCAGACCACCTGGAGCCCGTTCGCCGCCTCGGCAGGCTGGAAGTACACGGACAAGGCGCGCTGGGGCACCGAGTACAGGTACGACAGCAAGACCTTCCAGACGGTGGTCGACTGGTACTTCGGCCTCGCGAGGAAGGGCTACCTCGCCCCGTTCACCGACTACACCGACGGCGCCAACCCGCCCAACGCCCAGGTCGCCTCCGGCAGGGCGGCGACCGCCCTCGACGGCGCCTGGATGATCTCCACGTACTACGGCACCAAGGGGCTCGACGTCGGGACGGCCGTCACCCCGGCCGGTCCGACCGGCAAGCGGGCCACCATGATGAACGGCCTCGCCGACTCCATCACCAAGAACGCCCACAACAAGGCGGGCGCGAAGAAGTGGGTGCGGTACCTGGCCTCCGACGAGTGCCAGAAGACGGTGGGAGGCTACGGCATCGTCTTCCCGGCGACCCCGGGCGGTACCGAGGCGGCCGTGGCCGCGTACAAGGCGAAGGACATCGACGTGTCCGCCTTCACCGGTCCGGTCGCGGACAAGAAGGACTTCACCACCTTCTCCTTCCCCGTCACCGACTACGCGGCGGACGTGTACGCCCTGATGCGCCCCGCGATGCAGGACGTCTTCGCCAACAACGCCCCGGTGAAGGGCCTGACCAAGACCAACGACCAGATCAACTTCGTCCTCGGCCAGTGACCCGGACAGTGACTCAGACGCTGGCTCAGACAGTGACCCGGACAGTGAAAGGCACACACTCCATGACGTTCTCCCTCGGCATCGTCGGCGCCGGCCAGTTCTCCGGCCAGTTCGCGAAGCTGTTTCTCGCCCACCCGGGTGTCGGCGACGTGTACGTCACCGATCTGCTGCCGGAGCGCGCCGAACAACTGGCCGCCGCCGAAGGGCTGGCGGGCACCTTCCCCTCGTACCAGGCGATGCTGGAGTCGGAGGCGGTGGACGCCGTCGCGATCTTCACCCAGCGCTGGACCCACGGCCCGCTGGTCATCCAGGGGCTGAACGCCGGCAAGCACGTCTACTCGGCCGTGCCGATGGCGATCACCCACGAGGAGATCGCCTCGATCATCGACACGGTACGGGCCACCGGACTCACCTACATGATGGGTGAGACCAGCCAGTACAACCCGGCAACCGTCCATGCCCGCAACCAGATCGCGGAGGGCTCCTTCGGCCGGCTCTTCTACGCCGAGGGCGACTACGTGCACGACATGGACCTCGGGTTCTACGAGGCCTACCAGTACAGCGGCGGCGAGAACTGGAAGGCGACCGCCAGCTACCCCCCGCTGCTCTACCCCACGCACTCGGTGGGCGGGGTCCTCGGGGCCTGGCAGACGCACGCGGTGAGCGTGTCCGCGATCGGGGTCAGGGACGACCGCGGGGACGGGGTCTTCGACGAGGAGATCAGCCAGTTCGACAACGACTACTCCAACGCCACCGCGCTGTTCGAGGTCGCGGGCGGCGGCTCGTTCCGTACCAACGAGTTCCGGCGGGTGGGCTACCCCTCGCACATCCGGGAGTCGCGTTTCCGGTTCTTCGGGACGGAAGCCAGCATGGAGCAGCTCGCCACGGTGGCCTTCTGGCAGGACAAGCAGGGGGTCGAGGACATCAGCGAACTCCTGGAGCCCAAGCCCACCATGTCCCCCGACGACCCCTCCCTGCGGCACATCGCACCGGAGCTGCGGGCCGCCTTCACCTCCGGATCGGCCCCGGTGCACGACCGGTCACGGCTGCCGAGGGAGTTCGACAACCTGCACAACGGCCACGAGGGCAGCCACCACTTCCTGGTGGACGACTTCGTGACCGCCGTCAACACCCGGACCCTGCCGTCGGTGAACGCGTGGGTGGCCGCCCGCTACACCCTGCCGGGCATCGTCGCGCACGAGTCGGCACGGCAGGGCGGGGCACGACTGGAGATCCCGGACTTCGGGGACGCGCCGGAGGCGTGACGTTTCTGTACGGTCCGGCCGTTCCCGGGAACGGCCGGACCGGCCCGGTCAGGTGCCCGGCTTGCGGCCGTACACGTAGACGTCGTCGTTCTTCTTCAGCAGCGACCAGTACTTCTTGGCGTCCGTCTTCGTCATGTTGACGCAGCCGTGCGAGCCGGGCGGGTTCCACATGCTCACGCCGACCGAGTGGAAGGCCTGGCCGCCGTCGAAGAACTGGCTGTAGGGCATGGGCACGTCGTAGATGGTCGAGACGTGGTCGATGTTGCGCCAGTAGATCTTCTTCAGGCCGGTACGGGTCTCGTATCCGTTGCGGCCCGTGCGCACCGGCACCGGTCCGTACACGAGGGTCTTGCCGTCCTGGATCCAGCTGAGCTGGAGCGTCAGGTTCACACAGGCGATGCGGCCCTTGTTGACCGGGCATTTGCCGTCTTTGTTGGGGTTCGTCCCGACGGCCTTCTGCTTGGTCATCAGATCCATCACGCCCCAGGTGACGGAGCCCGCGTAGCCGATGTTCGGGGTGATGCCGTGCTTGGTCTGGAAGGTCTTGATCGCCTTGCAGTCGGCGGTGGACTGCTTGCCGTCGACCGGCCGGCCGAGGAACTTCTCCACCTGTTTCTGATACGGGCCGCTCGAAGTGGTGCAAGTGGCCGCCTGCGCGGGCGCCGCGCCCAGTGCGACGGTCAGCGGCACCACCATGCCGGTGATCCCCAGTGCGACGGCTGTCCGTCTGCGAATGTCCCCCATGACCAGGCCTTCCCTCTTCGGTTCTGCTGCGATCCGGTCGATCCCTGCCAGTTGGACACGCGCCGGGGAATATCGGTTGTGGTATCGGACCGGCTGGAACGAAACGGTGACATGATCTTGAACCGGGTCATTCGGTACGGGAGCGGTCTCCCGCTCCGGGACGGTGTCGGTCGCCCTGGACGGGGCCAGTTCCCTGCGATTGGCCCCTGCTCCTGTCCCGGCTGCCCGCCTACGCTGCCGCCATGCATCCCGCACTCGCCGACGACCTCTCCCGGCTCCCCGAACTCCTGCAGTCCGCCCGTGACTTCGCCGCCCGCGAGGTGTCGGGGATCGAGGCACGGCCCGTGGTCCAGCAGGGCCGGGCGCCGGATCCGCGGCCCCTTCCTACCGAGGGTGCGGGTGCGCAGGGCGCCCTCACACGGTTCGCCGAGCGGTGGGCGCCCGGTTTCGCCGCCATCGCGGGCCCCCGCTATCTCGGCTTCGTCACCGGCGGCGCGACTCCGGCCGCGGTCACCGGGGACTGGCTGACCAGCGTCTACGACCAGAACGCCGCCGGCGGCGACGGTTCCTCGGCGTCGGCTCTGGAGCGGGAGACGCTGGGCTGGCTGCGGGAGCTGTTCGGGTTCGGCGAAGCACACAGCGGTGCCTTCGTGACGGGCGCGACCATGTCGAACACGGTCGGGCTGGCCCTGGCACGCGAGTGGCTGGGCGACCATAAGGGGATCCGCGTGTCCGAGGCGGGCGTCGCCGCGCTCGGCCCGGTCACCGTGCTCTCGGGCAGCCCGCACTCCAGCATCCCCAAGGCCCTCTCCGTCCTGGGCATCGGCCGCGACCGGCTGCGTACGGTGCCGGTGCTGCCCGGCGGCCGGGAGGCGGTCGACGTGGCACGGCTGGCGGAGGCGCTCGAAGCGCTGGACGGGCGCCCGGCGGTGGTCGTGGCCAACGCGGGCACGGTGAACACGGTCGACTTCGACGATCTGCGGGCGATCGCGGAGCTCAAGGAGCGGTACGACTTCTGGCTGCACGTGGACGCCGCCTTCGGCGGTTTCGCCGCGCTGTCCCCCGCACACGCGCACCTGACCGACGGCATCGACGCCGCCGACTCGGTCTGCGTCGATCTGCACAAGTGGCTCAACGTCCCGTACGACGCGGCCGTGCAGTTCACCCGCCACCAGGAGTTGCAGGTGCGGGTCTTCCACAACGCGTCGCCGTACCTCGGACTGCCCACCGGGGAGCCCGACTTCGTGCATCTCACGCCGGAGAACTCCCGCAGGCTGCGCGCGCTGCCGGCCTGGTTCTCGCTCACCGCTTACGGGCGCGAGGGGCATCGCGAGATCGTCGAGCGCAACGTGGCCCAGGCCCGGCGGCTCGGCGAGGGGATCGCGGGGGTACCGGGCCTGCGCCTGCTCGCGCCGGTCCGGCTGAACGTCGTCTGCTTCACCCTCGCCGGGTCCGCCACCGAAGAGCGGGTGCACGCGCTGGGCCGGGCGGTCGCCGAGTCCGGCGAGGCGTTTGTGACACCGACCGTCCTGGAGGGGACGCACGCGCTGCGGGCCGCGTTCAGCAACTGGCGGACGTCCGGGGCCGACACGGACCGGGTGCTCGAAGCGGTGACGCGGGCGGCCGGCGAACCGGAGTCCTGAACAGCCGGGTCCCGGCGGCAGGTGCCGGCCGCTTCAGCTCTTCCGCCCTGCGGGCCGCTGTGCTTGTCTGGGGGCCGTTTTCGAGGGCCGGGGCGGGAGTTGCCGTATGAGCAGGCCGTGGATCGGTGGAGTGCTGGCGGGAGCACTGCTGCTCACCGCGTGCGGGGATCCCTCGTCGGGACCCGAGACCGCGTCCACGCCCTCAGCCCCAGGAACCGCCTCGACCACGCATCGGCGCCCGGCCGCCACGCCCGGGGCGAGCGCCGGAGTTGGGTCCGACGCGTCCGCCGGGCGTTCCGCCTCCCGCCCCACCGTCCTCTACCTCGGCGACTCCCTCGCCATGGAGAACCAGCAGGTCCTCGGCGGACTCCTGCGGGACGAGGAGAGGGCGCGCTACACCAGCGCCCCCTACTCCGGCACCACTCTGTGCGACTACCTGGAGGGCACCGGCGAGGACTCCCTCGTCCCGCCGAAGGACAAGGCGGCCGCCCTGGTGCGCCGGCTGCGGCCGGACTTCGTGGTGCTCCAGTTCTGGGGCAACGCCTGGGGTTACACGCCCTGCATGGACGGCATCACGTACGACAAGGAGCGGGACGGGTACTTCGCGCGCTACACCGCCGACGCCGGGCGGCTGACGGACCAGATCGCGGAGGCCGCGAACGGAGCGAAGATCGTCTGGGTGCTGCAGGGACCCGACCCGATCACTCCCGACCGGGTCCGGCGTGTCAACGCGGTGTACGAGCGGCAGGCGCGGGCCTCCGGTGATCTGCTCGCGGACGCCGGAAAAGCGGTGAGCGCGGCCTCGGCCCGCTACACCTGGACCCAGTACCTGCCGTGCACCGCGTACGAGCGTGCGCACGGCCCGTACTGCACGCAGCCGGGCAGTGGCCGCACCGCTCTGCACCGCGACGACGACTACCTGCACTTCTGCCTGGCACCCACCACCTCGACGCCCGAGCCCTGCCCCGTCCGCTCCCCCGGCATCCTGCGCATCACCCGCGCGATCAGCCGGACGATCGGTCAGGCCGTGGCTCCGGCGGCGGACTGAACCCGGGCACCGGACTCAGCGTCCACCGGTCCCCAGCTCCGTCTCCACCAGCCGGTACATGTGCCGACGCGCGTCCTCCGTGCTCAGCGGAGGCGCCTGGCGCAGCCGCTGCAGGGCCAGTCCGTCGGAGAGGGCGGCGAAGCGGACGGTGAACCCGGCGGGGTCGGCGCAGACGAACTCGCCGTCGACGACGCCCCGTTCGACCAGCGCGCGGATCTGGCCGTGCCAGTCCTCGTACCGTTTCGCCTGGCCGCCCGCGAAGGCCTGTTCGGGGTCCTGGTCGCGGTCGCCGGCGCTCCAGTAGTCGAACCACATCCGCCAGTGCCGGTCGGTGTCCTGCGTGAACAGCGCGTCGATCAGCAGCCGCAGCGCCTCGGCACCGCCGGACGCCTCCTCGGCGGCGTCGTTCAGTGCCGCGTAGTAGCGCTCGATGTTCAGCACCATGGCCTCGGAGAGGATCTCCTGGACACTGCCGAAGTGGTAGGTGACCGTGCCCACCGACACCCCGGCCGCGGCGGCGACGTCCCGCACGCCCACGGACGCGTAGCCGCGCTCGGCGATGAGCGGGACGGCCGCCTCCACGATGAGCCGGCGGCGGACCTCGGTGGGCTGGCGCGTGCGGTCGGCCGCGGCGACCGCACGGCGGGGCGTCCTCGCGGCCTTCACGCGGACGTCCTCGGGGTGGTGCGGTGCCATGCGCGCTTGACCACTGTCTCTCCGTCCGCCCGTGCTTCCATCCGGCTGTCCATGATGAACTCCGTGGCCGTGGCCCGCAGCTCCGTACGCGTGATGATCTCAGCGTCCCAGTCGTCGCCGCGCCGCAGCCGGATCGCCCACTCGGAGACCGCCCGCGCGGACAGGGGGTCGTCGGAGCGGATCCGGTACGTCTCGCGGGCGCTCTCGTCGTAGCGCAGCCCGTCCGGATAGACCCGCGAGCCGCCGTAGTTGGGGTCGACCTCCAGAGTCCACTCCCCCTTGGCCACGTCATGGGTGACCAGCCGCTCCGGCGCCGGGTCGGCGGCCTTCTCGTGCTCGACGGCCAGCGGTACGGCCTGCTCGGGCTCCTCGAAACGGATGGGCGCGCGGCCCTCGTCGGCCGCCGGATCACGTACAGGCAGGAGTACGGCGCTCTCGGCGGGCAGCACGGTCAGCTCGCCGCGTTCGCCGTGCGGCCACACCCAGGGCCAGTACGAGTCGGAGACGGCGACCCTGACACGGTGTCCCGGCGGGAAGGCGTATCCGACGCCGTTCAGCTCGAACTCCACCGTCTCGTACGTCCCCGGGGTCCACTCCACGGCCCGGTCGCGCCCGTGCCTGCTGAGCAGGTTGAGGACGCCGCGGGTGACGAGCGTGGACGAGCCGTCGGGGGCGACGTCGCAGATCCGGGCGATGACATGGGCGCGGGGCGTGCCGCTGTCGAGGCGGAGCCGGACGCGGGGGCGGCCGAGGATCTCCACCCTTCCCTCCAACGGGTCGGAGTCGAAGCAGACCGAACGCCCGTCCTCCTCCCGCTGGTCGGGCGGCAGATCGCTCGCGTTGCCGAACGGGAAGAACCGGCCGGCGTCGAGTCCGGTGTGCTGGGGCGACCGTACGAGGACGGGGGCGGCGCCCTGCCCGAGGGGCCTCTCGTCCCACCTGACGGCGGGGGACGGCCAGTTGTCCTCCCCCACCCACCGGCCCGGCATCACGTCGTACGAAGTGGCCGGCGGGACCGGGTCGTTGAGCCAGGCGCGCAGCAGCGGCTCGCCCATGATGCCGGTGTCCTCGTCCTTCAGATGCTGGTCCCACCAGCGCAGGGTCTCCTGGAGGAAGCCGATCGCCGGGCCGGGCGGCAGGCCGCGGTCCGGGTACTGGTGCGACCAGGGTCCGACGAGCCCGCGGACGCGGTCGTCGGGCAGGTGCTCCACGAGCCGCAGCACGGTGTCCCGGTACGGGTCGTTCCAGCCGCCGACGGCGAGGACCGCCGCGCCGATCGCCGAGTAGTCCTCGCAGACGCTGCCGTGCCGCCAGTAGTCGTCGCGCCGCTGGTGGGCCAGCCAGGTGTGCAGGAAGGGTTCGAGGGCTTCGAGGCGGTCGCGCCACATCGGCAGCCAGCGGTCCTTCCCCACGCTGGTCGGGTCCGGCGGGCGGGCGGCGAACGCGAGCATCGTGCCCGCCCAGGCGAGCATGTCGACGCCGAGGACTGCGCCGCCCGTGTAGTGCACGTCGTTGTCGTAGCGGTCGTCCGTCGAGCAGACGGTGACGATCGCCTTCAGCGGTTCGGGGGCGAGGGCGGCGATCTGGAGGGCGTTGAAGCCGCCCCAGGAGATGCCGAACATGCCCACCTTGCCGGTGCACCAGGGCTGCGCGGCCAGCCAGTTGACTACGTCCACGCCGTCCGCGAGTTCCTGTGCGTCGTACTCGTCGCCGGGGGTGCCCTCGCTGTCGCCGTGGCCGCGGATGTCGACGCGGACGGAGGCGTAGCCGTGGCCCGCGTACCAGGGGTGGCGTTGGGCGTCCCTGGGTGCCGTCCAGTCGGTCTTGCGGTAGGGGAGGTATTCGAGGAGGGCGGGGACGGGGGTGGTGGTGGCGTCCGTGGGACGCCAGACGCGGGCGTGCAGGTGGGTCTGGCCGTCCCTGGTGGGGATCCAGACGTCCTCGACCATGACCTGCCGGTCGAAGTGCTCACGGTGGTGCAACTTGGCTCCTTGCTCCAGTGGGTGGGGGTCGAGGAGAGGTGTTCTCGCCCTCGCCGCATGGGGGCTCCGCCCCCGAACCCCCGGTCCTCAAACGCCGGACGGGCTGAGATGTCGCCGGACCGGCGGATATCTTTCAGCCCGTCCGCGAATCTTTCAGCCCGTCCGGCGTTTGAGGACAGAGGGGGCGAGGGGGCGCAGCCCCCATGCGGCGGGGGCGAGACCCCCCTCACCCCACCGCCCTCCACCGCCGCACACGATGCCCCCCAGCAGAGTCAGCGACCTGGTCATCGCCGACCCACAGGTCACCCCCCTCCACCGCATCCACCCACTCCGGCACCGGCCCCACAACGTCCCGCGCCCCCGGATCGGGCTGAAGCACCGCAGCCATCAACTGCCGCGTGTACGGATGACCGGGCGAGGAGAAGACCGAGTCGGTCGGTCCCTGCTCCACCACCACCCCCCGCCACAGCACAACCACCCGGTCCGCGATCCCCCGCACCACAGCCAGGTCGTGGCTGATGAACAGACACGCCAGCTCCCGCTCCCGCCGCAGGTCGTCGAGCAGCCGCAGGACATCGGCCTGCACCGACACGTCGAGCGCCGTCGTGATCTCGTCGGCGATCAGCACATCCGGCTCACCCGCGAGCGCCCGCGCGATCCCGATCCGCTGCCGTTGCCCGCCGGAGAGCTGCGCGGGCAGCCGCTCCGCGAGGGCGGGGTCGAGGCGTACGTCGGAGATGAGCCGCCGTGCCCGCGCGTCGGCGTCGGCCCGCGAACCGGCCGTGCCGAAGAAGCGCAGCGGCCGCCGCACCGCGTCCCCCACGGACCGCCGGGGGTTGAGGGAGGTGTCGGCGTTCTGGAAGACGAGCTGGACCCGCCGCCGCAGCGCCGACGGCCGCTTCCCGGCGGGCCGGGCGAGGTCACCCGCGTCGCGGCCTGAGCCGTGCGTCATCGTGCCGCCGGACGGCGTGCGCAGCCCCGCCAGCGCCCAGGCGAGCGTGGACTTCCCGCTGCCCGACTCCCCCACCAGCGCGAGGACTTCCCCGCGCCGGACGTCGAAGGAGACCCCGTCCACGGCACGGCTGGACCCGTAGTCGATCGTGACGTCCCGGGCGGCGACGGCGACGGGAGCCCCCGCGGGGATCACCGTCTTCGGCCGCACCTCCCGCTCACCCGCCTCGCCCACCCGCGCGAGGCCCGCGTCGTCGAGCCGCGGCACGCTCGCCAACAGGCGTCTGGTGTACGGGTCCTGCGGCGTCGCGAAGAGCCGGCTCGTCGGAGCCGCCTCCACGATCCGGCCGGCTCTGAGCACAGCCACCTCGTCGGCCATGTGCGCGACGACTCCGAGGTCATGGCTCACCAGGACGGCGGACAGGCCGAGTTCGTCGCGCAGCGCGCCGATCAGGTCGAGGACACCGCGTTGGGTGACGACGTCGAGTCCGGTCGTCGGCTCGTCGAGGACGAGGACCTTGGGACGGGCGGCGATGGCCATGGCGATGGCGACGCGCTGCTGCTGGCCGCCGGAGAGTTCGTGCGGGTAACGGCGGGCGAGTTCGGCGGGACGGGGCAGCCGGACCTGTTCGAGGAGGTCCACGACCGGTATGTCACCGCCCGCCTCCGCGATCTGGCGTCCGATGCGCATGGAAGGGGTCAGGGCGTGTCCGGCGTTCTGGGCGACCATGGCGACAGTGCCGCCCCGCAACCGCCGCAACTCCCCTGCGGGCAGGGCGAACACGTCGGCGCCGTCGACCCGTACCGAGCCGCCCGTCACCCGCGATCCGTGCCGCAGGTGCCCCAGCAGTGTCGCCGCGACGGTCGACTTGCCGCTTCCCGACTCGCCGACCAGGGCGAGGGTCCGGCCCGGCAGCACCTCCAGGGACACCTCGCGCACGACCGGCACGTCACGGCCGCCCGAACGGTAGGCCACCGACAGCGAGTTCACGGATACGAGCGATTTCACCGATACGACGGCGGCGGTCATCAGGACCCCTCCCTGATCCGGTCGACGCCCCATGCCTTGGACAGGCCGTCGGCCGCGAGGTTGAGCCCCACCACGAGTGTGGCCAGGGCGATGATCGGTGCGAGGCTCGCCATCGGGACGACGGTGATGGCGGTGCGGTTCTCGGCCACCATCAGGCCCCAGTCGGGCGTCGGCGGATCGGCGCCGAAGCCGAGGAAGGACAGCGACGAGATCAGCAGCACGACCCAGGAGGCCCGCATCGCGAACTCGACACACACCACGTCGGTGATGTTCGGCAGGATCTCGCGGCGCAGGATGGCCCAGGTGCCCTCGCCCCTGGCCCGCGCCGCGGTCACGTAGTCGGCGGGCGCGACCGCGAGGGCGGCGCCGCGGACGACTCGTACGACCTGGGGGACGTACACGACCGCGATGGCGAGGACGATGACCGACGGGCCCGTGCCCAGTGCGGTGACGATGACCAGCAGGGCGAGCACCGACGGGATGGAGAGCACCGCGTCGAGCACCCGGCCCAGCACGTCGTCGAACCAGCCGCCCCGCAGGGCCGCGGCGCAGCCGACGACCGTGCCGATCAGCAGGGTGACCAGGGTGGCTGCGACGGAGACGCCGATCGCGTACCGGCCGCCGTACAGGACCCGCGCCAGGACGTCACGGCCGTACTGGTCCGTTCCCGCCCAGTGGCTCCAGCTCGGGCCGAGGAGCGCCTGGTCGGCGTTGTTGGCGATCGGGTCGTACGAGGTGAGGAGGGGAGCGAGCAGGGCGATCAGGACGTGGACGGCGACGATCGTGAGGCCGATGGCCGCCGCCCGTGAGGAGCGTAGGGTGCGCCAGGCGCGGGCCGCGGCGGACGGTGGTGCGGCGGGCACCGCGGGCGTGGCCGCCGGGGTGTCGAGGGTGGTCATCGGGTCCTCCCGCGCGTACGGAGCTTGGGGTTGAGGGCCATGGCACCGAGGTCGGCGGCCAGGTTGCAGACGACGTACACGACCGCGCTGATCAGGGCGATGGCCTGGATGACGGGCAGGTCCCGGTTCTGGACGGAGGCGAGCATCAGCTTTCCGATGCCGGGGTAGTTGAAGACGTTCTCGACGACGGCGACTCCGCCCGCGAGCCAGGCGACGTTCAGGGCGATGACGTGCAGGGTCGGCAGCAGGGCGCTCGGCAGCGCGTGCCGGGTGACGACCCGCCAGTTCGACAGGCCCTTGAGGCGGGCCGTGGTGACGTACTCGCTCGCCATGACGTCGATGACGGACGTGCGGGCCATCCGGACGATGTACGCGGCCATGACGATCGCGAGTGCGAGGGCGGGCAGCCATACGGCGGGCATGAGCTGGCCGACGGTCGCCTCGGGGCCGTACAGGACGACCGCGGGGAACCAGGGCAGGGCGACCGAGAAGCAGAGTACGAGCACGGTGGCGACGACGAACTCGGGGACGCTCATCCCGACCAGGCTGACCGTGGAGATGAGGTGGTCCGGCCAGCGGTCGCGGTACAGGCCGGCGAGGATGCCGAGGACGATCGAGCCGGTGACGGCGAACAGGACGGTCACCAGGGCGATGAGCGCGGAGTTGCCGAGGTACATGCCGACTTCGCCGCCGACCGCCTTGCCGGAGACGAGGGAGGATCCGAAGTCGCCGTGCAGGGCGCCGCCGATCCAGTCGGCGTACCGCTCCCAGGCCGGCTGGTCGAGCTTGAGTTTTTCGCGCAGGGCGGCGACCGCGTCCGGGGTCGCGTCCTTGCCGAGGACCTGGGTGGCGACGTCGCCGGGCAGGGCCTGGACGGCGAGGAAGACCAGGACGGAGGAGAGGACGAGGGTGCCGAGGGCGGCGAGGACGCGGCGGGCGATGAACGAGAGCATGGTCAGGCTCCCTTCAGGCCGATGCCGAGGTAGTCGAACTCGAAGCCGTGCTCGGCGTAGCCGCGTACCTTCCGCGAGATGCCGACGAGCCGGTCGGCGAACATCGGGGTCATCGCCCCGCCCTTCTCGACGACGAAGGTCTGCGCCTCGCCGTACAGTTCGCGCCGCCGCTCGTCGTCGGTCTCCTGCCGGGCCCGGTCGAGGAGCGCGTCGAACGCCTTGTCCGACCAGGCGGTCTCGTTGTAGGAGGAGCCGCTGCGGAAGACCTGCGTGAACAGCTGGTCGACGGGTCTGCCGGTGTACCAGTAGGTGGCCATGAGCGGCTTCTTCATCCAGATCTGCGTGTAGTACGAGTCCGCCGAGGCCGTCTTCACCCGGACCCGGATCCCGGCCCGCCCGGCCGAGTCCTGGTAGGCGAGGGCCATGGGTGTGAAGACCGGGTCGTAGGAGGAGGTGTAGAGGTCGACCGTCAGACCCTCGTGGCCCGCCTTCTTCAGCAGGTGCCGGGCCTGTTCCGGGTCGTGCTCGGGGTGGGTGGCGAGGTGGGCGGGGTCGCTGGGCGGTACGGGGTTGTTCCAGCCGGGCGTGCCCGCGCCCTGGAGGGCGACCTTCACCACGTGCTCGGGGTCGTAGGCCAGTTTCATCGCCTGCCGGACGCGTACGTCGGTGAAGGGCTTCTCGGTGGTGAGCATCGGCAGCACGTACCACTGGGCGTTCTCGACGCGGGCGATCGTCGCGCGGTCGGAGGCGGCGACGACCCGGGCGGTCGCGAAGTCCAGGTTGGTCTGCGAGAGGAGGTCGACCTGTCCGGCGAGCAGGGCGTTGGAGCGGGCGGACATGTCGGCGACGGAGTAGAAGTCGATGGCGTCCAGGACCGGGCGGCCCGCCCAGTGGTCCTCGAACGCGGTGATCCGGCCGGGTCCCGCGGGGGCGAAGGACTCCAGCTCGAAGGGGCCCGTGCCGATGCCGGTGCGGCCGATGCCGCGGGCGCTGCCGTCGGGGATGACGTAACAGTTGTAGTGCGTGAGCAGGCTCGGGAACTCCGCGTTGGGGGTCTTCAGCGGCACGACGAGCGTGTGGGCGTCGGGAGTGCGCAGCTTCGCCGGGTCGATGAGCGGGGCGAGAACGGCGGCCTGCGGTGACGCCGTCGCCTTGTCGAGGATGTGGCGCAGGGTGTACGCGGCGTCGGCGGAGGTGAGTTCGTGGCCGTCGTGGAAGGCGACCCCCTTGCGGAGGCGGAAGGTCCAGGTGCGGGCCTTGCTGTCCGGTTCCCAGGACTCGGCGAGGTCGGGGGCGAGAGCGCCGTTCGCACCGATGCGGACCAGCCGGTTGTAGAGGGCACCGAGGTATTCGTACGCGGACAGGGCGCTCGCCGGGTCCAGGGTCTCGGCCTCGGAGGCGGGCGGCCGGGCGATGCGGAGCGTTCCGCCGCGATCGGGGGTGCCCTGCTCGGCCCTCTTGGGCAGAGCGGGGGCGGCCGAGGCGCCTGTGCAGCCGGTGAGCAGCCAGGACGCACCGAGCGACGCGCTGCCCGCGGCCGCCGCGGCAAGGACGGAGCGCCGTCCGGGGTGATGGATGTCGGGCATGGGCCGACCGTCCCTCCCGCTATGCGTTCGCTATTCGTTCAGCGGAACGATTGAGTGAAGTGCGTGAACGATAACCAGCCGATGGTTCCCCGCCAACCCTCGGAGCGCGGAAATTTACGTCGGAAACCGAGCCGTTACGTGGCGGAGGAACGGCCGCGGGATGATCGGCCGCGCCGGGTGTGCGTGATCGAGGGATGGGGAGAAAGCGCTTGCCCCGCGTGTTCACCACTCCCTGGGGAGGGACGGCCGGCATGGCCTCGTGGGAGAAACCGCTCGACCACCGCTACCGCGGCGAGCACCCGATCCGCACCCTTGTCTACCTGTTCCGGGCCGACCGGTGGAAGCTCGCCGCCGCGTTCGCCGTCTTCACCGTCAAGCACAGCCCGGTCTGGCTGCTGCCCCTGATCACCGCGACCATCATCGACACGGTCGTGCGGCACGGGCCGATCGCCGACCTCTGGCTCAGCGCCGGAGTCGTCCTCGCGATCCTGGTCGTCAACATGCCGCTGCACCTGCTGTACGTGCACCTGTTGTACGTGCGGCTGCTCTACGGCAGCGTGCGCCGCATGGGCACGGCCCTGCGCTCCGCGCTGTGCACGCGCATACAGCACCTCTCCATCGGCTACCACTCACGCGTCAGCGCTGGCGTCCTCCAGGCGAAGGTCGTCCGTGACGTGGAGACGGTCGAGCAGATGGTGCAGCAGACCGCCGAGACGGGGCTGGGCGCGGTCACCGTGCTCACGGGCGGGCTGATCATCATCGCCGTGCGCACCCCCGAGTTCGTCCCCGTGTTCCTGTGCGTGGTGCCGGTCGCGGCGCTGCTCGTGGCGCGGCTGCGGGGCCGGCTGCGCGTCCACAACGAGGACTTCCGGCACGAGGTCGAGCACCTGTCCTCGCGGGTGACGGAGATGACCCGGCTCATCTCGGTCACGCGGGCGCACGGTCTGGGCGCACGGTCTGGAGGGCAAGGCCCTGCGGCGCATGGACGGCACGCTGCACAAGGTCCTCGCCTCGGGGCTGCGGCTCGACCTCCTCAACGGCCGTTTCGCCTCGCCGGCCTGGGTGTTCCTGAACATGGACCTCGGGCCGGGTGCTGCTCGACGGGGCCGACATGAACGGCCTGGACCTGCGGACCTACCGGCGCTTCGTGTCGGTGGTGCCGCAGGAGTCGATCCTGTTCGACGGAACCGTGCGGGAGAACGTCGCGTACGGCATGGACGACGCGGACGCCGACGAGGCGACCGTGCGCGCGGCGCTGCGGGACGCCAACGCGCTGGAGTTCGTGGACCGGCTGCCGCGGGGGCTCGACACCGTGGTGGGCGAGCACGGGGCACGGCTGTCGGGCGGTCAGCGGCAGCGCCTCGCCATCGCGCGGGCCCTCATCCGCGATCCGTGCGTCCTGATCCTCGACGAGGCGACGTCCGCGCTGGACACGCGGTCCGAGGCACTCGTCCAGCAGGTTTTGGCCCGCCCGGTGCACGGGCGCACCACCTTCGTGGTGGCGCACCGGCTGTCGACGATCCGGGGCGCCGACCGGATCGTGGTGATGGGGGACGGCGCGGTCCGGGAGATCGGGTCGCACGAGGAGCTGATGTCCCGGGCGGGGGCGTACACGGAACTGCACGGAGGCAGCCTGCCCGCCTGAACGCGGGGTGGGGGGAGGCCGGTCCGAGCTGGAGAACGGCCGGCCCCCGCTCCTTGGTCCGGGCCCGCGGAGTCCGCCCGCACCCACGCGGACGGGAGGCGGCCGTCGTGCGGGGGCGGCCGGCTCACTCCCCGGCGTACGCCTTCTCCAGGGCGGCGATGTCGAGCTTGTGCATCTTGAGCATGGCCGCCGTGGCGCGGCCCGCCTTCTCCTGGTCCGGGTCGCTGAACATCTCGATCAGCCTGGTCGGCACGACCTGCCAGGAGAGGCCGAACCTGTCCTTCACCCAGCCGCAGGGGCCCTGCTCGCCGCCGCCCTCGGTGATCGCGTTCGAGTAGAAGTCGACCTCGGTCTGGTCCGCGCAGTCGATCTGGAAGGAGACGGCCTCGGTGAACTTGAACTGCGGTCCGCCGTTCAGCCCGACGAACTTCTGGCCGTTGGCCACGAAGTCGACGGTGACGACGGAACCGGCGGGTCCGGGACCGGCCTCCGTGGCACGGACCACCTTCCCCAGCTCGGAGTTCTTGAAGAGCGACACGTAGAAGTTCGCGGCCTCCTCGGCCTGGCCGTCGAACCAGAGACACGTGGTGAATCCGTCGGTGCTCATGAGTACCTCCTGGAGCGGAGCGGGAACGCTGTCATCTGTACCGACCTGTCCCCGACGGAAAACTCATCGGTGGCGCGCCGACTTTCCACCCGCTTTCCCGCACGGGCCCGGAGTCCCCGCCGGAACCAGTGCGGCGGCAGGGCAACGTCCGCCCGTTGGGGAGCGGCGTCCCGTGCGTGCTCCGGGGGTCCCCCCGGCCGGAGGCTGGGGGAGCGTGCCGGGCCTCGCGACGGGGCGAACGTTGCCTGTCGCGGCGGCACTAGCATGGCCCGCCATGACCTCCCCGCACGGCGACAGCGTTGAGCCCCTCGGCCGCCTCCACCCCTTCCGCATCGACGTCCCCCAGGCCGACCTCGACGATCTGCACGCGCGCCTGGATCTCACGCGCTGGCCGGACGAGCTGCCGGGGGTGGGCTGGGCCTACGGGATCCCGCGGACCTACCTCATGGAGCTCGTGGAGTACTGGCGGCACTCCTACGACTGGCGCGCGGCGGAGGCCCGGCTCAACGAGTGGCCGCAGTTCACGACGGCTGTCGACGGGGCGGACCTCCACTTCGCCCACATCCGCTCGCCGGAGCCCGACGCGACCCCGCTGCTCGTCACCCACGGCTGGCCCGGCTCGATCGCCGAGTTCCTGGACGTCGTGGGCCCGTTGACCGATCCGCGCGCGCACGGCGGTGATCCCGCCGACGCCTTCCACGTGGTGGTGCCGAGCATCCCCGGCTTCGGTCTGTCGGGACCCACCCGCGACACCGGCTGGGAGTACCGCCGTATCGCCGCCGCGTTCGCCGTGCTGATGGACCGGCTCCGCTACCGGCGGTTCGGTACGCAGGGCGGTGACTGGGGCGCGGCGATCTCCCGCGAGCTGGGCCGGACCCACCCGGACCGGGTGATCGGCGTCCATCTGAACCTGCTGCCCGGCGCCCAGGCCACCTCCGAGCCGACCGCGGAGGAACTGGCGGCGCTCAGCCCCCGGGAACGCGAACGCACTCTCGCCTCATGGCGACGCCACAAGGAGTGGTCCCGCGACCGGCAGGGTTACGCCGACATCCAGTCGACCAGGCCGCAGACCCTCGCCTACGGGCTCACGGACTCCCCCGTCGGGCAACTCGCCTGGATCACCGAGAAGTTCAAGGAGTGGACGGACTCGGACGAGTACCCCGAGGACGCGGTGGACCGGGACCAACTGCTCACGAACGTGATGCTGTACTGGCTCACGGGCACGGCGGGTTCGTCCGCGCGGGTCTACTACGAGCGCGCGCACGCCGTCGGCGAGAACGCGCTCGCGCAGCCGTCGACCGCACCGACCGCGCTCGCCGTCTTCCCCCGGGACAACTTCATTCCGCTGCGGCATCACGCGGACCGCACGAACTCCATCGTGCGCTGGACGGAGTTCGACCGGGGCGGCCACTTCGCGGCGATGGAGCAACCGGACCTGCTCGTCGAGGACGTGCGGGCGTTCTTCCGCCAGTTGCGGGGCGACGGCGGCAGCGCGAGTTGATGTGTGGGCCGGGCGGAGTCGCCCGTCCGGCCCCCTGACCGACATGGCCGGCCGTGGACGGAGTCGGAACTCCCGTACAACCCCTGGGCCCCATGCGAGGTCAAACAGGGCGCCGGACAAGGAACGGGCCCTTTCCGGACACCCCCGCGCTGCCCAGCCGTTTTTCCTGACAGGAGCCGACTCATGCGCAAGAACCGTTCCACAGCACTCGCCGCGGCATCATTTCTTCTGCTGGCGGGACTGGGCATCGCATCCGCGCCCTCCGCGTACGCGGGCACTCCCGGCGGTACGCGGGCCGACGACCGCAACAGCGACTTCAACGGCGACGGGTACGAGGACGTGCTGGTGGGCGCCCCCCGCGCGACCGTCAGCGGCAAGAAGGGCGCGGGACTCGTGACCGTGCAGTACGGCTCGTCGCGAGGCATCGGGACGAGCGGCGCCGCCCGCTTCAGCCAGTCCACCGCGGGCGTCGCTGGAGCGGCGGAGACGGGCGACGGCTTCGGCACGGCGGTCGGCACCGGCGACCTGGACGGGGATGGGTACGACGACGCGATCGTCGGCATCCCCGGCGAGGATCTCGGTACGGTCGCGGACGCGGGCGGTGTCGCGATCCTGTGGGGCTCGAAGGCGGGCCTCTCCGGTGCGGCAAGCGATTGGCTGGAGACCCAGGAGCCCACCGCGGGCGAGCAATTCGGTGCGGGCCTCGCCGCGGCGCACTTCACGAACGAGACGCCGGGCGACCTGCTGGCCGTCATCGACCACAACGGCCTGGAGCTGTTCGCCTACGACGCCGCCGCGACCGGTTCGATGGAGCGGCGCTCGTCCGCGCCGCTCATGGCTCGGGCGCAGGAGCGGCACGTCCTGCCCAAGTCGCTGACCACGGGCGACTACGACAGGAACGGATTCGCGGACCTCGTCGTGTCGGGCGTGACGGTCGGCGACGAGCCCGGTCACGGCTGGTCCACCTACCTGTCCGGGAACGCGGACGGGCTGACGTACGAGCGGGATGTGCGCGGGGGCCCGGTCGCCGCGTCCGGGGACATCGACAACGACGGCTACGACGACCTGGTGACCGGCGAGCCGAACTCCCCCGACGACGGTGGCGAGACCATGACCGGCGGTCTGGTCGGCGTGCGCCACGGCGGCGAGAACGGGCCCTCGGACGAGATCCAGTGGTGGACGCAGGACTCCCCCGGCGTTCCCGGCACGGCCGAGCGGGGCGACGGCTGGGGCACGGACCTTTCCGTGGCGGACACGGACGGGGACGGGTACGCGGACGTGGCCATCGGCGCCGCGGGCGAGGACGTGTCCACCGGCGGCTCCGCCGCGGGCGGCACGGTCGCCGACGCGGGCGCGGTGTGGGTGCTGCGCGGGGCGTCCGCGGGGCTGACCGCGACGGGCGCCAAGTCGTGGAACCAGGACTCCGCCGATGTGCCCGGTGTCCCCGAGAAGGGCGACAAATGGGGTGGCCAGGTCCGTCTCACCGACCCCGACGCGGACGGCCGCTTCGGGCTGCTGGCCTCGGCGCCGGGCGAGAACGCGGGCGACGGCTTCGTCTGGATGCTGTCGGCCGGGACGGGCGGCATCACGGCCGCGGGTGCGTGGACGTACGGGGCCCAGACGCTCGGCGCGCCCCACCTGGGCGCCGCGTTCGGCGCCTCGATCGACGAGTAGGCCTCCCGGGAGGCTCCTCACAGCCCCGGAGAGGTCGCGGCCGACTCCGGGACGCTGTGACTCGCGGCCGACTCCGTCGTCGTGCCGGACGTGTCGTCGGGCGCCGGCTCGGAGGACTCCGGCGCCGGCGGTTCGGACGAGGGCGACCCGGACTCCTCGGAGGGCGACGACGGCGTGGCCGAGGAGGTCGGGGGGCACGGGCTCGCCGACCCGCCCGGTGGCACGGTGGCGCCGTCCCCCACGGACACGCAGGGCGACGGAGAGTCCGACGAGGGCGGCGGGGAACTCACGGACGGGGACGGCTGGTTCGCCGGGGGATCCGTCTTCCTGTCCTTGCCGCCGGTGTCGCCCTTGTGCCGGGTGAACCAGTCGCCGCTGTCCGGGTCGAAGAGCACGAAGATGTTCACGACCTGGGTCGCGGGCGAGACGACCACGACGTTCGACGGCCGGTACGAGGGCCAGGAGTCACCGGTCCTCCTGGGCGTGGTCTTCAGCGCGACCGGCGGCAGCAGCGGGTTGCCGCAGGCGCAGCGCACCCGGGGAACACCGCGGTCGTCGACGAGGACCGCCGTGCCTGCCTGAAGGACAGCCTGATAGCTCGTGGCCCTGCCGTCGCGGTAGCCGTGATTGGTGACGCGGGTGTCCATCCGCAGCTGTACGGGGGTGAGCGAACGGAGATGGGCGGGCACCGCGGAGGTATCGAGGTCCAGCACCGAGGCGAACGCCCGCTTCTTGCCGGGAGCCCGGTCGAGGGCCGAGATCTGCTTCTCGACGTCGCAGCTGGCCACGTCACGGGTTCCGCCGTAGAGGCCGGGCGCCGAACCGTCCACGCCCCGCGTCACGTTGGCCGACCCGGAGGTGTCCGTGGGCGAAGGCGTCACCGGCGCGGCGGAACTGTCCCGTGCCGTCGACCCGGTGAACGGATCGGGCCCCGACTTGCCCGCCGCCTGGAGGAAGACCTCGCCGTCCCTGCCCTTGGCGGTGGTCGTTCCGTCGGGCCGGGTGAGGACCACGGCCAGGACCACGGCCACGACGACCGCGGCGGCGACGAGGGCGACCCGCGGCACCGACTTCCACCAGGGCCTTTCGGGCCCCTTCCCCGCGCCCGAGCCGGACGGGCCGGAGGGCCCGCCGCCCGAGCCACCGCCCGACCCGCCCCCCGCACCGCCTCCTGCCCCCTCGCCCGGTCCGCCGATCGAGGCACCCGTGGGGCCACTTCCGTCCGACGGAGGTACGGGGTTCGGCCGGGTCGGCCCCGACAGGGGGCCGGAGGGCGGTCCTGTGGGGCGACCGGAGGACGGCGGTTCGACGCTCACGAGCTCCTCTTCCCGGCGTAGCGACACTGCGGGTTCGCGGACTGCGGGACTGCGGGACTGCAAACTGTGGGACTGCGGACTGCCGCACACTTCGCACCAGTTTGCCGCCTTTTATTTCACAACGAGCCCATTGTGTGCTCCGGTCCCGTACCGCCCGCAAGCCGACGCGGTCGGCCCTCCCGGCAGGCGCGCCGCCACAGGCCTGCTTAACGTGACAGCGTGAGCCTCCCCGCAGCCCCTGACCAGGCAGTGTCCCGGCACGGCTGGGCCCAGGCCCTGGCGACGGTCCTCGCCGGGCTGATCGCCATGATCGTGGTCGCCGCGCTCGGGCTGTGGGCGGCGGGGGCCGCCGACCTGCCCGATGGCGCTTGCCCGCGTGTCGTCGCCGCGACGGTGGTGACCGCGGTCGGCGGTTCGGTGAAGTTCGCCGGGAACGCCGGAGCGATCGCCGACACCCGGGCGGGCCTGACGGTGCTTCCGCTCTCGGTGACGCTGACCGGAGCCCTGGTCGTCGCCGCCGGTTTCCTGCGGCCGTTGCGCCACCGGGCCGTCGCGGGCGCGCCCGAACTGGCGGGCTGGGCGGGCCGCATCGCCGTCCTGTGGCTGCTCGCCCTGACCGCACTGGCACTGTCGGCCCGCCGAACCTTCGCGGTCTCCCTCGGTGAGGGCAGGCTCTCCGACCTCGGCGATCTGTTCGGCGCCTCGTCGCCGCGGGTCGGGTTCGAGACCGATGTACCGGTGACGCTGCCCTTCGGCCTCCTGTGGCTGGCCGGTGTCCTCGTCCTCGCGCTGCTCGTCTCGCCCGGGGCACCGCTCCCGCCCCGGCTGCTGCGCTTCCAGGAATCGGTGCGACCGGCCGCGTACGCCATGGTCGTGCTGCTGCTCGCGTGCGTGGTTGCGGGCGTGGTCGTCGCGCTGGTGGTGGCGGTGACCCGGGGGCATGCCACGCAGACGCTTGCCGTGGTGCTCCTGGGGCTGCCGAACCTCGTCTGGCCCGTCTTCACCATCGGTCTGGGGGCGACCTGGGACGGCAGGGTCGAGGGACCGTTCGGGCTGCCGATGCCGCAGGTGCTGGACCGTGTGCTGCGTACGCCGGACCTCTCGACCCTGAATCTGAGCACGCTCTCGGAGCAGGACGGGAGGGTGTGGTGGCTCGTGGCCGTCGACGCGGTGCTCCTGCTGGGTGTCGCCTTCCTGATGGCCTCGCGCTCACCGGCCCGCATGCGGGCCTGGCGGCACGCCCCGCACATGGCTGTCGCACTCGCGCTCACGGTGCTCACGGTCAGCCTGCTCGGCCGGATCGACGCGCACTACGGGCTCTCACTGTTCGGCATCGGGGACCTCGGCGGCGGCCTGTCCGGCGAGCTCTTCCTGCGACCGCGACTGTGGAGCGCGCTCGGTCTCGCGCTGCTCTGGGGCCTGGTCACCGGCTTCCTGGGCGCGCTGCTCGCCTCCCGTACGCGTCATCACGGCGAGTTGCAGACTCCGAAGGACTGAGGACCGCGAGCCGTACTACCGTACGCATCCATGATCGAGCCGGACTTCCTTCACACCACCCGAACGGCCTACGACGTGTGGGCCGCCCGCTATGCCGAGCTGTTCGCCAACGGCCTGGAGGACTTCCCGCTGGACCGGGCGATGCTCGGCGCGTTCGCCGCCTTCGTGCGTGCGGACGGCGGCGGTCCGGTGGCCGACCTCGGCTGCGGTCCGGGTCATGTGACCTCTCTGCTGGACTCTCTCGGCCTGGACGTGTCCGGCATCGACCTGTCGCCGGAGATGATCTCCATCGCCCGTACGGCCCGTCCGGACCTGCGGTTCGAGGTGGGCTCGATGACCGCGCTGGACATCGGGGACGGCACGCTGTCCGGTGCGACGGCCCGCTACTCGATCATCCACACCCCGCCGGAGCACCTGCCGCGCGTATGCGCGGAGTTCCGTCGCGTACTGGCGCCCGGCGGTCATCTGCTGGTCTCGTTCCAGGCCCATGACGACCCCTCGGAGCTCGCGGAGTCCTTCGACCACAAGGTGGCCCTCGCCTACCGCTGGTCCCCCGACCGCGTGGCCGACCTGCTGACCGCAACGGGCTTCACTGAGAAGGCCCGCCTCGTCAGGGCCCCCATGGAGGACGAACGCCAGTTCCCCCATGCCCACTTGCTGCTCACCAGGACCTGACGGCCCCGAAAGGGGCGCGGGGAACTGCGCGACCGGCCACGACGGACCCGCATCCGCCGAACGCCCCCTACGGTTCCCCGGCCCCGGCGGGAAACACGGGCCGAGCCCACTTTGGCGGCGAGGGCGGAGCCCAGGCCCGCTCGGGCTCACCCACCACCGCCGCCCGCAACGCCGCCACGAACGCGAGACAGGACCCGTACCGGTCGTCGGGACTCTTGGCGAGAGCCTTCGCCAGGACGTCGTCCACGCCACCGGCGAGATCGGGCCGCTTCCCGGACACCGCCGGCGGCACGTCGTACTGATGCGCCCACAGCAACGCCATGTCGTCGTCGCGTTGGAACGGCGGCCCGCCCGCCAGGGTCTCGTACACGACACACGCGAGGC
Organism: Streptomyces sp. NPDC087844; assembly: GCF_044742785.1. Classification (NCBI taxonomy): domain Bacteria; kingdom Bacillati; phylum Actinomycetota; class Actinomycetes; order Kitasatosporales; family Streptomycetaceae; genus Streptomyces; species Streptomyces sp. NPDC087844. The sequence continues at coordinate 30,846 of NZ_JBIUVD010000028.1, read as the reverse complement.
TGTAGACGTCGCAGCGGCCGTCGACGGGACGTCCGGAGATCTGCTCGGGCGCCACGTAGTCGAGCGTGCCGACGAACTGGCCGACGGTCGTGAAGCCGGTCAGGGACAACGACTTCTTCGTCAGCCCGAAGTCGGTGAGGTAGACGTGCTCGGGGTGGTCGCTGTCCGTACCCGCCGCGACCAGGATGTTGCCGGGTTTGACGTCCCGGTGGACCAGCCCGTGGTCGTGGGCGGCGTCGAGCGCGGACGCCACCTGCACGGCGATGCGGGTGGCCGTCGTGACGGCCAACGGCCCCTCCTTGTCGAGGAGATGACGCAGGTCACGACCTGCCACGTACCGCATGGCGATGTAGAGGACACCGTCCGTCTCACCCGCCTCGAAGACCGGCACGATGTGCGGGTGGTCGATCGCGGCGGCCACCCGTGACTCGTAGGTGAAGCGTTTGCGGAACGTGTCGTTGCGGGCGAGTTCCGGGGCGAGCAGTTTCAGGGCGACCGTGCGGTCGAGGCGCAGGTCCTTGGCACGGTAGACGACGGCCATACCGCCCCGGCCGACCTCGCGCTCGATCCGGTAGCCGGCGATCTGCCTGCCGATCAGCTCGGAGGGCCGCCCCGAGTGCGGGCTCGTACCGTCCGCCATCACCTGTCACCGCGACCGGCACTGTCACCGTCGCCGTCGCCGTCGCCCGTGACAAGCCGGGTCGGGGCGTGCCGGATGCCCTCCTGGCCCTCGGGTGCGTCCGGCCCTGCGTCTGCCACACCCCGGAGGGGTGCCGGCTCGGCACCCGGCACGGCTTGCGTCGGCTCGGGCCCGATCCCCCGCACGACCCGAGTCGGCTCGGGTCGGACTCCCCGCGCGTCTCGCATGGGCTCGGGCCCGGCACCGCGCACAGCTTGCGTCGACTCCGGCCCGCCTTCCAGCCCGGCCGAAGGCGGCTCGGATCCGCTCGCCGGGACGGCTTGAGCCGACTCGGGCGCGCCACTTCGCACACCGCGTGCGGGCTCCGGCTCGGCGCTCCGCGCGGACGGTGCGGGCTCCGCTCCCACGCCCCGCACGACCCGCACGACCCGCGTGGGCGCGTGGCCTGCCGCAGGGGGCGGCTCAGGACCGGCCGCCGCGGGCTCGGGCGGGGACTCGGCATCGGACGGGCCGGGGCCGGCGGGTGGCTCGGGCGGGGCCCCGGCAACCGGTGGGGTCGAGCCCTCCACCGCCGCGGACGGCGGCTCCCGCGTCGCGTACGTGCTCACGCGCGTGCCGTCGCAGTACACCCACCGTTCGTGCTCGGCCTCGTAGAGCCAGACGGCCTCCCCCTCCACGACGATCCCGACCCGCATCCCCGTCGTCAGGTCGTGGAACGCCTCCCGGTCGAGGCGGCCGGCCGCCAGTTCCTCGACGTGCCGCCGGTAGCGGCGCAGCGTCTCCTCGACGCGGGCCAGCAGCGGACGCGGGTCGGCGGTGCGGGCGAGCGGCTGTCCGGCGGCGGGCGGGTCCTGCGGGACGGCCACCAGCAGTCGGCCGTCGACCCACGCGGACCAGCCGTTGGCGCACAGCACGTGCCCCCAGTCGCCGCGCCGCTCGACGAGCCGGACCGGCAGGAGGGCGTCGAGGGGCACGGTGGGCCGGACCGGGTCGGGGGCGTCCCAGGCGGCCATGCCGTCCCGCGGAACCACGTGGGTGGGGCGGAATCCGGGAGTTGTCGTCGTCATCGCGTCCGGCTCCCCTTCCTGCTACTTCCGCATGACCGCGGGTTCGCGCCGTCTGAGCAGCCGGGCCACGAGGTAGCCGAAGACGGCCGAGAGGACGACGAGCATGCCCATGTTGAGCAGCCACACCCCGGCCGAGTGCCGGAACAGCGGGTCGGCCGTCAGCTCGCCCGGAACGAGCCGGGCCAGTCCGACGGTGCCCGCCATGGCGCCGAGCGCCCAGCGCGACGGCACCAGCCACGACAGCTGTTCGATGCCGGGGACGCCGTCGAGTCTGAGCAGCGCGCCGCAGAACACGACCTGCACGATGGCGAGGAGCACGAGCAGCGGCATCGTGACCTCCTCCTTGCGTACCAGCGCGGAGACGAGGAGCCCGAGCATCATCGCGGTGAAGGCGAGCAGCGCGACGGCGGCCGTGAGCTCGACGAGGGGCGGCAGCAGGACTCCCTCGCCGCCGGGCGCGTTCAGGTCGACGCCGAGCAGGGCCACCAGGGTCAGTACGACGGCCTGGAGCACCGTGACCGTGCCGAGGACGACGACCTTGGACATCAGGTACGCCGATCTGGACAGGCCGACGGCCCGTTCCCGCTGGTAGATCACCCGTTCCTTGACCAGTTCCCGCACCGCGTTGGCCGCGCCCGTCAGGACTCCGCCGACGCAGAGGATGAGCAGCGCGTTCATCGCCGTCTCCTGGGTCAGCTTGCTGCCCGCCAGTGCCCGCGCCATCGCTCCCATCACGAAGGGCAGGGCGATCATGATGGCGAGGAACGTGCGGTCGGCGCCGAGCACGGCGGCGTACCGGCGCACGAGTGTGCCCAGCTGCGAGCCCCAGCTCTGTGCCTTGGGCGGCCGGGGGAATGTGCCGGGTGCGGGGTCCGCCCGTGGGAGGCGCGGCTGGGTGGAGGAGTTCACGATGTACTGGCGGTGCTGGATTGACGCGCGGTAGTCGCCGGCCCAGTCCCGTTCGCGGTCCCGTTCGAACGCCTCGAACGCCTCCGGCCACTGCTCGTAGCCGAAGAAGGCGAGTGTCTCGTCGGGCGGGCCGTAGTAGGCGACCTTTCCGCCCGGCGCGAGGACGAGCAGCCGGTCGCAGACGTCGAGGCTGAGCACGCTGTGGGTGACGACTACGACGGTCCGCCCGTCGTCGGCCAGTCCGCGCAGCATGTGCATCACGGAGCGGTCCATACCGGGGTCGAGGCCCGAGGTCGGCTCGTCGAGGAAGAGCAGGGACGGCTTGGTGAGCAGTTCGAGGGCCACGCTGACGCGTTTGCGCTGGCCGCCGGAGAGGCTGTGGATGGGCTGCCCGGCGCGTTGTTCGAGGCCGAGTTCGCGGATGACCTCGTCGACGCGGGCCCTGCGCTCGGCCTTCGCGGTGTCCTGGGGGAAGCGCAGCTCGGCGGCGTACGTGAGGGCGCGCCGCACGGTGAGCTGGGCGTGCAGGATGTCCTCCTGCGGTACGAGGCCGATGCGCCGGCGCAGCTCGGCGTAGTCCCGGTAGAGGTCGCGGCCGTCGTACAGGACCGTGCCCCGGTCGGCGGGGCGCTGCCCGGTCAGGGCGTTGAGGAGCGTGGACTTGCCCGCGCCGCTGGGTCCGACGACGGCCAGCAGGCACTTCTCGCCGACGGGGAAGGAGACCCCGTCGAGGAGTGTCCTGCGGCCCCGGTCGACGGTGACGATCAGGTCCTGCACGTCGAGCGAGACCTCACCGGTGTCGACGTACTCCTGGAGCTGGTCGCCGACCAGGCAGAACGCCGAGTGGCCGATGCCGACGATGTCGCCCGCGTCGATACGGGCGCGGGTGACGGGCTGCCCGTTGAGGAACGTGCCGTTGTGGCTGCCCAGGTCGACGATCTCGTACGTGCCGTCCGGCAGGGCGCGCAGCTCCGCGTGGAGCCGGGAGACGCTCAGGTCGTCGACGAGAAGGTCGTTGTCGTCGCCGCGGCCGATACGGACGGTGCGGGAGGGCAGTGGCCGCACGGTGGTGGGCTGCCGGAAGGTGCCGGTCGCGGCGGGCACGGAGACGACCGAGGGCCGCTCGGGGGCGGGCGGGGGCCGCTCGGCGAGCACGGCGCACGGGCCGTCGACGGGGGCGCCGAAGCGGATGACGCTGCCGGCTCCGACGTCCCGCTCGTGGACGCGGCGGCCGTCGGCGTACGTGCCGTTCGTGCTGTTCTCGTCCTCCAGCGTCCAGTGGTCGGTGCCCGGCCGCAGGACCGCGTGGTGCCAGGAGACCCGGGCGTCCTCGATGACGATGTCGCAGAGCGGGTCCCGCCCGACGTGGTACTCGTGGTCCGGGGTCATGACCGTGGAGCCCGTCTCCGTTTCGAGGACGAGTTCGGGCACCGCAGACCGCTCTCCCATGCCTGAATTCTAGCTATTCGTCCACATGTGCGCCTGCTGCGGGCGCCAAGGCCGGGCTGCCGGGGGCCAGGACGCCGGTTCAGGCGGCCGGGACGGACAGAAAGGGCAGGGTCCGCTGCATCCGCAGGGCGTCTACCGACTCCGCCAGCAGTTCGTACTCGGTGGTCTCGTCCCTCGTGGCGATGCGGACCAGATGCCCGGCGGTCAACTCCTCGGCGGCCAGCTCCTGTTGCGCGTCGTCGCCGCACCACCTGCGCAGCAGACCCGGCACATCGGGGGTCGTGCCCGCGACGGGTGCCATCGAGTTCGGCGGGAAACAGGGGGCGCCGGGATCGGGATCGAGGCGCTCGGCGATCCAGGACGCCCGGTCCCGCAACCACCACATGGCCAGGGCCAGAGTGGGCGCCCGGTAGGTGCCGAGCGGTACGCCGACCCACATTCCGCCACAGACTCCGTACGCGGTGACGTGGCACAGGAATTCATCGTGCACGATCACTCCCCATCGCATCCGCTCGCCGCCTGCCGGCCTCTCTCCGGGCTCTTACGCGACTCGTTCCGGCGTGCACCGTGGCGCTGTTCCGAGGGGGCTCGGCTGCTCCGGACCGTTCGCCGGGAGCTCTCCGAGTGGTGAAGGGTGAAGGCCCCTGAGGGCTGTCCGTAATCTCCGGGGCGGGCGCACGACGACAGTTACGGCACCTCGCGGCGCTACCGGATCGCCCGAATACACCCGGTATGCGGGTGACCCGGCGCCTTGCGATGCACCGCATCTGAGGCCGCGCGCTGATCCTCCGGGTATTGCGGGACAGCTCTTAGCCTTCGAGTATCGACACTCCTGACACAGTGTCACCATGTCTTTCCAGCCAGTCTCCCGGCATATTCACGGCCTTCTTTGGCCGAAACGGCTCGGACCGTACGGAATCCGCGCCCGGCATGGTTGCGGTACCGCATCCCCACGACCTCGATGGAGGCCGCTTTTCATGTCCGCGAACGAGAACGCGAACGAGAACCGCTACGAGACCGCCGTCGCCCGCTACTTCGACGCCCGGAACGCGGACCCTGGCGAAGGCGGTGGCCGTCGCCTGGACCACGGACGGCTCGGCACCCGTCACCGGGTTCGACGTCGCCCCCTGACGGAGGACGGACGGATACGGAGCGTATTCGGATTGCTCGACCCGGTGCCCGCGGCGGGGTGCCCCGGTCCGGTGAATCCGGACACGCGAAACCCGCGCCCTGCCAGGGGCGCGGGACTGTGTCGATGCGCGGCTCCGCCGCGTGGGCGCGACCAACCACCACCAGGCTCGCAGCCGGACTCCCGCGCCCCTCCCCGTAAGGGGCGCGGGAGTGTGTCGATGTGCGGCTCCGCCGCGTGGGCGGGACCGGCCCCCACCGGACCCGCAGCTCGACCACCACGCCGCCGGGCGGACCCCCTACCGCTGGACGAGCTCGTCGATCCGGGCAAGCTCGTCCTGCGAGAACTCCAGGTTGCCGGTGGCAGCCACACTGTCCTCCAGCTGCTGCGGACTGCTCGCGCCGATCAGCGCGGAGGTGACCCGCCCGCCGCGCAGCACCCAGGCCAGTGCCATCTGGGCCAGCGACTGACCGCGGGACTTGGCGATGTCGTTGAGGGCGCGCAGGTCGGCGACGAGCTCCTCGGTCAGTTTGTCCGCGCTCAGGAAGGGGCTGTCGCTCGCTGCCCGCGAACCCTCCGGGATCCCGTCCAGGTAGCGGCCCGTGAGGAGGCCCTGCTCCAGCGGCGAGTAGGCGATGGACCCGATCCGCAGCTCGTCGAGCGTGTCCAGGAGCCCCTCCTCCTCGGGGCGCCGGTCGAGGATCGAGTAGCGCGGCTGGTGGATGAGGAGCGGGGTGCCCAGCTCGCCCAGGATGCGGGCGGCCTCGCGGGTCTGCTCCGGCGAGTAGTTCGAGACACCGACGTACAGCGCCTTGCCCTGCTGGACGGCCGAGTGCAGGGCACCCATCGTCTCCTCAAGGGGAGTCTCCGGGTCGGGGCGGTGCGAGTAGAAGATGTCGACGTAGTCGAGACCCATGCGGTTCAGGCTCTGGTCGAGCGAGGACAGCAGGTACTTGCGCGAGCCCCATTCCCCGTACGGGCCCGGCCACATCAGGTAACCGGCCTTGCTGGAGATGACCAGCTCGTCGCGGTACGGCGAGAAGTCGGCCTTCAGCGCCTCACCGAGGGCGGACTCGGCGGCGCCGGGCGGGGGCCCGTAGTTGTTGGCCAGGTCGAAGTGGGTGACGCCCAGGTCGAACGCTCGCCGCAGGATCGCGCGCTGCGTGTCCACCGGCCGGTCGGGGCCGAAGTTGTGCCACAGGCCCAGGGAGAGGGCGGGCAGCTTCAGGCCGCTGCGTCCGGTGCGCCGGTAGGGCATGTCCGCGTAGCGGTCGGTGTGTGCGGTGTACAACACGTTCTCCAGAGGGGTCGGTACGGAGTGGACCACTGTCCACTCTCGCCTGCGCCACGGACAGCGGTCCAACAGGAGAATCGGATGGGATTCAGCGGATACGCTTCTCAATCATGGAATTGCGCCACCTACAGCACTTCGTCGCGGTCGCCGAGGACCAGCACTTCACCCGGGCGGCCGAACGCCTCATGGTGTCGCAGTCCGGCCTGTCCGCCTCCATCCGCTCGCTGGAGCGCGAACTGCGCGCGCCCCTGTTCGTCCGCACCACCCGCCGGGTCACGCTCACCGAGGCCGGGCGGGCCCTGCTGGCCGAGGCGGAGCGGATCCTGGCGCAGGTCCGCGCGGCCCACGACGCGGTGGCCGCGGTACAGGGCGTGCTGCGCGGCACGCTGTCGCTCGGCACCGAGCAGTGCATCGCGGGCGTGCACGTGGCCCCGTTGCTGGCCGAGTTCCGCAGGCGGCATCCGGACGTGGAGATCCGGTTGCGGCAGGCCGGCTCGGGCGCGCTCGCGGAGGACGTCGCCGCGGGCCGGCTGGATCTGGCGTTCGCGGTGACGACCCGCGCCGACACGGAACAACTGCGCAGCCTGCCGCTGACCCGCGAGCCGATGACCGTCGTCTGCCATCCCTCGCACCGGCTGGCGGGCGGCGGTCCTGTCACCCCCCACGAGCTGGGCGGCGAGGCCTTCGTCGACTTCCACCCCGACTGGGGGCCGCGCCGCACCACCGACGCGGCCTTCGCGGCGGCACGGGTGCAGCGCACGGTCACCCTGGAGGTGAACGATGTGCACAGTCTGCTCGACCTCGTCGAGGAGGGCCTCGGCATCGCCGTCGTACCGCGCCACTTCGCCCACAAGCGGCCGGCCCTCCCGGCCCTTCCGTTCAAGGCCGACACCGAGACGCCGTACGAGACGGTCGCGATGCTGCCGCCGCCGGAGGCGACCAGCCCGGCGGCGAGGGCCTTCATGTCCCTGCTCGACACGGACGCCCTGGCACCGGCCCACGACGGGCCCCGCCACTCCTGAACCACCCGTCACACCGCGCCGACAGTCTGATCATCGTCCAGGATCAGCGGTTAGTTGGCCGAAAATGCACCCCCCGAGTCGAAGGTGACGAAGTGTCGAACACGGCACGGGAGCGGCAAAGTGCATGAAAATGCCGACCGGCACATGCCGGCGACCAGTTGACGGCAACTCAGTTCGACTACCACACAGTCGTTTCGCGGTAGCCATTTCCCGACGATGTGAAGTCATCGTGGGGATGGGACCCCTGCCGGGCCCGACAGCCAGGTCCGATGACTAGCATGAGCGACGCGCTTGATCCGGAAGGCGGCCTACCACCTTCCGTGTTCTCTGCGATGTCTCAACTGTGGACGTACTCCTGCTCGCACGGACCGAGGGACCGCGGAATGCCAGTGCCTGCTCGCCCCCGTCAGCGCCGATCTGCGCAGAAGACGGGTTCCACTCCGGTCGTGTTCCCCGCGGTCCTGGTCGTCACGGCCGCGGGTGCCGGAGCGGCCGTCGGCCTCGCCCCCGAGGCAGCCCGCCCCTGGGTGGCGGGTACGGCGATAGCCGCCTGGGGCTGCATAGCGGCCGTCGTCGCCTTCACCGCCGCCCGGTTGCGCAAGGCCCACCGCCAGACGGTGTCGCGGACCGGCGAACTGGAGATGACCAAGAACAGCTGGAGCCAGCACGGCGCCGAGACGGATCAGCTGGTCAACGTGACCCTGCCGACGGTGGCCGAACAGCTGAAGAACGGTGTCGCCGCCGACAAGGTCCTGGCCGGTCTTCCCACCCCCTCCGACCCGTATCTGCGCCGGATGCTGCACGTCTTCACGGCCGAGGTCGCCGATTCGGTACAGCGGACGACCGAGTCGCAGTCGGAACTCGAAATGATGCGGCGCGAACTGGCCAGGGGAACGAAGGAACTCGAACACCTCACCAACGAGACCCTCCCCGCCGCGGTACTCCTGCTGCGGGAGGGCAGTTCCGCCGACACCGTCCTCGCCAAGCTCGACTGGCCGCTCACCCCGCTGCTGCGCTCCCCCGCTGAATCGTTCATCCGTGAACTCGCGTACGCCGAGCGCCGGTCCGCCGCCGCCCAGGCCGCCTCCGCGAAGGCGCTCAGCCGGGTCCAGGCCAAGACCGTCGGCATGCTCGCCGACCTCCGGGACATGCAGGACCGCCACGGCGGCGAGATCTTCGGCGACCTGCTGCGGCTGGACCACAGCACCTCCCAGCTGGGCCTCATGACCGACCGGCTCGCCCTGCTGATGGGCGGTCGCTCCAGCCGCGTCTGGAACAAGCCGATCGTCATGGAGAGCATCCTGCGGGGCTCCGTCGGCCGGATCGCCGCCTACCGGCGGGTGCGGCTGCACAACTCCAGCAAGGCCTCCATCGCGGGCTTCGCCGCCGAGGGCGTGATGCACCTGCTGGCCGAGCTCATGGACAACGCCGCCAACTTCTCGCCGCCGATCGACGAGGTCCACGTGTACGTGGAGGAGCGCAGCGCCGGTCTCGTCATCACCATCGAGGACAGCGGCCTGAAGATGTCCGACGCCTCCATGCGCCGGGCCGAGGAGTCGGTGTCGGGCCAGGTCACCGACCTCGCCTCGCTCCAGGGCACCCGGCTCGGCCTGAGCGTGGTGGGACGGCTCGCCGCCAAGCACGGCATCAGCGTCAACTACCGCCCCTCCTCGCGCGGCGGCACCGGTGTCGTCGTCCTGCTGCCGCCCCAGCTGGTGGCCCAGCAGCGCGAGCCGGTCGGTCCCGAGCATCCGCGCCCCGGCGCGGCCCTCCCGGTCGCCACACCCGCTGCCACACCGGCCGCACCACCGGCCCCCGCGCCGATCCCGGCCGAGGAATCGTTTCCGGTACGCATTCCGCAGGCGACCGCGCCCGTGGACGAGGCGCCCCCGGTCGACATGCCCCGCCGACGCGGCGCGGCCACTCCGGGCGGACTGCCCGTCCGGGCTCCCGGCCACACCATGGCCGAGGCGGAACGGGGCCGGTCGAGGACCACTGCCGAGCCGTCCAAGGCGGAGCCCGACGAGAACGGTCCGGCGCGCGACGCCGGAAGCCGGTTCGGCGCCTTCCACCGCGGCAGGCACGCCGCAGGGACCACCGACGGCTCCCCCACCGCTCCCGGCGAGGACGCCGGATACGCAACAGGGCCCGAGGCGGACGGTTAGTTCGCCCGGCCCTTCGCACAGCTCAGAGCTTCGCAAGCCCACCCCGCACTGATTCGCCGCACCCCGTTGGATTGGAGGAACGAGCCGGGTGACCACCGACTGGTCAACACCCGGCCCGCCCATCATGGAGACCACTGACAACAGCCTCACCTGGCTCTTGATGAACCTCTTGGAGCGCACACCGGGCACCCGCCACGCACTCGTCCTGTCCCGGGACGGTCTGAAACTGTGCTGGACGGAACACCTGACCCTCGACCAGGGCGACCAGTTGTCGGCGATCTGCTCCGGCATCCAGGCTCTCGCGCAGGGCGCGTCCATGGAGTTCGGCGACGGAACCGGCGGTGTCCGGCACTCCATGACCGAGTTCCACGGAGGCCTCCTGTTCATCGTCGAGGCCGGTCAGGGCGCGCACCTCGCGGTCGTCGCCGAGGAGAGCGCCGACCCCGGCGTCGTCGGCCACCAGATGACCGAGCTGGTGGAGCAGATCGGTGACCATCTGCGGGCCGAACCCCGTACTCCCGCCATCAGGGGTGCCTCGGCGTGAGCCGCAAACCCGTGGACATCGGCGACCCCGACCGGCTCTACACGGTCACGGGCGGACGCAGCGAGGCCGATGACGCCTTCGACCTGGTCACGCTCATCGTCAGCGAGTGCGAGCCGACCGCCGGTATGCAGTCCGAGCACGTCCGGATCCTCGAACTGTGCCGTCACCCGACGGCGCTGGTCGAGGTCTCGGCGGAGCTCAAGATGCCCATCACCGTCGTACGGATCCTCCTCGGCGACCTCCATGCCATGGGCAAGGTGAGCGCCCGTCACCCCCGCGCGGCCGATTCCGTCGCGACCCTCCCCGAGACCGCACTGCTGCAGGAGGTGCTCCATGGGCTCCGCAACCTCTGAGCTGCCCGCCCAGCGCACGCCGCTGGCCGACGCCGCCGAGACCGGACTGAAGATCGTCGTCGTGGGCGGTTTCGGCGCCGGCAAGACCACCCTGGTCCGCTCGGTCAGCGAGATCCGGCCGCTGAACACCGAAGAGGTGATGACGCAGGCGGGGCAGGGCGTCGACGAGACGGCGGGTGTGGAGCGAAAGACCACGACCACCGTCGCCTTCGACTTCGGGCGCATCAGCCTCAACCAGCGGATGGTGCTCTACCTGTTCGGCGCACCGGGCCAGGAACGCTTCTGGTTCCTGTGGGACCGGCTGTTCTCCGGCACTCTGGGCGCGATCGTCCTCGTCGACACCCGGCGCATGGAGGACTCCTGGTACGCGATCGACAGGCTCGAACACCACAAGACGCCGTTCGTGGTGGCCGTCAATCGTTTCGACGACGACGAGCAGCGGTTCTCGCTCGACGAGATCCGGCAGGCACTCGCGCTGGGCGACCATGTGCCCATGGTCGACTGCGACGCGCGGGTCAGGTCGTCGGGCAAGGAAGTCCTGATCACTCTCGTGGACCACCTCTACGCATTGGCCCTGTCCCAGGAGGGAACGTCGTGAGCGACGCCACCGGCTCCCGTTCCTCCAGCACTCCCCCACCGGGCTGCCCCGCGCACGGTTCCGCCGTGCAGCTGGGCGGCCTGGAGTACCAGCAGACACCCTCGCAGCTGTACCGCACGATGCGCAGGGACCACGGAGCGGTGGCTCCGGTCCTCCTCGACGGGGACATCCCGGCCTGGCTCGTCCTCGGCTATCCCGAGGTCAGCTATGTGACCAGCCATGACGAGCTGTTCGCGCGGGACTCCCGGCGCTGGAACCAGTGGCCGAACATTCCGGCGGACTGGCCCCTGATGCCGTTCGTCGGTTACCAGCCGTCCGTGCTGTTCACCGAGGGCCCGGAGCACCAGCGCCGGGCCGGTGTCATCACCCAGGCGCTGGAGGGGGTCGACCAGTTCGAACTGGCCCGCGAGTGCCAGTCGATCGCCGAGCAGCTGATCGCCTCGTTCGGCGGCAGCGGGCAGACCGAGCTGATGAGCACGTACGCGCACGCTCTGCCGGCCCGTGCCGTGCTGTGGATGTGCGGTATGCCGCAGGGCAGCGCGGACACCGAGCAGCTCGTCGACGATCTGCGGATCTCGCTCGACGCCGGTGAGGGCGACGACCCGGTGGCCGCGTACATGCGCGTCGGGGAGCGCATCATGCAGCTGGTGAAGGAGAAGCGGGACCGCCCCGGGCCCGATGTCACCTCCCGGATGCTGCAGGACGCGGCGGGGCTCAGCGACGAGGAGATCGTGCAGGACCTGATCTCCGTCATCGCCGCGGCCCAGCAGCCGACCGCCAACTGGATCTGCAACACCCTGCGTCTGCTGCTGACCGACGAGCGGTTCGCGGTCAACGTCTCCGGCGGCCGGGTCAGTGTCGGCGACGCGCTGAACGAGGTGCTGTGGCTGGACACGCCGACCCAGAACTTCATCGGCCGCTGGGCCGTACGCGACACCCAGCTCGGTGGGCGGCTCATCCGCGAGGGCGACTGCCTCGTCCTCGGCCTCGCGGCGGCCAACACGGACCCGCAGATCTGGCCCGAGTCGCATGTCGGCGCGGAGAACTCCTCGCACCTGTCCTTCAGCAACGGCGAGCACCGCTGCCCGTATCCGGCGCCGCTCCTCGCGGACGTGATGGCACGCACGGCGGTGGAGACCCTTCTGGAGCGACTGCCCGACCTGGTGCTGGGCGTCGATCCCTCGGAGCTGACCTGGCGTCCGTCCATCTGGATGCGGGGGCTGAACTCCCTGCCGGTGCAGTTCACTCCCGCGGTGCACTAGCGCTCCGCTGGGTGCGTTTCACGTCTGCGGGTGCGTTGTGGCTGGGCGCGCCCACGCGGCGGAGCCGCAAGAGGGCACAGCCCCGCGCCCCTTCGGGGCGCTGTGTCTTCCGTGTGCCCGGGATCCCTGGCACACGGAAGACACAGGTCTGCGCTCAGGAAGTCGCCGGGGTGAAACGCACCGGAAGCGACTGCGGGCCTCGGGTGAAGACGCCCTGCTCGACGGGGTCGAAGCCGTCGGCGAGACGCAGGTCCGGCATGGCGTCGAGCAGTTGGTTCAGACCGACCTCGACCTCCGCCTTGGCGAGCAGCGCGCCGACGCAGAAGTGCCGGCCCAGCGCGAACGCGAGGTGGTCGGCCGCGGCCGAGAACGCCGAGGTCGTGGTGAGGTCGTCCCGGAAGATGTCGAACCGGTCAGGGTTGCCGTAGCGGCGCTCGTCCCGGTTGGCGGCTCCGATGAGGCACGTCACCGTGGCCCCCTGCGGGATGGTGCCGCCGGAGACCTCGACGTCGGTGGCCGCCTGCCGCATGATCATGTGGACCGGAGGGGTGTAGCGCAGCGTCTCCGCGAAGGCCGCGGGGATCAGGCTCCGGTCCTCGTAAACCGCCGCCAACTGCTCGGGGTTCATCAGCAGGTTGGCGAGGATGCTGGCGATCGCCTTGTCGGTGGTCTCCCCTCCGGCGGCGAGCAGCAGGCTGCAGAACGCCTTGATGTCCTCGTCGCTCATCCGGACACCGTCGACCTCGGCGGCACAGAGCGTCGACAGCAGGTCGTCGCCCAGATTGTCGCGCCGGTCGCGGATGATCGGGATCATGTACTCGGCGAACTCCCTGCGGGTGCGCTCGCCGGCGGCGGTCACCTCGGCGTCACCGGAGAGGTTGCCGAGGAAGGCGATGACGGCGGTGTACCAGCCGTGGAAGCGGGCGTGGTCGGCCTTGTCCAGGCCCAGCATGTCCGCGATGACGTTGACCGGGAACCGGGTCGCGTAGTCGCTGACGATGTCCGCCGAACCGGTCGCGCGGAAGGCGTCGATGAGCGCGAGCGAGTTGCGCTCGATGACCGGCAGGAACTTCTCCTGGAGGTCGCTGCCGCGGAAGGCGGGGGCGACGAGCGCGCGCCGCACCGCGTGCTCACGGCCGCTGAGCTGGAGGATCGTCTTGCCGTGGACCGGCTCCAGTTGCCAGTCGTAGTTGCCGGTCGTGAACTCGGACTTCTTGTCCTTGAAGACCCGTTCGACGTCGTCGTAGCGGGAGATGATGTAGCTCTGGGTGGCCTCGTGCCAGATCAGGGGGTTTTTCTCTCGCATCGCCGCGTACGCGGGGTAGGGATCCGCGGCGAACTCGGGAGAGAGGATGTCGGGCGCCTGCTGGGCAGTGGACACGGAACTCCTCGTGTTGGATGCGTGCCGTCGAGGAACAGGTTAATGATCTTTCGATGGCTCAAACAGTCCAGTCCTGGCCGAAGTTGGACGCCCGACCTTTCCGCGCCGCGAGTAGCTCACAGTCGCGCTTACCGGCGGTTTCCCTCTCATGATCCGAGCCTTTTGAGTCGTTATGCCGGAGTCCGGTGATCGTCCTGCCGCCGGGAGAGCGGCGGTCCACCCCGCGGCGGACCGCCGCTCCCGGAGCCGGCGAACGATTTCGGCCACGACTCATTCGACACGTGTCAGCGCGGCCCGAGATCGTACCCGGGCAGGACCACGTCCCGGATCAGAGCGCTCCGCTCGTCGAACGGGATGAACGCGCTCTTGAGGGCGTTGACCGTGACCGTGCGGAGGTCGTCGAGGGTCCAGCCCGCCTCCTCCACGAGCAGGGACATCTCGCGGGTCATGGTCGTGCCGGAGACCAGCCGGTTGTCGGTGTTGAGGGTGACGCGGAAGCCCAGGTCGCGCAGGCGGGTGATCGGGTGCTCCGCGATCGAGGTGGCCGCACCGGTCTGGAGGTTGGAGGTGGGGCACATCTCCAGGGCGATCCGGCGGTCGCGTATCCACTCGGCGACGCGGCCGAGCTTGCCGTCCACGATGTCGTCGGTGATCCGGACACCGTGGCCGATCCGCTGGGCGCCGCAGACCTGGAGTGCCTGGTGGATGCTGGGGAGGCCGTGGGCCTCACCGGCGTGGATGGTGAACGGTACGTTCTCGACACGCAGGTGCGCGAAGGCGTCGAGGTGGTCGGCGGGCGGGAAGCCGTCCTCGGCGCCCGCGATGTCGAAGCCGACGACACCCGCGTCCCGGAACGCCACGGCCAGGTCCGCGATCTCGCGGCTGCGGTCGAACATCCGCATCCCGCACAGCAGCGTGCCGACCCGGACGGGCGTACCGGCGGTCGCCGCCTTCGCCATGCCGGCGGCCAGGCCCTCCTGCACGGTCTCGACGACCTCGGGCAGGGTGAGCCCGCCGTTCAGCATCAGCTCGGGGGCGTAGCGGACCTCTCCGTAGACGACGCCGTCCGCGGCGAGGTCGAGCACGTACTCCTCGGCGGTGCGCAGCAGGCCTTCACGGGTCTGCATGACGGCCAGGGTGTGCTCGAAGGTGGCGATGTAGCGGACGAGGTCGCCGGAGTTCGCCGCCTCGTAGTACCAGGCGGCGAGCGCTTCCGGGTCGGTGGCGGGGAGGGTGTGGCCGACCGCGCCGGCGAGTTCGACGAGCGTCGCGGGGCGCAGGCCGCCGTCGAGGTGGTCGTGCAGGACGGCCTTGGGGAGCCGCCGGACGGTGTCGGCGTCGAGACGGAGATCGGTGCTGGAGTCGGTGCGGGGCGCGGTCATGCGGTGTTCCTCGGCAGGTTCTGTGTGGGCGGGAAGGGCTGGACTACTGGTCGGTTACGTCGAGGGCGGCCGGCTGCAGCAGGTCCCACCTGTTCCCGTACAGGTCCTGGAAGACGACGACCGAGCCGTACGGCTCGTGCCGCGGCTCCTCCAGGAAGGTCACGCCTGCGGCGGCCATCCGGGCGTGGTCGCGGGCGAAGTCGTCGGTGTGCAGGAAGAAGCCGACCCGGCCGCCGGTCTGGTCGCCGACCCGCTCGCGCTGCGCCTCGTCCTTGGCGCGGGCCAGCAGGAGTCCGGTGCCGTGCCCGCCGGTGCCGGGCTCCACGACGACCCAGCGGGACCCGTCGGGTCGTGGGGTGTCCTCGACGAGCCGGAATCCGAGTGCCTCGGTGTAGAAGCGGACCGCCTCGTCGTAGTCGTCGACGACGAGGGTGACCAGGGCAACGCGTCGCATCGGGGCCTCTCCCGGGTTTCGCGGCAGCAGGTGCCGACAGTGAGCATGAGCAGCATGGGTTATACGTAACACGCGAGGATACGCCATCGCCGGGGGGTCGCCTGCCCGCACGGCGTCCGCCTCCTGCATGCTGGAGGCAGGATCAAGCGACAGGAGTGACACACCATGTCCGAGACGCCCAGGTCGACCGGGGCACCCGCCCATCAGAACGTCACCTTCCCGAGCGGCGGCACCACCGCGCACGGTTACCTGGCACTGCCACCGGCCGGACGAGGGCCCGGAGTCATCGTCATCCAGGAGTGGTGGGGGCTGACCGACCACATCGCGGACGTCACCGAGCGTCTCGCGAAGGAGGGCTTCGTGGCACTGGCCCCGGACCTCTACGGCGGCAATGTCGCCCATGACAGCTCCGAGGCGTACCGCATGATGCAGGAGCTGCCCGTGCCGCGCGGCGTCGAGCTGCTGTCCGGCGCCGTCGACCATCTGCTGGCCATGCCGGAGGTCACGTCCGAGACCGTCGGCTCGGTCGGCTTCTGCATGGGCGGCGGTTTCGTCCTCCACCAGGCGGCCACCGACCCCCGCGTCAGCGCCGCCGTCCCGTTCTACGGCGTCATCCAGGGCGAGGCCCCGGACTTCTCCGGCCTCAAGGCCCAGATCCTCGGCCACTACGGCGAGCGGGACACCGCCATCCCCGTGGACTCCCTCACCACGCTCGGCGAGACCATCCGCGAGCAGTCCGGCATCACCCCGGACTTCCGCGTCTACCCGGCCGACCACGCCTTCTTCAACGACGGCCGCCCGGAGGTCCACGACCCCGAGTCGTCGGCGCGGGCCTGGCGGAGCACGGTCGAGTTCCTGCACGCGCGGCTGGGCTGAGCACCGCCCCGTCGTACGGCCGGTACGCCGCTTCCCCCAGGTAGGACCCTGGGAGAAGCGGCGTATCCGTGTCCGGCGTCAGTACGTGTACGTGTTCAGCGCCGCCACGGCCGAGGCCGGGGAGCCGAGGTCGTACCGGTCCACCGCGAGGAAGTTGGGCTTCTTGCGGGCGGCGGGCTGGCAGAAGCGCTGGGCCCGGTCGGCGAGTTTGGTGTTGTCGGTGGTCGCGGTCGAGGCGATCGCCGCGTCCCGGAAGTGGTTCATCACGAAGAGCGGGCGGAAGGGCGGCGCCGCCGCCGTGAGGGGGACGTTGGTGTTGGCGTCGTACCAGCGGCTGTAGCAGGACCAGTCGGAGCTGCCGAGGCCCGAGCCCATGGACCAGTAGTTCTCCACGGTCCACTCGCGCTGGTACATGACGCCGAAGCTGTCCCGGGTGAGCCCCGCGGACTCGTCGGCGGCACGGCTGTGGTCGGTGAACAGGAGCAGCCGGTCGTCGGCGGCGATCAGGTCCGCCATCTTCGGCCAGCCGTTCGCGCGTACGCCGGTCAGGTCCGGCCGGTAGAGGACGTCGGACAGGCCGTTCACCCGGGCCAGCTCGCTGCGCAGGACGCCCGGATCGACGTAGTCCTCCAGGAACACGGTGACGACGTCGTTCGGGTTCTGCCGGAGGAAGTCGACCATGCGCTGGAGGTCCACGTTCAGGGCCACCGGCCTGCTGACGAGGGTGCAGCTGTTGTGGCAGAGGATCGCGCCGTCCGAGGTCTGGTGGATGTCCAGCATGAATCCGCGTACGCCGTCGGCGAGTTGCTGGTTGATGCCCCGGCTCTGGTTCGGGACGAGGTTGACGAAGGGCGGCGCGAAACCGCCGTCGACGCCGTTCGCGTACGCGTTGTGGGAGGTGAGGAAGGTGACCTGGTCCAGGGTGCGCCGGTCCGCGGACGGCATCGGGGAGGTCGGTGACGTCACCGGGGTCAGGTACCAGGCGGCGGGGTCGCCCGCCGCGCCGACGACGAGCTGCGCGGGGTAGTTGGCGCCGGAGGCCTTGGCCCCGACGGTCAGGTACCGGTCGGCGCCGGGGACCCTGAGCCGGTAGCGGTCGGTACCCGTCGACGTGATCTCCCACGCGGCGTCGGCACTCGCGCAGGCCACGGTTCTCGCCTGGCCACCGGACCGGCCCAGGCAGCTGCCCGCGGTGTCGGTGCTCTCCAGGACGTACGAGGTGCCGGTGGCCCGCAGCGTCCACTGCTGGCGGTCCTCGTTGCCCCTGGGGTTGCGCTGGACGACCGCTCCCCCGCTGTCTGCGGCGTTCAGTCCTGTGACCGCGCTCTGCACGTGGAACACGCCCGCCGTCGGCACCTCCGCGGCGTGGGCGGGAGCTGCCAGGACGGTGGTCAGTGCCGCTCCGGCGGCGGTGAGGGCGAACAGGGGGCGATGTCTCCGCATGGTGGTGAGGTCCCTTCGGCAGCGCGGCGGCGCCTGGTCGGCGGCCGGGAAAGTGGGGGGTCTGCGCGGGACACTCAATCGGGTTGGTATGTACCGGTCAAGAGCGTGTGCTCGCCGGACGCGGTCGCGGCGGTGAAGATCCCCACCGGCATGGCCCACCTTTGCCGCTCCGGTGTTTCACGGGACGTATGCCGGGCACCGCGGTACTTCTACGGGGAGCAAGAAATGATCACCGCGCCAGGAGGACGGACATGAGCGACGACAGCATGGCGGACGACGTCTACCAGCCCACGGGGACCAACGAGGAGCAGGCCGACGCCGCACCGCTGGATCTCCAGGACGCGGTGGACGAGCGTACGTACGACGATGTGCTCGACGAGGGCTATTCACCTCCCGAGAAGCCGCTGGGAGTCACCAAGAGCGGTACCACGGCGGCCGAGCAGCAGGAGGGCGAGAGCCTCGACGAACGGCTGCGCCAGGAGGTCCCCGACGAGGAGGCCCCGGCCGGCGACGGCATCGGTGACCTGCCCTACGGGGAGGGCGAGGTGACCGACCCCGAGGCCGGTGACGAGCGCGCGGGCCGACTGGTGGCGCCGGACGAGGGCGCGCACGAGGACATGACGAAGGAAGCCGTGGCCTCGGACATCGGTATCGACGGCGGAGCCGCGGGCGCCGAGGAAGCCGCGGTCCATCTCATCCCCGAGGAGGAGGAGCTGCCGCCGGCACCTCTGCGACGGGACTGACCCGGCGGGTCGGTCAGCGCTGGAGTCAGTGCTGGAAGGCGTCGGCCCGCACATGCTTCATGACGGCGCTCGCCACCCGGTACCGGCCGTTGGGCAGGTCCGGTGACCTGGTGACGTGCACCGTCAGCGGGCCGGCCCATTCGTAGCCGTGCTTCTCGCCGTGGCGGAGCAGGCTGTCGGTGAGCACCTGGTCGATGCGGCCGCCGTTGCGCTCCAGCTCCTCGTGGGCGAACTCGGCCAGCTCGACGTCGTAGGCGTTGGGGACGACGGTCCGGCTCTCGCTGCACACCACGATGTGGTCGTCGCACTCCTTGTGCAGGGCCTCGATCAGCTCGACCGGTTCTTTGTGGCGGAAACGCGCGAGCAGGGACCCTCCGAAGCGTTCCATGGCTCGTTCCAGACCAGTGAGTGTGCTCACGCCGCAACTTCTCCTAGATGGTGTCGTGGTGTTCCGCTCTTCTTCTGCGGGTGCCCGGGCGGTGGGGAAAAACGCGTCCGGCCGCCTACAGCAGGTCCCGTGGCACCGTCTCGTTCCACGTGCGCGAGAAGACCCGGCGTTCGCCCTCGTAGCCGTCCAGCGTGGCGTTTACGAAGAAGTCCGTCTCGTCGCAGGTCAGCCGCGTGTGCGTCTCCACGCGGACATCCCAGTCGTCGCGCCTGAAACGCATGGTCCAGGTCGACTCGCCGGTCGCCGAGGTGAAGTCGTCGGCGATGGACGTATAGCGCTCGTAGGCGCGACGCCCGACGTCGAGCCCGATCTCGTCGAAGTGGACGAGTCCTTGGTCCTTCACGATCTCCAGTTCGGCGCGGTAGTCGACCATGTCGCGCTTCACCTCCCACCGTGCGTCCGGGGCGGTCAGCCGGGTGACGGACAGCGGTGGTGTGCCCTCGGGCTCCTCGAACGGGTTCGCCGGCACCCCGTCCGGCTGGTCCGTCGGGCGGACGGGGAGCGTGAGGGTGCTGGAGCCCTCGTACACGCTCAGCAGCGCCGGTTCGGGGGGCGGCCAGGCCAGCGGCCAGTACGACGTGGACAGGGAGAGGCGGACCCGGTGGCCGGGCGGGAACGCCTGTGCCACTCCGTTGAGCTGGACGGTGGCGCGGTAGCGCGTGCCCGGCTCCAGGGCCTCGGGGTTCTCGGTGCTCTCCCGACGCGTGATGTTGAGCAGACCGTAGGTGACGCGGGTGGCGGCGCCGTCGGGGCTCACGTCGGACAGACGCGCGGCCACCATCGCGACCGGCCGGTCGGCCGCGAGGTCCAGTTCCACGGTCGGTGCGCCGAGGATCTCCAGCCGTTCGGTCAGCGGCTCGGTCTCGAAGACGAGGGAACCGCCGTCCTCCTCGCGCTGGTCGTACGGCAGGTCCGGGGGCGCGTTGTAGGAGGCCCACTTGCCCGCGAACTGCCCGACGGACAGGGGCGACCGTACGGTCATCCCGGCGCCGCCCCCGGCGGCATCGGCGCCGGCCCGGGCGTCGGCACCGGCCTCGACCGGTGTGCCGATCCGGTGCCGGGTCAGCGGGTACCTGACGGGACGGATCTGCGGAGACGGCCAGGTGGGCTCAGCGACCCAGCGGCCCGGGCGCTCCTCGTAGGAGGTGGACGGGGGCACGCTGTCCTGCATCCAGGTGCGCAGCATGGGGCCGTCCATGACGCCGTTGTCGACGCCCTTGAGCCAGTGGTCCCACCAGCGCACCACTTCCTGGAGGTAGCCGATGGCCGGCCCGGGCTCCCCGAGGTGGGGGAACTTGTGCGACCAGGGGCCGATCAGTCCCTTGCGGGGCACGTCCAGATGGCCGAGCAGCCGGGTCACGGCGTTGGAGTAGCCGTCCGCCCAGCCGCTGGAGGCGAGGACGGGGCACTGTACGGCCTGGTAGTCCTCGGCGACCGAGGCGTGCCGCCAGTAGTCGTCCCGGCGCTGGTGGCGCAGCCAGGGAAGGACCCAGGGGCCGGTGTTCTCCAGGCGTTCGTGCCACATCTCGCGCCAGCGGTCGCCGACCACGGCGGGGTCGGGCGGGCAGGTGGCGTAGGCGAACATGGTGCCGGCCTCGGCGAGGTTGTCCGACAGCATCGCGCCGCCCATGTAGTGCATGTCGTCGGCGTGCCGGTCGTCCGTGAAGGACGCGATGACGACGGCGCGCAGGCTCGGCGGCTGCCGGGCGGCCACCTGGAGGGCGGCGAAGGCACCCCAGGACAGGCCCATCATGCCGGTGTTGCCGTCGCACCAGGGCTGCTCGGCGAGCCAGGCGAGGACCGCTTCCGCGTCGGTCTGTTCCTGTTCCAGGTACTCGTCCCGCAGCACCCCCTCCGAGTCGCCGGTGCCGCGCAGGTCGACGCGCACGCAGGCGTATCCGTGACCGGCGATGTAGGGGTGGTGCATGGAGTCGCGCACCGAGGTGAGGTCGCGTTTGCGGTAGGGAATGTACTCCAGCACCGCGGGCACGGGCTCGTTGTCGGAGGAGGTGGGGCGCCAGACACGGGCCGACAGCTGCACGCCGTCGGGCATCGGGATACGGACGTCCTCCTCTTCCTTCGTCGCGTACGGCAGGTTGCTCACGTAGCGCATGAGGCGGACTTACTCCTTGTTCGGTGGTCGTTACGCGTGCGGTCGTTCCCGGGGGCTCTCGCCGGGGCTCTCGTCGAAGGCGAGTCCCAGGGCGGCCACGCAGTGGTCGTACTTCGCCCTCAGGTCCTCCTCGCTGTTCGCGCCGGTGAATATGTGCGCCAGCTCGTAGCTGTAGGAGTCCTGCTGGGACAGATCGGAGAGGACCTGCCCCTCCTCGGTGGTGACGTCCACGCGTACGCCGTCGGCCTCGCGCTCGATGCGGGCGAGGTCGTCGGCCGAGGGCACGTCGCGCACGACGCCGTCGGTGAACCAGCGGTAGTACCACTTCGCGGCCATCGCGTACTGCCCCTTGCGCCGCGGCATGGCCGGATCGTCGCCCAGGGCGAGGCCGAGCATGGCGTGGTGGTTGGGCACGCCGTCGACGTACTCGAACAGTTCGGCGTGGGACTGGGAATGCCGGGGGTTGATCTCCAGCAGGCTGATCTCCTGGGTCTTCGGGTCGAAGAAGTACTCCACGCTGAAGGTGGCCGACTCGAAGCCGATCCGGCGCATGACGCGCTCGGTGACGTCGTGCAGCTGGGCGATCGCCGCCGGTGGCAGTGTCGAGGGGTACTGGTGCCGCTGGAAGCTGGATGTGCCGGGGTAGTTGATGGAGTCCAGCACGCCGTAGACGGTGACCTCGCCCTCGTGGACGTAACCCTCGACGGCGACCTGGAGACCCGTCATCGTCTCCTCGGCGAGGCAGACCTGGGCGCCGACGCCCTTCATCTCGGGCGGCAGCTCGATCCGGTCGAGGATGTACTCGAAGGGACGGCCCACCCGGGAGATTCCCTCGCGTATCTGCCGGACGGCGTCCCGGAACTCGTCCATGTCCTCGACGCCGAAGGCGAGTTCGGAGGAGTACGAGAGCGCGGGCTTGACCCACATCGGGAACCGTACGTTCTCAGGGGGCCGCGGGTCGTCGGTGTCCAGGTCGACCCGGCCGAACCGCGGGTGCCTGTCGGTGACCTTCTGCTGCTCCAGCCGGCTCCAGTACTTGTGCTCGCACTTGACCACCGACTCCAGGCTGGTGCTACGGGTTCCGTAGCGCTCGGCGAGGATCGGCACGAGGGTGCTCACCGGGAAGTCCCAGTAGCCGACGATCGCGTCGATGTTTCCGTCGAAGGCGTCCAGGACGGCCCGGGCCTTGTCGATGAGCTCCGGGACGGACACCTCGCCGCTCTGCAGTTCCTCGATCGTCAGCAGCGGGTGGTACCGCAGCGACCTGGCCGCCGCGGCCGCTTCGAGTGTGGGCAGGTTGGCGTCGTCGAGACCTATCACGAAGACGTTCTTCACCTCGGTCCTCACCTCGGTCTTCACCTCGGGCGCGTTCTTCTCCGGCACTGGTCACCTTCCCGTTCTTTCGGAGCACTGCGGAAGATCGGGGGGTACCCCTGAGCGGCGGGGCGAATCCCCTGGCGTCGGCCGGAGCGTTCGCAGGTGTGATGTCTCTCCCCGGGGACACCCGTGCCGCATGTTCATGCAGCTGTCCGTGCAACGGCGGTCCACGGCGTTGCCCATGTCCCCGCGGGAACGGGAGTAGACATGCTCTTCCTTGTCGTTGCCTTTCTCCTCCTGACCGTCCTGATCGGGTCGGCCGCCTATCTCCCCGCGCCCGTGGCCGTCGTGGCCGGCGTGGTCATCGCCGTGTGGCTGGCCGTCTTCGCCGTCCGTGAGCGACGCAAGCACGGCCGTACCCGGAAGGCGTGACGTGATGCGACTGACAGAGTCACCGCGGCGGGAGACCGGCAGGCGGGACACGGAGGGGATGGCCGTCGCCTCCTTCGTCCTCGGCCTCGTCGGACTCCTCGTCCTCAACTTCGTCCTCGGCCCCATCGCCATCGTCCTGGCCACCATGGCCCTGCGCCGGAACACGCCCCGCCGCTTCAGAGCGCTGCTCGGTCTGTGGCTCGGTGTCACGGACATCGTGCTGCTCGCCGCCCTCATGGCGGTGAACGGCACCACGTCGTGGAGCAGTGTGCTCGGCTGACGGGCCGCCATCCGCGACCCCGGAGCATATGCGGTGAAAAACGGGCATACCTTGCTAGAAATTCTCGTACGACCTCACAAGACACAACCCCAGAGGAGTGGACGATCGTGACGGATGTATCCAGCACAGGCCCCGCCCCGGACGACGACCGCGAAGTGCTCACCAACCGGCAGGGGCATCCGGTCTACGACAACCAGAACCAGCGGACCGTGGGCGCCCGCGGCCCGGCGACGCTGGAGAACTACCAGTTCCTGGAGAAGATCAGCCACTTCGACCGCGAGCGCATCCCGGAGCGCGTCGTGCACGCCCGCGGAGTGACCGCGTTCGGCTACTTCGAGGCGTACGGAGCCTGGGGCGACGAGCCCATCAGCCGCTACACCCGCGCCAAGCTCTTCGCGGAACGCGGCAAGCGCACGGACCTGGCCGTCCGGTTCTCGACCGTCATCGGCGGCCGGGACTCCTCCGAGGCGGCGCGCGACCCGCGCGGTTTCGCGGTGAAGTTCTACACCGAGGACGGCAACTGGGACATGGTCGGCAACAACCTGGGGGTGTTCTTCATCCGGGACGCGATCAAGTTCCCGGACGTGATCCACGCGCTCAAGCCCGACCCGGTCACCTTCGAGCAGCAGCCCCGCCGCATCTTCGACTTCATGTCGCAGACTCCGGAGTGCATGCACATGCTGGTGAACCTCTTCAGCCCGCGTGGCATCCCGGCCGACTACCGCCATATGCAGGGCTTCGGCGTCAACACGTACAAATGGGTCAATCAGGAGGGCGACACCGTCCTGGTCAAGTTCCACTGGATGCCCAAGCAGGGCGTACGCAGCATGACCGAGGAGGACGCGGCCAACGTCCAGGCCCAGGGTCTCGGCCACGCCACGAAGGACCTCTACGAGGCGGTGGAGCGCGGCGAGTACCCGGAGTGGGAACTGCTGGTCCAGGTCATGGAGGACCACGACCACCCCGAGCTGGACTTCGACCCGCTGGACGACACGAAGACCTGGCCCGAGCAGGACTTCCCGCCGAAGCCGGTCGGCAGGATGGTGCTGAACCGGATGCCGGACAACTACTTCGCGGAGAACGAGCAGATCTCGTTCGGCACCGGAGTCCTGGTGGACGGGCTGGACTTCTCCGACGACAAGATGCTGGTCGGCCGGACCTTCTCCTACAGCGACACCCAGCGCTACCGGGTCGGGCCGAACTACCTCCAGCTTCCGGTGAACCAGGCCAAGAACGCCGAGGTCCGCACGAACCAGCGCGACGGCCAGATGGCGTACCACCAGGACAGCGCGGGCGAGAACCCCATCGTCAACTACGAGCCGTCGATCACCGGCGGCCTGCGCGAGGGCGAGTACCCCACTCATGACGAGCAGGGTCCGGAGATCCAGGGCCGCCTCACCCGCAAGCGGATCCCCCGCACCAACGACTACATGCAGGCGGGCCAGCGCTATCTGCTGCTGGAGGAGTGGGAGCAGGAGGACCTGGTGAAGAACTTCACCGACCTGCTGTCCCAGTGCGACCGGCCGGTGCAGGAGCGGATGGTCTGGCACTTCCTGCTGGTCGAGAACGAGCTCGGTCTGAGGGTCGGTGAGGGGCTCGGCATCACACCCGAGGACGTCGCCGGTCTGAAGCCGCTGGCCAGCCAGGACCTGACCGAGGAGGACCGCGAGCGGCTCGCGAACCTGGGGAAGAACCCGCCCCGGGACGTCGCGGGGCTGACCATGACCCACTGCGTACCCGACACGCGGCACACGGTCACGCGCTGAGCGTCCGCGGACACGGCACCGCGGCCGGCGCGTGCGCCGGCCGCGGTGCCGTGTCCGCGAGGACGTCAGCAGTACAGGTTGTTGCCCGCCGTCGTGCCGAGGATCCCCACGAATCGCTGGTAGCTGTCCACCCGGCTCTGCACCTGCGCCGGATTCTTGCCGTCGCACTCCAGCGAACCGTTGATGGAGCGGATCGTCTGGCCGAATCCCGCGCCGTTGACCATGGCGTTGTGGCCGGTCATGGAGCCGGGGCCGGTCTGCGTGTTCCAGTACCAGAGGCCGGTCTTCCAGGCCACGGCGGAGTCGTTCTGCACGAGCCAGGGGTTGTTCAGGAGGTCGATGCCGAGCGCGTCGCCCGCGGCCTTGTAGTTGAAGTTCCAGCTGAGCTGGATGGGACCGCGGCCGTAGTACGCCGCCTGGCCGGCCGGGCAGCCGTAGGGCTGGCCCCAGTCGCAGTAGTGCGGGTAGTTGGCGGTGTTCTGCTCGACTATGTGGACCAGGCCGCCGGTCTCGTGGTTGACGTTGGCGAGGAAGGCCGCGGCCTCCTGCCTCTTCACCGTGTCGCTGCCGGTGTTCGCGAAGGCCGGGTAGGCGCTCATCGCGGCCTTCAGCCCGCTGTAGCTGTAGAAGGAGTTCCGGTTCGGGAACATCTGGTTGAACTGCGCCTCGCTGACGACGAACCCGGAGGGGTTGGTGGGTCCGTTGTCACAGGCGTACGGCTCCCAGAACCAGGTGCTGATGGTGGGGTCGTAGCCCGGGTTGTCGTGCTCGGCGATGTAGGCCTTGCCGTCGGTGTACCGGACGATGTTCCCGGTCACGTAGGACTTGCCGGCCACCCAGCTCGGGTAGCTCGAACAGGCCGCGGCGGACGCGCCCGAGGCCGGCAACAGCACCGGTGCGGCGGTTCCGAGGACGATCGCGGCCACGAACGCGGAGATACGGCGCCTGGACACAGGGTCAACTCCTTCACGGAGCACGGCCGCGGACCCGTACGGAGGCAGCGCGGGGCGGACCTTGTACGCACGTGCCGGTGAGACCGGCCGCGGCGTACGGGGCGGCCGTGGTGGGGGGTAGTGAGGCACACTCCACCACCTTGGTCTGGACCAGTCAAGGGTGTAGACCAGTCAACTCGCCCCGGCGCGGCGTCGCTTCGACTCAGCGGGCTCGGCCCGTCAGCGGCTTCAGCTCAGCGGCTTTTCCAGTACCGCCTTGCGGTGGCTGAACGTCTCGATCGAGTAGCGGCCGTGGTAGTTGCCCATGCCGCTCTCCCCCACTCCGCCGAAGGGCAGGTCGGAGACGGTGAGGTGGGCGAGCGGCAGTCCGAGGCCCAGCCCTCCGGACGAGGTCTCGGCGGCGAGCCGCTCCCTGGTGGTGTCCGACTCGGTGAAGGCGTAGAGGGCGAGGGGCTTGTCGCGGTCGTTGATGAAGTCGATGGCCTCGTCGAGGCCGGGGACGGTGACGATCGGCAGGACCGGGCCGAAGATCTCCTCGCGCATGACGGGCGCGTCGGGGTCGACGTCGGCCAGGACGGTCGGCGCGATGAACCTCGTAGCGCGGTCGGTCGCGCCGCCGACGACGATCCGGCCGGAGTCGAGCAGCCCGCTGAGCCGGTCGAAGTGCCGCTCGTTGATGATCCGCCCGTACTCGGTGGAACTCGACGCGTCGGACCCGTAGAGCCTCTCGACGGCCTCGGTCAGCACGGGCTCCAGGGCGCGGGCGGTCTCCGGGTCGGTCAGGACGTAGTCGGGCGCGACACAGGTCTGTCCGGCGTTGAGGAACTTGCCGCGTGCCAGGCGCTCGGCGACGACGGTCAGGTCGGCGTCCCGGTCGACGAAGGCCGGGGACTTGCCGCCGAGTTCGAGCGTGACCGGGGTGAGGTGCCGCGCGGCGGCGGTCATCACGATGCGGCCGACCGTGCCGTTGCCGGTGTAGAAGATGTGGTCGAAGCGCTCCGCGAGCAGGGCCGTGGTCTCGGGGATGCCGCCCTCGACGACGGCGACGGCCTCGGTGTCGAGGTACCGGGGCAGCAGCCGGGCCAGTTCGGCGGAGGTGGCGGGGGCCAGCTCGCTGGGCTTGACGACCACCGCGTTGCCCGCGGCGAGCGCGCCGAGCATCGGGGCGAGCAGGAGTTGCGCCGGGTAGTTCCAGGGGGCGATGACCAGGACGACACCGAGTGCGTCGTAGCGCGTCCAGCCCGTCGCGTCGGCTCCGAGGTGCGCGGGGACGGGAGCAGGCTCGGGGCGCAGCCACTCTTCGAGGTGTTCGAGGGTGTGGTCGATCTCCCGCACCACGAAGTCGATCTCCGTACGGAAGGCCTCGGTGGAGCTCTTGCCCAGGTCGGCGTGGAGGGCGGCGGCGAGTGCGGCACCGTCCGTGGTGAGCATCTCGCGCAGACGGCCCAGCTGGCCGGTGCGCCACTCGACGGGCCTGGTGCGGCCGGAGCGGAAGGTGGCGCGCAGCCGGGCCACGACGTCGGCGGGCTGCTCGGGGGTGGGCTGGTTCACGGTGCCTCGCTGGTCGGGGCGGGCCTGTGACCCGCACGCGGTACGTCGAGCGACAAGCTCGATGTATATGCCAACCATTTATACGGCATCGTCATTCCGCACCGGTCGAAGACACCGCCCGTGTTTGTCGGATCACCCGGACGATCCCGCCGGGGCCGCCGCGCGGGTCGGCCCCTCAGGCCCCGGGTCGCGTGTAGTGCTGAGCCCGGACCCGGCGCAGCCAGTCCTCGGCGGGGGCCTCGTCGGCCTCTTCCGGGAGGGCGCTGCGGGTCTCGTCGAAGGCCGCCTCGTACCGCTGGAGCAGGGGCAGCGCGGCCATCGCGTCGGCCGCCACCTGCTCGCCGAAGCGGTGGTAGTCGTCCGGGTTCTCGACGCGGATGTCCAAGGCACCGGTGGCGTACAGCTCGAAGCCCTGGTGGCACAGGCGCCGTAGATGCCGGGCGTGTTTGGCGGTGCGCCCGCGGGTGTCCGCGGAGGCGGAGCCGTCCCCACGGTCGTAGAGCCGCTTGAACTGCTGGGTCGCGTAACCGAGGTAGGCGTCGCGGACCCGTTTCGCGGAGAGCAGGGTCGTGCGGATGCCGATCAGCTCGTCACCGAGCGGGGTGCGGACCTCGTACAACTCGTCGGGCAGCCACACCAGTTCCGTCACGGTGGGGTTGCCGCCCAGGGCGAGCCGGCACCACTTGGCCGCTTCGTGGAGGGTGTTGTCGGGCTTGGCCGTGACGTGGGTCTCCTTCGGCCCGTGCAGGCCGTGGAAGTCCTCGGTGGGGGCGGCGAACATGCCGAGCCGGTCCACGTCGGAGCCCGGGCGGGCCAGTCCGTACGCGGTCGAGCCGACGATGCCGGACAGCAGGATGTTCCTGGTGGTGGTCATGGCTGTCCCCCCCTTCTCCCCAGGCCGCCCCGCTGCCTTGTGCGAGCCGGGCGGCTCGCACAAGGTCACCACCCGGGGGGCGGTCGCGTACAGCGAATTTCCGGGAGTACGGGGGCGCGGCTCAGCTCGCGAACGGCACCTGCGCCGAGGGGGCGGGCCGGGCGAAGGGGTGCTGCCACAGGCCCTGCGCGGCAAGCCGGGGCAGGACGCCCTCGCCGAACCAGTACGCCTCCTCAAGGTGCGGGTAGCCGGAGAGCACGAACTCGTCGATGCCGAGGCGGTGGTACTCGGTGATGCGCTCGGCGACCTCGTCGTGGCTGCCGACCAGGGCGGTGCCCGCGCCGCCGCGCACGAGGCCGATGCCCGCCCAGAGGTTGGGGTGGATCTCCAGGCCGTCCCGGCTGCCGCCGCCGTGCAGGGCGAGCATGCGCTGCTGGCCCTCGGACTCGCTGCGGGCCAGTCCGGCCTGTACGGACCTCACGGTCCCCGGGTCGAACCCGGCGAGCAGCCGCTCGGCCTCCGCCCAGGCCTGCTCGGAGCTGTCCCGGGTGATGACGTGCAGCCGGATGCCGAACCGGACGGTGCGGCCCTCCTTCTCGGCCAGCGCGCGCACCCAGGCGATCTTCTCGGCGACCTGCGCGGGCGGCTCGCCCCAGGTGAGGTAGACGTCCACGTGCTTGGCGGCGACCTCACCGGCGATGGGCGAGGAGCCGCCGAAGTACACCTCGGGCACCGGGTCGGGCACCCGCGCCAGCCTGGCGTCCTCGACCTTGAGGAACTCGCCGTCCAGGTCGACGGTCCTGCCCTCCCACAGGCCCCGGACGATCTCCAGGAACTCGCCGGTACGGCGGTAGCGGGCGTCCTTGTCGAGGAAGTCGCCGTACGCCCGCTGCTCGTGGCTCTCGCCACCGGTGACGACGTTGAGGAGGAGCCGTCCGCCGGACTGGCGCTGGAAGGTGGACGCCATCTGCGCGGCGAGCGTCGGCGAGACGAACCCCGGCCGGAAGGCGACCAGGAACTTCAGCCGCTCGGTGTTCTGGCTGACCATCGCGGTGGTCAGCCAGGCGTCCTCGCACCACGCCCCGGTGGGCGTGAGCGCGCCGACGAAGCCGAGATCCTCGGCGGCGCGGGCGATCTGGCTCAGATACGCGACCGTCGGCGGCCGGTCCCGCCCGGACACCGCGGCCGGGGTGCCGTGGCCGCCCCCGACGACATGGCGGCTGTCGCCGTTGGTGGGCAGGAACCAGTGGAAGGTGAGGGACACGGGTGCGTTCTCCGATCGGGCGCGGGGCGGTGTGCGGGGGTGTGCGGGGCGGCTCGACGGTTCTTCGGCTCAGAGGAGTCCGTGGCGCGGCGGCAGGGTGCCGTTCAGTACGTACCGGCCGATGTGCTGGATCTTCCAGCGGGCCGGGTCGTACTGGGCGCGGGTGCGGGCGTCGTGCCGGTGCCGGCACCGGCACCGGTTGCGGGAGTTGCGGGCGGACCGGGTGCCGGACACCTCGAAGAGCACGCTCCACACCGCTTTCGAACCACGGGCGGGTCCTGGTGTCCGCGGGGTCTGGGCGAGGCCGGCGGCGGCGAGCAGGCCGGAGTCGGAAAGCCGGGCCGACTCCTCGCGCGTGAGCCCGCGTTCGGCGTGGTCGGCGATGACCTTGGCGGCGCCCCGCGCGACAGCTCCTGCCGGGACCTTCGTGGAGGCTTCCCCTTGCACCGCGAACGCTTCTGTGACGGTCGCCGCTGACATGGTCAGCCCGCCGCGGCCAGGACCGGCCGGCGGCCCAGCGCCTCGGAGAACTGGTCGAGCACCGAGGTCAGTGCCTCGGCGGCCGCGGGTGCCACGGTGAGGCGGCCGTCCTCACCGACCACGATGTCCTTGTCGAGGGTGAACCAGCCCTGGACTATGTGCCGGGCACCCATGGAGCTGAGGACCGGGCGCAGCGCGTAGTCGATGGCCAGCACATGGGCCGTCGTCCCACCCGTGGCCAGGGGCAGCACGGTCTTGCCGGTGAGGGCGTACTGCGGGAGGAGGTCGAGCAGTGCCTTGAGCACCCCGGAGTAGGCGGCCTTGTAGACGGGCGTGCCGATGACGACGCCGTCGGCCCGTGCGACGAGGGCGGTGGCCTCGACGATCGCCGGATGCCGGAAGTCGGCGCCGAGCAGGGCCTCGGCAGGGATCGTACGGACGTCGAGCGGGATCACCTCGTGGCCCTGTGCCGTCAGCCGGTTGTCGAGGTGGCGCAGCAGGCGGTTGGTGCGGGAGGAGGCGGAGGGGCTGCCGGAGACGGACAGGACGGTGGCCATGGGTCCTCCGTAAGTTGTTAGGCGGCCCGGGAGGGCCGGGTGTGGCTTATGGGTTCTTGCCTTCAGTGGCTTCGAAGGAGTGGCCGCCCGGCTCTCCGGG
>NZ_JBIUVD010000027.1:0-124889 GCF_044742785.1 Streptomyces sp. NPDC087844 | reverse complement strand
GAGTTGCCTACGTGTCACACCCATCGTCCTACCAGGTCCTACCCACGCACGGGACCAAAACCCGAGATTGATCACGACGTCACACAGGCCCTAGTCGAACCGGGGGACCCTGCCATGCTGCGCATCCATTTCACACCCGATGACCTGAGCCTCATCCGGGTGGCGAACACGCCCGACCCGCTGTGGGAGATCACCTCCAGCCTGCACCGGCTCCAGACCACGCAGGGCCGCTGGGCCTACGCTCACTGGCACCGCGCGACCAGGGACGCCCTCACCGGCACCCGGCTCGGCGCCGCCGTCCGGCGGCTGCTCGTCCCGGTGCTGCCCCGGGCCCGCTACTGGCCGGACTTCCTCTCCCCGCAGGAGTCCGCGGACGGGCTCGAACCGGGACTCGCCGCGATAGTGGACACTCCGCCGGGCCGCGTCGCCGACGAGGTGGCCCTGCTCGCCCGGTTCGGCCGGGCCCCCGCCTGGGCGCCCCGGCTCACCGAACGCCACTTCCGCGGGGAACTCGTACGGCTGCTGCGCGACTACCACGACACCGTCGTCGCCCCGCATCAGGAATGCATCGGCGCCTCGCTCGCAGGCGAACGCGTCCTGCTCTCCCGCGCCCTCCTCGACGGCGGTGTCGGCGGCCTGCTCAGCGGCCTCTCGCCCGCCATGCGCTGGTGTCCGCCGGTCCTGCACGTCGACTACGTGCAGGACCGCGACCTGTACCTCGGTGGCCGCGGACTGCGGCTCGTGCCTTCCTACTTCTGCTGGCAATCACCCGTCTCGCTGGCCGACGACACCCTCCGGCCGGTGCTGGTCTACCCGCTGCACGACAGTCGGCCGGCCGCGCCGCCCGAGCGTTCGGAAGCCTCGCTGTCCGCCCTGCTCGGCCGCACCCGGGCCGCCGCCCTGCGCATCCTGGCCCGCGGCGCGACCACCTCCGAACTCGCCCGCGACCTCGGCGTCTCACCCGCCACGGCCACCCACCACACGACCGTGCTGCGCGACGCCGGCCTGGCGCGCAGCAGGCGGGTGCGGAACACCGTCCTGCACACCCTCACCCCGCTCGGCGCGGCCATGCTGCGGCGGCCGGACACGGCACATTCGCGTCAGATCCGATCGGACGCCCGAGCCCTCGCGGAGGCGCCGGAGCGCCCAGCCGCCCCACCGGCCCCATGGGGCACGCGGGTCCCGCCGGAGCGGTGAACTCCGCCGCCCGGCCAGGCACTTTCGAGACGCTTCGAAGGAAGTGGTGGTGCCCACGCGGGCGCTGCGATTGTTTCCCGCGGCACCGCACGGGCCGGAACGACCACGGCCCGTGCCCCGACCGGAGAGGGGACACGAAACATGTCGAAGAGGAGAACCATCAACCGGAGCGTGGTGGCCGGAGCACTGGCGTTCGTCTGCGCCGGCACCGGCGTGGCGCTCGCCCCCGTGGCGTCCGCCGCCCCGGCGGCCTGTCCCGGCTCGGCCATCACCACCGGTGAGTACGAGAGTCAGGGCACCGTCCGCAACAAGTCCGCCACCAGCACCTGTGGCGACCTCAACCTGACGTACTCCCTGAACAGCACCTCGCGGCTCTACGACTACTACGCGGGCCGTCTGCGGCGTTCCGACGGCTCCTGGTTCACCTGCGCCAAGCGCTACGTCTACGCCGAGGACGGCTACCACAGCATCAACGACTCCACGTACTGGCTGTGCACGGACGTCAACGACAACACGCCGTTCAGCGTGGCGAGCCTCCTCGAAGGTGGCGACAGCGTCACGATCTCCCACTGACCTCGGCCCGGACCCGCGGGGTGCCGCCTGCCCGGCGGCACCCCGTCCCGGCGGAAGGACGGACGTGAACGTGACCCGTACGACTCTCGTGCGCGCGGCCCTCGCGTCGACGGCCGCGCTGCTGCTCGGCGCGTGTTCGGCCACCGCGGAGCCGACCGCCGCGACCGGGCCCGAACCGGGGCCGCCCGCCACCGTGGCACCCGCCCGGGTGACACGCACGCTGCCCGACGACCCGGCGCTCATGGTGCTCCCCGCGACCGGGGCCGAGTCCCGCTGGACCCAGGGCCTGGACGTCCTGAGACATCAGGTGGCCCGCTCCGTCGCCGCCGACTGCGCTCGCGAGGCCGGGACCGCCCTGCCGCCGGTGCCTCCGCTCGCCTTCATCTCGTACGCCGAACTGCCCGACCTCGCCCACCTGGGCCGTCACGGCTTCGGACACGGCACCGAGGTGCCCGGCACCGAGGCGAGCCCCGAGCCGGTGCGGGTCGGCAGCGACGCCGAGATCCGTCGCTGCCGCGCGCGCGGCGAGGTCGCGGGGGAGAAGGTGCGGGAGGTCTATCTGCCGTTGCAGCGGCTGTGGTTCGGTGAGCTTTCGGCCTCCCGGCGCGACCCCGCCGCCGTACGGGCCCTGCGCACCCTGCCCGGCTGCCTCGCCGGGAAGGGCTACCGGGCCCGCGACGAGGAGGCGTTCTTCGCCCTCGTCGACAGGACCATGATGAACGCGAACACGGCGGACTACGCCCGTCAGGACCGCGCCCTCGGCAGTGCGTACGCCACCTGCATGCGACCGGTCGAAACCGTCCGCGAACCGCTACGGCGTACCCTGCGCCGACGGTTCCTCGACACGCACGCGCAAGAGGTCCGCGAACTGCGCGCCGCGCTCGTCCCGGCCCTGCGCGACGCGGAGCGGACCTACGGAGTCCGGCTGCTCTTCCCAGCGCCCTGACGGGCAAGACCGCTCAGAAGAAGACCCCGCATCTCAGGAGTACGTTCGGGTACGACCTGGCCCGGACCTCGCTCGTACGGACGATGAGGCGCGTGCCCGCGGACAACTCTTTCGGCGGCTGGTACGACACCGGTTCCGACGTCGACGTGGGGAACACGACCGCAAGACCGACGGGCTGGTCCGGCCCGCGACGAGCCGCGACGGGCCGCACCAGCCCGTCGGCGACGGCCTGAGCGACAGCCGCCGCCCCTGCCACCCGTGCCGGTCCTCGCCGGCCACCTGCTCCAAGCGGAGCAAGTCCGGATGAGGGACTGAGTAGTTGCTCCATCGTCAACTCGCCAGCCCCTACCGGCCGGAACCGCGCTGAGGACACACAGGCCGGCGTCACCGGCCCGAGTATCCGGCCTACCGGGAGGGCGTCCGGGATCCGTACGCCATCCGCGACGGTCTCCACCGGCAGGCTCCCCAGTGCGTGATGAACGATCCGAGCGGCACTGTCGCCCGACGCGGCCACGATCGCTGAGCCGTCCAGGGCGACCACGCCGATCCAGCCGAAGACGATCCAGCCGAAGCCGATTCAGCCGAACGGGCACAGCCGAACGGGCACAGCCGGGACCTCGGGGAGACCACCACGTTCACACCGCCCGGTGGGTCGAGCGACACCAGCACCTGGGAGAGGTCTCCCCAGAGCCCACGGGCCCGGACCACAGATGCAGTACGTCGCGACGAACCGAGTCGGGGCCGCCGTCGGGGATGGCAGGCCGGCCTGAGGGCCCCTCAGTGCGTGGGCGCTGATCCCTCAACCGCAAGTGCCCGCAGTCGGCCGATCAGGCCCCGGCAGCGAGTACCAGCCGAGAACGGGACACCTGGGTGAGCGACACACGCGCGACGGCCACTGAGGCCATCGCCCGTGCGGGATACGGCCGGGAGACCTCGCTGAGTACCGTCAGCTCCCGCGCACGCCCGCCTTCACCCGCCGCGAAGACGAACAGCCGCAGCACCAGGAACCGCCCCACCCCCGCGAGCCCGGAAGCCCCGAGGTAGACGGTCTGCTCGGTGAGCACCCCCGGTGACGACTGCACCAGGTGCAGGACGAGCACCGCGAGGGAGGTCACGGCGTAGGCGGCCGTGGCCGATCCCGCGGACTGCCAGTGCCGCCGCCACCCGGCCCGCCTACCGGTCCCGAAGGTGAACAGCGCGTGCAGCTCGGTGCACAGGACGGTCGACGCGACGGTGATCACCGCGTTCGCCACCGCCCACGGCATCGCCCCGGCCAGCAGCGCCACCGCGCCGCTGGAGAGAACCCCGACACCTCCACCGCACACCACGAACCGGACGAAGGAGACGAACGCACCGGGAGCGGCCACGCCCTTTGGTTCGGTGCTCGTGACACTGCTCATGCTGCTTCCGATCTGCTCGCTCCAGGCGGCTAACGCATGTAAGGCTACGGACGTTAGCCGAGTAATTCAAGGAGGAGCGAGTGTGAGTTTCCGTCCGTAAGGCGACAGGTGGGAAGCGATGTACCGGTTGCACCCGTCCGGGTCCGTGTCCGTGTCCATGCCCGCGACCGCTGCGGGGACCCGGCGGCCGTCTGCCCAGTGCCACCGACGCGAGGCGCGCCGAGCCGGCGCGTGCCCTCGGCGTACCGCGCGCGCTGGACGAAAGCAGCCGCACCCATCACCGATGGGTGCGGCTCACTTCGCCAGTACGGCCTGGGCGGTGGTGAGTTCTGTCCGGTTCATCGCCGCCACCCGGGCGAGCGCTTCGTGGTTACGGTCGATGAGCGACCGTTGGACGGCCGCTTCGGCCGTGAACCACACGCCGACCAGGTTCGTCCGCCTCTTGCAGCTGACATCGGTCCTCGCGGTGTTGCGCTCGGCTGCCGACAGTACGGCGCCCTGGAAGCGCGGGTCCTTCGGCGGGTCGAGCGGACCGGCGTAGTCGAGTTCGCTCGCCCGCATGCAATGCGACCACTGTTCCGTCACGGTCCGGACGCCCTTGTCCCTGAGCGACCGTTCGTAGCTCTCCGTCGAGAGCGCCTGGGCCAGACTCCGGTCGACGTCCCTTGGGCCGCCCGCCTGTAGCCGCCGCCCGGCTTCCCCGGCGCATCCCCCCTCCGGCACCGCGAGTCCCTTGACCCGGCTCTTTCCCTCACCGGTCAGCGCGATGCGCTCCTGCGGCCCCGGCTCGGCGGGCGAGGCCGGCCCGGCCGGGGCGCGCAGCCGGTAGCCGCGGACCGCCGCTTCCGTCGGGTCGGTGATCCCGTACCGCCGCTCCGTCCAGCTCGTCAGGCCGCCGCCCGTTCCCCCCTCGGCAACGGGCGGATAGTCGAACCCGAACCGAACCATGCACCGCCGTACGAGCACCCGATGCGCCTCGGTGACCTTCGTCGTCTCGCCGGGGGACAGCAAGTACGCGTCCAGCGGGAGCCGGAGCCCGGTGCTCCGCAGCAGCGCGGGTGCCTCTTCGGGCTGTTCCCGGTGGTCTGCGGAGCACCCCGCGGTGAGCGCGGCGGCGGCAGTCACGGCGAGCGCCACCACGATCCCGCGCAACGGACTATGTCCAGTAAATGGATTCGACATTGCCCCGGTAGGTCACGTTGTACTGGCCGCCCGTGTTCGGGGGCGCACCCGCACAGCTGCCGGTGTAGTTGGTGCCGGTGCAGATCACGGCACTGCGCGTCGAGTCGTAGTTGTAGCCCCACCTCGCGGTGTTGCCCAGCGGCGTGCCCTGACCGAGACCGGGTGTGGTGTAGACGTTGTTGTTGAGGTTGGCGTCGGCGACGGAGAAGTCGGACAGGCTTCCGTTGCCGAGGATGTTGCTGGCGAAACAGTATTCTCCGCCGGTGCACACACCGTCCTGGTTCGCCTGGACGGATGTGGGTGCCGCGGCTGCGGACGAGGGGACGAGTACGCTCGCCGCGGCGCCCACCGCGAGCAGCGCACCGGATAACTTGCCAATGGCTGACATGATCATCTCTTGCCTTCCGTGATCTCCGGGCGCCGGAAGCGCCTTGGTCGTGCACCAGCATCACGGAGGCGGCAGGCTTCGTCTTCGTGACTTCACCAGCAAACGGACACCCGGACCGACGCCGGATTCTGTCACTTCTCACCAGCGGTCACGGGGGCGGCGGCACGTGTCACCACCAACACCGCAACAGCTGTTGCCACAGCGGCAGTCACACGCAGGTCTCGCAGATATGCACATCCGATCCCGGGAAACGTCTCACAGGGCCTCGGTCCACTCGTGTCGCAGCGCCTTGCCGTCGAGCTCGACCCGAAGTGCCGGCGGCGGGGCTTCACCGGCATGGACCGCGTAGGCGGCGCTGACCGTCTCGCACCTCCATCGGCGCGATGACCCGCTCCCGGACACCTGCCGGGTCCGACGATCGTCAACGGCCGGACGCGGCCGGTGAACTGGCAGTGCAGGATCAGGAGCGGGATGCACCGGAGTCACCGCGTCAACCTCGGCCGGGTCCAGGTCCCGCTGTCGTCGCCCTGGTCAACCCTGCTGTGCAACGGCATCGCTTACGAGCTGCCACATTAGGTCAGGGACGTGGCCGCCGCGCTCGCCGGCGCCACCGTCGGGACGGCCGACGCCGCCCCGGCCAGGGACATCGCGGTCCTCGCCGTGCCGTACGGCAGCGCGGCGGCGGTGGTAAGTGAGTACGGGAAAGCGCTGCACGGCAAGGTCATCATCGACCCCACCAACCCCGTCTCCCCCGATTTCCAGGGCTTTGTCACCCCTGATGGCAGTTCCGGCGCGCAGGAGATCGCCAAGGCTGCTCCCGAGGGCGCGCATGTCGTCAAGGCGTTCAACACCTTGTTCTCCCATGTTCTGGCGGCCGGCCCAGCCGAGGGTCGCCTCCTTGTTCCGCTTGGCGCTGGAGAAGGGGCCGGCCGGCAACTACTGGCACGCGGTCGCGGAGGGGGCCATCCCGCTCCGCGAGATCACCGAGGCCATCGGCAGCCGCCTGGGCCTTCCCGTTGTGAGCGTTCCCGCGGACGTACTGATGGTGCCTGGATACTTTGGGTTCCTCGCTTGCCCGCCGCGCCATTGTCCGGGAAGACGGTCATCGAAACGTGCAACTACGGCCCCGAGCGCGACGGGCACACCCCTGAGCTCGACAGCAAGTCGCTCGTGCGCACTGAACACGTCGAGGACCTTGTGACGACGCTCCTCGTGCACCTGGACGCGTTCCTGCCTCGCGACGGGGACTCGCTGGAAGACCTCGGCGGGGCAGCTACATCGGGGCGGCCGGTCCCGGCCTGGAATGGCTCGCCCCGACTCCGGGCCGGTTGTCGCTCCGCGCCAGGCGCACCGTTGCGGACCGGCGCGCTCACGCACCGCTCCGAATCGGGTGGCCCCCGTACTCGGTATTCGTCCGTGGTGCCGAAACCGGCGAGCCACCTGACGGCCAATCACGACCAGGGGAAACCACCGCTTCCCGCGAGTCTTGACAAGCGCTCCGCTGCCCTCGTCGAAGGCGGCGAGTACAGCCGAAGCACCCTCCTACGTGCTACGTGCCTACGTGCCTACGTGCCTACGTGCGCGCTCGCTACTCGCCTGTCTCGGGTTCCGATCGGGTCG
Source organism: Streptomyces sp. NPDC087844 (assembly GCF_044742785.1). Classification (NCBI taxonomy): domain Bacteria; kingdom Bacillati; phylum Actinomycetota; class Actinomycetes; order Kitasatosporales; family Streptomycetaceae; genus Streptomyces; species Streptomyces sp. NPDC087844. The sequence continues at coordinate 117,583 of NZ_JBIUVD010000027.1, read as the reverse complement.
TGCGCGACGGCTCGTTGTAGGTGATCACGACCGGGGCGTTCGCCTCCCTCCGTGCGCGGTCCGACGCCGTCGCGATCTCCTCGTAGGTCCATTCCCCGTGCAGGCGCTCCCCGTGGGCATCGGTGATGTCGATGACCAGGCCGGTCCACTCCTCGGCGGGCTGTTCGGGGACGAGTCCCAGCTCGTACCTGGCGTCCTGGAGGGCGGCTTCGGTGACGCGTATGCCGGTAAGTCTCTCGGCCAGAGCAAAGCCTGCCGCCTTCCGGTCGACGTCCGGGGCGCTTTCGTCGTGCTCTCCCTCGGCGGTCAGGGGGAAGCCGACTTCACGCAGAAGGGGGACCAGTTCATCGGGTGTGTTGCCGTCGCGCGACGACGGGTCCTCGAACGTCATACGGAGCTCACCGTCCTCGAACCAGTGGAAGAGATGGATGGGCTTGCCGCCGTTGGTCGAGTGCGCCACGACCCGGCCGTTCTTCGGCAGCGTCTCCGCATGCGGCGCCGAGACCCCAAGGCCACCGTCGAAGCCGAGGACGAGTGTCCAGTCGCCGTTCTCGCCCGGAGTGCCGAAGGCGCCCGCGACGTAGGACTCGTCCCAGTAGTCGCCATCCACCTCCGCGCGATGGGCGTCGTCCGCCTCCATCAGTCCCGCCGCGCCCTTCCCGGTTCCGCGCGGTTCCGCCCCCATCGTGCGCAGTACCTCGCGCGGGGTCCGCCCCTGTATCAGTGTCAGGGTGTATCCGCTCTCCATCATGTGGCGGAAGAGCGGCGAGGCGCGGATCCAGGCGTAGTCGTGCGCGGTCACCAAGTTCATACAGCGCAGTGTGCCCGACCCCTCTGACAACGACCGGTGCAAGCCGGTTCCTACAGCTGGGCAGGGGCGCCGCTGTCTTCGCAAGCGCCGGTATCACCCGCTCAACTGGTCGAAGTGGCCTGGTGGAAGTACATCCTCCAGCCCGTGTCCGACAGACGCCACAGAGAACTCCGCCATGCCCGATGGCCCCGGTTGTCGCAGAGGTACGTCAGATGGACGACGTCCGGAGCCAGGGTGACTCCGGACATCTGACTGACCTTGACCGGGGACTCCGTCGACACCCAGCCGCCACTCGTCACTGAGAGGATCGACTCCACATCCCATCGGCACCCGGAGGCCCCGAACTCGATGAACTCCGGATCCAGGAGTTCCAGGACACGGGCCGGAAAAGCGCGCACCTCGGGATCGAGAAGCCGCATCTCCCCCTCAACGGCCGCTTGTACGGCCCGCTCGCTCTCATCCGTCATGCGGGGATTCTACGGAGGGTCCTTGACCACTCGACGTTTGCCGTTCTGGCGGGTCTGCGTAGGTGAGCCCAAGCACGACAGGAGTCACACAGGCAGGCTCGCTGTCACCGTGGCCCAGCCTGCGTGCGTTGGACTTGACCAGCTGAACACCGATGCCGACGGAGCTGGTTGAGGCGGCCAAGGGCTGTCAGTGGCTGGTGACAGGATGACCGGCATGGCTCTCGTACGTACTACTCCGCCGCGGCCCGTGGACGTGACCGCGGTCTTTCCCGAGCTGGCGCCGTTGGCACGTCCTGCGATTCGGCTGCACCCTCGTCCCGGGGCGCCTTCGGTCGAGGAGAGCTCGGTCGGGGGGCCGTTGCTGTGGCCGGCTGATGAGCCATGGCCGCACTGCGAAGCCTCGCACCTGCACCGTGACAGTGGGTTCCGCCACTGTATCTACGCGACATACCCCTACTGCGGCCGCCCGGACAGGCCGATCTCCTCCAGGTTCTGTGGTGCCCCTACGACCACCATCCCGATTGGAAGCCGGCGACCGCACTGTTCTGGCGGTCCACCGCCGAGGTCGTCGACATCCTCGCCACACCGCCCGAGCCGTACGAGGCGAACTATGAGGGCTATGTGCCAAAGCCGTGCGTGCTGGCACCGGAAGCGATCAGCGAGTACCCCGACAGCCTCGCTCTGAGCCCGCAACTGCTGCTGATGGTGGAGGACTGGAGCAGATGGCAGGCAGCCGGCGCCGACGTGGACAGCTCCTACGCGGACTGTCCGCGGGAGTTCTACGACATCCATCTGGCAGACGCGCCCGGATGGAAGGTCGGCGGCTGGCCTCCATGGGGCCGCACCGACCCCGACCCCCGTCACTGCACTGTCTGTGATGCGCAGATGGTCCCGCTGCTGACCATCGCCTCCTTTGAATGGGACGGCGGCGAGGGACGCAGCTGGACACCTTACGAAGACCAGGCCGCCGCCAACGCCGGCGGTCATTGCTGTGGCCAGAGGCCCTCCCAGCCGACCAAGGTCGAAGTCGGCAGCACCGACAACATGCAGATCTACGTCTGCCCGGCCTCTCCTGAGCATCCGCACACCGACCTGATCCAGTAAGCCGTCGGGCCTGTCGCGAACCCTCCCGCAGCCGGGACAAACACTGAGCCTCGGCACAGTAGTCATACGGCTGTGGTGCTGGCACTGGCGGCGGCCCAAGCCTGCTGGACCGCGCGGATCTCCTGATCGGTGGGCCGGCCTGGGCGGGTGGGCGGAAACCGGGCGGCGATGACGGGACGGCGGAGCTTGGCGGTACCTGGGCCGTCGACGACCTCCGCAAGCCGCCCCCCATCGACATCCCTGCTGTCACCGTTGAGGACCCCGGGCCGACTGGTGGTGTCGGTCAGTCCAGTCGGTTCGACTCACACAGAGGGCTTCCGCGGCGGACCAGGAGACGGAGGGCGGCTCAGTTCCTGCTGTCGGCGAGCGTGCCGCGGTAGGCGCGCACCACGTCGGCGTAGGCCGTCGCACTCGGCTTGGGCCTGCGCTGGAAGGTGACGCGGTCCACCTCGTGCAGTCCGAGCTGGGCGCCGTAGCCGAAGATCCACTCGAAGTTGTCCATGAGGGTCCAGTGGCAGTAGCCGAGGACAGGTGTGCCCGTGTCCACCTCGGCGGCGAGTGCGTGTACGGCGGCGGGGACGAACGCGGCACGTTGTGTGTCGTCCGCGGTCTGCATCCCGTGTTCGGTCACGAGTACCGGCACCCCGGCGACCTGGTGGGCGTAGCGCACCGCGCCGGCGAGGGAACCGGGCGCGATTGCGGTGCCCATGCCGTTTCGTTCGCCGTCCGCCTCGACCTCTCCCTCGGGGCCGTGGACGACGCGTTCGTAGTTCTGTACGCCGATGAAGTCGTCCTGGCGTGCTTCGCGCAGCCAGTGGTCGTAGACCGCGGCACGCTTGGCGTCCCGTCGCTCTTCGCCGCCGGGGAGTGCGACCTCGTCGGCGATGGCGATGGACACGCCGACCGGCAGATCGCCGCGGCGGGCCTTGATCGCCTCGCGGGCGGTGCGGTGGGCCCGGGTGAACGCTTCCTGGAACTCGTCCTGCCGTTCGGCGGGAATGACGTTCGCGCTGGCGTAGCCGGCGGTGCCCGCGGCGCGGGCCGCGGCCGCCAGCATCTCGTTCTTCAGCGCCTCCGCCTCGGGCGGAAGCTTCGCGCCCTCCTGCAACAACTGCTCCAGGTTGGGCTCGTTCAGGGTGACGGCGTACGCGATCCGGTCGCCGAAGCGGGCCATGACGCGGTCGCACTGGTCGGCGAAGCGCGCGGCGGCGTCGGCGGCGGTCCAGGAACCGGCCGCCGCGAACCAGTGCGGTGCGGTGAAGTGATTGAAGGTGATGAGAGGGGCGAGGCCGCGCGCCAGGCAACCGTCGACCATCTGCTCGTAGTGGTCGAGCGCCTCGGCGGAGACGATCCCGCGCTCGGGCTCCACGCGTGCCCATTCGACGGAGAAACGGAAGGCGTTGAGTCCGAGTCCCGCGGCGAGGTCGAGGTCCGTCTCCCACCGCTCGTAACCCCGGCAGGCAGGTCCGCTCGGCTCGCGGAACAGCGACGGGGTCGTGTGCTCCAGGAACCAGGTGTCACTGGCGGTGTTGTCGCCCTCGTTCTGGTGTCCCGCGGTGGCGACGCCCCACAGGAAGCCGTCGGGCAGGGTGTGATGGGTCATGTGCTGCTCCTTGCAAGTTGCCGATATGCCGGTCGGCGTTCTCGTCGATGTACTTGTCGATGCGCTTGTCGATGCGCTTGTCGGCGTGGCTGTCAGCCGTGTCTGTGGAGGGGAGTCCGCGGACTCGGGCGTCACGGTGTGTACGCGGGGAACGGGGTGTGGAAGGAGTGCCGGCCGGGGCCGACCTCCACGTCCTCCATGCCCGGCAGATCGACCAGCGCGGTGACATCCGGCGGCACGAGAAGGTCGACGAGCAGCGTGCCGCCCGTGATCCGCCACCCGGTCTCGATACGGCCGTACGGTGAGTCGTGCTCGGCCCGGGCCCAGGTGAGGCCGCCGCCGGGGCGTGGCCGGATCAACAGCCGCCGGTATCCCGGACCGGCGGCTGCGAGCCCCGCGACGGTACGGTGCATCCAGTCGGCGACCGCTCCGAGCGCGTAGTGGTTGAAGGAGGTCATCTCGCCGGGGTTGACGTCTCTGTCGGGCAGCATGCTGTCCCAGCGTTCCCAGACGGTGGTGGCGCCCATGTCGACCTGGTACAGCCATGACGGGCACGCCCGCTGGGTCAGTAGCCGGTAGGCGGTGTCCACGTGCCCGGTGTCGGTCATCGCGTCGCACACCTGGGGCGTGCCGAGGAATCCGGTGCCGATCCGGTGTCCGCCCTCGGCCACCAGGTCGGCCAACCGGCGCCCGGCCGCGGCCCGTTCGGTGCCGTCCTCCAGCAGACGGAAGCGGAGCGCGAGGGCGTAGGCGGTCTGGGTCTCCTCGGTGAGGCGTCCGCCACCGGCGTGGAAGCGGTCGCGGAAGGCGTGGCGGACGGCGTCGGACAGGGCGTGATAGCGCGCGGCGTCCTTCTTCTCGTCCAGCACCTCGGCGGCGTCGGCCAGCAGCCGCGCGGAATGCGCGTAGTACGCGGTGGCGACCAGACCGGCCGATGTCATGGCCCGGCCGGGATCGTCCGCAGGCGCGGACGGGTCCAGCCAGTCACCGAACTGGAACCCCTCGCCCCAGACACGGCCGGGCCCGGCGATCCGGTCGACGGCGTCGACCCAGGCGCGCATCGACGGGTACTGGGCGCGCAGCACCTCGGTGTCGCCGTACCGCTCGTACAGCACCCACGGCACGATGACCGCGGCGTCGCACCAGCCCGCCATGGGCGGGTTGCCGGGCGGGATGGGTACCGGGATGATCACCGGGATGTCCGGGCTGAACACCGGGGGAACGCCCCGCTCGTCGGTGCTCTGGTCGGCGGCCAGATCGCGCAGCCAGGAGCGCAGGAAGTCGTGGACGTCGTAGAGGAAGGTGGCGGTGGGGGCGAAGACCTGGACGTCACCGGTCCAGCCGAGGCGTTCGTCGCGCTGCGGACAGTCGGTGGGGACGTCGACGGTGTTGCCGCGCATGCCCCACACCACGTTCTCGTGCAGCCGGTTCAGGGAGGGGTCGGAGCAGGAGAACCAGCCCGTGCGGCGCAGGTCGCTGTGGATGACCACGGCGGTGACGTCGGCCGGATCGAGGTCGCCGGGCCAGCCCTCGACATCGGCGTAGCGGAAGCCGTGGAAGGTGAAGCGGGGTTCCCACTGCTCACCCGCCGGATCGCCGCGCAGGGTGTAGCGATCGGTGGCGGTGGCGTGCCGCAGCGGACGCGTGCACAGGTCGCCGTCCTGAAGGACCTCGGCATGGCGCAGCGTGACCGTGCGGCCGGCCTCGCCACGGACACGGACGCGCAGCCGCCCGACGAGGTTCTGGCCGAAGTCGAGGACGGTGCGGCCGGTCGGTGAGGTGGTCACGGCGACCGGTCGCACGTGGTCGGTACGACGCACCGGCGGGCTGTCGGCCGGGAAGAGCACCGTGGTGTCGAACTGCACGACCTCCACCGGCTGCCACGCCGAGTTGTCGAAACCGGCCTCGCTGAAACGGGTCTGCTCGATGCGCGCGTCGTACACCTCGCCCTCGTACAGCCCGGAGGAAAGGACGGGGCCGGGGCTCCACTGCCAGCCGTCGTCGGTGGTGAAGGTGTCGGCGGACCCGTCGGCGTACTCGACGCGCAGTTCGGCGACGAGCCCGGTGCGCTCGCCGTAGATGTCCCGGGTGCCGCCGTTGAAGCCGAGCAGTCCCCGGTACCAGCCGTCGGCCAGGTGGGCGCCCCACGCGTTGCGCCCTTCCCGGACCAGCGCGGTGACGTCGAAGGTCTGGTAGCGGTGGCGGTGTCGGTAACTCGTCCAGCCGGGGGCGAGGACATGGTCGCCCACCACGGAGCCGTTCAGCTCCAGTTCGTACACGCCGAGGGCCGTGGCCAGGAGGCGGGCCGATCTCACGGCCGCCCGCGCGGTGAACTCGTCACGCAGCAGCACGGCGGGACGGGGGCCGTCGGGTGAGGCGGTTGCGGAGGGGGCGGGACCCACGGCATGGGCGGTCCAGGAGTGATGCATGGCGGCCTTTCTCAGCGCCGGGAATGAGCAGGCACGATCATGCGACCAAAACCTAGCGATTACTAGGTGTTGGCGTACGTGACGTGTGCCACTCGCGCGGAGGGGGTTCGCGTGATGGTGACGCGCGCATGACAAGCGCGTCCTGCGGCGGGGGTTGGGCCGGGGCCGGGGCGGTGGTGTGGCGTGGGGAGCGGTGGTGTGGCGCTCGGCTCCTGCGGCCCCTGTCGGCGGATCTGCAGATCGGCCGAATTGCAGGTCAGCAAGTCAGCAAGTCAGCAGGTGAGCAGGTCGGCAGATCGGTAGATCGGTAGATCGGTAGGTCAGTAGATCAGCAGGTCGGTAGGTCGGCGAGCCGGCCGGTCGCAGTCCCGGTAGCAGTCCCGGTCACAGTCCCTGTCCGTCCGTCGAGATGCCGCGCATGAGGCGGTCGAGATGGCCGCGCATCACGGCGACAAGGTCGAACGACCGACCCCCGGCCAGCCATTGCTGATGCAGGCCCGCGTCCACCGCCACGCACTCGCGGGCGATGCTCTCGTGGTCGAGGTCGGCCCGCAGTTCGCCCTTGTCGCTGCCGGCCCTGAGGCGGTCCGACAGTTCCCTCAGCCCCTTCTCCTGCCAGGAGGTGAAGTGGTCGTGGGCGGGGTGGTCCGCAGCGATGGCCTCGACGGCGAGCATGACGGCCACCTCCACCATGCCGGGCATGGTGAGTGTCTCGGCCGTGTCCTCCAGGTGGCACCGGAAGGCATCCCGGACCGAGTCCGAGACCCGCTCCCAGCGCACGTCCATGCGCTCGTGCCAGTACTCGACGACCGCGACGAGCAGCTGCTGTTTGTCGCGGAAGTGGTGCAGCAGTCCGGCGTCGGTGATCTCGGCGTCGCGGGCTATGCCCGCGAGGGAGGTCTTGCGATAGCCGTCCCGGCCGAAGCGCAGCAGCGCGGCATCGAGAATCTGTGTACGCCGTGCCCGGCCTGCCGTGTAGTGGCCGCGCGGTCCCCTGGGTGTCGCCATGCGAGAACGGTACCGGCGGGACGGCCGGCCATGCCGGGCCGCCCGGGTGTCGGCTGCCTGGGTGTCGGTCGCCTGGGTGTGCGCTGTGTGAGGTGCATCACCATTCTGATACCTAGCGAGCACTAGGTGTTCAGGTAATCATCGACCTCACGCCGCGACGGATCAACGCCCGGTCACGCCCCTGTGAACGACAAGTTACGCCGGGCGTCCCCGGCCACCCCTCCCACCCCCCACCGCGCCACCCCATTCCTTCGGCACCTCCGTGAAAGGAGGGCTGGTATGACGCCGTCGTCATCAAGCCCCTCGGTCGACCTCGCACCCCGCGCCGCCGCGGACGGACGATGGTCCCCCCGTCTGGTCCTGCTGTTGATCGCACTCGCCTGGCCGACCCAGCTCCTGGCCGCAGGCGGCATCCTCGGCGCCAATGCCACCGCGAGTGTCGCGCAGACGTTCCACACCACTCAGGTGGTCTGGTTCGGGCTGACGCTGACCCTGGTGACCACCCTGCTCACCCCCTTCGTGATCAAGCTGGGGGACCAGTACGGGAAGAAGCGCGTCATGCTCGCCATGATGGCGCTGGGCACTCTCGGCGAGGCACTCGCGGCCGTCGCCGGCAGCTTCTGGCTGGTACTGGCAGGACGCGCTATCGCCGGTTTCTACGGGCCGTTCGGTGCCCTGTCGTTCGCCGCGATACGGGATCTCTTCCCGCCCCGGCTGGTCAAGCAGGCCAGCGGCATCACAGGCAGCAGCGTCGGCCTGGTGGCCATCGGCTCGCCGTTCCTGGCCGGCTGGCTGGTCGACAACTGGGGCTACCGCGGCACCCTGTGGTTCCTCGCCGCCGCCACCGCCGTCGCCTTCGTCCTGGTCGCTCTGCTGGTCCCCGAGACACCGCGGTACGTGTTCGGATCGGGCTTCGACTGGCTGGGCGGCCTGGTGCTCGGCGGCGGTTTGACCTCCGTGGTCTATGCCGTCGGTCAGGGGCAGAGCTGGGGCTGGTCGGACTCCAGGACCCTCGGCTGGCTGACCGCGGGCGCGGTGGCACTGACAGCGTTCTTCTTCGTGGAGCGCTCCAGTGACCACCCCATCCTGGACCTGGGAGTCCTCAGCCGCCGTCCGGTGGCGCTGGCGCTCACCGCCGGAGGGCTGGCGCAGACGGTCGCCTTCACGATGCCGGGCCTCGCCATCCTGCTCGCCCTCTACCCGCACATCCCCGGGGTCTCGGCGGGTCTGGGCTGGACCGCCCATCACAACGCCGTCGTCAGTGTGAGCTGGAACGTGGTGATGTTCGGCACCGGCCTGCTCATCAGCCGGTGCCTGCGCACCTTCGACGCCCGCAGGGTGTGGTGGGTCGGTCTGCTCGTGATGGCCGCCGGATACACCCTCGTGGGCTTCTACCACGGCGGTGAACTCGAACTCATCCTCACTTCCTGCGTCGCCAACGTCGGCGCCGGCGTCGTCGTCGCGACGGCTCCCACACTCGTCGTCGGTGTGGTCTCCCGGGACGAGCAAGGTCTGGGAAGCGGGATGCTCAACATGCTCATCAGCCTCTTCGGCGCGATCTTCACCGCCGTCGCCTACGCGATCCTCACCTCGGACAGCACCGTCGTCGAGGGCACGGCCTTCTACCAGGACACCGGCTACTCCTGGATCTTCTGGTTCGGAGCAGTGGTGACTCTGGTGGCCCTGCTGCTCTCCCTGTTCATCCCGACGCTGCGCGATCCTGTCGAGGAGGATGTCGCCGGGGCGGACGCCGACGACCGTGTCATACGTCCGGGGCCGGCGCAGGCGACACCGTCGAACGCCGCGACAACCGGCTGAACGCTTTCCTGGGCGCGCCGTCACCACTTGCTACGACCGTGTCCGCGGAGTTTGGCGTGCGGACGTTCACGTTCTGCAGGGTCAAGCCCTTGGACTGGTACTCGCCAAAAGATGAGACTGCTGTCACCCCCGCACGCCATGAGTACCAGTACACGCTCATCGATGCCGCCTCCTACAAGATCGGCCCGCAGGACGGCTTGTGGTCCGCGAGAACTGCGAGGACTGCGAGGACCGCGAGGCACATCAACCATTCGCGGTGCGGCGGAATTCGAGCCGTTTCACTTGAAGGTGTGGCAGTCGTGGGTTGCAGAGGGGGAAGCGGGAAGCCGTGGCGGGCGATGACGGTACGTTCGCGGGATGCGGCGGATCGGGGAGTTCACCGTGCAACGGCGCCTGGGCGCCGGCGGTATGGGTGTCGTGTATCTGGCGCGCAGCACCGCGGGGCGGCAGGTCGCGCTGAAGGTGATCCGTCCCGAATACGCCGAGGAGCCGCACTTCCGTGCCCGGTTCCGGCACGAGGTGGCCGCTGCCCGAAAGGTGAGCGGGGCGTTCACCGCCTCAGTGGTGGACGCCGACCCGGACGGTGATCCGCCATGGCTGGCCACTCAGTACGTCGCCGGTGGTTCCCTCGAAACCCGGGTGCGGTCCGTCGGCCCCCTGTCCGTGACCGAGATCGCCGGGCTGGCCGGGCAGTTGGCGGAGGCACTGCGCGACATCCACCGTCAGGGCATCGTGCATCGGGACCTCAAGCCGGCCAACGTCCTGCTCGCCGATGACGGCGTACGCGTCATCGACTTCGGTATCGCACGGTCCGTCGACCAGAGCCGGGCGCTGACCCGCAGCGGTGCGATGGTCGGCACGGCAGCTTTCATGGCGCCGGAACAGCTCGATACGGCTCACGCCCTGTCACCCGCGACGGACGTGTTCGCCCTGGGCAGCGTGCTGGCCTTCGCCGCGCTGGGCCGTAGTCCCTTCGAGGACCCCGGGGCGGCCGGCGTGGAGCCGATCGCGGTCGCTTTCGCTGTGGTGCACAAGAAACCGGACCTGACAGGCCTGCCCGCCGCGCTGCGCGGACTGGTGACCCGCTGTCTGGCGAAGGACCCCACCCGGCGGCCGACCCCGGAAGAAGTCCTGCGCGTGACAGCCCTGGCCGGTAAGGGCCACGAGGAGGACCTCGCGAATCGGCCGGTGCGGCCTCGACGACGATCGCCCTGGACGTCGTTCGCCGTCCTGGCCGTTCTCCCCGCCCTGTGCCTGCCCGGTGACGCGGGCCGATCGGCACCGTCGCGGGCCCTGCCGTGCGCAGCCGGCCTCAGCGCGCTCGGCGAGGGCCCGATGCGCAGATGCGTCGGGCTGCTGGATACCGCCGCCGCGCCCGACGTTCTGCGTCGCTCGTCGACTCGGGCGGTCGCCGCGGTGCTGGAGCGGATCGCTCTGGAGAACCGGCGGGTCGTCGCGGACGCCGAAAAAGCGGGCGGTCGCCCGTACGTGTCGATGGCCTATCTGACACCCATCACCGAGGAGTTCGACGGCCGGGCCTCCATGGAGGCCGTTCAGCGGGATCTGGAAGGAGCCCACCTCGCCCAGCTCACGACCAACCGGAAATCGGCGGACGCGCCCGAAGGCCCCGCGGTCCGGTTGCTGTTCGGCCAGACAGGGGGTTCAGCCCAGCAGCGCAACCACACCGTCGGCCAGGTGCTCGCGGCACGGCGCTCCGAGCGGATCGTCGCGGCGCTAGGCCTGGGCGGCAGCACCGCGGCCAGCCAGGACATGGTGGAGGAACTGACGGCCGGAGGCCTGCCCGCGTTCGGCTCGGTCCTCACCGCCGACTCCTGGGCCGCCGTTCCCGGCCTGGTACGGGTCGCCCCGACCAACGCCGATCAAGCCGCAGCCGCCGTACGCCATCTGTCGAGCGGCAAGTTCGCCCGTTCCCGGATCCTCTACGTCCAGGACATCGCCCCCGGGGACCAGTACACCAGCACGCTGGCCCAGCAGTTCCGCGCCCGGCTGCCGGCGGACCGGCTGGTCCGCCCGGACCCCGTGCTGTTCGACTCCTCGCGCTCCGAACCGGCAGACTTCCGCGCCGCGCTCGCGGACGTGTGCACGATCAAGCCCGACGTCGTCTACTTCGCGGGCCGCGGCACGTCTTTGCCGCACCTCCTGACCAACCTCGCCGCACGCCGCTGCCGAGGGCACCGGATCACGGTGATGTCGGGCGACGACGCCATGATGGTCCGGCACACGAACGGCTATGGCCGTCACCAACTGGCCGCGGCACTGGGCAAGGGTGGCATCGACCTGCTGTATACGGGCCTGGCCCACCCCGGAGCCTGGGACCTGGCACCCGGCGCCTTCGCCCCGACAGCCGTCGCGCCGTTCCGTGACGGCACGTTCGCCGCCACCTTCCCGCACGGCGAACTGGAGGACGGCAGGGCCATCATGATGTACGACGCCCTCTGCCTCGCGGTTCGCGCGGTCCAGGAGGCCCGCGGAACGTCGACGCCCACGCCCACCGTCACCGACGTGTACCGCACTCTGTCCCGGCTGCGCCAGGAGGGGGCTGTGCCGGGCGCCGGCGGCTGGATCGACCTCGGCGACGACGGTGCTCCGGTGAACAAGGCGATCCCCGTTCTCCGCATTACCCCCGACGGCCGAACCACTGCCTTGACAGTCGTGTCGGCCCACGGCGCCCCGGACGAACGGCGGGAGGGGAAACGCTAGCCGCTGTGTTGCGCGAAGGGGATCGGCTGTCCATGGACATGGACATGGACATGGCTGTGGCTGTGGCCGTCGACGGCTGGGCCGCGGACCCGGCCTCTCCGTCGTCGTCCGGGCCCCGACCGCGGAGGACCTGCGGCTGATCGAGGCCACTGAGGCCACTGAGGCCACCGATGCCACCAATGCCACCGATGCCACCAATGCCACCGAGACAGGGCCTCAAGAGCGGGTAAGACGCGTAAGAATCACCGGTTACCGACGTGTTCGACAGGCTCTCGTCGGTGTCCTCAGGGGCCGTTCGTCCCGACGGAGACGGCGACGGTGACGGCGTCGGGATGGTCCTGGACGTACGACCTGAGGACCGACTCGAAGTTGTCGTCGGGGCGCAGGCCGAGTGCCGTGGCACGTGCGTTGTCGAACGAGGCGGGCCACGAACCGACGATGGCCTCGACGGTGGAGTCGGGCGCGACGGTCACCAGGTCGGCGACGGCGTCGCCTGCTACCCGCCGCAGCGCGTCGAGCATGTCGGCGACCGTGACCGTGAGCGCCGGCAGGTTGACCGGAAGCCTGCCTTCGAGAGACCCGGGGCCGTTGTCGCGTCCGGCCTCGGTGATGCGGAGGATGCCCTCGACGGTGCGCCCCGGTGAGGCCAGCGCGACCTGCAGGCCGGGGTCGACCGGGCAGGTGGCCGCAAGGCCGGAGAGGGGCTCGCGGACGATGCCGGACAGGAAACCGGAGGCGGCCGCATTCGGTGCGCCCGGTCGTACCGCGACGGTCATGAGGCGCGCCACACGTCCGTCGACGAAGCCCCGGCGCGTGTATTCGGCGATCAACTGCTCACAGACACGCTTCTCCATTCCGTAACTCGACTGCGGCGTCGGCAGCGTCCACTCGTCGACCACGGGCGGCAGGGGCGCCGCAGGGTCGGAGCCGTACACCGCGACGCTGCTGGAGAACACCACCCGGGGCGTCGGCCCACCGGCGGCCGACTGGGCGCGGGCGGCATCGAGCAACGCGCGCGTCGTGTCCAGGTTGGCGGTCATGCCCAGGTCGAAGTCGCTCTCGCACTCGGACGAGACGGCCGATGCCAGGTGGATGACCACGTCCACGGGCTGCCTGAAGACGTCGTCGAGGCGTTCGCTCAGGTCGCCCTGGACGATGTCGACCAGTGGGTGGTCCGCCACCGGCGTCGCGGCCGGCACGTACCGGTCGGCGAGCAGTAACCGGTCGACGGGCGCACCGCACAGGGTCCGCCGTGCGAGCAGGACATCGGTGACCTGCTGTCCCAGGAAGCCGAAGCCACCGGTGATGACGATCCTCATGCGTCCTCCTCGTGCTGCTTGAGCAGACCGGGTCTCTCGCTCGCTGCCGTACCAGTCCATGAAGTGACGAGGTTGGGATTGGCATCCAAGTAAGCTGAGGCTACCCTTACCAGGTGTCGAAGATCCCGAAGTTGATGCCCCGGCAGCCCCGGCTGTTCCGTTGTCACGTCGTGCGCAGTGAGCGTTACACGTCCTCGATGCAACGGGTCACGGTGACCGGGCCGGACCTCTCCTCGTTCCCGTGGCAAGGCTACGACCAGTGGTTCCGGTTGTTCCTGCGGAGACCGCACCAGGAGGAGTTCGTCCTGCCGGAGATCTCCGGGCCGACCTGGTGGAAGCCGTTCCTTGCCGTACCGGAGGAGGAGCGGGCGCACTGCGCGAACTACACCGTGGCCGACTTCCGTCCCGACGCGGCGGAACTCGACATCGACTTCGTGGTGCACTGCGGTCCGGGCGGCGAACCGGAGGGTGCCGCGGCGATCTGGGCCTGCGGGGCGAGCCCCGGTGAGGAACTCGCCCTCCTCGACCAGGGGTTGCTGTTCGACTGCCCCGACGACGCCACCGACGTACTGCTCGTCGCCGATGAGAGCGGTCTGCCCGCGACGGCCGGGATCCTGCGCTCCCTCCCGCGTGAAGCGGTCGGCCGTGTCATCCAGGAGGTCCCGACCGCGGATGACCGCCGCGACCTGGACGCCCCGGCCGGAATGAGCGTCACCTGGGTGGTGCGTGACGACCCGTCCGCGGTTCCCGGCGCCGCCGCACTCGCGGAGTTGCGCCGGCACGTGCCCGCCGACCCGACGGGTTATGCCTTCGTCGTGGGGGAGTCGACACTCGCCACCGAGGGCCGACGGCACCTGCACCGTTCCGGACTGCCGAAGTCGCGCATCACCTTCTCCGGCTTCTGGAAGCGCGAGACACACGAGAAGGCCGCTGCCGCCTGACCGGCACCGCGCGCAAGGGGCCGCCCCTGCCGTCACGGCCCCTTGCGGAGGTCACTCGCCTGGGGACGGGTGCAGGTGGAGGACGACCGCTGCCGTTCCGAGTGCCGGCACGGTGACCGGGACGGTTCCTCCCGGCTCCATGTCGATGGCGCGCGGGGCCAGGCCGAGGTAGTTGGTGCGGAACGCCTGCCCGACGGCGAGCGGGGTGCCGACCCCGCAGGTGACCGGAGCGTCCGCCAGGGACTGCAGACGGATCATGAGCCGTCCCTCACTCGGGACGGTCGGCCCGACGACCCGTACCCGGGGGTCGTCCAGGGTCAGGAACCGTGTCTGCGCCGGACGTTCCGCCTCGGCTTCGGCTTCGGCTTCGGCGTGGGCACCGGCGCGGGCGCGGACCGGCACCAACGGGTGACCGGTGACGGCCGCGGTACGCGCGGCCAGGTGCTCGCCGAGCCCTTCGGCGGCGTTCTCGTCGGCTTGGGTGAAGGCCACGCTGTAGCGGAAGGCGTGGTGGAACGCTTGCTGGGAGGGGAAGTGGTGTCCCAGATGTGGTTGTGCACCCAGGAGAAGACAGTGCCCGGCTCCTCCTGCGGGAGTGACTGGGGATAGGGCGCGTAAGGGATCGTGATCCCGCCGAGTTGCACGAGCGGGGCGTCGGCGGTCGCCAGGGCGGCGTGGTGGGCGGCGTCGCTCAGGCTGATCCAGCGGCGGATCGCGCGCATGTGGGTGGCGGACCCCGGCACGGTCTCCCGGTCGGTGCCGAGGACGCCGCCGGTGGCCTCCGTGCGCACGATGGGGTCGTCCAGGGCGAACGGGAAGGCGAAGAAGGCGCTTTCTTTGGTGAGTGTCGCCGTCTTGTCGATGCGGTTCTCCAGGTCGATACGGGCCGCGTCGTGCGGGAGGTGCACCCTCACCCGGAGTCGGCGCGTTCCGGCGGGGCGCATTGGTAGACCTGGCTCTGGCCGGTGGCGTCCGAGGTGCGGTCGACGAGTGCCGCGGGCGGTGCCGTGCTGCGCGAGGCGAGCAGGTGCATCGAGTCGTCGGCGACGGTCTTGCTGGACTGGTGGTTGAACGCGCCGGCCGTGGCGTACTCGTCGTACACGTAGCCGTTGAAGCCGATGACGGCGTCCTGCCGGACCAGTTCACGTCCGGTGTGCTTGTCGACGACGGAACCGATGCACGCCTCGCGCAGGTCGACGGTGACCCGCAGATGGTCG
The DNA here is from genome assembly GCF_044742785.1 of Streptomyces sp. NPDC087844. Lineage (NCBI taxonomy): Bacteria > Bacillati > Actinomycetota > Actinomycetes > Kitasatosporales > Streptomycetaceae > Streptomyces > Streptomyces sp. NPDC087844. The sequence goes on along the minus strand of NZ_JBIUVD010000027.1, from coordinate 102,145 downwards.
TTCTCCAGGACGGCCGGGTCCGCGGACGTGCGAGCCCTGTCGCTGTCCCGTGGGGCAGGGGTGGCGCCGGGCGCGATGTCCAGGCGCAGCGAGCCGCAGGCCGGTACGTCGGCGACGGGCACGTGCAGGAACCGGCCGGCCGCCCGGTGCCGGTCGTTGCTCTGGGCCTCCTCCGCGAACGGCAGGGCGGCGCCGCTGCGGGCCGTCCAGGACCTGAACTGACGGACACCGACGCGGGCACCGGCGCCTTGCACGAGTCCTTCCACAAGGACGATCCGCACCGGTTCACCCGCCACTGGTTCTCCTGGGCCAGCGCGATGTACGCCGAACTCGCCCTGGACGTCGCCGGTTTCGGAACCCGCCCTCTGTGGTCCCGCCCTTCTCCGCACCTGCCCGCGCCCCCGACGTGAACCGCTCCATGCCATGAGTGGGCACGCCCGCACGCCCGCACGCCCGCACGCCCGCACGCCCGCACGCCCGCACGCCCGCACGGCGCCGGCCGACCGCAGCCGCTGACCACGAGACGCGACCGTGAGCCGCCCGCCCGCCCGCCCGCCTGGCCGGGCCGCTCCTTCCGCTGGAGGCGGGGGAGTCGACGCGCCACCAGCTCCGCAGGGAACCGGGCTGCACCCCGCCGGCACGCTGTTCCTGGCGATCCGGGGGTAGCGTTCTCGAAATGGACCTTCGCACCACAGTTGAGCGTGCTCAACGCCTGAAGCAGCTGCATGCCGAGTACAAGCCGCTCGTGCTGCCGACCGTCTGGGACGTCTGGTCGGCGCGGACGGCAGCCGGCGCCGGGTTTCCCGCGCTGACGATCGGCAGCCATCCACTTGCCGACTCCCGGGGGGCCGAGGACCACGAGGGGCAGACCTTCGAGGAGGTACTCGCCGCCGTCGGGCCGATCATCGCGGCGGTCGATGTCCCCGTGTCCGTGGACCTGGAGGCCGGGTACGGACAGAAGCCGGCGGATCTCGTCGCCGGGCTCACCGAGGTCGGCGGCGTCGGTCTCAACATCGAGGACACCGTCCACTCGGACGGCGGACGCGTGCGCAGCACGCAGGAGCACGCGAGTTACATCGCCGGACTGCGCGCGGCGGCCGATGACGCGGGCATCCCGGTATGGGTCAACGGGCGCACCGACCTCTTCCTGCACGCGAAGGATGCCTCCGGTGTCCTCGACGAGGCGATCGAGCGACTCCGGGCCATGGAGCAGGCCGGCGCCGACAGCGTCTACCCGGTAAGCATCCAGGACAACGACGACCTGCTCACGGCGGTGACCGGCGCGGTCGCCATTCCCGTGAACTCCACGGCCCATCCCGTCAAGCACGACCTTGAGCGCTTCCGCCGTCTCGGCGTCGGCCGGATCACCTACGGTCCGCTGCTGCAGATGGCGTTGACGGATGCGATGAAGGACATGCTCGGGCCGTGGGCACCCTGACGAGCTGAACGAGCCTTGGGCGCCCCTGGGGAGGGGCGCCCAAGGGTTCAGTGGCGGCTACTCGGTGGTTCTGCCGGGCCAGAGGTTGCGGGAGGGGTGGTGCTGGGCGGTGTCGGTGTCGGGGTCGGGGTGAGGTGAGGGGCACGCTGGGACGCGCCGGAGAGCGTTGACGCTGCCTGCCTGCCTGCCTGCCTGCTCGGCGGGTGAAGGTCACCGGGGGCCGATCTCGTGCTCGGGGCGGGCTCGCTGTTCTGGGAGCTGTCGTGTTCGGACGGCGGTCTCGGCGGGGCAAGCAGGGCCTGGCTGTCGTCGGCGCCATACTGTCCCGCGTGCGAGTAGCGATCATGACGGCGGGTTCGCGGGGCGACGCCGCGCCCTACACAGGACTTGGGCGCGGGCTGGCGGAAGGTGGCCACGAGGTCACGGTGGTGACACATGCCTGCTTCGAACCCCTGGTCGCGGCCGCGAGGCTGGGTTTCCATCCCCTGCCGGTGGATCCGCGGGCCGAGCTGGAGTCCCCACGCGGGCGCGCGCTGCACCGCAGTGCCACCGGGATCGGCAAACTGGCCCGGATGGTCGCGATGACACGGTCGCTCGTGGAGCAGATGACGGACGACCTGGTGATCGCCGCGGGGTCGGCCGACGTGCTGCTGCTGTCGAGTTCGCTGGGGCCCCTCGGTCACACCGTCGCCGAGGGGCACGGCCTGCCGAGCTTGGGCGTCTACCTGCAACCGATGGCGCCGACAGCGGAGTTCGCGCCGCCCGCGACCGGCACACGGTCACTGGGGGCGGCGGGCAATCGGCTCGCGGGGCGTGCCGTCAACGTGGCCGTGGACCAGATCTTCGCCGGTGCGACACGGGCGTTGCGGACCCGGCTCGGTCTGCCGCCGCTCGGCTCGCGTGCCGCCCGCCGGGCCCGTGAGCGGCGCGACTGGCAGGTGCACCACGGGTTCAGCCCGCTGGTGGTACCCAGACCTCGCGACTGGCGAACGGGGCTTGGCGTCGCCGGGTACTGGTGGCCGTACGACCGGGACCGTCAACTTCCGTACGCACTAAGGGACTTCCTCGACGCCGGACCCCCGCCGGTCTTCTTCGGGCTGGGGAGCGCCACCGTGCCGGATGCGGAGCGGCTGGGCGAGGAGGTCGTGCGGGCCCTGCGCGCGGCCGGGGTCCGGGGTGTCGTGCAGCGGGGCTGGGCCGGGCTGTCCGCCAGCGGCGACGACATGTTCACCGTCGACGAGGTCCCGCACGCGGCGCTCTTCCCGCGGATGGCCGCGGTGGTCCATCACGCGGGTGCCGGCACGACCGGGGCGACGCTGCGTGCCGGCGTTCCGGCCGTGCCGGTGCCGATCCAGTTCGACGAGGCGTTCTGGGCCGCGCGGCTCGTCTCGCTCGGGGTGGCCCCGGCGGCGGTTCCGCTGCGCGGGCTCACCGCTGACGCTCTCGGTGCCGCCGTGGCGCGAGCCGTGACCGAACCCGCCTACACGGAGCGTGCGAAGGAGCTGGCAGGCCGGCTCGGTGGCGAGGACGGGGTGCGGCCCGTCCTCGCCACCGTGGACCGGCTGGCCGGAGCCTGAAGCCACCGACCGCGCCGGCGACCGGGCGGTCGGAAGAGGCCGGGTCACGGTCCGACAGCTTCAAACCGTCAGCAGTCCCTCAGCAGTCCCAAGGACCCCAATGGCTCATCCCGACGACAGGCCTTCGACGGACGGACTCGGCCTGCGCGCTTCCTCGCGGTGGCCACCGCATGGCCTCTGCCGCCAGACCGTTTCCAGCAGACCGTTTCCAATAGACCGTTTCCAGCAGACCGTCTGCGGCAGAAGCACCTGCCGGCCCGTCGGCTCACGCTGCTTGCCGGTGACAGCGCCGATGAACCCACACGTCCTGGAATCGTTTGATCAGCCGATCAGAGCCTCGGTGATCTGGCGGGTGGTCTGCGCGGTGACCCGGGGATTGGCGGCGGCGTAGGAGGTGTAGGCGTTCAGGCCGGTGGCCAGGGCCCAGCCGCGGCCGCGGGTCCAGGTGGCGTCATCGATACCCAGCGTGGCGCGGAAGGCGGCCCGGGACCCGGCCGACATCAGAGTGAAGGCGATGATCAGGTCGCAGGCCGGGTCGCCGATGCCGAGCTCGCCGAAGTCGATGACCGCGCTGAGGCGGCCGTCGACGGTCAGCAGGTTGCCGGTGTGGAAGTCGCCGTGGAACCAGACCGGCGGGCCACCCCATCCGGAGGCGCTCAGCGCCGCGTCCCACAGCTCGGTCAAGGCCGCGGCGTCGAACGCACCGTCGACCTCCGTGATAGCGGCCCGTGTCGCGCGGTCCCGGTCGGCCGGCGGCCGACCGGTGAGCTCCTCGCGAGCGTCCTCGACCGGGAAGTCCTCGGGAACGAATGTCTGAAGAGCGATGAGGAACTCCGCCAGTTGGACGGCAGCCCGGGACGAGTCGGCCAGTGCCTCGACGGTCGCCACCTCGCCGTCCAGCCAGCGGGACACCGCCCACGGCCACGGGTAGTCGAAGTCGGGCTCACCCACCCCCGCCGGTACCGGGATGGCCAACGGCAGGTGCGGGGCGAGCCTGGGCAGCCACTCGGACTCCTTCCTGGCCTGCCGGATGGCCCCCGCATGGCGGGGCAGCCGGACGGACAGATCCTCGCCCAGCCGGTAGATCACATGGTCAGAACCGGCCGGGTCGAACAGCTTGGGAGGCAGCTCGTCGCAGGTGTCGTGTTGGCGTTTTTCGGCCTGGTCGTCGAGGGCTGAGGGGGCGCATGCTGGCAGGTACATGCCGTAGGGGGTCGTCGTGATTGCCATGCGTTCTGTGAGGCGTCCGAGAGTCGCTGTTCGTGCCGTTGTCGTAGTGGCGCTGTTCTTCGGCTGGTCCGTCACTTGGTCCGCCGCTGCCGGATCGGCCGCTCACGCCGATGAGCGGGCGGGGCGGCAGGCGGCTGTCGTGGTGCGCGGGGGTGACACGCTCTACAGCGCGGGTAGCCGCTGCACGGTGGGCTTCAACGCCCGTTCCGGCTCCACTCCGTACGCGTTCGTTTCGGGTCGGTGTGCTCAGGGCGCCACCACCTGGTACGCCGATGCCGCTCTGACCGTCAGTGTCGGTGTCACTGCGGGGGTGAGCTTCCCGGGCAATGACTATGCGAGCGTCCGGTACACGAACACGGCGGTTTCCTATCCGGGTGAGGTGTCGCTGGGCGCCGGGGCTGGTACTCGCGACATCACGGGCGCGGCGAATCCCGTGGTCGGGCAGTCGCTCTGCCATGTCGGGCGGGTCGGCGGATACCGCTGTGGGACTGTCCAGGCGGTCAATGTCACGGTCAACTACGGCGGGGGAGTGGTGTCCGGGCTGTTCAGGTCCACCATCTGCGCCGAGCCGGGAGACACCGGAGGTCCGGCCTTCTCGGGCGGCACGGCGCTCGGCGTCATCGTCGGCAGCAGCGGGAACTGCGGCTCAGGAGGGGTCACCTACTACCAGCCTGTGGTCGAGTGGCTGTCAGCGTACGGCCTGAGCATCTATTGAGGTCGCCGGGGTGGTGCCGGAGCGACGATGCGCGACACCCCTCTCCCTCCGTGCTCCCTTCATGCGCACGACTGCGCGGCAAGCTCCGACATGTGGCTGGAATATGCCAGAGGTATGCGGGGTGATGACATAGTCGCCATTGGAGGGCGTCGCCGGACCTCATGCGGTCTCATCGAGCGCCGCACGGCCGGAGAGCTCACGGCGCTCTCGCAGGCGGCCCCGTTTCTCCTCCCCGCCGGACGGGGCCGCCCCAGTTCGACCAGACCGCCGCCGGCACCGGTCGGAGCGCGACGATCGAGCACCGAACGCTCGGCCGCTCCATGCTTCGGTGACTCGGTGACCGAGGGACTGCCGGTAGTGAAGGGCACGCGGGTGTTCAAAGCCCCAGTACTTCGCCGTACTTGATGGCCCCGTGGGGGAGCGCGAAGCCGAAGGGGGTCAGCGACTTGCCCGGCGGGTAGGTCTCCTCCGTGCTGCTCGGCGCGAACCAGACGCCACCGGACCTGGGCTCACCGGCGTTCTCTCCGGGAGCGCTGACCGCGGTGTCCCACAATCCGTCGCGGTTGTAGTCGCCGACGGCCAGCCGGGCGCCGAAGCGGTCGCCGGCCTCGGCGGTGCCGGGCATGTTCGGGGTGCTCTGGCTGCGGGCCAGCCCACCGTAGAGGCCGTGCTCCGTGCCGTTCATCGTGACGTATCCGCCCGCGTCCTTCACGGTGCCCACGTCCTCGCCGGGCACGCCGACCACCAGTTCCGGACGGCTGTCGCCGTTCAGGTCACCGGCGGACAGCGAGGCACCGAAGTCGTCGCCCTCCTCGGCGGCACCCCCGACCTCCGGGTTCGACTGGGTGACACACTCGTACTCGGCGCCGAAGTTCGCGCCAACTGAGCCCTTGAGCAGGAGCACCGCACCACCGAGCCGGTCCTCGCAATGCGTGCTCTCCGACTCGGGGTTGGGCTGTACGAGGCCGACCGCGAGGTCGTCCGTGCCGTCCTGGTCGAAGTCGGCGGCGGCGAGCGCACTGCCGCGGTCGGAGTCCGCGTACCACTGGGTCGGCTGGGCCTGGTCGTCCCAGCGTGTGATGAAGGTGCTGGAGTCCTCTGTGCCCTGCCAGGTGGCGGCGAGGTCGTCGCGGCCGTCGCCGTCGAAGTCGCCGGTGGCCAGGTCGCGGGTGGTGCCGCCCATGCTGTAGCGGCGCAGGGTGGTGGTGGTCACCGGGTCGGCGGTGAGAGGGCCCGGGCGGAACCGGAGCGCACCGTGCTCCTCGCCGTTCTCGCCGAACGCGAGGTCGGTGTCGCCGTCGCCGTCGTAGTCGCCCGTGGCGATGGTCCGGCCGATGCTGCTGTACTCGGACGTGCCCCTGGCCACCGTGGTGCCCTTGGTCTGCCACTGCGAGCCGTCCAGGACGGTGATGGTGCCCTCGTCCTTCAGCTGGTCGGAGGTGAGTGACTCGCCGCTCGCGCCGACGGCAAGTTCGAAGACGCCGTCGCCGTTCACATCGACGGGCGCCACGGAGGAGCCGAAGCGGTCGCCCGCCTCGGGCGTGCCGGGTATGCCGGCCTCGGCCTGGCTGATGACGCCGGTGGACTGGTACGGGCTCTGCGCGCCGCCGTAGATCACGCTGACGTAGCCGGCCTTGGCCTTGCCGTCCACCGTGGCGTTGGGCATGCCGACCGCGATGTCCGCGTATCCGTCGCCGTTGAAGTCGAACCGCGGAGTCGTTGCGGCCGCGGCGCTTCCGGCGAGCGGCAGGGTCAGACCGGTGGCGGTGAGTGCCGCGACGGCGGCGGTGGCGGCCAGGGTACGTACACGCACAGGGCAACTCCCGTAATAAAAAAGGGGAAACGCAGGGAAAGGGCTTCCGGGGCTGTGACTCGTGAGGTGTACGAAGGGTTGTGCGAAGGCGTCCGTCCGGTGAACGCGACTTGCTGCGATCCGAGTTGGCCCCGAAGGTTCGCCGGAGCCAAGCGCCGAGCAAGATCCACGTGGATACCGGCCCGTGGCCTCGGCGCGGATCGGGGCAGAACGGAAAGGCCGAGTACGTTTTCCCCGCTGCGGCCCGTATCCGAGCACCACCAGCAGGTGCGACCGGGATCAGAACAGCTCGGCCTGGTCGAAGGGCGGGGCCGCCGGGCGTTCTTCCGCGCCCGCGCCCTGGGGGTGTGCGGTGGGGGTCTCGTCGCCGAACAGCGGGGCCGTGCCGCACTCGTCGGGTACGGCAAGGACGGCGGCCGGCCCAGCGGGCTTGCCCGGTCGCGGTGGCGCATCCTGGTCGAAGTCGTCGGGGGTCATGTGCCTCCAGTCACGCCCGTGCCGCTTGCTCACTTGCCGCCTCCCGTCACCGTTTCCGTCAGTTCCCAGCTGTTCACCTTCCCCGGACGCAGGCTCATCGATCATGGTTAGCCCATTGTGGAAACCGCTCTGTCCCGGGGGCAGGACGGGGAACCCCGGGGCAGGCGAGTTCCTGTTGTCCCGAGGCACTGGTGTCCGTCGCGGGTGTGGTGTCACGCGGCCAGGCCGGTCCGGGTGCCCGTCAAGGAGGGTGATCCCGTCGTCCGCCGTGCGCGCCGGTACGAGCCCTTCGAGTGCATGTCTCAACTCCGGGGCGAAGTCGGCTCCCGCGAGCGCGCCCCCGGCCAGGGGGATCAGCACCCCGCCCGGCTTGCGGCGGACGGTGGCTAGGGAGTCCACGATCAGCCGTAAGCGTACGATCCGCTCGGTGTCGATCTCCTAGTGTCGGGGCGGGGCGGCGCCCCCACCGCGTTGACATGGGTTCCCGGGTGCAGCCACGCTCCCTTGACCACGGGTTCCCGCGACGGCGTGGGGGTGCACAGCACCTCCGCAGCCTCCTTCATCTCGCGAGGGTCGGCCAACAAGTCGGCGTGCAGCCCCGGTTCGGCCGAAATCCGGTTTTTGAGGGCGGCGCGCAGGGTGACGCTCCCCCACGGCCGCGCTACCGGAGGCGAGGGCGGCCGGCCACGCCCGCGAACGCGCCGGTTGGCATCATCCATTCGACCGACAGACCGGGCACGCCCGTGCTTTCGCTGAGCAGTTCACCGGCCGAAGCGAGCAGCAGCAGCGGCACGTCGAGGCGGACCCCGCTCGCGGCGAGTTCGTTGTACTCGGCGCTCATGCGGCACCTCCCGCACGGCGGTTGCTCCACAGCATCGCCGCCGCGATCAGTAGCATCGGGACGCCCTGCACGATCTGCGCCGACGAGGCGGGTACTTCTGCCGCGAGCTGCAGGTTGATGCCACCGCTGGTGAGGAATGCCAGCAGCAGGGAGACGGCGGCCACCGCCATCAGCGAGCCGAGCGCCGGCAGACCCACCACCAGCCCCGTGCGGCCGTACCCGCAGCAGAAGTGTTCCCGCCAGGACATGCCCCGGCGAACAGGAGCAGCGGCACTCCGACCGCCGCGCGGCGTCGGCATGCAGCGGGCGGTGGGCGGACGGGCGTCCTCAATCTTGGGCAGCTCAACGCGTGCTCGGGAAGCGACGACCGCAGCGACGACCACGGTGACCGCTGAACTCGTAGGCCGCTGAGTGAAGAACAGGGTCGAGCTGTGCTTCACCCCGACCTACGCGTCATGGGCGAACCCGACCGAGGCGCACTTCGGACCACCCAGACACTTCACCATCGCCAACTCCCGTCACCCCAACCATCAGAATGAGACGACTTGAACTCTTCGGGCGGGGCTTCGTCCGCTTCGTACGTATGCGCAGGTTCGGGTCGTTACGATGACGGTGGTGGGGTCGGCTACGGGATTCGTGCCGGCGGCGGTTCCGGCCCTGTCGGGCGGTCGGCCCGGACTCGATGCAGCTTCCTTCGCCGTACGGCCGCACACGGTAAGCGCACGCAAGTCAACGTATCCCCCGTGCAGTTGGAGCTGTCCATGCGCATCGACCGTTCGAAGCTGTCGCTCGACCAGCCCGTGTCCTTACTCGATCCGACCCGCGGGACCCACGAGGAAGCAGCCGAGTGGCTGCGGTACGGCCCCGTGGTGCCGGTGGCGCTGCCGGACGACGTCCGTGCCTGGGCGGCCATGTCGGCCGAGGCGGCCCAGACGGTACTGGACGCGCACCCCGACCTCTCCAGCGATCCGCGCCACTGGGGTGCGTACTCGCGCGGGGAGATACCCGCCGGGTGGCCGCTGCTCAACCTGATCGTCGGGGAGTCGATGCTCAACGCGGACGGGGCCGACCACCGCAGGCTTCGCCGCCTGGTGAGTCACGCCTTCACCCCCCGGCGTATCGACGCGTTCGCGCCCCGGATCCGTGAGATCACCCGGGAGTTGCTGGACGGCCTGGAGTCCGGGGAGTCCGGGGAGCCAGGGGCGGTGACCGATCTCAAGGAGGGGTTCGCCTATCCGCTCCCGCTGTTGATCATCTGTGAGCTGTTCGGTCTCACCGATCCCGAACAGCAGAGCCGGTTGCGCGGTCACTTCCGGACGATGCTGAGCGTCGAGGTGAGCGGCGCCGAGCGCCAGGAGGCCGCGGTCCTGCAGCGCGAGGTTCTGGCACGCCTCGTCGCCGACCGGCGCGCGGCCCCGCTCGGCGATCTGACCAGCGCGCTCATCGAGGCGTTGGACGACGAGGACGGCAGGCTGACGGAGAAGGAACTGATCGACACCCTGGAGATCATCCTGCTGGCCGGCCACGAGACCACGGTCAACTCATTGACCAGCACCGTCCACGCCCTGCTCGCCCATCCCGACCAGCTCACCGCGCTTCTCGACGGCGAACTGGACTGGCCGGCCGCCGTGGAAGCGGGCCTGCACTGGAACAGCCCGCTGCGCAATTTGTTCATGCGCTACGCGCTACGGGACACGGTCCTGCACGAAGTGACCGTGCGCCGCGGCGAGCCGATCGTCGTCGGTCTGGCCGCCGCGAACCGCGAACAGAGCGGAACGGTCCCGGCACACTTCGACATCCGCGACTCCCGCCACTATGAACGCCAGCTCGCCTTCGGCGCGGGCCCGCACTACTGCGTCGGAGCCGCCCTGGCCCGCCTGGAAAGCGCGATCGGGCTCTCCCAGCTCTTCAAGCGATTCCCCACCATGCGGCTGGCCGTGCCCGAGCCAGAACTGGTGCCCGTGATCTCCACGGCGATAAACGGACTCGCCGCCCTCCCGGTCGTCCTGCGTCCGGCATCCGCCTGAGGCTTCGGAGATCCCGCTCCGCGCCTGTGCCCTTACTGCGACGGGGGCGCCCGTATCACCGGGCGCCCGCGATCTCGTCGGCGAGTCACTCCCGCAGAGCACAACCCGCGTCACGTAGACCGCGGCCAACATCGAACGTGAGGAAGACGCAGCGGGGTTCAGGGGTCCCGTGCTCGGCGCGTGAGAACTCGGCGGCAGAGACACTTCTCTGGCGCCTGTGGCTCTCTGGCGCCTGTGGCCGCGCCCCTGGTGAGGGCCGAGGGTGTGGTGGCCGTGGAGTGATGGCGCACGGGCCGGCTCGCCGCCCAGGGCAGTGACCGGCAGCCGAACCGACGGCCGTTCGTCGGACGGGGCCGGTCGGCCCTGGTGCTTCCGGCTTGGAAGGGTGATGCTCGTCAGCACAGTCAGCATGTGTTTCGTGGTCCATCAGTGAACGAGGGGTCGTCATGACCGAGGCGCGTGTCTTCACGGAGCAGAACCCGATCCGGGTCTTCCTGCTGGACGACCACGAGGTCGTACGACGAGGTCTCAGCGACCTGCTGGATTCCGAGCCGGACATCTCGGTGGTCGGTGACGCGGACAGCGCCGAGCACGCCCTGGTGCGCGGGCCGGCGCTGCGCCCGGACGTGGCCGTCCTCGACGTACGCCTGCCGGACGGGGACGGGATCAGTGTCTGCCGCGAACTGCGCAGCCGCATGCCGGACCTGGCCTGCCTGATGCTGACCTCGTTCGACGACGAGGAGGCCCTGCTCGACGCGATCATGGCCGGGGCGGCGGGTTATGTGCTCAAGCAGATCAGGGGCTCCGATCTGGTCACGGCGGTCCGCACGGTCGCTTCCGGCCAGTCGATGCTGGACCCCACGACGACCGCCCGTCTGATGCGCTCCCTGCGCGCGGACCCCACCGAGGGACCGGCCCTCGCACCCGAACTCGCCGGCCTGTCGCCCCGCGAGCGGGACATCCTCGCGCTCATCGGGGACGGACTCACCAACCGCGAGATCGGCAAGAAGCTCTACCTGTCCGAGAAGACGGTGAAGAACCACATCTCCCGGCTGCTGGCAAAACTCGGCGTGCAGCGCCGCGTTCAGGCGGCGGTCCTGGCCAGCCATCTCGAACAGCCCGCCTCCACCGACAACTCGACGCGATGAGCCCCCGCTGCCCCGCCTCGTCGTCCGGACCTGCCGCGGGCCCGCGACCCTCTTCGGTCAGCCTCCGTCCGCGGCACCGTCCGCATGCACGGGGACCCTCCACACCAGCCGCGTGCCGCCGCCCTCCGGTCGTTCGCCGAGCGTCAGGGTTCCGCCGAGGGCGACCGCCCGCTCCTCGATGTTCTTCAACCCACTGCGCCTGACGCCACCCGGCACTCCGCAGCCGTCGTCCGTCACCGTGAGCGTCAACTCGCCCCCCGCGCACTGCAGCCGGACGTCCACCGCCTGTGCTCCGGAGTGCCGGGCCGCGTTACTGAGCGCCTCGCTGAGCACCGCGACCGCATGGTCGGCGATGTCGCCGGGGACATCGGTCTCGACAAGCCCCTCGATGCGCAGCGCGGGCAGGAATCCGAGTGACGTGACCGAGGCCCTCAGCACCTCGGCCACCCGGCCGCGCAAGCCGTCGCTCTCCCGCCCGCCCCCGCCATGAGCGCGCAGTCCGAAGATCGTGGAGCGAATGATCTTGATGGTGTCGTCGAGGTCGTCGACGGTCCGCGTCAGGCGCTCCGTGCCCTCGGGGTGCTCCATGAAGCGCTGGGTGCTCTGCAGGGTCATGCCGGCCGCGAAGAGCCGCTGGATGGCGAGGTCGTGGAGGTCGCGGGCGATGCGGTCCCGGTCCTGGAGCAGGGTGATCTGATCCGCGTCCCGCCGCCGTTCGGCCAGTTCCAGGGCCAGCGCCGCCTGGTCGGCGAACCCGAGCAGCGGCCCGGTGTCCGCGTCGCCGAACGGCGTGCCGGCCGGCACGCGCCCCAGCAGCAGCACGCCCCGCGCCTTGCCGCCGGCGCCGAGCGGCACCGCGACCACGGGGCCGAGCCCGGCCCACTGGGCTTCGCCCTCACCCGTACGCGCATCGTGCTCGATGTCGGCGCTGACCACCGGCTTGGCCGCGCCGAGAGCCGCTCCGACGAAACCGTCCCGCGCGGACAACACCAGACCGCTGCGCTGCTCCCTGCCCAGGCCGACCGCCAGGGCGGGCCGCAGGGTCTCCTCGCCCGGCACACGCTCCGCGATCAGCCCCATGTCGGCGGAGACGATCTTCCGGGCCTCGTCGACGATCAGTTCCAGCACCTCCGCGCTCGGCGCACCGGTCAGGAGCATGCTGGTGACCTCGCCACTGGCCCGCTGCCAGCGCTCGCGCAGCCTGGTCTCCTCGTACAGCCGGGCGTTCTCGATGGCCACCCCGGCGGCCACCGCGAGCGTCGACAGGACGGACTCGTCCTCCGCGTCGAACTCCCTGGCGCTGCGCTTCTCGGTGAGATAGAGGTTCCCGAACACCTCGTCACGCACCCGGATCGGCACACCGAGGAAGGAGTGCATCGGCGGATGGTTGGCCGGGAAGCCGTACGACGCCGGGTGCTCCGACAGCTCCGGCAGCCGCAGGGGCTCCGGGTGCCGGATCAGCTCTCCGAGGAGCCCGTGCCCCCTGGGCAGCGCCCCGATCTCCGACCGCTCCTCTTCGCCGATGCCGACGGTCAGGAACTCGGACAGCTTCTGGTCGCCGCCGATGACGCCCAGCGCCCCGTACTCCGCGTCCACCAGCACCACCGCGGCCTCGACGATGCCCCGCAGCACCTGCGGCAGGTCGAGCTCCCGCCCGACCGACAGCACGGCCTCCAGCAGGCTGTGCAGACGGTCCCGGGTACCGCGCACCGCGTCGATGCGCACCTGCAGCTCGCCCAGCAGTTCATCGAGCCGCAGCTTCGGCGCGTGCTCCTCGGAACCGTCGCGCCTATCCCCGCTCATGACTTCCTCCGACCGACACAGCAGACAGGGCGGCTTGGACCAGTTCGCCTGTGCTCACCGTACTGTCCAGGGAGCTTCGACAGTGCCGTCGGACGGGCGGAAGGCAGACGGGTACCCCGGCCGCGCGGACCGTTCCACCGGGCACAGCCACCGTGACGCTGCCCTGGCCGTACCGGCCGCCACCGTGACCGCCGCTGATTCGTGCCGGGCCGCCACCGTGACCGTACTGATTCGTGCCCGGCCGCCGGGGGTGGCGCAGGCCCGGTCACCGGACGCGCCGGCCGGACCCGGCCCCTCGACGCGGCGGCGCGGGTCAGGCCCGCACTGTCCGGCTCCTCGGCCGCGGCGTCAAGCGGGCCGCTGCCGCAGAACCACAGCGGGCGCCCGGCCGACTCGCGGCCACGGCGAGCGGACCAGCACCTCGTGGATCACCTCGCGGCGGCTGTCATGGCCGGACCGCAGGAAGACCTGGATCGGGCGCGGCGGGTGACGATGCCGACGAGCCGGTCCTCCTCGCCCAGCACCGGCAGCCGCTGCGCACGGTCCCGTGCCATGATCCGGGCGGCCTCGGAGCTGGTGTCGTCGGCGTACACCGTGACCGGCGGCACGGACATCGACTGCCCGGCGATACGGGCGCGTACCTTCGCGGCCTGCCCGCGCGTGCGGCGGCTCAGCCCGGTGAGCCGGCAACGGCGCTTCGGCCTGCCCGACCGGGTGTCCGCGCCTGCCCGACCGGGTGTCCGCGCCTGGCGGACCGGGTGTCCGCGCCTGGCGGACCGCGAGGTCGGACCCGGAGACCACCCCGAGGACCTTCTCGTCCTCGTCGACCACGGGCAGTCCGCCGACGCGGTGCTCGGCGCAGGGCCGCGCCATCTCCTTGCAGGGGGTGCCGTCCAGCGTCCGGACGACCTCCGTCACCAGCACGGACCGGACCTAGCCGTGTCCCATGTCTGGGCCGTCCTCAGCCGGCTGTTCGTCCTCAGCGCAGTCGGCGCAGATAGGGGTCCTGAACGACGCGCGGCAGCAGGCGGACCTGTGCGTCGAGCACGGTGACCGCGTCGGGCGTCGCGAGGACGGGGTTGAAGTCGGCTTCGGCGAGCTGCGGCAGATCGCTCGCCAACCGGGACAGGCGCAGGAGCAACTGTTCGAGGCCTTCGAGGTCGACAGGCCCGCTGCCACCGGCCCCGAACAGAAGCGGTGCGCAGCGCGGCGCGGTGATCAGGTCGTGTACGTCGAGGTCGGTCAGCGGGGCGAGGCGGGCGGCGTCGTCGGCCAGGACCTCGGTCGCGGTGCCGCCGAGTCCGAACAGCACGAGCGGGCCGAAGACCTCGTCCCGTACGACTCCCGCGAACAGTTCGGTGCCGCGCGCGGCCAGCGGCTGGACGACCACCCCGGTCATCAGGCCGGCGAACCGTGACGCGAAGTCCCTGAACGCGGCCCGAACTTGCGCTTCACCTTCCAGATCGAGGTGCACGGCATGCTGTTCGCTCTTGTGGAGCCGGCCGGGCCAGTGCGCTTTCAGCACCACTCGGCCGTCGGGTCCGCACAGCCGCTCGGCCGCGACGACGGCGTCGTCCTCCGACTCCGCCCAGGACCAAGGGAGCTGAGGAATGCCGTAACAGGTGAGGAGCTCGGCGCAGGTGCGCGGGTCGAGCCAACCGCCGTCGGGGTGGGCAGCGAGGTAGGTCCCGGCGACCGCGCGGGCCCGGGCCGTGTCGACCTCCGCGAGCTCCGGGACAGTGCCCGCGGGCCGGCTCAGCCAGGCCGCACGGCGGGAGGCGTGTGCCAACGCCCTTGCCGCCGCACCCGGTTCGGCGTACGACGGGATGGCGCCGCCGTCCCTCGTCGGCAGCAGCCTGACCGGCAGATCCTGCTCCAGGCGTACGACGGCGACCGGACGGGCACGGTGTGCGGGGCCGCCGGTGACGGCCCGGACGAGGTTGTCGCCGGTCGCGGCGGCGACGGCCGTGGGAACGAGGGCCAGCAGGACGGCGTCGATGCCCGGGTGCCGGATGATCCGGTCCACGCAGTCCCTGAGTTGCCCCTCCGTGACGGCGGCGGTGGCGTCGACGGGGTTTGCGACGGTGGAACCCTCGGGGAGTACGGCATACAGACTGTCGATCACCGAGGGCGTGAGCGGCGGAAGCGACAGCCCGGCTTCCGCGCAGGCGTCCGCGGTCAGGACGCCTACCCCGCCCGCGTTGGTGACGACGGCCACGCGGCTGCCCGTCGGGAGCGGCTGGGAGTGCAACAGGGCAGCGGTTTCGAGGAGTTCACCCACCGAGTGGGTCGCGGTGATCCCCGCCTGAGTGAACAGGGCCTGCCGGGTCATCGTCGGGGTGGCGGCGGCAGCGGTGTGCGAAGCGGCGGCGCGGCGGCCGGCGTCGGTGCGGCCGGCGTCGACCGTGAGCACCGGCATACGGCGGCTCACGCGCCGGGCGGTACGGGAGAAGGCCCGTGGGTTGCCGAAGGACTCCAGGTGCAGCAGGGCGAGTTCGGTGCGGCCGTCGCTCTCCCACCACTGGAGCATGTCGTTGCCGCTGACGTCGTACTTGTCGCCGAGCGACGCGAAGGACGACACGCCGATCCCCAGCCGGGACAGTCCGTCGAGCAGTGCGATACCGACGCCGCCGGACTGGACGGCGACACCCGCCGTGCCGGGGCGCGGGTGATCCGCTGCGAAGGTGGCGTCGAGGGAGAGTGCCGGATCGGCGTTGGTGATGCCGAAGCAGTTGGGCCCGACGAGCCGCATGCCGTACGTGCGGCACGCCTCCATGAGCGCTTGTGCCTGGTGACTGTCGAGGCCGGCCGACACGACGAGCAGCGCGCGTACGCCGGCCTTGCCGCACTCCTGCGCGATGTCAGGGAGTGCTGCGGCCGGTACGGCGAGGACCGCGAGATCCGGGACCTTGGGCAGCGCGCTGACCGAGGGGTAGGACGGTACGCCGAGGATCGAGGTGGCATGGGGGTTGACCGCGAAGAGCCGCCGGGTGAAGCCGCCCTCGTGCAGATGGTGCAGGAGGGCGCGCCCCGCCGATCCGGGCCTGCGGCCGGCGCCCACCACGGCGATCGCGTCGGGCCGCAGCAGGGGTTCCAGACTTGCCACGTCGGCGGCCCGGCCGCGGGCCTCGACGGACGACAGGTAGGTGTCGTCCTCTGCGAGAGCGATGGAGCAGCGCACCTCGGGGCCGGCGAAACAGCGTGCGGTGCGCAGGCCCAGGTCGGCGAAGAGCCGAAGCACTTCGTGGTTTTCCGACAGCGCGTCCGCCGTGAAGGTGGTGATGCCGTCCGCCCTGGCGGCGGAGACCAGGTGTTCGACGAGGAGCGTGCCGACACCGCGATGGTGCAGCCCGTCGGCCACGGCGATGGACATCTCGGCCGAGGCCGCGTCGTCGCCGGCCTCGTACTCGGCCAGGCCGATCGCCTGCCCCCGCGACTCGGCCATCAGCGCCCGGTATCCGGGGCGCGGCGGGGCACAGGCCCGGTCGGCGGCCAGCGCGGCGGAACGCCGGCTCGCCGCGAAGAACCGCAGCCGCAGATTCTCCGCGGACATCTGCTCGTAGAGCCCTCGCAGATGTTCGTGATCGGCCGCCGCGACCGGCCGGATGCATACGGTGGTGCCGTCCGAGAGCAGGGCGTGGACCGTGGGCCGGCTGAGCGTGTCGTCCGTCATCCTGGGTCTCCTCCAAAGCCTTGTGACACTTCGAGCATCCGGCGGACAGGGCAATGACCCCATGGGCTTTCCGGGGCGCGTCGGGGGCCGGTCGGCCCTGGAGTCCGGTCCCCGACGAACGGCGGGCCCGGGCAGGCACCCGGTGGACAACGGGGGTGCGGGCGCGGGCCCGGAGCGTGGCGCCGGCCTACAGGCGGCCACGCGCGGCCACGGGTGGCTACGGGTCGGCGTCATCGGTCCTCGGTCGTCGGCGACCAGCGCCGTGAGGTCCGCAAGCCGGTTGGTGTATCCCCACTCGTTGTCGTACCAGCCGAAGCCCCTGAGTTTCCGCGTTCCCGCCCGGCGCGGAGCGCAGCACCGTGTGGGCGTGGGCGCCGGTCTTCAGATGCAGGACGGTTTCAGGCCGTCCAGGTCCAGTCCTCGACCTCTGGCAGGTCGGTGCCGTGTTCGCGGATCCAGGCGTGGTGGCGGGTGCGGGCGTCAGCCATCGACTGACGTACGGCCGCCGCGCGCACCGCCAGGCCGGGGACCCGGTCGATGACGTCCATGACGAGCCGGTAGCGGTCCATGTCGTTGCGGACGACCATGTCGAACGGAGTGGTCGTGGTGCCCATCTCCTTGTAGCCCCGCACGTGCAGATTGGCGTGTCCGGTGCGGCGGTAGGCGAGGCGGTGGATCAGCCAGGGATAGCCGTGGTAGGCGAAGACCACCGGCTTGTCGGTGGTGAACAGGCCGTCGTACTCGAAGTCGCCCATTCCGTGCGGGTGTTCCTCGCGCGGCAGCAGCCGGGTCATGTCCACGACGTTGACGACCCGGACGGCGAGTGCGGGCAGGTGCTCCCTCAGCAACTGCGCGGCGGCCAGCACCTCCAGGGTGGGCACGTCACCGGCGCAGGCCAGCACCACGTCCGGTTCCCGCTCGCCGTTCGAGGTACCCGCCCAGTCCCAGATCCCGGCGCCGCGGGCGCAGTGGGCGCGGGCCTCGTCCATGGACAGCCAGTCGAAGCAGGGCTGCTTGCCCGCCACGATCACGTTCACGTAGTCACGGCTGCGCAGGACATGGTCCGCCACGGACAGCAGGGTGTTGGCGTCCGGTGGCAGATAGACCCGTACGACCTCCGGGCTCTTGTTGAGGACGTGGTCGACGAAGCCTGGGTCCTGGTGCGAGAAGCCGTTGTGGTCCTGGCGCCAGACGTGCGAGGTGAGCAGGTAGTTGAGGGAGGCGACCGGGGCCCGCCACGGCAGCTCCCTGGACGTCTTCAGCCACTTGATGTGCTGGTTGACCATCGAGTCGACGATGTGGACGAACGCCTCGTAACAGGAGAACAGGCCGTGCCGGCCGGTGAGGAGGTAGCCCTCCAGCCAGCCCTGGCAGAGGTGTTCGGAGAGGATCTCCATGACCCGGCCGTGCCGGTCCAGGTGTTCGTCCACCTGGAGGATCTGGGCCTGCCAGGCCTTGCCGCTGGCGTTGAGGACGGCTCCCAGCCGGTTGGAGGCGGTTTCGTCCGGGCCGACGAGACGGAAGTCGCGCCGCTCCGACGTGTCCCTCATGATCTGTTCGAGGAGGTCACCGAGGACCCGGGTGGGCTCGTGCGAGGTGGTGCCCGGCTTGTCGACGGGGACGGCGAAGCGCTCCAGGGACGGCATCGGCAGGTCGCGTACGAGCAGGCCGCCGTTGGCGTGCGGGGTGGAGCCCAGCCGTCGGGTCCCCTCGGGGACACAGGCGAGGACGTCGGCGGTGGGCCGCCCGTCGGCGTCGAAGAGCTCCTCCGGGCGGTAGGAGCGCAGCCAGGTCTCCAACTGCCGCAGGTGCTCCGGGTTGTCGCGGACACCGGACAGCGGGACCTGATGGGCGCGCCAGGTGCCCTCGACCGGGAGGCCGTCCACCTCACCGGGTCCCGTCCAGCCCTTCGGGGTGCGCAGCACGATCATGGGCCAGTGCACGCGCTCGGTCACGCCGTCCTCGCGGGCCGCATTCTGCATCAGGGCGATGCGGTCCAGCGCCTGGTCGAAGGCGTCGGCCATGGCGCGGTGGACCTGGTGCGGGTCGTCGCTGGTGACGTGGATCGGTTCGTGGCCGTAGCCGCGCAGCAGTTCGTCGAGTTCGGACTCCGGAAGGCGGGACAGCACGGTCGGGTTGGCGATCTTGTAGCCGTTGAGGTGCAGGATCGGCAGGACGGCGCCGTCGTGGACCGGGTCGAGGAACTTGTTCGAGTGCCAGGAGGCGGCCAGCGGGCCGGTCTCCGCCTCGCCGTCGCCGATGACGCAGGCGACCAGCAGGTCCGGGTTGTCGAAGGCGGCACCGTAGGCGTGGGCGAGCGAGTAGCCCAGCTCACCTCCCTCGTGGATCGAGCCGGGCGTCTCCGGGGCGACATGGCTGGGTACTCCGCCGGGGAAGGAGAACTGCCGGAAGAGCCGGTCCATGCCCGCCGCGTCCCGTGAGACGTCCGGGTAGGTCTCGCTGTAGCTGCCCTCCAGCCAGGAGTTGGCGAGGACGGCGGGCCCTCCGTGTCCGGGACCCCAGACGCAGAGCGCGTCCAGACCGCGCGCCTTGATCACCCGGTTGAGGTGGGTGTGTACGAGGTTGAGGCCGGGCGAGGTGCCCCAGTGGCCGAGCAGCCGCGGCTTGATGTGCGCGGGCGTCAAGGGCTCAGTGAGCAGAGGGTTGGCCAGCAGGTAGATCTGGCCCACGGCCAGGTAGTTCGCGGCCCGCCAGTGGGCGTCCAGGGCGCGCAGTTCGGCGTCGGTCAGTACGGTGCTGTTGCGGTGTTCGACCTTGGGCATAACGACTCCGTAAGTCATCGTGGCGAGCCGGGCTCCGGGACGGGGCGCGAACCGAGGGCGCCCACCCGTCGTGATGCCCGCTCGTCGTGGTGTTCGAAGGCGCCCGTGTTGAGGCGCGTCTCGGAGCGGGACCCGCGCGTCGCGCCGACACGGTGGCGCTCCGAGCCGGTCAAGCGCGCTGGGGTACGACGGCCACGGGGCAGCCGGAGTGGTGCAGGACCGCGTGGGCGACCCTGCCTATCTGGAGCCCGAAGTGACCGTGGCGCCGCCGGGCGCCGACGACGAGCAGGTCGGCGTCGGCCGAGGCATCGAGCAGCACCTTGCGGGCAGGGCCTTCGACGGTGTGCCGGCGCAGTTCCACACCTTCCGGGGCATCCCGCAGTGCCGCGTCCAGGATCTCCACGGCCCGCTCCTCGTGCAGCCGGGCGGGTTCGCCGGTCATCAGAGGGTGGTCGGTGGTCTGGTACCCGGGGCTCCGCCAGGCGCGTACGGCCTCCAGCGGAACCCGGCGTTCCGACGCCTCCTCGAAGGCGAAGCGAACGGCCGCGGAGTTCTCCGGCTCCTCGCCGACCCCCAGCACGACGCGCCCACGCATGGTGGACCCGGCCCTGTTGTCGTGGTTGCCACGCAGCACGATCACCGGACAGCCGGCGCGGGCGGCGACCGCGAGGCTGACCGAGCCGAGCAGCAACTCGGCGATGCCGCCGCGGCCTCGCGATCCCAGGACCAGGGCGAAAGCTGTGCGGCCCTCGCGCAGCAGCACCGGCACGGGCTCCTCGGGCACTACCTCGGTGGCGATCTTCACGTCCACCGCACGGCGGTGCGCCCGCTCCGCGGCAGCCTCGACGACGGCGTCGGCCATCATCTGTTCCGAGGACCGGCCAAGACCCGTGGCGCTCTCGTACTGCTCCCACAGCGAGGCGTGCACCAGCCGCAGCGGCAGCCCGCGCAGGGCGGCCTCGTCGGCCGCCCAGTCCACCGCGCGCAGACTCGATTCGGAACCGTCGACGCCCACGACCAGGGGGAGTTCCATCGCCGTCACCTTCCCGCGCCCATGTCGGAGACGATCCGTGCCCTGATCTCGCCGCGCGGCACGTCGTGGAGGGAACCGTCGATGGAACTGCCGATGGAACTGCCGACGGAGCCGTCGACGGACTGATGGACGCCTGTGAGCGGCCGTGCCTTGTGGATGACCGGCTGGCCGAAGGCTCGTACGACTGCTGCCTTCATGGTTTCTCTCCTTCTCCGGGCAGGTCAGCCGTGTGCGACGACGGCGACGGGGGCAGCGGCGTGATGAAGCACGGCCTGGGTGACGGGGCCGGTGTGGGTGCCGAGCGGACCGCGGCGGATTCGGCGGCCGACGACGACCAGACAGGCATCGCGGGAGGCGTCCACCAGGTGATGGGCGGCCGATCCGTACCGGGACGTCTCGATGACCTCGACGGCGGGGAATTTCTGCCGCCACGGGCGCAGGGCCTCGATGAGAGCGGTTGTCTCCTGGCGTGCCAACTCGGTGTGGAGTTCGACGTCGGCGGGGAGGCCGTACGCGTAGTAGGGCGGCGGGTTCCAGCCGTGGACGACCCGCAGTTGGGCGACACGGCGGGCGGCGGCGTCGAAGGCGAACTCAAGGACGGAATCGTCCGGGTGGTCCAGGTCCAGTCCGAGGACCACGGGCCGGTACGGGGCCGCGGCGGACGGGATGCCCGCCGGATCCATCACGTGCTCGTCGGCGGCCTGCTCCCCGGCCCGGACCAGCACGACGGGCTGTTCGGCGTGCGCTACGACGGACTGGCCCACCGATCCCACCAGGAACCCGCCGAGCCCGCTGAGGCCACGGGATCCCAGGACGAGCAGTTCGGCGTCCTTCGCCAGGCCGGCGAGCACATCAGCCGGCCGTCCGGTGAGTTGTTCGGCGGTGACCTCGACGCCGGGGTGTCGCAGCCGGAGGCCCTCGGCGGACTCTTGAGGGCTTCTTCCCCAGCCATCGGCCGAGGGTGCCGCCGTCCCGCTTCGCCCGCTCCGGCGCTGCCGCGTCTCGGCACCGGGGAGCGGGGTCTGTGTCGTGGGCTCCGGTACGGGCTCCCGGACGTGCACCAGTTTGAGCGGCAGTCCGCGCAGCTCGGCCTCACGGGCCGCCCATTCGGCGGCCGCCCGGCTCTCGGACGAACCGTCGAGACCCACGGTGACGGTGCGGGGCATGGTCTCCACCTCCTGCTGTCGGGGTAAGTGGTCTCATCGTGGTGCCGAACGGGCTCAGGGCGCAGGGGCCACTGGTACTCGGTATGGGCCGAACGGCCCTGTGTCCGGCCGACGCGGCGGTCCCCGCAGGACTCCGCCGCGTCCTCGCGCGGTCAGCGGAGCCAGCCGTTGGTGCGGACGAAGGGCAGGGTGGCCCAGATCTTTCCGACGCCCAGGGTGTTGCCGGCGGAGGCCAGCGCGAGAGCGATCAGGACGACCGCGTAGATCAGGTGGTAGTCGACGAGAGGGTTCGGCGACATGGTCGGCGAACCGTCGGACAGGTGCCGGGCGGGCGGCCACTCGGCGACCCACATCAGCGTCATCATCGCGGTACCCGCGACGGCCGCGAGCCGCAGCGCGAAGCCGCCGACGAGGGCGAGACCGACGCCGAGCAGTCCGGCCATGAACAGCCAGTCGGCCCAGGTGGCACCGGCCCAGGAGTGGAAGGTGGACTCCATCGGCCCGGCCGCCACACCGCCGAGGAAGCCCTGGGTCGGTGAGCCGCCGTCGATCCAGGCCTTGCCGGACGGGGTGGCGTAACCGAACCCAAACGCCTTGTCGAGGAAGGCCCACAGGAAGATGAATCCGGTGAGCAGGCGCAGGGAGGCGAAGGCGTAGGCCTGCGCGGTGTGCGTGTCGGTGTGAGCCGACACGGCGGACTCCGAGGAGGTCCGGCTCCTGCGCAGCGACGGCAGGTGGAAGTTTGGGCTGCGGCGAGAGTGCTCGTGCAGGGCCATGGTGGTGATCCCTTCGGGGACGATCGGTCGGTGTCTGACGTCCCTCACTCTTGTCGTGCGGGGCGGGTCACGCCGGGTGCCGAAGGTCCGCCGGCGGAGGGCCGAACGGCCCTTTCCGCAGGGCCTGTTGGGGTGACTGGTGCGTCACGGATCACGGGGTGCACCCTGGAGCGCTGAGCACGGCGACCGTGGTGGGTCCGCCGACCGTCGGGGAGCCCGGCAGGTACGCCATGCCGGCGGCGACCCCGGCAGCCACCGTGGGCCTGCTGTGCGTGGTGGCGGGCGTGGGCGGTGCGGCTGAGCTTCGTCGCCGACCTGCTCTCCCGGCCGGTACCGACCGGCCATCTCGCGGGCGCGGCGCTGCTCATGGTCGTGGACCAACTGCCCAAGCACACCGGCGCGAGGACGACACGCTCGGCCTTCTTCCCGGGTCGTGGTCCTTCGTACGACACCTGTCGGCGATCCAGTCGACCCGTATGCCCTCGGTGGTCCTCGGGGCGCTCGTCGTGTACGCCGCCGTCCGTACGACCGACCTGGCGGGATCTCGGCGGCTGGCGGCTGGGGGGCTTCCGCCGCCGCTGGGAGCTGCTGCTGGCGCGCGGCTGCCTGGCCGGCGTGCTGACTCCGGACATCCTGTACGGCGTGCTTGTCGCCGTCGCCGTCGGACCGTCTGTCGCGGAGCTGCTGACTTGGGTGACTCGGGTGGCCCGCCCGCACGACGCGGTACAGGGAGGGGTGGGTGGCGGGGGTGGCGGGCAGGCACGACGTGGATGACTGTCCCGAGGCCCGGTCGATCCCCGGCGTGCGGGTCCACCGCTACGACTCCCGCTGTTCTTCGCTAACGCGGAGAACTTCCGCCGCCGGGCCCTGGATGCCGTCGACGCCCGCGCCGTCAACTGGCCCACCGGGGCGTTGACTAGCGCGCCGGGCAGGACCACGGACAGGGCGCTCCTCATCCAACCCGGCCCGGCCCGGCCCGGATCACGGGCGTCCGCCGCACGCGAGGCCATGCCGACGCTGAATACCAGGCGGTTGCGGGTACGGCTTCCTCTATGCGTAAGAGCCCCCGGCTCCGTCCGGCCCGGCGGGCACGATCAGCACGGGGCAGTGGGCCCGGTGCAGCAACGTACGGGCGGCGGGGCCGGGTCGGCGGCCGTGCCCGCCCGGCTCGGGCCGACGGGCGATCACCACGAGGTCCGCGGTGCGGGTGGCGTCCAGCAGTTCTCGGGTTGTACGGGTGGCGGCCGACCGGATCTCCGTACAGACCCGATGCACCCGCGTGCGACGCTCGCGCACAACCGCCGACTCCTCCGGATTCGCGGGGTGCGGGGCGGCAGGCCCTGTCCCGCCGTGCGGCACCAGGCCGGCGACCGGATGCCGGTGCGCCGAGAACCGCAGGAACCGCAACCGGGCACCCCGGAGTGCGGCCTCCTGGAAGGCGTACGCCGCAGGAGTCGCATCGATTGCATCGGTCGCATCGATCGCGGCGATCGCGTCGGTTTCGTCGTCGAGGACGAGCAGCACCTCGCCGTACGAGTGCCCAGGAGAGTCACCCCGTACGACGAGCAGCGGGCCGTGCGCGTGCGCTGCCAGCCGTGAGCTCACCGAGCCGAACAGCGTGCCGGCGAACCCACCCATGTTCCGGCAGCCAACGACCGTGAGCACCGAGTCACGGCCGTGTTCCGCAAGCACGGCCGCGGAATGCCCCTCGACGGGGACGGCGACGACCGGCAGCCCTGGATGACGGACGTGTACCCGCGAGACCGCAGACGCCAGGATGGGCCCGGCCTCGTCCAGGTCCGGCACGGCGTACACGACCTCCAGAGTGGTGGCGCGCAGGGCCGCCTCGTCGGCGGCGCGGTCCAGGGCTCGTACGGCGACGAGCGAACCGTCCACTCCGACGGTCACCTGACCAGTGGTCATGACTGTTGCTCCCTCGTGTCGTTGGTTTGCAAAGGATCATCCGGGCACGGTTCAGGCGTGCGGGACGACGGCCACGGGGCACCCGACGTGATGCAGGACCGCGTGGGCGACGGGGCCGAGGTGGGTGCCGAACCGGCCGTCCCGTGTCCGGCGTCCCACGACGACGAGGGAGGCCCCGGCCGACGCCCGCACCAGTTCGGTGGCGGCCCGCCCTTCGCAGACCGTCGCGGTCACGGAGACCTCGGGGAACTTCTCGCACCACGGGCGCAGCACCGCGATCACGGTGTGTTCCCTTGCCGCGAGCGGTTCGGGCTCGGGTCCGGACCCGGGTCCGGGTCCGGGTACCGGCTCCCACGGGCCGTCGGCGGCCTGTGCCGCCGGGACGCGGAAGGCATGCGCCACCCGCAGGTCGGCACCCCGGAGCCGGGCGGCCGTGAAGGCGAACTCCAGCAGTTCGTCGCAGGGGTGACGGGTGCCCAGCCCGAGGAGGACATCGCGATATGGGGTCTTGGAGATCTCGTCCGGCGACACGCCGTCCAAGACCGGGAGGTGTTCGTCGGTGGAACCCTCGCCCGAGCGTACGAGCACCACGGGGCACGCTGATCCGGCGACGACCCGCTGGGACACGGAGCCGGTCATGAATCCCGCGAGCCCGCTCAGCCCGCGGGACCCGAGCACCAGCAGCTCCGACTGTCCGGCCTCCGTGAGGAGAGCGGCGACCGCGGTGCCGGACACCAGCCGGCGGTCGACCGCGAGCCCGGGGTGCGCGGCGCGGACGCTGTCGGCCGTACGGTCCAGGGTCTGCTCGGCCCACGCGTGCTCGCTGCTGTCCGCGGGTACCGAGGGAGCGGGACGCGGATGCCACGTCCAGGCGTGTACGAGGCGCAGCGGGACACCGCGGCGTAGGGCTTCCCGGGCCGCCCAGTGGGCGGCGGCGACACTCTCGGTGGAGCTGTCGATTCCCGTGGTGACGTACCGAAGCATGCTGTGTGCCTCCTGTGTCCGGCGTTGCACTTTCAGGGCCGCGTTCCGTGCCGCGTTCCGTGCCGCGTTCCGTGCCGCGTTCCGTGCCGACTTCAGTGGCGCGCTACGTGCGGCTTTCAGCGCCGCACCAGCGTCCGGTCGGGCGGACGCAACCTTTCGGCTGTCCGGTCGGCCGGCGGCCGGCTGTGGCGCCGCCGCATCCGCAGCACCAGCGCGTCGAGCGCGACGCTGAACAGGAACGGACGGCCATGGCGGTATCCAGGCGGGCGACGAACAGTCTCCAGAACTCCGGTGTCGGTGTCGGACCCACAGTGCTCACCCCCTCTAGCCGGGTTGCTCCCCCCACACCCTCATCGAACAGCGCGGCGGAGGACGGCGCAGGGTGCCGAAAGGTTCTGGCTTCGGACTGGGCGGCCCCTTGGTGGGGCCGGGTGGCCCATGGCCGACGTGGCGGGAGGTGTTGATCCTCAGAGCACGAGAGCACGAGCCTCTTCGAGGGGGACGCGCGCACCTCTTCGAGGAGGGTGCACGCGCCGATTGGTTCTGGATCCTCCGTACCGGCATCATCGACCTGGACACGCACGTACCCGGGCGCCGCGCGGCTGTCATCGAGCCCCTCGCGCACAACGAACTCGTGGCGTCGGCTGCTCCTGGTTGTTCGCACTCGCCCGGCCTGGTGGTCGGCCGGTTCGTCGGCTAAGGACTCCGGGCGACTCGCGGGTTCGACCCCGCGAAATGATCAATGGGAGCAAGAGGCACCCCGTAGTGGACACGAAGGGCTTGCACGCGGTGATCAGGGTGACACCCGCCGACATGCAGGACTGGGACGCCGCAAGCGAGTTGCTCCGGCGCCTTCGCCCTACGCACCCACAGATCACGCAGGTCCAAGCCGACTCCGCCTACGCCGGCCGACTCGTCACCTGGGCTGAGGGCTTCCTCCAGAGCACCCTCGCAACCGTCTCCCGCCCCAGAGGAGCCAAAGAGCTCGTCGTCCTCCCGCGTCGCTGGCGTGTCGAACGCACGCCGGGGTGGGGCGGATCATGAACGCCCGCCGCAGCGCGCGAGACTATGAACGCCCCCCCGCAGCAGCTCAAGGCAGACCTGAACTGGTCACTCATCACGCTGAAGCCCAAGCGGCTCACCCGCAAAACATCCCTATCCGACACCCGGGACAAGGAATCTCAGCCCGCGAGCTGAGCCCGCCTCCAGCGTCACCGGCACGGTGTCACGAGCGCGGCGGTTCCCGGCCCGTCAAGCTCTTCCAGCGCCATCCGTCGCCCGGAGACGGCCAGCAGCAAGGAAAGCGCGGGTCCCCTGACTTCCGGACCGTCTCCGATGGACAGGTCGGCGTCGACTGCCGTGAGCCGGACACGCGCTGTCAGTTCCTTGGCTCCGCCGAAAGACGCAGGAGTACGAGCCTGCAAGCGCAGCGATCGGGTGACAGCCTCCAGCGGGTAGGAGCGGGTGAGTCCCAACGGCCTGCGGATGTCCTCACCGTGGACGACCTCCTCGACGAGCCGGCTGTCCAGGGGCGCCGGAGGGGTCGACCTTCGCGACGCCACCTGACGAAGCCGCTGCAACGTCTCCTGCGGTGAGGCGCCACGCTCGCGTTCCACACCGCGTGCGTTCTGGCGGTCGAAGTCGAACCGCTCCCGGACAAGGCCGACGACGAAACCAAGGCGTGTCGTGCGAGCCGTGTCGACCAGATGGGCGGCCACGTCGTGCACGGTCCATCCCTCACAAAGCGACGGCTGCTCCCACCGCGAGTCATCAAGGTGTGCGAGGTCACCGATCAGCGCCGTACGCTCCGCATACACCATCGGCCAGACACCGTTGTTCATTGTTTTTCTCCTTCACTCAGCCACAGCATTCGCCCCCGCCCCCGTAGGACTCCGGGCACCGCGGGAACTCATCGGCTGGGGTTGAGGTTTGCGCGTGCCTGTCTCATTCCAGGGCGCCCGGGTCATGACGGAACGTCGCCGGCCGTACGTCGCCGGCCGTCAAGGCACGACCTGCGCGAGATCATGAGCGCGATCCTGTGCAATGGCCTGTTGCAGGAGTTGGTGTGTCAGCAGGATTGTCCAGAGGGCGCGCTCGACACCGAACGGCGGCAAGACGTGGCGCTGTCCGAACCGCCGCGTGAGGTTGTAGGTGGAGCCTGTAGGTGAAGCCCGGTACCAGCAGCTGAACAGTTGTGCTTGTCGTGGCGGGGTTGGCGGCGCGGTTGGCAGAGCTCCCGGTACATGTGTGCCTGGCCGGTCTTCTTGACCGAGACAGGCCCCCGGACCTCGTAGCAGCGTGCGTCAGGGTGCCTGCGCTGTACGGCGCTTGCGCTATACCTCGCGCCGCCTGAGGAGGCGTGGGCCGGCGCGGAGGGCTCCGCTCGTGCGGAGGTGATCGCGAACACGGCGATCCCGGCCGAGGCGAGCGCCGTCGCCGAGGCGAAGAGTGCCTCTGTTGTCGTCGTGGTAAGAGTGCGACGACCGCGTGCGGTCATGGTCATCTGCAAGGGGCCGAAGAAGGGCATCGTCGGTAAGCGGAGCGGCCGTGTTCGGCCGCGCGCTCCGGGCGCGTCATGAGGAGGGGGCGCCCGCCCGTGCTGAATCGGGCCATGCGGGGCGTGAGGGCTTGGCGCCCGAGGTGAGAATGCGGCGGCTCCGCCGGCTCTTCGACGGGCCGCGGGCGGGCGTGGCACCGAGGACGCTCGCGGCAGGGCGAGGGTGTCGCCGTGGACATCGCCCGCAGACGTGTCCAGTCCTGCGGACGGTGGGCGTTTTCGCGGTGTGCTGGGTCGCTGGCCGCTGGCCGCTGGCCGCTGGCCGCTGGCCGATCTGCCGTGGACGCCATGTCGGGGTGGCCCCAGTTGAGTTCGACTTCCTGTTCGCCGATGAGTGCCTTGATGGTGGTGAAGTCGGTGCCGCCGGGAGTGCGGAGAACAACTTCGTAGAGGCGGACCACGTCCTTGTTCATCTCGGCCTCGATCGGCGGACTTACTCGGCGTGGGGGAGGCTCCTTGTCGTGCCGGGGTATCGGAGGTGTGCGGGGGTGTCGGAACTGCCGCGGTTGCCGGTCGCGGAGGATGTGGCGGTGCGCCGCGTGCGGGCCGGGCGGTGTGCGGTCAGGGGTCGGGGACGCCGAACCAGCGGGTGGCGGCGCGTATCAGCAGTGCGCCGAATCCAAGGTCCTCGCGTACCGGGCTGCCCGAGTAGTGGAGTCGGCCCTTCCAGCTCTGGGCCGCGTCGCGCAGCGCGCGGTCGCCGCTGAAGTCGAGCACGACGCCCTGGCCCCGGCCCTGGCACAGAAGGTCCCCGAGGCGGGTGCCGCCGCCGAAACGGAAGTCGGGGGCGGTACGGCCGACGAGCGGCTGCTCGCTGCCCAGGTCGTAGCGGTGGAACAGCCCCGTCGTGTGCCGGTACACGTGCGTGGTCCCCGAGGGGGTACTCATCAGGTCGTGCACCAGCTGCCGCAACGCGGGAGCGGTGGGGCCCGGTCTCACGGTCGCCACCTGAGCACGAGACCAGTCGAGGATCGCGGCACCGACGGGGTGACGCTCACTGGTGTAGGTGTCGAGCAGGCCCGCAGGCGCGGTGCCGTGCACGGTCGCTGCTAGCTTCCAGCCGAGGTTCACGGCACACCGATGCCGAGGTTGAGGCCCTGGCCGCCCAGCGGGGAGTGGATGTGCGCGGCATCGCCCGCGAGCAGCACGCGTCCCTTCCGGTACGTCGTCACCTGCATCGCACGGTCCGTGAAGCTCGACGCCCGAAGAACACCGGTGAGCGTCACGTCGGTACCTGTGATGCGGCGCAGCACATCCTGGAGGTGCTCGCGGGTCAGCGGCTGGGAACGGTCGAACGAGCCGCCGTCGAAGTCCATCATGCCTAGATGACCCCTGGAGGGCGTGCGCAGGTACATCCTGCACGGCACACGCGACCGGCCCGGTTTGCGCCCGCCGCACGTCGGTTACACGGTCTGGGCACTTGCGCCATCCCGGCGATCATCGAGACCTGAGCCCCATCGGCATCCGGCCGAGGACCGCCGAACCCGTCCCTCCCGGCGGCTGGCCGTTGATGGACCCGGTCGATCTTCCTCCCCCCGGTTGTCAGGCGTCCGCACGACCCAGCGACGCGCACGTTCTGGAAGAGAAGCGTCGGGCCGGAATCGACGGTAAGACGGCCGGCTGTTCCACGAGCGGATGTCTCGTGGAACAGCCCTCGTGGAACGGCTGACCCGGTGGTTGCGCTCGGCTCACCTGCTGTTTTCGCCGCTGTCATGCTCGCCGGCGCCGGGCCGGTCGCCGCGATGGCGGCTGCCGGGAAGCATCTCCTGGACCTTTGCCTTGAGTCCCTGCTTCACCATCGAGCCCCGGTCGCTGTCGCCGTGCAGGATTGCGGAGGCCGCGGCCTCGATCTGGTCGAGGGAAGCGTGCGGCGGGATCGGCGGCACGGCGGGGTCGCAGCGGAAGTCGACGACGAAGGGCCGGTCCGCGGCGAGGGCCCGGTCCCAGGCGGCTTCGACCTGTTCGGGCTTTTCCACCCGTACGCCGTCCAGGCCGATGCTCCGTGCGATCTCAGCGTAGGGCAGGTCGGGGATGTGCTGGGACTCCTCGAACTGCGGGGCGCCGGACATGGCCCGCATCTCCCAGGTGACCTGGTTGAGGTCGCCGTTGTTGAGCACTGCCACGATCAACCGCGGATCGGACCACTCGCGGTAGTACTTGGCCGCCGTGACCATCTCCATCATGCCGTTCATCTGCATGGCACCGTCACCGACCAGGGCGATGGCGGGACGATCGGGGTGGGCGAACTTCGCACCGATCGCGTACGGCACACCCGGCCCCATCGTCGCCAGCGTCCCGGACAGCGAACCACGCATCCGGCCGCGCAGCCGAAGATGCCGGGCGTACCAGTTTGCGGCCGAGCCCGAGTCGGCGGAGAGGATGACATCGTCGGGCAGCCTGCCGTCCAGAGCATGCACCACGTACTCGGGATTGACGGGATCGGCGTCCACGGCGGCCCGGCGCTGCATGACCTCCCACCACCGGGAAACGTTCTTCTCGATGCCTTCGCGCCACTTGCGGTTCTCCTTGCGGCGCAGGCGTGGCAGCAGCCGCTGCAACGTCTCGCGGGAGTCGCCGACCAGGTTGACCTCGAAGGGATAGCGCAGGCCGATCATGTGCGGATCGATGTCGATCTGGACGGCACGCGCCTGGTCCAGCTCCGGCAGGAACTGTGTGTACGGGAAACTGGATCCGATCACCAGCAGTGTGTCGCACTCCTGCATCAGCTCGTAGGACGGGCGAGTGCCGAGCAGCCCGATCGAGCCGGTCACGTAGGGCAGATCGTCGGGCAGGACATCCTTGCCCAGCAGAGCCTTGGCCACCCCGGCACCGAGCACGTCGGCCAGCTGCTCCACCTCGGCGCGCGCCGCACGAGCGCCTTGTCCGATCAGGACGGCGACCTTCGCACCGGCGTTCAGCACGTCCGCGGCCCGCTCGATGTCCGCGTCTGCCGGTACCGGCGCATACTGCCCCAGGCCCAGGCTGGAGGGCACCATCTTGAACGCGTGGGTCGGCGGGCTGTAGTCCAGCTCCTGGACGTCGGCTGGCAGGATGACCGCGGTGACGGTGCGCTTGGCATAGGCGGTGCGCATCGCCCGGTCGATCAGGTTCGGCAACTGCTCCGGCACGGTAGCCGTCTCGCAGAAATCCGAGGCGACGTCCTTGTACAGGTTCTGCAGATCGACCTCCTGTTGGTACGAGCCGCCCATGGCACTGCGGTTGGTCTGCCCGACCAGCGCCACCACCGGGACATGGTCCAGCTTCGCGTCGTACAGCCCGTTCAGCAGATGGATCGCCCCCGGACCGGAGGTGGCCGCGCACACGCCCACCTTTCCGGAGAACTTCGCATACCCCACCGCTTGGAAGGCGGACATCTCCTCGTGGCGCGCCTGGACGAATTTCGGTCGGTTGTCGGCCCGGCCCCAGGCGGCCAGCAGGCCGTTGATGCCGTCGCCCGCGTAGGCGAAGACGTGGTCCACGTCCCATTCACGCAGCCGCTGGAGGATGTGGTCGGACACCTTCATGCTGGCCATGGAAACTCCGTTTCTGGTGACGCCCGCTCTGCGACTGTCCTCAGCGCGCGGTCCGGCCCCGCACGAAATGGGTAACCACGGGCGTCCTGAGGAAACGTTGTCGCTGCCGCCGAGGCGCCGGTTCGGTGACGGCCGTCGACCGGGACGTGTCAGGACAACCGGCCGAGGGGAACGTCTTAACCGGCGTAGGTCGGACGCCCTTGGACCGGGTGGACGCCCTCTCGCAGCGGCGGCACCTGTCGGCGCCTCTACGGACGTGGCCTCTACGGATGTGGCCTCTACGGATGTGGCTCGATCCCGCTGACTGCGGCCACGTTTTCCGGCACGTGGGAGGAACGAGCGGGGCTGTGGTGTGTACAGCGGGCGAGACGGGTACCCGAGGCGCTTCCCGAGCAGCGGAACCACCCACACAAGGGAGGCTCGTATGGCCAGCAAAAAGGAAACCGGAGGCGTCTCGGGGACGCCCGACAAGGACTACAACCTGATCTGGTACGTCGAGGCGTGCTTGAACAACGCGCTGCGATTGGAGACCTACATCGCGGACGCGGAACGGGACAAGGACACCGAGGCAGCCGATCTCTTTCGCAAGGCCCAGGCGGACAGTCGCAAGGGCGCTGAACTCGGCAAGCGTCTCCTGCGTACACGGCTGAACGCCGACTGAGGAATGAGTCGGCAGGAGCGCCCGCGTTGTTTCGCTTTCCATGAAGGGAATCATGGGCGGCTCGGATCTCTCCCACGCGAGTGCTCCTGCCGGGCAATGACGGTGGCAACGCGCAGCCGCCGCGCCACCGCCACCGTCACCACCGTTCCTCTCGAACTGACCCTGCAGAGACCACTCGGTCCCCCGGTGCCTTTCTGGCCAACGTGGGGTCGATGCGTTCCTGGTCGATGAGGTGGCGATGGCGTTGCCCAGCAGCGGCCGCAACCGTGCCGCTGTGCCGCCGTGCAGAGAGATGCTGTGTTGTTCGCGCCGGAAGCGGGTGCCGGAGCTGCTGTTCGAGGTGGACAACCGCACGGAGTCCGCGGACGCGCTGACGGCGAAGTTCGACCGCTCATCGCCGCTTCTTCCGCCGAAGGACTATGAACCACCCATAACCCACCAGGGCCGCGAGATCCCGGTGTGGCGGCCGCCCGCCTGACGGTCCGCCACAACCCGAGTGAGCCTCGACGCCGTACGCGCCGTCGAGACCCTCTCACGAGCTTTTCCCCGCCGCTCACCACGGTGAACGCGGTCTGACAGGTCCGAGAGCGTATCGACGTGGCGCGTTACCAGGTGCGAGAACAGCCCGTACCGCCGACGCCTGTGAGGATCCGGGACCGGGAAGGTTCGGTCCGCATCTTGTCAACGGAACCCGCCTGGCCGGCTGTGTTCCCAACCGACCAGACTGCCATGGGCGCTTGGCCGGGGTGTCCCCGGCCGGGTGCCGTCCCGTCCTGTCCTCAGTCTTGCCGGCAAGGGGCAGGCGGGCAGAACACAGTCCGGGGTCCGGGGACTGGGGTATGAGACCGCCGCCTGTGTTCGACGACTAGGTACGCGACCATACGGGTCGGCCCACGGTCTCAGGCGTCCTAGCATACGCCTCCATTCGTGGCCGTCGGTGTTTTGGGTTCGGGCGACGGATGGCGTGCGGTTGCGGGGAGAGGGGGTGATGGCTTCCGGCTCGCCACCGCAGCGTGCGCGACAACGCTTCAGGTCTCACCATGTCCGCCCTCCTCCCTTCCCCCCTCGAAAGACCAAGCTGTAGCAGGGTGTCCAACTGGCGCGGGGACGGCCACGGCCAACCGACAGGGAACTCTGCAGGCGAGAAGCCGGCACTGCGCAGCCCGTCCCGGCACCCCCTCACCACCGCGCCGGAGCTCCGCTGCGCGCCCACCGGGCACGCGCTGCGCTTACGCATGGTCGCCGTAGTGCGCGCGCAGTCCGGCGACCGCGATGGCCAGGTGCTTCTCGGCCCCGGGACTGGTAGGCCTGTATGTTCCGAGGTCGCGTAGGCGCCTGAGGAACCGGCCTGAAGCCACACTGAGTGCTCTTGTGTCGGCCTGAAGTGCTTCCTGGCAGCGGCGCTTCGGTTTGTCGATCTGGGCCTGGCTCTGTGCGGGAACGCATCTGCGTGCTGAGATGGCGATGTGGAGGTTGTACTGGCCAGCTTGATCGCTGTCGCTGGGACCCTGTTGGGATCAATCAGCACCTTTATTTTCCAGCGCCGTTCCAGTGCGCAAGCGGAGGTCTTCACCCGCTCCCTGCAGCTGCGCCAAGAACGTCTGACGACTTACAGCGCCTACGCAGAAGCCGTAACGGCGCTTAGACAAGGGACAGTTGCCCTTTGGTTCCGCCTGCAGGGAGATGCTGACCACCCCGAAACGCAACATGCCTTCACCGAGTGTGACCGACTTGGCGCGGCCACAGAGCATGCTCGGTTCCGAGTGCGGCTTCTCGCCGAGGACGACACGCTCGTCTCACTCGCTGCATCGGCCTTCGACGCCATCGGCCCGATCCGCAGGGCAACAACGAAGACCGAGCTGGCTGAACGCGAACAAGAGCTGCAGGACGCCCTCACTGCCTTCATCACCGCAGCCGCTATCCAGATTCATCGATCCACATGACGGAGTCGGCAGAATGGTGGATGCGCACACGTTGAGGTGTCGTGTACCCCTTGATGAGGTCGGTAGTGGCGTCACCGGAATGTGGTCACCGCGGGCGTATCGGCTCCAGGTGCCGTCAGCATGCGTGACCAGGCGGGTGGCCGTCTTGCCGCGACAGTCGAGTGCCTTCGCCATGACTCGTCATGACGGGGCTGGTGTTTGGAGGACGAGCTCGCGGTTAGCGAGACCTTTGGAGGATGGACCAGGCTCCGCCACGTCGGAGGGCGGGTACGCGGAAACGGGTCGGGAGACTTCTGGCAGGTATTCGCCTGCGCCTGCGCCTGCGCCTGCGCGTTCCGCGGCGTAGATGAGAATTTCAGCGAGAGTTGGCACTTTTCAGTGGGAACTGTCACCACAGGGTCCCTTGCATGATCGAGGTCTGTCCGGATTCATCCGGTGAGGCCGAGGGCGGTCAGGGGCCTTCGTCCGCCCCCGCCCCGAACCGGGATGCCCCCTCCAAGGACGGGCCGGCACGGCACTCCGGATGAAACGTGATCACGCAACGGCCCATGCCCGGCGCGCGCCCCCTGTGCTCCCTTTGTTCCGTCTTTCGAGGAACTGGCCGATCGGGCAGTTCGTATCAGAAGGAGAGGGTACGGGGGCGTCGGGCATGGGGATATGGGGGAGCCAGATGGCGAGCGCGCATGATTTACGGCTTGAACCGGAGAAGGTCGATCCGTTCTTCCGGTGGTTCGCCCACCGGCGGTGGCATCCGGCCTGGCTGCTGCTTCTCTTCCCCGCGATGTTCGCCGTCCTGGCTCTGGTCACGGCTCCGAAGGGGCAGTTCGTCCACGCGCACCCCCTCCAGACCTACAGCCGCGACCTTCTCCACGTCCTGCGCGTCCAGGACGGCTCGACGGACACCGACTTCCCGCTGCTGCGCGACTACCCGTCCCTGACCTGCACGGCGGTGGCGGCGGCGACGCTGCTGCTCGCTTTCCTGAACTGCCGGCTCATGGCGACGTTCGCCCAGGAGCTGCACGAGGGCGGTCTGCTGCTGCTCCCGGAGCAGGGGCAGGCGCGGGACGAGGTGCTGCGCGCGGTGCGGCGGACGAACCTCCGCTTCGCCCGCTGCGGACAGTTCTCCTGGGTGGTGGCCCTCGGCTCCCTGGCGACCGCCGCGCTCCTGATGGCCGCCTACCGCGCGGGCGGCGCGTTCTTCGCCCTCGCCCCGTCCGGTGCCGAGGCGGAGCGCCGCGCCTGGAGCAAGGCCGCGTACACGTCGTGGTGGGCCGCGCTCGCGCCCGGACACTGGGCGGGGGTGGTGGTCTACGGGCTCTTCGCCGCGCTGATCTCCTACATCATGATCAAGCACAACCTGATGGGCATCTTCTTCATCCTCTTCTTCGTCGCCATCAGAAACCGGGTCACCTACGGAGTCGACCAGGGGAACACGGACGGCTTCTACGGCTGGAGCCCCATGCGCAGGCTCCTCGGGTACGTGATCTTCTCGCTGCTGCTCAGCGTCGTGGCGTTCAGCTCGCTGTTCATCGGGATGTCGGCCAGTGAGATCCCGTGGACCGCCCCTTTCCTGATCCTCTATCTGATAGCCCTGCCCGCCTACATCCTGGTGCCCAACCGGCTGCTCAAGAGCGCGATGAGGGACTTCCGCACCTGCGAGATCGCCAGCACCCGCGCGGAGTTCGCCCAGGCACGCGACAATTGCCCACCCCTGTCCGTCGACCGCTTCCAACTCCGCGAACTGGAGCGCGCCGAACTGAACCACCTCCGCACCCTCGACGTCCGCCTCTTCAAGATCAAGGAACTGGTGGCGACCGCCTCCGTCTATCTGGCGTCATTGGTCGCGACGCTGGCCCGGATCTTCATGCACTGACCTGACGTTCCTCTCGGCGTGCCCGACCAGCAGGTCGATGTCCCGGCCGGACGCGGGGAGTGTTCTCGGGATGCTGCTCACGACACGTCTCAACGACAGAGCGCAGTGGGATCGTGTCCTCTCGGTGCGGTGGGACGAGCGACGGCTGGACGCCTACTCCGAGTTCGCTCGCGCACTCAAGGAAGTCCACCTGGTGCGGTGCCGAATGCGGGCCCAAACGGCCTCGACGCTCATGCGCCATTTCTTCTGCGCCTGCGGGTCTTGTTGATCGCAGATCGACTGGCCCATAACCGGATTCCGATCATACGGATAGCCGAGGACAATTCAAAGTCCGCGGCAGGCTTGTTCCCGCTTCAGATTCGGCGCATGGTTGGCGCGAGGAGCTTGGAGGACAGATGACTCTCTATTTCAACGATTTTGCAGTGTCCTGGGACCTCAGCTTCCTAGCGGGGCTGGGGAGCGTAAACGGAGATGCCACGGACCTGTATGGAGAGAAGGTCTGGAAAGTAACCTCCGTGAGTGGATCTGCACCTGCAGGCGTTTCTCGCCTGCAGGAAATGATCAACTCCCCCGCTGACGTGGTGATCATGCGGGTGACGTCGGCGTTCGTTGTTCCAGGGCCCGGTGCGGTTGCAATCTCGACGCGTGGAGGGGGCGCAGTGGGTTCGGCTCCGGCCAACCCTCCCCTGTGGGCAGTTTGGTTAGATGGAGATAACTGCTCCGGGCAAGGATATTACGTTTACGCCAGCACTTTCAGAGCAATAGAGAACTACTCTCCAATAATCCTCGGGCACGAGCTTGCTCACGTGTCTCATCACATCAACGGGATCCAAACATCCGAGCCTCTAGCCACGATGGCCGAGAACATCCACCGTACGGAGTTGGGACTGCCTAGCCGCAGCGTCACCAAGTATGCCGGAGGTTGTGGTCCGCCACCGAGCTGGCTGCCGCCCTGGCTAGAGCCGGCGATCAAAGTGATCGACTCGTTGGGCGTCTTCGTTCCCTTCGCCGGACGAGATGGGGAACAACTTTCCTCTGAAACGCCGGCTCGGATACCTGAGGAGGTCTTACGCGGGCGTGATTCTGGCAATTGAAGTTGAGCCAGGAAGTCGCTCACTTCAAGTAGCAGGTTGCTCAGCACCGAAAATCGTCTTACTGACAGATCTTAGCGATATCGCAGCTCACCTTTGAGCGGCCCGCTGAACGCGCGGTCCCGGCAGGCAGGCACCTAGGGGAGCCGCACTCTGAAGGAGGAGGCGTGCTCACAGGCGCTGAGGCCGGAGCCGTCGCTAAAGCCAGCGGCATGGTAATGCAGGGGCTTAAGGGGCAAATGAAGCACGAAAGCTCGTGGCCAAATATGCATGCCGCGCTCATGGAACTGCATCAAATTCTCGATGACTGGTGCGTAGCGGCGGCCCACACCGCAGAATTCGCCCGCGCACTGCTACTTGAGGAGAACTATGAAAATGAGTCGCTCACCAACCTGGCTGGGGTCGGACGGTGGGACCGTTGGCGAGGCAGCTATCTCGGAAGAGTTGAGCGGGATATTGAAAGCGTGATCTCACCGAAGGGTCCCCTACTGCAACGATGGAGCGGGGCCAGACGGCGCCGGGCCGCACGTAAAACGTTGCGTAGCATGATGCAAATTTACTGTCCGGATCTGCTCGCCTCTTTCGAAAGCGCCGCCAAAGACCGCGCATGTTGGGTGCTACAGTACCGAGAAATCCTCAAGAGAGGAATACCTGGAATTTCACTCGCGGATGCCAATCACATGACCGAAGAGATGGTAAGTACGCAGCTTGCCCTGAATGAAGCGCGGCGTCACCTCGAAGACTTAATATTAGCTCACTTCCCTATGGGAGGTCATTCAAGCGACCGCGATGCTTGATCGCACAAGCTCTATTTTGGTTGGGTCCATCTTCCTGAGCCATTGCACCACATACACTCGGTAGTCCAGGTGCGCTTGTAATCGCCACGGACATACGCGTGATACTTTATGCCGTTACCCCAGCAAAACCAACATTTCCCTCGATCTCTGGGCATCCGCACTCCGTCGCGTGTCCTGCCGTGCCTGATATTCCACTCTTCTTGGTCGAATTTTGCCAGCCTATCATTGTCGCGCTGGAGCCAGATTTCATGACTACCCGTGCCGAGGCAGAGTCCGCACTCTCTCTCTTCGAGAGTATTACTGTACAATTCGATACGCATCAGCATGCCAGTGCCTTCACAGTTTCCGCAGGCATCGATACCGGTTATTTTTTGCGGATAATGAAAATCGGCGATTACTCCGGTGGAGTACCCAGAGAGGCGAAACCAGGACTTGAAAGCAAATCCGCTAGGCAAAACATCCCCGTGCCGATAGGGGAAAAGATGAAATGCAGGATAGACCTCCGAATTCCTCCGATGCGAATTCTCCTTCATCTGCTTCTGTATCTTGCGTCGTTCGCGTGAGAGTTTTGACATGCGCACCTCATCATGCTCGGCCGCCCGAAAAGGAAACTCTGATATCTATTCTCCCCTGTAGGCAGAATAGGCTGTCGGTACGGAGATCGGAAGGGGCTTGGCAGCTATGGCGAGGTCACCGACGCGGTGCGGGTCTACCCGCCTGCGTGAATAAACCGCACCCGCGCACGCGTGGGGCCGCAGGTGGGCAGAGTGTCGGAACCCGCGCAAGGCGTGCTCCTGCAATTTGAGCCGTGCGGGTGCCTCAGGTCCACGGACTGGATTGAGTGGGTGCTGATCCAGTGCGGTCGATGATCGGCGTCAGGTATGCCGCATACTCCTCGAGCAACGCCATCAGCTGGTTGTCGGTGGGTCTCCTGAAACTATGCCGCTGACGTGCCCAGAATGCGGCGACGCTCACCTCCCACTTCCGTTGCGTCTCTGGATCTTGCTGATTAGCGATTGGGGTCGGGGCGAAGACATGCTCGCCCTGAGTCATCAGGGTCCAGAGCATGACGGACGCGATGTTTCTCTTGCGGTCGGTGAAGTCAGGATTCCATCCTCCGCCGTATTGGGGGTCCACCATGCGGGAACAGATTGCGGCCCAGGTTTCAGGAGCGATGCACCACGCCGCGAGAGCCTTCCTGCGGCGTTCGTAGTCGATCAGGTCATCACGGGAATCAAGCTCGACTGCGAGGCTGCGGATCGCGGATTCGAACTCAAGAGGATCAGGTCGGGTTCGTGCCCACCGGTGGACGCGCTTGGGGCTGTCCGCGATTCGAGCGATGGCACCGGAGTTGGTCAGGAAGGGTCCCATCCGGTCCGCAGCTTTTTGAATCGGTCCCCCGGCGGCTGTCTGGAAGAGTCGGAGTGCGGCGGTGCGACGCAGGTGGACTGTCGCGATGCCGTCCATGTGGGCGAAGTACTTCTGATACCAGTCGTTCTCGAGGAACTGAGGGATGTGCTCGGGGCGGAAACGGGTCGTGAGGATCGGCTCCTTCAGGTTCCTTGCCTTGTTCGTCTTGGCATAGGTCTGCACTACTGATGAGACCGACTGAAGGAAGCCTTCGGAGCACTTGGGCCGGGCTTCGAGGAAGGCCCGGGTCCAGTCCACTTTGGAGGGCCGACGTTCGTTGTCGTGCAAGAGAGTCCGCAGGTGGTCGGCGAAGTCTCCGTGATCATCGGGCGTGGGCCCGACGTCGGTCGCCGTCTCCCAACCGCCTTGGTGCACAGGGTTGTTGCAGGACCACGGCCTCGCGCCGGCTGCGGCGTTCGGCGTCCACGGCCGCATCGACCGGGACCGGTCGCTGCGGCCTGCTGCCGATGGCGGCCCCGTCGGTGCCGGCGGCGGGGCGATCGGCCGCGGCCGCCTGGACCTGGGCGGCTTCGCGGGCGCGTTCGGTTCGCTGGGCTTTGGTCAGCCGGCCAGGCCACTGGTCGACCCTGGCGTGTGCGGCGATCAACTCCAGTAGCAGGGGCAAGAGTTCGCGGTCCGTGCGGGGCTTGAGACCGGCCTGTTTCGCCGCGGTCAGCAGTTCGCGTACCCGTGCGTCGGTGAACGCAGGGACCTCGCCCTGGGGCGGCAGCCCTGTCCATCGCAGTTCGTGCCACTCGTGGGTGCGGGGGTCCTGGAAGAACGCGAACCGGGCATCGCGGGGATCGCGGTGCACCGTCCAGCGGTCCTTGTGCCGTCCGCCCCGGCCCGATTCCTGGTCGCGGTAGGGCTTCAGTGCCTTGCCGTCGTACCAAAGTCCGCGGATCTTCACTCCGCGCTTGTTCTGGATGAGGACCTGGTGCCGGGGAAGCAGCTGGAAGTAGAGGCTGGGCGAGGGAATCTCCAGAGCCCATCCGCCCTGGGCCATGGAGGCGGCGAACAGGGTGTTCGGGCTGTGATCGCCGACCGGGTCCCAGCAGGGGGCGTGCTCGCCCAGGCGCCTGTTCTGCCAGTCCACTTTACCGACCGCAGGAGCTCGATACCGGCTCTGAACTGCGACGATTCATAGACTACATGTCCGTGACGATGTATCACTACCTTCTGATGTCGCCCGATGGGGTGGTTCTCGACTTCGTCGTCTGAGATGGCTCAAGGGCTTGGCGACAGGTCAACGGCTCCGGCTGAGCGGAGCGCGCGTCCGAGGTCGCCGACGAGAATCCGCGGGTGGCGGCGCCACCACCACATATCGTCGGGATCGAACTGACTGATCCGATGAAACTGGGACAGTGCCTGGCCGTCGTCGAAGGCGGTCGCGTCCCGGAAGCGGTCGTCGAGTTCCTGGATCTGCTGGTTCCAGGTCACGAGCATGTGCCCGGGCAGGAGAACCCACGCCTCGTGGAGCCAGTTCCGGCTGTAGAGGTCGTTGGTGTACTCGTCGATGAAGTCCTCGTAGCCGTTCTCAACGGTTCCGACGAGCGAGGCCCACTGGTCGACCATCTCGGTGACGGTGAACGCCTTGCGCCAGCCGCGCCCGTGCAGTACCTCGCCTGCCACTTGGTCGTCCTGGGGCTCCATGCTGGGGATGTTCGCATGGCCTCGGCTGGTGCGGCTACTGGCTTTCCCCGGCTCCGAGACCGAGAGGGCTGTTCAGGTATTGCGCCCGATTCGACGCGTCCAGACTGGGAACGGCGGCGGCACGGCCTCCGCCCGGTCCTGGCCATCGGACTCGAATGATGCGAGTTCGGTCCACGGCACTGAGCCGGGATCACTGTCGTCGAGGAAGCTGGTAATGATCGGTGCGAGCGTCTCGGCCAGCACGTAGTTACCACCGAACGGGAGCGATGCCGGGGGCTGGGAGGAGGTCGAACAGCGCAGTTGTCCGGCTTGCTCGTCGTGCCACACGTAGAACGTGGCCGTCCCGTGCAGACCGAGGGCCCGGATGCGGTCACGCAACGCCCTCGCGGTGCTCTCGAAGGCGGCAGCCACCTCCTCCACGGACAGCGTCGCCCGCTCCTCGGCGTCGGCGCCGAGCTGCCAGGTGTTGGTCTGCGACTCGGTCGCCTGGTTGCCCGGGTCCAGGACCAGGTGCTCGTCCGCGACCTCTGCGATGAACGTCAACAGCATCGGCCAAGTGTGCACTACGGCTGGTGGCCGCCCCACCGGGGGTGCGACGGCCACCGGCCAAGTCGGATCATCCCGGCGGGGTGGTGATCTGGGCTTCGAGGTCGGCGACGCGGCGGTCCTGGAAGCGGAGGTTGGAGCGGGCGGCCTTGAGTCGCTCGTCGAGCGTGCGGTTGTCGGTCGTGAGCTGGCGGACCCGTTGCTTGAGTGTGGTGTTCGCGGTGGTGATCCGCTGGATGGCTTCTTCTGTCCACTCGGCTTGCAAATCCCGGATCTGGCCCAGGAGTTCGCCAGCGTGGGCCCGCTGGGCGATGATCTCGCCGTGGGCTGCTTTGAGGGCGTCTTCGGCGTTCAGGGCACGCTCGCGCCAGGTCGCCTCGCGCTCGTCGTCCTGGTCGGCGAGCGTCTGGGTCCGGCGTTCTCCGGCCTCGGTCATCGCGGTGGCGATGATGGCTCGGGCCTCGGCGTTGTCATAGAGGAAGGTGCGCGAGACGTCCGCGCGGCGGGCGACGGCGGCAACGCTGACCTGGGCTTTCTCGCGCCGGAGTCGGTTGATGGCTTCACGGATCCGTTGGAGGGCGGTCTCCGTCTTGTGCCGACGGGCGGCCAGGGCGGCGGCGGTGCGGGGTTCTGGAACGGCAGCGGTCTTCATGCGATGTCCTGCTCGGGGTCGTTGTCGGTTGTGCACGTATCGCTGTACTCGCTCTGCTCGGCGGCGCCCGCGTCGGCGAGGTCGGCGGCGCGGAAGGCGGTGGACCACACGCGGTGGAAGTAGTCCTAGGGTTTACGCAGGTCCAGGGCGAGTGCGTCGTCGAGGAGGCCGAGGCCGGCCAGGGCCTTCTCCAGGCCGTCGATGGCGCGGGCGGTGGGCTCGAAGTAGCGGTGGAGGTAGTCGGCGGTGGCGTCGTCCGAGGCGCCCTCGGCCAGCAGCCGCCACTGTTCGCGTTTGCGCCGCCAGTAGAGGAGGTCGGCGCCGGAGAGAACGAACTTGTCGCAGTTGTGGCAGTCGAGATTCCAGGGACAGGCGCCGCCGTCGACGACTGGCTGGAAGGTGCAGAAGCCGCCCTCGGCGGGGGTGCTGCGGCGGGCCAGATCGATGGCGAGGGACTGGGCCTGCTCGCGGGTGAGCGGGGTGGTCGGCCCGGCGAGGACTTCACCGGGGCTGGGGCTGCCGGGGCCGGCGACCCAGACGTGCTGAAGGACGTCCTCCAGATCGGACTGGGTCAGGTGGATGTAGTGCTCGGCCATTCGCTCGGAGACGTGGCCGAGGTAGCGGCGGACGTGGGTCAGGCTTGCCCCGGCCCGCAGCAGGCTGGTAGCCAGACTGTGGCGGGCCTGGTGGGGAACCCAGCGGCCGATGTCGAGATCGTCGATCCAGAACTTGAAGCCCTTGTGGAACCACTTGTAGCTCAGCGGCCGATGGCCGTCGCGGTTGCGGATGTTGGTGGGGAACAGCGCCATCTGGGCGCGTTCGTCGGCGGTGGGCGGCCGGTTGTTCCGGGCCTCGAACAGGGCCAGGGTCTTGCGCTGACGGGCTTGAAGGAGTTGGTGGACTCGCTCCGGGATGCGCAGGGCCTGGTCGTAGTTGCCGACTTTCGTCTGGTCGTGCCAGAGCATGGGGAGTCCGCCGTAGCGACCGAGGCAGTCCAGGCGGAGCTGTAGGACTTCTCCGCAGC
This sequence comes from Streptomyces sp. NPDC087844, assembly GCF_044742785.1. Classification (NCBI taxonomy): domain Bacteria; kingdom Bacillati; phylum Actinomycetota; class Actinomycetes; order Kitasatosporales; family Streptomycetaceae; genus Streptomyces; species Streptomyces sp. NPDC087844. The sequence goes on along the minus strand of NZ_JBIUVD010000027.1, from coordinate 58,998 downwards.
GGCGTCCGGTGACGATGATCGTCTCCCAAGCGTCCCGCAGGCCGCGGTCGAACGGGTCGTAGCTCTCGGAGAGCCCGCGCAGGTTGGCCTCGTCGGCGAGCTCGCGGGCGACGCCGTCGGCGAAGGGCGATCGCGAGCGGCGGACTGTGCGTCCTGGGGCGGGCATGGCGGCGATGAACGCTCGGTCCAGACCGAGGCGTTCGGCCTCTCCCGATTCCAATGCCCCGCGCAGGAGGCGCCGGGTGCGGTGAAAGACGCGTTGGCGGGTGTTGTCGGTCACGATTGACTGCTTGCCTGGGCGCCCTCTGGCCGCGAGCGAGACGAGGCCGTCCCGCTCGCGTTGCCGCTGGTCGGCCACGAACTGGTGCATGTGGTCGGCCGTCAAGGCTCGCGGGTCGTGGCCGCCGGATGGCGCGTGGAGTTCGAGGAAGGTACTCAGCTCCAGACCGGCTCGGCGCATGTCGTCGAAGGTGCTTCCGCTGCGCGGGCAGCCGGGAGAACGCAGGATGGCGACAAGGTGGTCCCAGATGAGGTTGCGGAGCCATCGCTGGGAGACGTTCGTGAGGTCCATGTGGACCGAGCGGCCGGTGAGTTTGCGCCCGTAGTGCTCGGTGAGGATGTATCCGAGCTCGCGCGACTCGGCCGGTGTCACGTAGAGGGGCTGCAGCCAGCCGGCCACGGCCCGGACGATGTGGACCGCCTCGCGGCTGACCGCCTTCTGCAGCAGTCGTTCCTCCTCGGGGCCCGCGTCCGTCAGCGACCGCAGACCGTGCTCGCGGGCGAAGTTCGCCAAGCCCTGCCAGGTGACCAGTTCCCAGCGGCCGTGTGCCTTCTGGGTGTAGGTGAACATGCCCCACTTGATCTCGGCCCGCAGCAGCGGATGCAGCCCCCGGAGATTGACCTGCGCGGGCCGGAGCACAGCCCCGGCGCTCGCGCACCAGCGCCGGAAGGCGAGCTCGTCCTCGTAGCTGACCGGTGTGATCAGTCCCCGGCGCCCGAAGCGGGTGCCCCACTGCGACGGCAGCGTCGCTCCTCCCGGCCTGCCTTGCCTGCGGTAGCAGCGCTCGTGACGGAAACACAGCGCGAGCGGGGAGTCTGCGAGTTCCGGGCAGACCTGGACCTGGCAATCGCCGAAGCCAGGATGCGATTGCTGATCGACGAGCCAGGCGTCGAAGTCGAGGTCACCGCCGCGGCGGCCGCGCTGGTTGTACCAACGAAACTCGTGGTATCGGCAGAGCGCCATTGTGTGGTGACGAGCGGGCCGCCCGGGGCAGATCTGACAGGACCGTTGTTCGATCCACTCCCCGGGGCCGACGGGCGGTGCGGTGCGGAGGAACTCGGCTCGTTCTCCGCCCAGGTCGCGGTGTTCGCGCCAGAGCATCTCGTGAGAAGAGCACAGGTCGCCATGTCCCATAGTGGACCGCTCGCAGTCGGCGCTGAGGCAGTTCCACCGGTAGACGGCATGGTTCGGCGGGATCTTGACGACATCGGGGCGGAACAGCGGGTCGAACGACGGAGTGCTGATCAGCGCGGTAAGGACTTCCAGCCGGTCCCGGCCTGTGCGGGGATCCTGCTGCAGCAGCAGGGCTGTCGTCATGGTCACTTCGGCTCACCCCAGACCGTGCGCAGAGCGGCGTCGAAGGTGGGGTCGTGGACGTCGACGTGTCCGTAGACCTCGTCGACCGTGGCCGTCGAGGCCCAGCCGCCGGCGTCTCGGGCGATTAGCAGGTTGCCGTCGGCGGCATCGAGAACCGCGGAGGTGAAGGTATGACGGAAAGCGTGGGGTTTCACAAGTCCCAGGCCAGCGCGTTTCCCGGCCCGGCCGAGCATCCGGCGGGCGCCGACCGGCGCCCAGGGCTGCCCGGTGCCGGCGCCATGGAGCTGGACCAGGAGCATGCCGTGTCCGGCCCCCCGCGGGTACTCGGTCGTCATGTACTCGAAGTAGGCGTGCACCATCGCGGGGCTGACCCGCTTGATCAACCCGCCTGTCATAGTGCCGTGTTCGACCTGCCAGGAGTGCTTGGTCTTGGCCTCGGCCCGGTTCGGGTTTCCCGAACGATGGCAGACGTGCAGGTGAGGACTGCGGCACTCGTTGCAGGCCGCGTTCTCGCGCAGATGCAAATCAACCCGGTGCAGCCCGCAGAGCTCACCGACCCGAAGACCGCCGTCAGCGAGCCAGGTCACCACCAGCCGGTCCCGGGCCGAGTTCACCCTCTCCAGCAGCCTGTCCCTCGCCCCGTCCGGGAGCATCTTTGGGTGCCGGCGATGTGGGCCCTTCGGCGCGAGCGGGTTCGCGGGCATCGCGGATTTCACGTGTCCGAGGAACGAGCGACGCCGGTCCACCCGCGACGGGAGCCGGGTGCCATCCAGCTTCTCACCGAGGTCGACGTTGACGCCGAGAGAGGCTTGGTGCAGGTAGAAGCCCTTCAGGCAGGACGCCGCGATCGACAGCGCGGACCGACCGTAGGGGCACTTTCCGACCCGCCAAGGCTCACCGAGCGGCATCCGGACCTCGGCACCGACGATGCCCATATACCGTTCGAGGTCGCGTACTTGGACTGTGTCGAAGGCCAGGCATTCACGCTCCAGCCACCGCAGATGATCCACCAGGTAGTACGCGTACGTCTTCTGGGTGCCGCTGCCGTCATGGACGCGCAGGAACCGGTCTGCCTCCGTATGGATGGTGCCCTCGGGCCAGACGATCGTCCACGATCGCCGTCCGTCCTTCCGTTCGATCCGCTGGACCCTCAAGTCCCCGACCACGATGTGCCGTACCACTCGTCCTCCGTACCGACTCCGGAACATGGCAGACGTTCCGGTCCCGGTCGGTAAACGAGCCCATGACGTCAATGTCACAGGCCCAGACGGACATCACGGGCAGCACAACTCACGGTCGGTAAAGATCTTGACGATCCAGGTCGCCAGCAGATGTTCCATCTCAGCGATGGTCAGGACCGCGTCCCCCTCCGGGTCGACCCCGCGGTCGGAGGCGTCGACGCCGATGTAGCCGGGCAGGTACTCGAACAGCATCGAACGGATTGCACCAAATGCCCGTTCCACTGCCTGCTTGTCGGTAGGCCGCAACACGCGGGCGGGCAGCACCTTCACGCCCAGAACGTGCTGAGCCTGCACGAGGTGATGGTTGCGGTAGACGCTGCCGTGATCGGTCGTGACCGTCTCCGGCGCGAAGAACGGCAGAGCGGCCACCGGGTGCCCGGCGAACTCCGCGACCAGGGCCGCGGGGACTCCGGGGTAGGGCCATTCCATGTCCTCGCCCCAGTCGGCCCGCATGGGCAGCGGCATCGTGAGGTCCCGCAGCAGCATCGCGACGTCGGTCGAGGTGTCCGAGACCAGCGTCATGCGGAACCCGACGATTGAGTGGGTGTAGACGTCCAAGGCCAGTGTGAGGTGAACGGTGACCGGTTCGTGGAAGACCGACTCCCGCACCATCACCGGCAGCACGGTGGTGTCCAGGGCGACGACCTGCCCCGGACGCTCGATGAGCACGTGCTCGCCAGTGCTTTCCAGCACGGAGCGGGCATAGCGCTGGCGTGCGCGACCGGTGCCGAACCACTCCTGCCAGACCACCCGCAGGGTTCCGTAGCTCGGGATCTCCTCGACGGCCTCTTCGCCTAACTTCTCCTCGACGTACTGGTGAATGAGGCCCACCCGGGCCCTCATGTTGATCTTCGAGCGGTGCAGAGTCTCGGCCCTGACTGCGAGGATGGCCTCACGGACCTCGGCGGTGATGCTCGGGTGTCCTCGGGTCGCGGGGGTCCAGCGGTCGTCGGCGCATCCCATCGCGACGTCGCTCCGCCGCTTGGACTCCCAGCGGGTCAACGTCCGGTAGCTCACCTGGGCCAGGCCCAGGACCTTGGCGTGTTCCGGATCGAGAGCCTGGAGTTCGGCGGCCTTCGCCCAGCGCCTTTCGGTGACCTTCGTCCGGTCCGGGTCGTACTCAGGCCGCGGCTCACCGGGCCCCGGGTGCAAAGGGTCGCCGCCGCGATATCCGGTCTCGACTTCCAGAAGGTGACCGAGTCGGATCCGCAGCAACTTCCGGTAATGGTCGGAGAGATCGTCCTCGGTCTTGGGCTGCAGATGCCGGCCCGACGCGGTCGGAACCGTCGAACGCCGGCACTGCGGGTGGTGGGCCAGCATCCGGAACGAGACTGTCTGGCGGACACCCGTCTTGGACGTCAACAGGACCCGGCCGTACTGCGGTTCGACCAGGTCCACCTGCCATTCCTCGTCGTCCAGGATCAGGTTTTCCCCGATGGCCAGCTCCAGGATGCCTCCGGCCTGCCCGCTCACCGGGTCCCCGCCCGTGTACTCGCGGGCCGAAGAACACTGCCGTCGCCGAACGGCGCCGCCAGGTCGACGCCAAGCCGGCGATGCCAGAGCAAGTGCACGATCACCGGCCTGGCCAGGGCCGGATACTCGTAACTGGCGGCCAGTTCACCGAAGGTGAGCGGCTTCGTCGCGGTCCGCGCTGTCTCGAGCAGCAGGGGCTTCAGCCCGAGCGGATCCTTCATCGGTCGCCGTCGCGAGTAGAGCAGGTCGACGTTTCTCCAGGTCAACGGCCTCCAGCCAGTGACCACCGCGTAGCCCCACCCCAACGCGAGCGCGACCTCGGCGGAGGCAGCGAACTTCATCAGGTCGTCGTCATTCATCCGGCCCGCCGGCCTGATATCCACGAGCCACCGGCCCTGACTGGAAACCGTGAGGAAATCAGGGATGTGCTCGCGCCACCGGCCCTCACCTTGAAAGCTCAGCTGGAAGGGCTGAGAAAGGACCTCTTCCGCCTCCCCTGCGAAGTCCGCAATGACTACGAACTGGTCCTCGCGGTGAGACTCGAATCCGTGCTGGCGACCGGTAGTGAGCATCGGCTCCAGTCCAGGCCGGTGGTGCTGACGCTGACGCCAGGTGAATCCGCGCCAGGGAACACAGCCGTTCAGCGGTACGGAATCCAGATCAGCGACCGGGCCGGTCCGCTTCGCCTTGCCGACCTTCCACGTCGCCGACCATCGGCCTGACCAGCCGTGATCGAGATCCAGCATCGCCCGGCCAACGGACAGGTCCTCCTGGCTGCACGTAGTCGCCAGGTCCTCCCAACCGCACATGTCCGACCACAGCGGGCCGGTCACCCTGCCCTCAAGCAGGCGCGACTCAACGGCCTTTGACGGCCCATCCACGCTGATCTGTCTCATGGGTACAGAAGACACAGGCGAAGGTCCTGTACAGAGGTATTCGATCAAAGCCGTGCCAGAAGGGCTGAAAGGCCAGTAAGGTGCCACCTTTTATCGAAATCCGGTGCCAAGTCACCCTGACAGAACTTGCCGAATTCGCAGATCACTGCCCACTTCTAGTGCCAACCTCTGCTGAAATTCTCACGAAGGAGGCGACGTCCCGTACCCCGTCGGCGAGCAGGCTGCTCTACGCTCGGACGCAGCGACGATCACCCGTGTCTCTTCCCCGGCACGGTCGGCGGTCAGCCCGTCGGCCGCCCACAACTCATGCGCAGGCTCAACGCCCTGGGCTGCAAGGCACGGCCTGTCCGCAACGCTACGTTGATGAAGCTCTCCGCCGAGCTAACCCCCTCGTTCTCAGCCGCCTCCTTGCGCTGCATAGCAATCGGGCCGAGACGTGGACCGAGGAAGCTGGCTCCACACATGCCAACTACGCAGTGCAACTCAGGAGCAGCAAGGCTGAGTTGGTGCGAACGCGGCGGCGGTCGGCCCATCGTCGCCTGCGGACTGGATCGACTGGAATCAGTACCTCGCTCCGGTCCCACATCGCAGCAGTGAGCACTGACCGGACAGACACATCCGGTCAGCCTTCTGACCCACCAGAGAGATACACGCTATGCGTCCTTATCCGCAGCTGCCTCATGAAAGGCGACGACCGCCTCACCGTTCATTCTTGCCCACTCGGTGAGCCTTCTGATGGGCTCCTCCAGGGTGCGCCCGAGTTCGGTCAGGCTGTATTCCACACGTGGTGGTGCTTCGGCATAGGCGCGTCGCTCGATGAGCCCGTTGTCCTGGAGGCGGCGCAGTGTCTGCGTCAGTACTTTGCGCGACACGCCCCCGATGAGCTCGACCAACTCGCCGTGGCGCAGGGGGCCGTCGCTCAGAGCGAAGAGCGTGACCACGGCCCATTTGCTGGCGATGACCTCGATGGCCAGGCGGGCGGGGCAGTCGGCGAGGAAGACGGTGCCGGGACGAAGGCTCACGAGCTGAAGGGTACCTTTAGGTACCTATCGGTTGCCTAGCGTTGAGGGTATGCAACGCACCACTTCGCAGGGCACCGAAGTCGAGCTCGGCGTCTTTTCTCTCACCGACATCGTCCCGGGCGCCACCAGCGCACAACGAGTCCGCGACATCGTGGACGCCGGCGTCTTCGCCGACCAGGCAGGGCTCGACGTATTCGGTGTCGGTGAACACCACACCCCCCGGTTCGCGGTCTCCTCGCCTGCAGTCGTCCTCGCAGCCATCGCCGCCAGAACCACCTCCATCACTTTGACCAGCGCCGTCTCGGTCCTGAGCGTGCTCGACCCCGTCCGCCTCTTCCAGGATTTCGCGCAGCTCGACCTGGTCTCAGGCGGACGTGCCGAGATCACGGCAGGCCGCAGCGCCTACGCCAAGCCGTTCGAGATCTTCGGCATCGACATGGGGCGCTACGACGAAGTCTTCGAAGAGAAGCTTGACCTGCTGCGCCTGATCGCGACCGAAGGTGAAGTCACGTGGGCGGGACGGTTCCGTCCCCCGCTGAAGGGCGCTGCCATCGTTCCCCGCCTGGACAGGGTGCTGCCGATGCGGCTGGCTGTTGGAGGGTCACCGGACAGCGCCCGGCGTGCCGGCCGTCTGGGGCTGCCGATGACACTGGCGCATCTGGGAGGCAGTCCCGCCCGGGCCCAACCGGCCGTCGATCTGTACTGGCAGTCCGGCGAGATGGCAGGGCACCCGCGTGCCGCGCTTGGAATCGGTGTGGCGGCCCATCTTTTCGTCGGTGCGACCTCGCAGGGAGCCCGCGAGACCTTCTACCCCTACTACCGCGCGTACTTCAAGCAGGGCCGCCGCGGCCACCTTGATCGTCCGACCTTCGAGGCGATGGCCGGTCCCGACGGCGCCCTCCTGGTCGGCAGTGCACAGGAGATCACCGAGAAACTCATGGTCCAAAAGGAACTGTTCGGAGCCAGCCGGTTCATCGGACAGGTCGATCTCGGTGGGCTGCCGCGTTTGAGCGTTCTGGGGTCCATGGAGAAGTTCGCGTCCGACGTCGCACCGGTCTTGCGAAGCGCATCCGGCTGAACCCTGCTGTTCGAAAACGCCTGACCTGCGAAGCAAAAGCACGGTCAGGTCAACGAATGTCTCAGATAATCCACCCCGTTGAACAGTTGAGGTCTTACCATGTTCGTCACTTATGCCATCGTCGCTGCACTCATGTCGGCGGTGCTCTTGGCTTCGGCAGGTGCCAAATTCACCCGGCCGAAGCGGCTCGTCGACCAGATGTCCACCCTTGGCCTGCCCTATGGCGTGCTGCCGCTCCTGGGCTCCGCCCAGATAGCCGGCGCCGGCGGCCTGGTCATCGGACTCTGGTGGGGGCCCCTCGGAATCGCCGCCGCTGTCGGCCTGACGCTCTACTTCATCGGCGCAGTCGCGACACACCTGCGCGCCGGTGACTACAAGGGAACACCCCCGGCAGCCGTCCTTACAGCTGTCGCCATCGGCCTCGTCGCACTGCGCTCCGCAACCCTGTGACTGCCCTTCAGCACCCGACTTGGCATCAACGCACCGACGGACATCCGACCACGGCAGACGTCCGGGCAGTCGAAACGGCCCCCGGGCTCTGAAGCAAGGTCCCTCACCCACATGACCCGCCACGCACGCTGCCACCTCCTCCCGTCCCACCTGCGGACCCGCCAGGGCGATCAGGCGGCTATGGCTGGCACTCCCGCCACCGCGGCTGTACCGGCCCCATCCGCCTCCTTCTTGCACGTAAACGTGGCGGACGGGCGTGGAGACTTGCCGATGCCTGCAACGCCCGCGCCGCAGAAACAGAACAAGCTGCCGTGGTACCGGACACCGCCCTCGGTCGCGCACCGCGACCGGCGGCCCTCCGACGGTGCAGACGGCAGCCCAAAGGCCCGGACGAGTAGATCCGCGTCCGCGAGATGCTCAGCTATCTGGCCGCTGCCCTCCCCGAGAGCACCTCGGTCGGCCGTAGCGTGCTTGCTCGCCCTGTGGTGCGCACTCCCTCCGCATGAACACCGACATGCACGTCCAACTGGCCCACGACCGACTGCGTAACCCCGCCCCGACCACCCGAAACCACGGCGCGAGCTGGAACAGGCGCGGTGGCCGCGCACCAGCCCCCACACATACCGCTGACGAGAGCAACGTGGAACTGCTCGATGTCACACTGCTTGACCAGGCCCCTGCCCGACCCGGTCGCGGCGCGCGGACCGCGGACCGGGCACTACGCGTCGCATCACCCGGTGCGGCACAAGAGTTGGCCAGCCAGCCAGCCCGCTGCTGCAACTGGAAACCCTCCACCTCATCACGCATGCCGACTCGGCAATCGCCGCCGGTCAGACTGACTTGGACCAGACGCTACGCGCCCGGTCGCCGAGTTCCGCGATGGCGACGTTACTGAGGAGATGGGCCAGCATCACGACGTTGGCCAAACCCATGCCCGCCAGGAGCCGGACGAGGGGGCGAGCCGTCGTAGCGGTTCGGCTGTTCGTAGGCACGTTCGAGGATCCGAATCCGCTCGCGTGCGGCGGACCCGCTGTCGCGTCCGACCGGCGTAGCGGGTGAGCCAGTTGTGCCCGACCGCCGACAAGATGAAGATCATCGGTGCCGCGAACAGGGCCGGGACAATGGTGGACGCGAAGGCGATGTCGCTGGTCGCGGGCATGCTCGCCGGAGCAGGAGAAAGGTCAGAAGCCTGCTTCTTCTTCCACTGCGTCGAAGGCTTCGCGCGCGCGTGCGATGGCGGGCAGGTTCTCCGCAGCCCACGCCAGCAGCACGTCGACGGGAGGCCGAAGGGTCTTGCCGAGTGACGTGATCCGATAGCTGACCGCCACCGGGCGCGTGGAGACGACCTCGCGCTCGATTACGCCGTTTCGTTCGAGTCGCCGAAGTGTCGCGGTCAGCGACTTCTGCGTGACCTGGGGGATGGCTCGGCGCAGTTCGTTGAAGCGGCACGGGCGCTCGCAGAGCTCGTTGAGGACGCTGAGCGACCACTTGTCGAGGACCTGGTCGAGCAGTTCGCGGTGCGGGGCGGCGATGCGAAGTTCGTCGTCGGTATCCATGGCGAAACCTGGTCTCGTTGAAGTGTCCTTTTTCCACTAGGTAGCTTATGTATACCTACCTCGAAGGAGAAGTAACCATGACTGTTCAATACCTCACGCCCGAAGGCATGCTCCGGCCGGTTCCGTACCACCACGTGGCCGTAGGGACAGGGACGAAGCATGTCCACGTCAGCGGGCAGATCGCACGCCAGGCCGACGGGACTCCGGTCGCGCCCGGCGACCTGGCCGGGCAGGTTGCCCAGGCACTGCGTAACACTTCCATCGGGCTGGCGGGCGCGGACGCGTCATTCGCGGACGTGCTGCGCCTGACGTTCTACGTGACCCGGTGGAGTCCGGAGAAGATCGGTGACTTCATGGCCGGTGTGGAAGCCGTTGCCGATGAGATCGGGCTCCGGCTTCCCCTGCCGCCGGCGTCCCTGATCGGGGTCGATTACCTCTTCGAGCCGGATGTACTCGTCGAGGTCGAAGCAACCGCGCTGCTCGACTGATTCTGCGTACGCTGCGCCGCGAACGCGGCCTCACTCTCGCCGACCTCGACCTCGACCTCGACCCCGACCACGCGTCGATCACCAGGGCGCGCCCGCGTCGATGCGACACCGGAATGCGTCTCCCGCAGGCCGGGATTCCACGGAGCCGAGCACATTTTCCGGTTCACGGTTCACGGGTAACTGTTCATCACTCCATCCTGCGGGAACTGCGAGACGGCGTACATCTCGGTAAGTACGCTGTCCCGGCTGGATAGCGGGCAGCGCCGAGAGCGGGCAGCACCGAGTGACTCTGGAACTGCTGTTGTAGCCGTGCGAGCAGGTGCCCGACCCTCGGCCGCGCGCTGCAGTATCAGGTGAGGTCCCCCGAGATGTGAAGCATGGTCCATTTCACGGCGGGTGGCCAAGGGGGAGGGCTCATTCCCCGGCAGAAGGAGCCCTTGATGAGTGTCACCGACGCGGTCGAGTTCTGGGACGGCCTCTACGCGGCCCGCCCCGCTTCCACCGATCCGCCGCAGCCGAACGCGCGACTCACCGGGATCGTCTCGGGCCTGCAACCCAGCACCGCATTGGACCTTGGCTGCGGCGGAGGCGGTGACGCACTGTGGCTCGCCCGTCAGGGATGGCCCGTCAGGGTTGGCCCGCCAGGGATGGCGGGTCACCGCCGTCGACGTGTCGGCTATTGCCGTCAGCGTCTTGTCGGCCTCACTGCCGCGCACGGTCTGAACGAACGGATCGCGGCAGAGAGGCACGACCTGGGTGAGTCCTTTCCCCACAACACATTCGACCTTGTCCGTGTCCACTACCTGCACACCCCCTCGCCCTGAACGGAGCGGCCGTACTGCGCACGGCCGCGCACGCCTTGCGTCCGGGAGGGCGACTTCTGGTCGTCGACCATGCTTCCGCCGCTCCATGGCCGGGGGACCAGGACGCCCACTGGTCGGACCCGCGGGACGTCGCTGCAGGTATCGCCTTGGACCCGTCGATGTGGAAGGTCGAGCGGGCCGACGCGTCCCTCGTCGCCGAGCGGCTCGGGGTGCGAGACGCCCATGTCGTCGGACACGACCTCGGCGCCGCGGTGGCTTTCCAGCACGCCGCCCTCGGCCGCTCGCGCGGCGGTCTGACGACCAAGCTGTACCTGGCCGTCGAGCAGGGCCAGAAGTCGATGTCCATCGTGATCACAGCCGGGCAGCGGGGCGATTCTCCGCAGTTCAAGCCGGTCCTGAAGAAGATCCGCGTCGCTCGCCCGGATGCAGGACGGCCGCGGACCCGACCTGACCGAGTTCGCGCCGACAAGGCTTACGCCTCCCGCAAAAACCGTGCCTACCTGCTACGGCACGGAATCCGCTGCACCATCCCGGCCAAAGCCGACCAGGCGTCCCATCGCAAGAAGTGCGGCTCCCGCCGCGGCAGGCCATCCGCCGCAACTTGGCGCCGTCCCGGCGACGCCGAACGACCCATTCCCGTTCCCGTTCCCGTTCCCGTTCCCGGTCCTGGTCCTGGTCCTGGGGAATTCTGATCAGCGGCGGAGTCGCCAACGCCAACCCGGGCTGGCTACAGTGCAGCAATCGGGCTCGGGTGGCGGCGAGTTGGGCTGTGGCCGAGAATGACCGGCGCTTACCTGTCCATGCGGTCCGGCCGGGTCAGTGCCCTCCCCGCGCACCGAGGCGGAGTTGGATCTGGTCCAGGCGCATCGGGCGCGAGGGCTGCGCAACCCCCGTTGTCGCCGTCACCGGCAGGGCTATGACTGTCCGTCTCGGCTCCGCATGTGCCAGGGCCCCGGCCTTCGCGAAGTCGGCCAACTGATCGCGGCGCCAAAGAAGCCCGGCGCAGCCGAACGCGGGCAGACACAAAGACAAGCACTATCGCGTTTTGAACGGAACGCGATAGTGTCGCGTTCAGTGGGATGTTGACCTTCAGCGCCCCACCGCATCGACGAGTTTCCGAGGAGTTTTATGGCTGCCCTGCTCTCCCCCCTCCTGGACCTGCTGACGCTTCAGGGCACGGTCACCGAGACCGAGCCTGTCGCTGCCCGACTCCGTCGCCTGCGCATCGAGGGCGAGGCCCTGTCCGGACTGACCGTCCGCCCCGGACAGCAGGTAAGGGTCATGGTCGGCGACGGGCTGACTCTGCGCACGTACTCGATCTGGCGCTACGACCCGGAGGGCGCCGTCGAATTGTGCGTACTGGATCATCCTGGGGGTGGCCCCGGAGCACGGTGGGGGAGCGGCGCCACAGTCGGCGACCGGGTCCGAATGCGCAAGCCGGAAGGGACGTTCACGCCGCGGCCCGACGCCGCGCACCACGTGTTCGTAGGGGAGGAGACGGCGTCGGTCGCCTTCGGCGCGATGCTGGGCGCACTGCCTGACGGGGCGCGGATCTCCGGCTGCATCGAAACGGAGACGGCTGCCGACCGGCTCCCCCTGCCGTACTCGGACCGCCTCAATTGGATTGTCAGGAGTGGCACTTCGCTCCCGGATGCGGTGCGACGCCTCGCCCCTGAGCCAGGCGGGATTGCGTACGTCGCCGGGGAGGCGCGGACCGTGCAGCACGTGCGGCAGGTGCTCGTGCGAGAGGCCGGCTGGGACCGACGGGCGGTACTCACCAAGCCGTTCTGGGCACCGGGCAAGCGCGGGCTGGAGTAGGGCAGAAACGCGCCTGTGCTTCCAGGGATGTCGCCGCCGCACTCACTGGTATGAGGCGGATTCTTCAGCTTCCGAGAGTCCGGCAGTTGGCGTGCGGTGGCCCCGGAATCGGCGCAGTACGGAATCCGTTCTTGAAGCACTGCTGAGTCTTGGCGAACAGCGACTTCGTCGATCGCCTGAACCAGCAACCGTTCCGTGCCTGGTGGTGAGTCATGTGGACACGCCATCTGCCATAGCTCGTTCAGGCCCACTTCATCCATCACAGCGGCGACACCCCGCCTTGGGCATGCTGCGCCCCACCGCTCGGCAAGATCTGCTGGGCGACGTCGTACGGGTCACGGCCAGCGGTCCGTCCGTCCGCCCTTGATTCCGGCGGACGGACGGACGGACGGACGGCCGAACGGACGGACGGACGGGATCGATGCCTGTCGTGGTTTTGAATACGGACGGTCGGCCCGACCGTGTGTGGTCCGTTGTCAGTCGACGGACCAGCAGGTGGCGTCGAAGTCCGCGACCTTGACGTCGCCAGCCTTGACGTGGCCGCCGGACGCCCAGCAGCCTTCAACGTCCGACGGGTGAGCGGCGGCAGGGGCCGCGGCCAGGAAGCCGACCGCGAACACACCGGCGACGATGAGTGAGATGCGACGAAGCATGAAGATCTCCTTCTAGTGGGGGACTCGGTACGACTGTTCATCAGCCGCCGCCCCACCGCACGTCGAGGCGCGCGAGCGGGTGGTAGCACAACCGCTGCCCAGCAGAGCTCTTTCTCGTACCGGTATGCGACGTGGGACCGTGAGGCCGATTCCGCTGACGTGCTCGCCGTCGGTCCGACCGTGAAGCCCACCGCCGCGGGCCGCGTCGGCCGTCCCGTCACCAGGCCGCCTTTGCGTCGCTGACTCCACCTCCCTGCCGACCGCCTTGCCCCCGAGCCGCCGGCCCTTGTCACCGTCTCCGCCGCTCACAAGGCCAAGGGACGGGCATGGCCCAGCGTGCTGATCGCAGACGGCTTCGCCCGCCCCGAAGGCAGCCGGCCGGACGCGCCCACGGCCACCTCAGCGTCGCCGGACCTTATGGACGACGGCGAAGCCCGCCCGGCCTACGTGCCCGTCACCCGTACCCGCCCGCCACCGATCCACAACCGCCCCGACGGCAGCTGAGAGCAACGTGCAGCGGAGCCCGAACACGGCAAGCTGCACCCGCCGTTCCCCCGGGCATGCCCGTATCTGCGGGACGGACGTCCCGATCGCCATGGCGCAGCAAGGACCGCCGACGTCAGGCCGGAGGCGGCGCCGCCGCCGAGTGGACGGCGACCGCGTTCACAGGGAACGCGGACACGAAGGGCCGCACCGCATCGGTGAACACCGCCTGCGCCGTCGGCGAGCGCGCCGCGACACCCGACGCAATCTTCGATGCGGTTGCGTGAGGAGTCGGTGTGGTCCTCCTCACCGCAGGCAACGCGGAGATCTACAGGCGGGGAAATGTCGCCTGCCGACCCGCCACCGGTCCGTCGTTGAGTGCACGCACCGTCCCCAGGCGCACGGAGCACGACTGCGGCGCCGTACGAGTCCTCATCGACGCCTGCTGCCTCAGCACAGCGGCGCTCCCGGAGAGCCCGGCGCGCGGCACACCCGCGTCCGCGCACCGTCCGGGGCCCGCGTCACGGTCGTCCTCAGCCCGCGCCCAGTTCGTGCGTGGCCAGGAAATACGCGCCGTCGGCCGAGGAGCCCTCCGGCGTACCGGGAAATACCCAGTAGCCGTTCTCCTCACGAGGCCTATGGAATCCCAGGTGACCGACGATCAACTCGTCGCGCCCGTCGGCATTGAGGTCGGCCGTGACGACGTCCCAGCCGAAGAAGTCGCTGTCCGCCTCGTGTCCGGGCCGGCCGGGCAGTTCGAGGACATGTCGGTCGAAGGTGCTCTGCGCCTCGTGTCGCAGCCCAGGGCCGCCGCCCAGGTGAACGGCAACCGTGCCTACCGGATGCCGACGTCCGTACCGCGCCCCGACGAGGTCGTCCCGGCCGTCCCCGTTCACATCTCCCACGGCCGCCGCCCGGACCACCGGCGCCCGGCCGGTACGGCCCCCGCCGGCCGGGAAGCCCTCACCGCCGAACCGTACGGCGGCGCCCTGAAGTACGTCGTCGGCTCCGTCTCCGTCGAAGTCGCCCACGGAGAGCGGACGGTCCAAGAGCGGATCGCCCCACGGCTTGATGCCCGGCGGCGGGCCTGCGGAGGCGAAGCCATGAGCCGTACCGACGTACAGCTCCACGTGGTCGGAGGTGGGCGGCTCGTCGGCTTCGTCCGACGGATCGGGGTCGCCGACGACCGACTCGGCGAGCAGGTCCGTCAGGCCGTCGCCCGTGAAGTCCCCCCACACCACCTGCCGGGTCGTCACTGTTCCTCCGAGGGACATGTCCACGGCCGTCACACGATCCGGGTCGCCGTCGCGGTTGAACGGCCCGCGCAGCACGAACAGGGTGTCGCAGCGCGCGTCGCCCGACTGGTCCCACTGATTGCCGGGCGGCCGGAAGGCCAGTACATCGATGATGCCGTCGCCCAACAGGTCGGTGCTGCCCGACATGTCGAAGACGGGCAGGGACCGGGAGAGAACGGTGAGCTTCCGGATGCCCCGCTCACTGCCCCGGGCCAGGTACTGGACGCTTCGCTCGCCCCGCCCGCCCTTCTCCGTCCCCTGGACCACCGCGTCCGCGTACGTGTCACCGTCGATGTCCGCAGCAGGCAGCACCCCACCCGCTCCCGTACGGGGATTGCCCGGCCTCTCCTGCTTCACCTCGTGGCCCTCACCCGTGAGCGAAATCCCCTCGGACGGCTTCACCTGTCCGCTGCGTGTGCCATGCAGAGCGGCCAGGTTCCGGCGCCAACCGCCGCCGTCGACCGGCCGGTACCAGCCATCCACCACGAGATCCTGGACGCCGTCCCCGTTCGTGTCCCCGGCCGCCGCCGACCGGGCGCGAGGGGTCCTGGGCGTGCCGATCTCGGCTCGGGTTGCCTTCGACGGCGACACACACTCCCTCGGTACGGCGCGTGCGACGTCGTCCGTCCGGCCCCCTCCGCCGACGCTGCCGCGGCTACCGCCGGTGCAGGCGGACACGCCGACCGCGAGGACGGTGGCACTGCAGAGGGCCAAGAGACGCTGAGGCAGTCGCATCGCAGCATTATCACGCGGTACGGCTGTACTGCAGCGGCCACGAGCGCGGTGTGGACCGCGCGCAGCTGCGTAAATGCTCTGACGAGCGCTGATGTGCGGCTCGAAAGTCCGCCATGATGTCCGCCGAGCGCGACGATCATCGCCGCGAGCTGCGTCATCAACCGGGTGCGCTCGTCGACCTCGCCGGTGTGGCGCGGTACCTCATCGAAGGCGAAGTTGTCGAAGTACTCGATCAGCTCCGGGTCGGTCACCGCGAGCGTGGAGACATGGCCCGGGAAGAGCCGCTCGTGTGCAGCCTCGGCCGTCGGATGGGGCTTGCGGGCGGTCACGGGCGCACCAGCACCTTCAGCCGGCTGCGCTCGTCCATCGCCTGGTAGGCGCCGGCGACTTGGTCCAGGGCGACCTCGGCGTCGAAGACCCGGCCCGGGTCGATCCTGCCGGCAAGCACGTCCTCGATGGCGGGTTCAAGGTAGGCGCGCACCGGGGCGGGGCCGCCGGCCAGCTGGGCGTTCTTCCCGAACAGCGACCCGAACCCGACTGGCGCCTCCTCGTACTGCGGGACACCGACGCGGGAGATGATCCCGCCTGGGCGCACGATGCCGTACGCCTGCTCGTAGGCGGGCATCAGGCCGACGGCCTCCAGCACGACGTGGGAGCCCTCGCCGCCGGTCAGGTCCATCACCTTGGCGATGCCCTCCTCGCCGCGTTCGGCGACCACCTCGGTGGCACCCCACTCCCGGCCGAGATCGGTGCGGGAGGTGTGGCGGCCCATGAGGATGATCTTCTCGGCGCACATACGCCGGGAGGCGAGCACGGCGGACAGGCCGACCGCGCCGTCGCCGATCACCGTGACGGTCCTGCCGGGCTCGACCCGGCCCATGTGGGCGGCGTGGTAGCCGGTGAGATAGACGTCGCTCAGGGCGAGCAACGAGGGCAGCAGTGCCGTGTCGACGTCGGTGGGGATCCTGACCAGGGTGCCGTCGGCCTGCGGTACGCGGACGGCTTCGGCCTGCGCGCCCCCGACGCCGCCGGCACCGTACCAGCCGCCGTGCGGGCAGGCGGTGTGGAAGCCGTCCCGGCAGATCGCACAGGTGTTGTCGGCGAAGGCGAACGGGGAGACCACGAAGTCGCCACGCTGGAGACCGCGCACCTCGGAGCCGGTCTCCTCGACGATGCCGAGGAACTCGTGCCCCATCGGGCTGCCCTCGTCGGTCTTGTCCATGGAGTGGTAGGGGTGCAGGTCGGAACCGCACACACAGGCCAGGGTGATGCGTACGATCGCGTCCGTGGGCTCGACGATCTGCGGGTCGGGGACGTTCTCGACCCGAACGTCTCCGGGCCCGTACATGAAGGTGGCACGCATAAGGATTCTTGCCTTTCAGTGGCTTTTAATGGCTAGGCCAGTGGCCAGGCCAATGGCCAGTGGCCACTGGTATTCAGCGGCTCTGTGAGCTGGAGTGACGGCCTGCTGCCCGCACGCGCGGGCGGTCGGCGGGGTCAGCGAGGTTCAAGGCGCAGCGTGGCGGCGCGGGCTGCTGCGGTCAGGACGTGCTCGACGATGCTGGTGTAGCGGCCGTACTTGGCCCGGTAGGCCGCGTCGATGTCGGCGTGATCGCCGGGGTCGGCGTCGTGGAAGGTGACGTCGGCCCGGACGCCGCCGGCCGCCACTCGGCCCCGTTGCCGGGAGCGGGTACCCCGGTACCAGGGGCCGTCGACGCCTTTGACCGAGCGGACGTAGAGCCGGTCACCGGCCCGTACGACCCACATGGTCACGGGGGAGCGGAGGGTGCCGTCGCCGCGCTCGGACTGAAGGACCAGTTCTTCCGCCGTGCCGATGCCGGCCAGGTCGGAGTCTCTCCAGGTGGTCATGGTTCTCACCTTCCATGGACGGGGGAGTGCGGGCATCCGCTGGACGCCTGGCTGAGGAGGCTCGGGGATCAAGCCGCTGTCGTCCGGCAAGAGGGATTTGGCCTGTCGCGCCTTCAGATCGGCGGAGGCCGAGCCGTCGACCACGAACCGGTTCCGGACGTACGAGGGGCTGACCCGCTCGTAGACGCTGTTGCTCTCCTGCGCGCTCATCAGCTCGATGTCCGCCGTCACCTGGTGCTCGGCGGCGAAGTCGGGCATCTCCTGGGTCTCGGAGATGCCGCCGAACAGCGACCCCACATAGGACCGCCCGTGCCGGCAGAGCGTGAAGACGTCCACGGGCATCGTCTCCCGTCGTCACGCCGACGTTCACCGTCGTGCCCTGCAGGCGGAGCATGCCGAGGTGGTCGGGCAGGGACACCGGGGCGCTGACCGTGTCGGGAATGAGGTCGCCGGCATTGGCCTGCTCGGTGAACGCGGTGTCGTCGCCGGTCACGGCGTAGTGATCGGCCCCGACGGACGCGGCGGCCTCGCGCTTGCTCTCCGACTGGGACAGCACGGTCACGTCGGCGCCCATGACCTTGGCCGTCTTCACGCCGAAGTGGCCGAGGCCGCCGAAGTGGCCGAGGCCGACCACCGTGACCTTGGTCCCGGGCCCGGCGCCGAACCGCTTGAGCGGGCGTAGACGGTGATGCCTGCGCACAGCAGCGGCGCGGCGGCAGCCGGGTCGTAGATCCCGGACACGCAAACCACGAAGTCCTCGGGGGCGACGATCCCCGCGGAGCAGCCGCCCTGGGTGTGGGCGCAGGGCTCGGCAAGGTCGGGGCTGCCGGGGACGAGGGCGTGGCCCTTGAGACAGTTCCGCTCCTGTCCGGCACGGCAGTTCTCGCACTCGCGACAGGAGTTGACCACGCAGCCGATGCCGACCAGGTCGGCCACAAGGCCGGCGACCAGGTTGCCGACCTGGTGACGGGTGACCTCGGAGCCGGTCTCGGTGACGCGGCCGACGAGCTCGTGACCGGGCACGAGCGGGCCGACCGGGAGCGCGCCGAAAGAGCCGTCGACGACGTTGGTGTCGGAGTGGCGGAGGCCGCGGTGCAGGATGTCGAGCCGGACGTCGTCGGGGCCGACGTCGCGGCGCTCGATGGTGACGGGAGCGGACGGTTGGCCGGCCTCGTGGGCGCCGAACGCGCGGACGGTGGTGGACACTGTGTCCTTTCTCGCAGGTCGTACGGGGTGGGGCGTCAGGCTTCGGGGATGTCGCGGCCGAAGTCGGCGAGGGTGACGGCCTCGGGTTCGGGACCGCCGCGGCGGCCGGTCTCCAGCGCGTCCAGGGCGGCCATCTCATCCGCGGCGAGCTCGAAGTCGAAGACGTCGATGTTCTCGGCGATGCGGTGGCGCTTGGTGGACTTCGGAATGACCGAGCGGCCCTGCTGGAGTCCCCAGCGCAGGAGCACCTGGGCGGGGCTCTTGCCGTGCGCGGCGGCGACACGGGTGACGGCCGGGTCTTCCAGGATGCTCTTGCGGTGCTCGCCGTAGCCCGGGTAGAAGGTGATGCCGCCGATGGGGGACCACGCCTGGTTGAGGATGCCGTGGGCGTCGTCGAAGTCGAGGACGGCGCGCTGCTGGAAGTAGGGGTGGATCTCCAGTTGGTTGACGGCGGGGACGACATCGGTGGCGTCGAGCAGAGCGCTGAGGTGGTCGACCATGAAGTTGCTGACGCCGATCGCGCGGACCTTGCCGTCGGCCAGGAGCTTTTCCAAGGCACGGTAGGCGCCGAGGGTCCGGTCGAAGTCGGACGGCAGCGCCTGATGCAGGATCAGCAGGTCGATGCGGTCGAGGCCGAGCTTGGCGGCGCTCTTGTCGAAGCCGTGCAGGGTCTCGTCGTAGCCGTAGTCGCTGATCCAGATCTTCGTCTCCACGAAGATCTCGTCGCGCGCGACGCCGGAGTCGCGCAGGGCCCTGCCGACCTCGCGCTCGTTGCCATAGGCGGCGGCGGTATCGATGTGCCGGTAGCCCAGCTCCAGTGCGGCCGTGACCGCGGCGATCGTCTCGTCGGGCGGGGTCTGGAAGACACCGAGTCCGAGGGCGGGCATCTCGACGCCGTTGTTGAGGGCGAGGGTCTGCATCACAGGGTCCTTTCCTTGCGGGATGCCCGTGAGGGCAGGATGAGGATGAAAACGGTCACGATGGCCAGGGCGAGCAAGACGGCGGAGCCCGTCAGCGCGGTACTGGAGCGGGCCGCGATGGCGGTCGCCCCGTGGCCGGTGGGGACGGTCGCGGCCACGGCCACGGCGGTCAGGATGCTCAATGCCGGCGCGCTGCCGATGAGGCGCACGGTGTTGACCAGGCCCGAGCCGGCCCCCGCGTCCTCGGGAGCGACACCGTCGACGCCGCTGGAGGTCATTGGGGTCGGCGCCCGGCCCAGACCGGCGCCGATCACGACCATCGGCAGGGCCACACCCGTCAGGTAGGGCGCGTGGAGGTCGAGCCGACTGAGCCGGGCCATGCCGACCGTCGTCAGCATGACTTCCGTGGCGAGTAGCGGCGGCCTGCCGAACCTCTCCAGCAGCCGGGGCACCCGGACCGCGAAGACGAAGTCGGCCAGCGTCATCGGCAGGAAGGACAGCCCGGCCCGCAGAGGCGTCCACCGGTAGACGCTCTGCACGAACTGCGCGGTGAAAAGGAACCACGTCATCGCGCTCATGTAGAGCATCCGGGTGACGTAGGCGCCTGACCGCTCGCGGCTCGCGAACAGCCGTAGCGGCACGATCGGCTGCACAGCCCGCCGCTCCACCCGGACGAACAGGACCGGCATCACCGCGTGCGCCGCGAGCGGTAGCTGGGTGGCAGGTGCCGTCCAGCGGTGGTCTGCCGCGAGCGGGAGCAGGGTGGCCGTGCCGTCCAGCCGTGGTCTGCCGCGTTCACGATGCCCAGGACCAGCGCGATCGAGCCCAGAGTCGCCAGAAGCGCACCCCACACGTCGAAACACGTCGAAGCGGCCCCGTCGGCGGGCGGTCTCGGGCAGGAAGCGCACCGCCGGCACCATCAGCACGACGGCGACCGGACCGGCAGAGGCGTCGCCGCTTTCGTGGGTGGCTGCTGGGCGCACGGTCCTCCCTCGCATCGATCGGGATTGCGGCCCGGCCCCGGGCCGCCAGTCTCTGGCTTCTCCCAGGTAACGGCACCTCGACGGGGCAGTGGGAGTCACTGCTCTTCCAGGTACTGGCAGTACCTCGCAGGGCCGTCCGGGCCGACCTACCGTGGAGGAGCAGGCACACCCACGCAGGCCGATCGAGAGGAGTCCGCCGTGCGCCCGTACCCGACGTCAGGCCTGTACTCGATGTCAGGCCCGTACCCGACGTCAGGTCCATACCCGACGTCAGGCCCGGCCCGGCGGCCGGCGCTGCCGGCTCGCCCCGAGCCGGGTTTCCGTTTCCGGAACGCTCGGCCGGGTGGTACTCGGGCGACGTCCGCGAGGAGGACCCTCCGTGACGGCTCGCGCCGGGCGTTGTCGGCCGAGGGCGGGACCGACGAGGACACCAGGAACAGCGCATGACCGACAGCACGAAGAAGAACGCGGCCGCCGAGGTGCAGGATTTCCTGAGCACCCGGCGCGCGCGGCTCACCCCGCAGCAGGCGGGCCTCCCGGTCTACGGCGGGAAGCGGCGCGTAGCAGGGCTGCGCCGGGAGGAGGTCGCCCTGCTCGCGGGCATGAGCGTGGACTACTACGTCCGCCTGGAACGCGGCAACCTCTCCGGTGCCTCGGACTCGGTGCTCGAAGCGCTCGCGCACGCCCTGCGGCTCGACGAGGCCGAGCGCACGCACCTCTACGACCTGGCCCGCGCGGCCACACCGTCCGGCCGACGGCCCACGGCGACCTCGTCGCGGGTACGGCCGACCATCATGCGCCTGCTCGACTCCATGGCCGACGTGCCGGCCTACGTCCGCAACGCACGCTTCGACATCGTGGCCGCCAACACACTGGGCCGTGCCCTGTACGCGCCGGTCTACGACTCGCCGCTGTTCGCGCATCGTGGGCCGGTCAACAGCGCCCGTTTCATGTTCCTGGACCCGGCCAGTCAGGAGTTCTGGGTCGACTGGGACAAGGGGGCCGACGACGCCGTCGCCTTCCTGCGCACGGAGACGGGCCGCTCGCCGCACGACAAGGCGCTGACCGACCTGATCGGTGAACTGACCACGCGCAGCGACGAGTTCGCCCGACGCTGGGCGAGGCACGAGGTGAAATTCCACCGCTCCGGGTTGAAGAACCTGCGTCACCCGCTCGTCGGCGATCTCGCGCTGCCCTACGAGGCCATGGAACTGCCGTCCGATCCCGGCCTGCGCCTGAACTTCTACACCCCCGAACCGGACTCTCCCGAGCGCGAGGCCCTCGGCCTCCTTGCCAGCTGGGCGAGCACCGGCACCGCAGTCCCCACCTCGAACGACTGACCGCACACGATCTGAGGAGACCGTTCCATGCGATACCGACCGCTCGGCCGTACCGGCGTCCAGGTCAGCCCGCTCTGCCTGGGCGCGATGATGTTCGGCCCGTGGGGCAACGAGGACGAGGCCGACTCGATCCGGATCATCCACCGCGCCCTTGACGCGGGCGTCAACTTCGTCGACACCGCCGACGTGTACTCCGCCGGCGTCTCCGAGGAGATCGTCGGCAAGGCGCTCCAGGGCCGCCGCGAGGACGTCTTCCTGGCGACCAAGTTCTTCATGCCGATGGACCCCCACGACCCCAACCAGCGCGGCGGCTCGCGCCGCTGGATCTTCCGCGCGGTCGAGAACTCCCTGCGGCGGCTCGGCACCGACCACATCGACCTCTACCAGGTTCACCGCCCCAGCCCCGACACGGACGTCGCCGAGACCCTCGGCGCCCTCACCGACCTCGTCCGCCAGGGCAAGGTCCGCTATATCGGCTCCTCGTCCTACTCCGGCTCGCAGATCGTCGAGGCCCAGTGGAGCTCGCGGGAGCGGCACCTGGAACGGTTTGTCACCGAGCAGCCGCCGTACTCGATCCTGGTCCGCGGCATCGAGGAGGACGTGCTGCCCGCCGTGCGTCGCCATGGCATGGGCACCCTCACCTACAGCCCGCTCTCCGGAGGGTGGCTCTCCGGCCGCTACCGGAAGAACGGTACGGAAGGTCCCGCCTCCGCTGCCCGCCCCTCAGCCCGGTTCGATATGGGCACCTCCGCCAACCAGCGCAAGCTCGACGCCGTCGAACAGCTCGCCGTCCTGGCGGAGAAGGCCGGCCTCACCCTGATCGAGCTGGCCGTCGCCTTCGTCATCAACCACCCGGGCGTCACCTCGGCGATCATCGGGCCTCGCACCATGGAGCAACTGGAGGCGTTCCTGCCTGCCGCCGACATCACCCTGTCCTCGGACGTCCTCGACGCCATCGATGAGATCGTCGCCCCAGGAGTCACGGTCAACCCCGTCGACAACAGTTACGGAGACTTCGAGCTGCGAGCTGACCAGCGACGCCGCTGAGGGGACTTCGGCCGCCCGGCCGGCCCGGTCCGCGGAACTGGGGTCACCGTGACGCCGTACCGGCCGAGTGCATCTGCCGGGCACCCTCCGGGTGCGATGACCGGCCGACACAACGGCCCGGTGTTCCGCCCGGGCCGCAGGGATCGCGATGTGGCCCGGTCGCATCTTCGGAACCCTCCTGCTGCAACGCGGCGGCCCTCAGCACGCCGTTCGCCGCGTTCTGCCGGCGAGCTGGTGTACGCCTCCGGAGTGGGACCGCCCCCCAGCAGCGCCTGCGTCGCGTGAACTACCGCTCCCGCGTGGTCAGTGAGAGCGCAAGCCGAGGACCACGAAGCCACGGATGCGTCGAAACCCTCCCTGGTCAGAGGTCTGCGCTAACGTCCTGTCAGTTCTGTTTCGGTCTGTTCTGGTCTGTTCCGGCGGTCGCTCCCTTTCGCCGGGCCCGTTCCTGGTGGATGGCGGCTTCCCTGCTGTCCGCCGTGACACAGCAGAGCGTGTCGAGGGTGCAGGTGTGGTCACAGGGTTGGAACGCGCGAAAACTCCTGTGCGTTTGTTCGCACGCCTCTGCGATCATCCCTGAATGGCGCACGATTTCGATTCACTGGTCATCCGGCACACGCACCGTCTTTCCTCCCCCAAGGGCTCCAAGGGCTCCAAGGGCTCCGATGGTCAAGGAGCCGCCGCCGCGCGGCAGTTCGACGTGGCGCTGGCGTCTGTCGGATTCAAGCTCTCGGCTCAGCTGATGGAGCGGTTGTCGGGGTTGTCCGGGGCTGCGGTCGTGCACACTGCCAGGCGGACGCTGCGTACGGTGAACGAGATGGTGGGCGACCATGTCCAACACAACACGTACTTCATCGACTTCCCGGCGAACGTGCCGGACACCGAAGAGTTCTGGATGCGGTGTGTCACGCAGGCCCTCGCCGATGACACGTCGCGCGAGAAGGTATTGACGCAGCTGGCACATGGGGTACTGGATCTGCTCAGCCTCCCTGCGTACGGCCGCTACCAGCACACCTACGAGGAGATGCTCGCCGCGCAGGACGAGCTGATCACCTCGGCGGGGGACCGGTTGACCGTCCTGCACCTCGGCCGGGAGCTGGACGACGAACTCACCGACCTCTACCTGTCGTTGGCGGCCTCAACGACGCCCCTGGGCGAGGAGCATCTGAGCGACCTCGGAATGCTCGCCGAGCGGTGCGCGCTCGGCCCCCAGCCCGAGTCGATCCCGGTCCGGGAGAACCGGGCGGCCGTCAACGCCGCCCGTCTCGCGGTCGGTGCCGACCTCCTGCTGGACACCGTCACCGATGTGCTTCGGCTGGCCTGCGCGCTGTCGGGCGGCGACGTGACATTGCAGGAGCCGACCCGGTTCCGGGCTCTGTCGCGGCCGGTCCGCCGAGCGCTGCTCGCAGGCCTCGACACCGTCATCGCGGCGAACCCTGCCAAGCTGGCCGATGTACACGCCCACCGCGAGCCGTTCAAGCGGCTCGGTGAGCGGCTGCACCCGCACGAGTACCCGCGCCGGCCGCACGCCGCCGAGGTGTTCGCCGTGGCGCGCGGCGAGAAGGAGGCGCGGTCCTTCGACAGCCGCCTTGAGAAGCGGCTCGACGAGTTCGACGTCCTCGGCGCGGTGCGGCTGCTGCAGTCCGCCCCCGGCAAGCTGTTCCGCGCCCTGGACCGACTGCTGCGTATCGCCGCCGACCAGGGGGAGCGGGACGCGGTGGTGGCCGCCGCGGTGCGGGTGGCTCCCGAGGTCTCCGGCCGGGTCGTGCTCGCGGTCCGCGAGCACCTCCACAACCGGGCGCGGGAGACCGGCGAACCGCGCATCTTCGTCAACCGCAAGGGCCGGGCCTGGGCGGCCCCCGACGTTCGGCCGCCCGTCCCGGCCTCCGACCGCGACCGTCTGATCGCCGCCCTCGACGCCGAACTGCGCCGTCGGCTCCCGCGACCGGTCCGGATCCTGCTCGACCCCGATGTCCTCGATGTGGCGCTCCCGCTCAGCGGAAGGGCGACCGCAACAGGGCTCGGCGTACTGCCGCGTGGATCGCTCTCACCGGTCGACGGCGAGCAGCTGCGGTTCTTCGTGTACTGGAAAGAGACCGAGAAGCGGACCGACTACGACCTCTCGGCCCTGCTCCTCAATGCCGATTACAGCACCGACTCCTGGCTCTCCTACACATCCCTCACGGCTGCCGGGGCCGAGCACTCGGGCGATGTCACCGAGGCGCCTCACGGGGCCTCGGAATTCATCAACCTGTCACTGGAGCGGGTACGCAGCACCTTTGTCGTTCCGCAGGTCAACATCTTCGCCGGCGAGGGCTTCGAGGAGGTCGAGGAGTCGTTCTTCGGTTTCATGGTCCGTGACCGTGAGCAGAAGGGCCGGCCGTTCGAGCCGCGCACAGTGCGGATGAAGTCGCAGCTGCGTGGGGTGGGCCGGGTGGCGCTGCCGCTGGTGTTCCGCCGGGAGGACGACGGCCGGTGGCGCGCGAAGTGGCTGCACCTGTACTTGAAGGGCATCTCCTCGGCCAACCGGGTCGAGGAGAACCAGGTGTCGGTGGCCAAGGTGGTACGAGCCCTCGTGGAGCGTGAGCAGTTGACGGTGTGGTACCTGGTGGGCCTGATGTCCGGCGACTCCACGGTGGTGGACCTGTGGAACGGCGGGTCGGTCCCGGACGAGCCCGTGCTGTACATCGGGCTCGAACGTCCTGAGGGCCTGCACCCGGACTCGACGGTCATCACCCTCGAAAACCTGCGCGACTTGATCCCGGGCTGAGTGCTAGCGTTCATCACGGCGAGGCCATGAAAGGGCTTCCTTCTCAATTTCCTGCATCGAAAACAAGTTCTTTCGCTTTCCTCGCCGTCAGATCGCTTCGGGTGGTGCCCGCGCTCAGCACGCGGACACCACCCGAACCGTTTTCAGGGCCTGCTCCACATGAACGAAGCCGCCGGGCTCGTGCCCCGCCGTGCGTACACCGCTACTCGGCCTGCGTCGACGGAGGCCCGGGCCCATGACCCGTCCCCCTTCGGCTCACCCCGCACCCCGGCAGCGGCGCAGGGCCGGACACAGGGGCGCCGAGCGTCGGTCCCGGCAGTGTCCGCGTCACCGCCCGTGCCTTCAGCTCGGCCCGCAGGTCGGCGCACTGCAACGCCTTGCCCGGGGCTGTGTGCTGAGCCCCGGGCGCACAGACTGACAGCAGCACAGCAGCACAGCAGCACAGCCGGAGACTGGCTGCCGGGTCCCGTGTCGTACGGTCTGACGTCGCGGTCGCCCACCGTCCGCGACGGATCTCACCGAACCCGGCGGTGCCGCCGGTAAGGTCGAGAGACCTGAACCCATATGGGAATCAGGCGGCGACGAGATCCTGCTCGCGGTCCGGCGTTTTGGCCTTGGGCTTCTTGTTCGGCAGCGAGAGCCGGAAGACCTTGTGCCACGCGGAGAACACCTGCTTGGGCAGCGGTCCGGTGACGTACTCCAGCTCGTACTTCTCGAACAGCGCGCGCACCTTCACCGCGACCTCGGCGTACCGGTTGCTGGGCAGGTCCGGGAAGAGGTGGTGCTCGATCTGGTGGGAGAGGTTGCCGGTCATGAAGTGCATGGCCTTGCTGCCGCTGATGTTCGCCGAGCCCATCATCTGGCGCAGGTACCACTGGCCGCGCGTCTCGTTCTTGATCGACCGGCGCTCGAAGACCTGCACGCCCTCGGGGAAGTGACCGCACATGATCACTGAGTGGGTCCAGATGTTGCGGACCAGGTTCGCGGTGAACGTGGCGGCGAGGGTGGTGAGGAACGACGGGCCCGACAGCAGTGGGTGGATCACGTAGTCCTTGAGCACCTGCTTGCGGATCTTGCGGCCCACGGCCCTGGCCCGCGCGCGGAACTCCGGGTTCTTGCGGCGGCGCTTCTGCAGGTTCTTGCCGAGCTCCAGGTCGTACGCTGCGATGCCGTACTCGAAGAAGCAGGCGTTGATGAAGTTCCACAGCGGCTGGCCGAGGTGGAACGGGTGCCACCTCTGGTCCTCGTCGACGCGCATGATGCCGTAGCCGAGGTCGTTGTCCTTGCCGATCACGTTGGTGTACGTGTGATGCAGTTCGTTGTGCGAGTGCTTCCACTGCTCGGACGGTGAGACGTGATCCCACTCCCAGGTGGTGGAGTGGATCTTCGGGTCCCGCATCCAGTCCCACTGGCCGTGCAGGATGTTGTGGCCGATCTCCATGTTGTCCATGATCTTCGCCACGGACAGTCCGGCGGTGCCGAGCAGCCACGCGGGCGGGAAGAACGAGAACAGCAGCACGCCCCTGCTGACCAGCTCAAGTTTGCGCTGCGCCGAGATGACCTTACGGATGTAGGCGGCGTCCTTCTCGCCGCGGCCGGCGATCACCTCGTCGCGGATCGCGTCCAGCTCGCGGCCGAGCTCCTCGATCTGCTCCGCGGTCAGGTGGGCGGTGGGGTCGGTGGCGGTCAAGGTGCTCCTACCGTTCGATGTCGCAGGGGCCCGCCGCGGCGGACACGCAGGTCTGGATGAGGACGCCCGGCTCGGCCTCGGTGATCTCGCCGGTGCGCAGGTCGCGGACGGCGCCCGCCTTGAGCGGCGTGACGCAGCCGAAGCAGATGCCCATGCGGCACCCGGACGGCATGAGCACGCCGGCCTCCTCGCCGATGTCCAGCAACGGCGTGGCACCGTCCGCGTCGACGGTCTTGCCGGTGACGCTGAACGTGACCTCACCACCGTCGCCGGCGACGACGATGCCGGGGCGGAAGCGTTCGGTGTGCAGGCGTTCTTGGACGCCGTGCTCGTTCCAGTGCTCCTCGGCGGCGTCGAGCAGGCCCGCCGGCCCACAGGCCCAGGCCTCGCGCTCGGCCCAGTCGGGCACGAGTTCGCCGAGGCGGGCGATGTCGAGCTTGCCGTCGGTGTCGGTGTGCACCTCGGTGAGCCGCAGCTTCTTGTCCGCGACCAGGTCGTGCAGTTCGTCGCGGAAGATCACGTCTTGCGGCTGGGGTGCGCAGTGGACCATGACGACGTCGTCGAACTCCGTGTCGCGCAGCATGCCCATCACGGGAGTGATGCCGCTGCCGGCCGTCAGGTAGAGCACCTTGGCGGGCTTGGCCCGCGGCAGCACGAAGTCACCGGTCGGCTGGTCGAGCTGGATCAGCGTGCCCGGTTTCGCCCTGCGGACCAGGTGGTTGCTGACCTTGCCGTCCGGGATCGCCTTCACGGTGATCGTGACGCGGCCGTCCCGGCGGTTTGTCGGCGAGGTGATGGAGTAGGCACGCCACAGGCGCACCCCGTCGACGTCGACCCCGATCCGCACGTACTGACCGGCTGTGTGCCCGCGCCAGCCCCGTCCCGGTCTGATCACTACAGTCGCGGCGTCACCCGTCTCGGGGTGCACGGCCTCGATGCGCCCACGCAGGTCGGCGCCCGCACGCAGCGGGCTGACCAGGTCGAGGTAATCCGACGGCAGCAGCGGCGTCGTGACCGTCTCCAGGAGTTTCCACGCCCTGCTGCGGAGGGCTGAACTTGTCATGACTCCAGCTTGCTGCGCCTCAAGGCGTAAAGTCCTGACCGCAGGATGTGAATCTGGTCGGTTGAATTGTTCGCAGGGAACAAAAACATGAGCCATGCTATCCAGAGGGCCAGCGAACTGGCCCTGGACGAGACGACGGTCACCGCACTGCGGGCCGCGCTGAGGACCACCGCCGACGAGGTCGTCGAGGCGATCATCGACGAGGTCCCTCCCTACGCCAACGCTCTTTCGGGCCGCATGGGTGTCACCATCCGCCGAGCCGTCCGCACCGCCCTGGGACACTACCTGGACCTCGCGAGCGGGAACGCCACGGGTGGCGACGCCGGTGACGCGGCCTACGAGCTGGGCCGCGGCGAGGTGCGTGACGGCCGTTCGATGGACGCCCTGCTCAGTGCCTACCGCGTCGGTGCCCGCGTGGCCTGGCGTGGCCTGGCGGCGGGCGCCGTACCCGCGGGTCTGCCCGCCGCCGAGGTCGCCAAGTTCGCCGAACTGACCTTCGCCTACATCGACGAGCTCTCCGCCGCGAGCGCCGCGGGCCACGCCGACGAACTGGCCGCCCGGGGCAGGGCCCACGAGCGGCAGCTGGAACACCTGGCCCGTGACCTTCTCGCCGGCGCGAGCCCGGACGTGCTGCTGGCCTCCGCGCAGCGGGCAGGGTGGCAGCCTCCGGTTTCGCTGACCGCGGTCCTGCTGCCCGCCGCCCAGGCCCGGCCCGCCTACCGCGCACTCGACCCGAGCACCCTCGTGCTCGACGATCTGCCGGACGCCACCGGTGTGCTGCTCGTCCCCGACGCCGACCGATCACATCTCCTGCGGCAACTGACCGACCGCACCGCCGTGGTCGGCCCGGCCCGGCCGTGGACTCGTGCGTCCGCCTCGTACGCACGAGCCGTACGCGCGCGCTCCCTCTCCTGCGATATCCGCGACACCGAGGACCACCTGCCCGAGCTGGTGCTGAGCGCCGACGCGGACGCGTTCGCGGACCTGCGTGCCCGAGCCCTCGCACCGTTGCGGACCGTGCCTGCCGCGACCGCACGGCGGCTGGAGGAGACGTTGCGGGCGTGGCTGCTGCACCAGGGCAGGCGGGACGAGGTGGCGGCGGCGTTGTTCGTCCATCCCCAGACGGTCCGGTACCGGATGTCGCAGCTGCGGGAGCTGTTTCCGGATCTCGCATCACCACACCGGGTCCTTGAACTGACGCTGGCGGTCGGTCTTCAGGCCAGCTGACGTGGTTGATGTGAAGACCGGACAAGGCCTCGGGTAGCCCGTCGGGGCGCTGTCTCTGAGAAGCGCGGTGGCGGACACGGCTCGACCGGTGCGGTGGACGATGCGCACCGGCCCGGCACACCGCGCGAGGGATGATGGGGATGAAATGACGGAACGTGAGGTCAGGAGCTTCCATGGCGCAGCGGGTTCACCGGCCCCGCGAGGACGCGGAGTTCGATTTCATCCTCGGGATGAGCGGAGTTCCGGTCCTCGCATACTTCACCGGGACATGGCCCAAGGCGATCGAGCCCTGCCGGGTGATGGACCTCGTCGTGGGTGGCATCGCCGACGACTACGCGGGCCGCCTGACGGCCGTCCGCGCCGACATCACGCGTTGTCCGGCCGCAACCGAGCGATACGGGATCACCGGTGCCCCGTCCCACGTCCTGCTGAAGGAGGGGGAGCCGGTGGCGCAGGGCACGGGGCCCATGACCATCGCCGAGGTACGGAAGTTCCTGGACGCCCACCTCTGAGAGGCCGCTGCGGCACATGGCCGCGACGCCCGGCACCGAGGGCCTCAGGGCGGCAGCATCGAACGCTTCCGGTCCCTCGGCATCGGCGGCACCTCCATCCTGGGTGAACGTCCTCGCCCGTACGGCCCGGAACCTGATCGCCACCACCCTGGTCCTCGTGCTCGCCTTCATGATCGGCTTCTGCCCCTCGGTCGGCCCGGTGGCCGGCTCGGCGTGGGCTCGGCGTGATCGGTCTCCTGGCTGCCTACGTCGCGGCGCTCTCCTGGCTGTCCGCCGTGGTGGGCCTGTTCGGCGAGTCCCCTCAGGTACCGGGGACCAAGGCGGCGATCGCCATGCCGTTGCTCGTCCGCGGTGCGGGAAGGTCGCTGGATCCGGGGTGCGGGTGAGCCGCGTGGCCGTGGAGTGCCAGGGGAAGTCGGCGCTTTCCAGGTCTCATGTCTCATGTCTCATGCGAGCACGTGCCGACCTCTGCCGGGACCTGCTCCTTCTGAGCGGTGCCACATGCCCTCGGCGCGACGGGCCGGGCGATCACCGACCGCCCGGCCCGTGCGTCACGGGTTCACACAACCGATGGTGCCGACGGGGAGGTCGTTGCCCGTTGAGGTGGCTGTGAACCCCAGCGTGGTGCTGCCGTCGGCAGCCACGGTGCGGTTGTGGTCGGCATTGCGGACCGTGACCGTGCCGTCCGAGGCCGTGGTCATCGAACCGTTCCACACGCTGTTGACCTTCGTGCCGGTGCCGGGCTTCCACCGGACCGCCCAGCCGTCCAGTGGCTGCGTCCCGTGGTTCATGACCTGCACGGAGCCCTGGAAGCCCCCGCTCCAGGAGTTGACCACTTCGTAGACGGCCATGCAGGAGCCGGTGTGTGTCGGGTCAGGGGTGGGAGACGTCGGCTCGGGAGTCGGCGTGCTGCCGTCGCCCCGGATGCCGGTGACTTCGCCGTTGCCGCCGTCGAACACGACATCGGAGCAGGAGAAGAAGTTCTCCTGGCTGTCCGAACGGACCCACTGTATGAAGATCACCGCATTACCGGAACGCCCCGCGGGCAGCCCGAGGTCCCAGTGGTAATGGCCGCCGTTGCTTCCGGCCGAGCCCTGCTGGGGCGGATTGGTGACCGTCTGGATCAGATCCAGATCACCCCAGCCCAGCGAAGAGGTCGGCGACCAGCCGGGCTTGGAGAGGTAGACCCGGAAGTCGCCCGGGTGCGCGGCCCAGTTGCTGTACTTGACCCGCATCGTGGCCCCGGACGTCAGGTGCGTCCGCGGCCAGTCCGCACGGGCCGTGTTGTAGGCGGAGAAGTCGTACGGCGACCGGTCGCCGGCACTGCACAGCTTGCCGTCCGGAACGTAACCCGCGCCGCGTCCACCGGCGTTGGAGTCCAGCACGGCGAACCAGTTGTACAGCGCCGTGGCACCGCTCTGGTTGAGGGCGGCACGGCACGCCGGGTTGGTCGGGTCGAGGGCGCCGGTGCCGGTGATGGCGTCCAGCTGGCAGAGGTAGGTACGCGAGCCCGGCATCATGGCCACGCCGTGAGCCTCGGCCTCGTCCTGGCCGAGCAGGGTCAGACCGAGGGCGCCCAGGAGGGTGGCCATCACTGCCCCGAGGGAGACGAGTCTTGTGCGTAGTGACATGGGTAATGACATGGATTCTCCTGTCCTTGATCGAACGCTGTGAATGCCCGCAACTGTCCGAGCTGGTCGAGCTGGCTGGGCTGGCTTGGTAAATGACGGCTGCGACCGCCGGGTGTCACGCGGTGGTGCAGGCGGTGCCGTTCAGCGTGAACCCAGCCGGTTTCGCGAAGTCGCCGGTGTACGTGCCCTGGAAGCCGAATGACTGGCTGCCCCCGGCGGTGATCTGCCTGGTGTGGGCGAGCGGACGCGCGGTCACCGCTCCCGAGTCCGGAGCGACGGTGGCGTTCCAGGCGCTGGTGATCCGCTGTCCGGAGGGCTGGGTGAAGTCCAGCTGCCAGTCGTCGACCGGAGCAGAGCCGTTGTTGCCGACGGTGACGTTCGTGGTGAAGCCGCCGGACCAGACATTGGTGGTGTAGGACACGGTGCATGCCGCCGGACCGGTGGGGTCGCCTGGCGTGCTGCCGCCTGTGGAGACGGTGGAGGAGAAGGAGTTCACAGCCAGCCCCGTGCCGCCCTGCCAGGGTTCGAAGCCCGCTTGGACGCTCGTCAGGTACCAGTCGGACCGGGCGAGGCCGCGGGCGACCGCCTGGTCGACGAAGTCCATGACGTCGAAGCTCCAACTGCTGACCGCAGACGGGGCGACGAAGGACAGCACGTCGTTGCCGCCGTTGTTACCGCTCCACACCTCCCAGGTACGGCCGCCCACGGAGGCCGTACCGACCAGCGAACCGATCGGTTGGATCGGGCCCACCCGGTTGAACCAGATCATGATCTCTGTCTGGTTCACGCCGTCGGTGCGGGGCGTCGGGTCCAGCCAGATGTCGTACGAGGCGTTGTAGACGGCATCGTTGACATAGCCGTACGAGATGCTGCTGGGGGCGGTCGAGACGGTGTCGATCCTCGCCGGGAGGTTGGTTCCAGGCGAGCACCTGGTGTAGTGGCAGCCGTTGAAGAGCGAGGGGTACGACTTCGGGGCTCCGTTTGTCGGTACCGAACCGTCGGCCTGGGTGATCCGGAAGCCGGGGTCGCTCACGCTGATGCACTGGGTGGCGCCGGTGCCCCAGCGGTTGTTCTGGACGACATAGCGGTTCTGGATCGTGGTCGTTCCGTACTGCTCGCAGATCGTGGTGTCCGCGTGGGCCGGTGCCGTCACGGACAGCAGCATCGCGATGGAGGTGAGAGCCGTGAGGAGCGTTGCCAACCGGCGACGCCGAGCGTGGGTGTGACGCGGTATCGGTCGCATGGGGGGCCTCTCGGGGAGGTGCGAATGACCGGGCCGAGGGGAGCGTGATCATTCCATCCGTGGATGGGAGCGCTCCCAATCTGTTGTTGAGACAGGACTGTAGAAGTCGTGCATGCCCCTGACAACCCCGTATGCGTCGAGGGCTCGGAGCGATCTCGAAACCACCAGCTCATTACGCTGATCCGCCGGACCGGAGGGTGACTGGGAGCGCTCCCGAAACATTCGGTCAGGTCGAGGCGCGCTCCACCAGCTCCGTACGCAGGATCACGTGACGCCAGGCACCGGAGGAGTCCCGCATCACGTCGAACAGCAACTGGACCATGGTGCGGCCCATCTCCTCCATGGGCTGGCGGACGGTCGTCAGCCGGGGCTCGGTGTGCTGGGCCAGCGGGAAGTCGTCGAAGCCGATCACGGCGACGTCCTCCGGCACCCGGCGCCCCGCCGCGCGCAGCGCCTCCAGCGCGCCCGCGGCCATCGTGTCCGAGGCGGCGAGCACGGCGTCCACCTCCGGCGCCCGGGCGAGGAGTTCGGTGGTCGCGCGGCGTCCGCTCTCCTGCGTGAAGTCACCCTCGACGATCCAGGACGGCCTGATCTCGACGCCCGCGCGCTCAAGACCCTCACGGTAACCACGCAGCCGGCTCTGGGCGACGTACATGTCCGGCGGTCCGGTGACGGTCCCGACGGCCGTGCGACCTGTACGTATGAGGTGCGCGACCGCGCCCCGGGCCCCGCCCACGTTGTCCGCGTCGACGTAGGTGACGGCTTCGTCGCCGGAGCGGCGCCCCAGCAGGACGGTGGGCAGGCCCGCTTCGGACAGCATGTCGGGCAACGGGTCCTTGGCGTGGACGGACATCAGCAGGACACCGTCGAGGCGGCCGCCGCGTGCGTACTCGACGAAGTGCTGCCGCTCGACGTCCGTACGGACCAGGGTGAGCAGGAGTTGCACGCCGGTGTCGGCCAACGCGTCGCCGACGGCACCGACGACCGCGGAGAAGAAGGGCTCACCGAACTGCCGCCAGTCCGGTTCCGTCATGACCAGTGCGACGGCGTCGGCACGCCGTCCGGCCAGGGAACGGGCGGCCAAGTTGGGTACGTACCCCAATTCCGCGATGGCGCGTTCCACGGCTGTGCGGGTCGAATGCCTGACGCCCGCCGCGTTGTTGATGACCCGGGAGACGGTCCCCCGCCCGACTCCGGCGAGCGCTGCCACTTCCTCCAGCGTCGGCGTGCCGGGGCGCTGTCTGCCCATGTCGACCTCCCCCACGAGATCACCCGATAGTACGGCTACGGCCGCGCCGATCGATGGGTCTCGGTGAAGCGGTCCGGCCATGACGCATCCGAGCCGAATCGGACCGGTCCACCGACGGGCAGCCGGCCGATCCGGCTGCGCAGCCAGGCCGAGGCAAACGAGGCGCTGGCGGTGCTCCAGGGCGACCAGCCGATCAGGACCGGTGAGGTCGTTGCCGTGTCCACGATGGAGCCCAGGAACGGACGGCGCGAGGACCTCCTTGAGGTACTGGCCGAGCTCGCTCAGCAGATCCGCGCCGAACCGGGGTGCCTGCACTACTCGGTGCGCCGACCGCGCGGCGATGTTGACGGACCGCTGCTGGTCATCCAGAAGTTCGCTTCGATCGAGGCGTTCACGGAGTACAGCGCGAGGGTGGCGGACCAGATTCCGCGGATCGCCACCCTCCTCGCCACGCCCCCCATGCCGCCGAACCTGTTCGAACCGGTCCCGTAGTCCGCTCTCATCAAGAGCGTCGCCAACGGCGAGAAGAACCACGTTTGTTGACGCCACCCCAAGTAGAGGGCGAAGCCCCAGGCGCGCAGCACGCCTGGGGCTTCGCCGGCGACACAGCGGCACGGTCTGCTTGTCCGGCGATTCGGCTGCTGCGCGAGCTCGGCGCGCTGGAGCAGGCCGAGCCCCGCGAGGGCGACGAAGCAGCCGTACGGGACGAACTCAACAGGCGGGTCGGCTTGTACGCGCGGAAGGGATGTCGACGTCTGGCTCGCCCCCGCCTTCGCCGCGCACCGCGGGCACTACGCGGATCCGGCCGTCCGCGCAGCCGCCGCCGATCTGCTGCCGGTGCGTCTGCTCGCCCACGCCGCGCTGCTCACCGAACTCGGGCGCTTTGTGCGGGCGCCGGCGTCGACCAGCCGACGTCGGCCAACTGGCGTTCGCGGCCCGGCTCGCCGCCGTCGACTCCGAGGCCACCGGCGACCTCGCCGCGTTCCTCGCCCGCTCCCGGTCCGGGCGGTCCGGGCAGAGCTGGTCTCACCCTCCGCAATGTTCCGGCCCTCCCCGATCCCATCGGGTTTTACCGCCAGGCCGGACGTAGGCTGAGTCAACTATCAACCGGAGGAGCGTCACAGCATGGAACCGATTGTCGACAGGCCGACGCCGCAGGTCACCGTCACAGACATCCGTACCCTTTTGGACTCTTCCGCTGAGCTCCCCGTTCTGTACATCAACTACGGTCCCGGCGACGGGGGCACCGAAGCGGAGTTGGACGTGTGGGCCGCAGGCCTGATCGACCAGCCCGACATCGTCCTCACCCATGCGACCGCTCTGGACCTGCTCGGCCAGGAACCCAATAGCGAGGCCATCGCTGCCTTTCTGCCGAAGTTGCAGAAAGCCGTGGACCAGATGATCTCGGTCCGAGGCATGTGAAGCAGATCTGCTGAGCGGGGGGCCGTCTCATCCGGTGTCCGATGACAACGGACTTGGCCGCCGGCCACCCAAGTTGGACCACTTCAGGCGCCGGAGCTACTTGCCTGGATCGTGCCGTGCCTTTTCACTGCCCCCGTCGTGGCGTGCTTCTCGCCGCGCGGAGCGCCGTAAGAGCATCGTGGGCCTGATCACCAGGTATACGACCGAGAACACCACGCAGCGAGGAGCCAGCTCGGAGCCCCAGGCCCTGTCCGTCAGAAGGGTCGTGACGGCTCCCGCCGCAATGCCGAGGACAACCGGCGCCGCCACCCACCGCCACCATCGCCTCATACCTGGCGAATACCCCAAGCGGACGGTCGTACTTCGATGACAATCGGTGCAACTGTCCAGTGACAGTGCACCTTGACCGATTGCCACTGAAGTTTGACCGCCTGGAGGCGCTCTACCGGCGGACCGCCGAGATCAGTCCGCCGGGCCGCTCTCGCGCTGCGGAGGGGTGCTGATCGGACGGCCGTAGGCGGCAGCGCGCTCGCGCAGGGTGTAGCTGTCGGTCTCCCAGCCGTGCCCGGCCATCCAGCCCACCGGGGCGTCGGGCATCTCCGAGACCCACCTGGACGCCGCCGATGCCGGCTCGGCGTCCGCGCCGAAGCGCTCGATCACGCCGCGCGGGCCCAATGTCAGCCCCGTCTGGCTGCCCGCCGCCGACTGCGCGCTGATCCGGGCCAGCAGTAGCTTCACCGCGTCCTCGGGCAGATAGGTCAGCCGTCCTTCGGCGATCCACGCGGTCGGCACCGCCGGGTCGTGCCCTGCGGCGGCCGGCGCGCCTGGCCAGTCCTCACGCAGATCCACCGCGACGGTGATCCGCTCGCAGCGTGCGACGGCCCGCTCCTGGCGCAGCACCGAAGCCTTGAAGTCCAGCGCAGTGGCGGTGTCGACCTCGAACAGCAGGGTGCCCTCGGGCCAGTCCATCCGGAACACCCGGCTGTCCATGCCGGCGCAGAGCAGCACGACCTGCCGGAGACTGGAGACCGGAGAACGGAGACCAGACGCGTGGGCCTGCTGCAACAGGTCGTCGAGGAACTTCGTCCTGATGACGATGGAGAACGACACGGCCAGTCGGCGGAGTCGCGCGGCCTCGTCATCGGGCAGCGGCGGCGATGAGGGCCATAGATCGCCGGCGGTGGCGAAGCCCTGTGCCAGTGGGTCGCGGAACAGCGCGTCCCCCGCCCGGTCTCCAGCGCCCGCACCCTGGCCACCCCCACCGCCGTGGCCCACACTCCCGATGACTCCTCCCGCTCCTGCGCATCAGGACGGTGCCCATGAGCGGAAGATCACGAACGGTCAGCCCGTCACCGTCGTCGAGTACGAGCTGTCGGCGCACCCAGCACACGAACCTTCCCTCGCAGTGTGTCCGTCCACGGCGCATCGATGTCCTCCGGCCGAGCGGCGAAGTCAAGGAGGCGGCAACCGCAAATCTGCCGCTCGCACCGGCCAGTTGCCTCTGGTGCAGCACGTCCTCCTGGTCGCGCTGCACAGCCTGCGCTTACGGCTCGGAAGGCAGCGCAGTATTCGCACGACCCGGACGGCCCCACGAGATGCCGCACGGGTGGCACGGCCGGCCTCACCTGGCAGCAGACAGCCGCTGGCCTCCGAGACGGTTGCGCGGTCGCGGCTGCAGCAGCCGGTCTGCTGTCAGGATCGGTGCCGCCGCGAGCAGGCTCGCAGCGTGCAATGCACCTGGCGCCCGCCCGCCTTCCTCGACGACGTCGCGCAGGAGATCGAAGCGGACTGGCGGCAGGAGAAGGCCGCCCCACCGGTGCAGCGACGCCGCCGCGGCAGACGCCGCGCCACGATCAAGGCTGTCCGCCGCCCCGATGACACCTCCGGGCGTCGTTATGCTCTGGCGCTGGGTCGTCGCACGCCCACGCGCCTGGATCATGTACGCCCGCCGCACGCACGCGGCTACGACATGTACGCGACTACGACACGCACGCGACTACGAACGGCTCATTCGGCACAAGGAAGAGCGGAGGGGTGGGCGCTCCGAACAACGCGTCGGCTGGGGATCGGGGTGCTTCCCCGTATACCCGTACAAGCAGCCGCGGAGGCTACTCGCCGTGGAGCATCGGCGGGCCGGCCGCGAACCGGGCGGTCAGAAGCAGTCCTCGATGTTCTGGGAGACGCCGGGAACCGGTTGCATGTCCCCGCCGCCCCGTACGTACACGGCGCTGATCCAGCCGCGCGGGCCGCCCGCGTCCACGTGCACCCACCAGTCGTTGACGTGACCGGAACCCCGCACCACGTCACCTTGGTTCTGGCAGTACGCGGTGACGTGCATCCGGCTGATCCGCACGCGATCGT
This sequence comes from Streptomyces sp. NPDC087844, assembly GCF_044742785.1. Classification (NCBI taxonomy): domain Bacteria; kingdom Bacillati; phylum Actinomycetota; class Actinomycetes; order Kitasatosporales; family Streptomycetaceae; genus Streptomyces; species Streptomyces sp. NPDC087844. The sequence goes on along the minus strand of NZ_JBIUVD010000027.1, from coordinate 20,856 downwards.
ACGGCTCGCATTCGTAGCCGGCGCACGAGCGCATGTGCACGTTCGTCGCCCACACGTACACCTGGGTGGTCTCCGGCTCGGCGTGCGCCGGAACCGTGGTGAGCAGGGAAAGGACGGCTCCCGTCGCCGCCGCGCAAGCCAGGGCGGCCCGGCGCAGCCGGGATGGAGGGGAGGGGCTGGTGATCGGCATGGGAGCCTCGGCTTTCCGTGCTGGGGAGACGGTGTTGTGCGTTGGACGCCGTCGGCGGCGCTCTCGTATGAGCGGACTGCGGGAAGCGTCCGGTGGTGCCGCGGCGCCGCCGAGGAGGGCAGGCCGGCCGGACACTATTCGCCCCGGCACTCCGGGATCCGCCGCGGCCCGCCAGAAGGAAGGAGCCCGTCCGGTTCCTCCGTTCCTGTCCCGTCCCGCCGGTAGGGTTGCCCCGTCGCTGACCTGCTCGGACGGGGAATCATGCTGGACGTGCGTCTTCTCGGCCCGGCCGAGGTGTGGTTCGAGGACCGGCGCCTTTCGTTGGGCGGCCCCAAACCGACTGCGGTCCTTGCCGCGCTCGTCACTCATTCGGGGGAAGTCGTCTCCACCGAGCGGCTGGTGGACCTCGTATGGGAAGAACGCCCGCCCGTGACCGCCGGCGCCCTCGTGGCCTCGTATGTCGCGGCCCTGCGCAGGGCGCTGGCCCCGGCGGGCGCCGCCCGCGCCATCCAGACCCGCTCCCCGGGCTACCTGGCCGACTTCCCCGTCGAACGCGTCGACGCCCGCCGCTTCGAGGCCGCCGTCGCGCTGGGGCGCCGCACCGCCGCCGAGGGTCACACCGCCGAGGCGGCGGACGCCCTGCGCCAGGCGCTGGAACTGTGGCGTGGCCGGGACGCACTGGAAGGTCTCTGGCAGCTCTTCGCGCGCACCGAGGCGTCCCGGCTCGTCGAGTTACGGCTCGTCACCCGGGAGGAGGTGTACGCCCTCGACCTGGCGTTGAACCGCACCGACGAGGTGATTCCGGAGCTGTGGGCGCACGCCTGCGCACACCCGCTGCGCGAGCGGCCGCGCGGACAGCTGATGACCGCACTGTTCCGCGTCGGACGCGTCCCGGACGCCTTGCGCGTCTACCGGGAAGGACGCGAACTGTTCCGCGCCGAGCTGGGCATCGACCCGGGACCCGAGCTGCGTGCCCTGCACCAGGCGCTGCTGACCGGCGACACCGCTGTGCTCGGCCACCCGCGCCCCGCGCCCGGCGCCAACCGCCCGCCCCGCACCGGCCCACCCGTCTCCACACCCGTCTCTCCCGCTGCAGCAGTTTCCGCCGCCCCCCTACCTGCCGCCACCCCCCTACCTGCCGCCACCCCCCTACCTGCCGCCGCCCCCCTACCTGCCGGCGTCCCCCTGACTGTCGCCGCCCCCCTGCCTGCCAGCATCCCCCGCGCCACCGGTGCACCCCCGCGCGTCCCCTCACAACTGCCGCCCGATGTCGCCGACTTCGTCGGGCGCGCGGAGCAGATCGCCTGGACGGTCGCTGTCCTGGCAGCCAGCGGCGCCCCGGGGCGCACCGCCCCGCCGATCGGCGTCATCACCGGCCGCTCGGGCACCGGCAAGACCGCCCTCGCCGTGCATGCGGGCCACCGGACGGCCGACCGATTCCCCGACGGCCGGCTCTTCCTCGACCTGCGGGCCGCCGACGCGGCGCCGCTGGAGACCACCGACGCGCTGGCCCGACTGCTGCGCGCCGTCGGTGTCCAACCCGAAGCCCTGCCCGCCGACGCCGAGGACCTGCTCGCCCTCTACCGCACGCACCTCACGGGCCGCCGCGTCCTGCTCATCCTGGACAACGCCACCGGCGAGGCACAACTGCGACCCCTGTTACCGCCCGGACCCGGCTCCGGGGTCCTCATCACCAGCCGCCGCCAACTCGTCGCCCTGGAGGGCGCGGTCCGCTTGAACCTGACGGCGCTCACCGAGCCGGAAGCGATGGAACTGCTCGGCCGGGTCGCCGGACCCGAACGGACCGCAGACGAACCCGACACGGTCAAGGAGATCGTCCGGCTGTGCGGGCGGCTCCCGCTCGCGGTGCGAATCGCCGGCGCCCGGCTCGCCGCCCGCCCTCACTGGGCGCCCGCCCGGCTCGCCGCCCGGCTGCGCGACGAACGCCGCCGCCTGGACGAACTGCGCGCCGGCGACCTCGAACTGCGTACCGGCCTGGAACTCGGCTACGCCGAACTGGGCCCGCAGGAACAGCGGGTGCTGCGCCGTCTCGCCCTGATGGAACTGCCGGACTTCGCCGCCTGGACCGCCGCCCCCCTGCTGGACTTGAGTGTGGAGGACGCGGAGGACGCCGTCGAACGGCTCGTGGACTGCCACCTCATCGAACTCGTCGGTGTCGACGGAGTGGGCCGGCTCCGCTACCGCATCCACGACCTGGCCCGCGAACACGCCCGTGAGCGCTGCCTGGTGGAGGAGACCCCAGAGGAACGCGAGGCCGCCGTGGCACGGTTGGTCGCCTGCTGGCTGACGCTGGCCCGGGAAGCCGCCGCCCGAGCCCCCGGCGGCGCCTCCCGCCTGATGTGCGGCCCGCACGCCGGACAGCCGATGGACGCCGCTGTGCAGGAGGCACTGCTCGCCCGCCCCGCCGACTGGTTCGCCGCCGAGCAGGCCAGTCTGACCGTGGGCGTGGTGTACTGCGCCGCCCACGGCCGGGCCCGGGCCGCCCGGGACCTGGCCGGCGTGTTGATAACGAGTTCGGTGGCCCTCTACAACCGCTTCGACGCCTGGTCGCGCTCGCACACCGTCGCCCTGGAGGCCGTACGCCGCTGCGGGCAAACCGAGGACGAGGCCTGGCTGCTGAACGGACTAGGCCAACTCCGCTACGAGGAGGACCGGTTCGACGATTCGTACTCGTACTTCGCGGACGCCCTGCGGCTCTTCGACCGGATCGGACCCGACCCGGGCGGCGCCGACGTGGCCCGGGGGCGGGCCGCCGCGCTCGCCGGCATGGGCTCGGCCCGCCGTGAACAGGCGCGCTACGCCGAGGCACTGGAACGGCTGGAACCCGCGCTCGCCGCGTACGAACGCCTCGGTGACCCGGTCGCCTGCGCCCACATCCGCTACGGCATCGGCTATGTCCACCGTGAGCAGGGCCGGCACGACGAGGCATGGCGCGAACTCATCCGCGCCCTGGAGCTGTACCAGAAGGCCGCGGACCGGCACGGCGAGGCGCTCACCTTGCGTTCGCTGGGCCTGTGCCACCGAGCGCTGGGCCGGCTCGCCGAAGCGGAAGACCTCTTCACGCAGGCACTGAACCACTTCGAGGAGGACGACGACGTGTTCGGCGCGATGTACACCGGGCAGTCGCTGGCCAAGGTGCACATCCGTCAGGGCCGGCTCGCCGAGGCCCGGGAGCGGCTCGTGGGTTGCCTGGCGATCACCCGGGAACGGCAGGACACCTTCGGCGAAGCGCTCGTGCTGCGCACCCTGGGCGAGTGCCGGCTCGCGGACCGCGACCCGGACGCCGCCGAGGAGGCGCTGCGCAGCGCGCTCGGCCTGTGGGAACGGCTGGACCTGCCACTATGGCGGGCCCGCACTCTGCGCGACATGGCCACCGTCGCCCGCGTCCGAGGCGACGACGCGTCCGCCGAGGCCGCACGAGCAGACGCCCAGGAGGTCTTCCGCCGCCTGGGCAGCCGGGAGGCGACGGAGAACGGCCGACCGGGTGAAAACCCGCAGGCCGCAACCTGAGACGACGACCGGCGCACGGCGGCCGATCGCCCCATGACCCCCATGACCCCCAAGACGCCGAGCGCTCCGAGGCGGCTGACCGGCCCACCGCCCGCGGCCGCCCCGCCCCCGGCGCCCGGCGCCCGGCACAGGGCCCTGCAGACGCCTGCACAGGAGCCTGCAGAGGATGTGCATCAATTCTGCAGGCTCCCCGTACACCGTTGACGGCATGACAGACATCATCCTGCTCTCGGATCCCAGGGTGGCCCGTACTCCCGTCGAGGAGTGCGGTGAGCCCCTGGCCGACCTGCGGACGGACGGCCGACTGCGGATGGACGCCAGGCAGGCCGACGGCGACGGCTCCTACGCCCATCTGCGCACGGGGGCGCTGGAGCGCCTGGTCGAAGCGCAACGCCGACTGCCCGACGGGGTCCGCTTCCTGGTGGTGGAGGGCTTTCGGCCCCCCGGACTGCAACGCCGTTACTACGAGGAGTACGAGGCCGTCATGCGGACCGTGCACCCAGACGCCTCTCAGGCGCGGGTTCGCGAGGTCACCAGTGCATACATCGCGCCGCCCGAGGTGGCGCCGCACGTCAGCGGAGGAGCGGTGGACCTGACCCTGTGCACCGACGACGGCACCGAACTGCCGCTCGGCACCGCCGTCAACGCCACCCCCGAGGAGAGCGCGGGCGCGTGCCGCACGGCCACGCCGGGCATCGACACCGAGGCCCGTGCCCACCGGGAGCTGATGGAGCGAGCCCTCACCGCAGCCGGGTTCGTCAACTATCCGACCGAGTGGTGGCACTGGTCCTACGGCGACCGCTACTGGGCCCTCGCCACCGGGCGGTCGGCCGCCCGCTACGGGCCCACCGACCTGCGTTGACCGACCCAGAGAACCGTGAACACCTGCGCGGACGGGGAACCCCATGAACAGCACATGCACCGACACCAGCACCCGTGCCACCCACCCGGCCGGTGCGGGCACCGGGACACCGGTCCGCAGCGACTGGATGACACCGCAGGAGTTCGACACGGCGTTCACCGCCGCCATGCCGCGACTGCGGCGCCGGCTGCTCGCTCTGACCGGTGACCCGCACGACACCGACGACCTCCTCCAGGAGACCTACCTTCGGCTCGCCCGGCGAGCCCACGCCGGCCGGCTCGCCCGCCAACGGCATGCCTACGCCTACACCTGCGCGGCCGCCCTCAATCTGCTGCGCGACGCCTGGCAGCAGACATCCCGCCGCGAAGTGTGCAGCGGACGGCTGCCCGACCGGGGCTGGGACGGCGGCCTCGCCCTCCGCGAGGCAGAGTCCGCAGCCGTCGACCTGCTGCGCGGCCTGTCCGAGAAGGAGGCGGCGGCCGTCATCCTCGTTGATCTCGAAGGGCTCAGCCACGACAGCGCAGGGGACCGGCTCGGTACGCACCGCGGCACCGTCCAGCGCAACCGGCAGCGGGCACTGGCCAAGATCCGTGCCGCACTCCACGCATACGGACCGCTCCCGCCCACCGTCTCGTCCACACAGGCCCGCCGAGGCGAAGACCGGCCCGCCCCGGACCCGACGGGCACAGCACAGCACCGACCCACCGACACACCACCCACGGACACACCACCCACCCACGGGCCAGACACCCGCACAGCACGCACCCGCACAGCACGCACCCGCACACCGCTAGCAAAGGAAACCGGGGAACGACACATGCGCCGCATGAACCGGACAATGACCGCCGCAGGAGGAATCCTGCTCGCCACGATTCTCGGCACGACCACGACCACGACCACGGCCACCGCCGCGCCGGCAGCGACGCAGCGCCCGGCCGCAGCGGCCGACTGCCGGCCGCTCGCCGAGGCCTCCGCAAAGGCGCAGGCCGTCGTCAACGCCGCGTGCAGCCAACTAGGAGTCCCGTATTCCTGGGCCGGCGGCTCCATCCACGGCCCCACCTACGGGAAGGACTACCCGCACGGTGGTCCCGGATCGCACGACAGCCAGGTGAAGGGCTTCGACTGCTCCCATCTGGTGCAGTACGCGGCCTGGCAGGGCGCGGGCATCCGGCTGCCCGAGGGCTCCTGGAACCAGGCGCAGTGGCAGGGCGCCACCGCCCGCTTCGACCGCGGGCAGGGCACCGCCCCACTCCAGCCCGGCGACCTGGTCCTGTGGGCGCGGAACCCCGCGAACCTGGGCACCGTGCACCACATCGCCGTCTACCTGGGCGGCGGCAAGATGGTCGAGGCCCGCGAGTCCGGTACACGCGTGATGGTCAGCACCGTCCGCCTCAACGCGCAGTACGCGGGCGCCATCCGCATCACCGGCGGCGGCGGACAGCCGGCCCCGGGAACCAAGCGGTACGTCACCTGGGGCACAGGCGTCAATCTACGAGCCCAGCCCAGCACCCGGTCCGAGACCAAGGCCCGGTTGAACGGCCCCACGTCCGTCGACGTGCAGTGCCAGAAGCATGCCGAGCCGGTCGAGGCCGAGGGTCACCGCAACGACGCCTGGTCGTACCTGCCTGCGTACAGCGCCTGGATCTCCAACATCTTCATCGACGACCCGAAAGCCTGGCTGGACGTCCCGATCTGCGACTTCTGACCCCACCCCCGGTCGCCCGGCCAACCACCCGCGCACGTCAACCAGTTCGTGTGCCCGTACGAAGGACACCACCTCATATGTCAACACCCTCGCCCCGGCCCCGGCCCCGGTCCACGTCCGCGGCCGCGTCGGCCAAGGCCGCCGCACCGGCCCGGCGTCCAAGGCGCGCCAACCGCATCGTGGTCGCCCTGGCCGCCGTCGCGTCGGCCGCCGCGTTGGTCCCGCTGTCCGCGGCCCACGCCGGCGCCGCACCCGCATCCGTCCCCACGGCCGTCGCCGCCTACAGCGGTTCGTGCCCCGCCGCCGGGCGGGTCACGCAGGGCTACCACTCCGGCCACGACGGCGTGGACATCGCCAACACCCGGGGCACGCCCATCCATGCAACCGGCTCCGGCACCGTCATCGCCTCCGGCCCCGCGAACGGATACGGTCAGTGGATCCGCATCCGCCACGACGACGGAACCGTCACCGAGTACGGCCACATGTACGAGCGGTTGGTCTCGGTCAACCAGCGCGTCGACAGCGGCCGGCTGATCGCCCGGATGGGCTCCGAGGGCCAGTCCACAGGGCCTCACCTGCACTTCGAGGCACACACCTCGACATCCAGCACGCGGGGCACGGACCCGATCGCCTACCTCGGCGCGCGCGGCGTGCGCCTGCCCTGCACACCGGGCGGCGGCGGGACCCCGGGCACGAACTTCACCACCTGGGGCTCCGGCATCCGGGTCCGCGAGGACGTACGGCTGAACTCCCGCGTCGTCACCACGCTGTCCGGGCCGACCCCGGTCCACGTCGACTGCCAGAAGCGCGGCGACATGGTGGCGGCCGAGGGGCACCGCAACGACGCCTGGGCCCACGTACCGGCTCTCGGCGGCTATCTGTCCAACATCTACATCGACCACAAGGACGCCTGGCTGCCGGGCGTCCCCGAGTGCCGCTGACCCACGCACCATGACTGTGCCCCGGACCCTCGTCAAAGGGCCCGGGGCACAGTCATGGTGCATGGGTGTTCAGCAGTGGGGAAGGCCGCCGCCGGCTACGACGTTTCCGGCCCAGGCCCAGACCCCGTAGTACTGGACGCCGCCGAAGTCGACGTTCAGCAGGTACCACTCGTTGGTGCCGTGGCCCCCGGACGAGACGTACTCGCCACGGGTGTAGCACTTGGCCACGCCGCTGCCCCATTCGGAACCCGTGCTCGCCACGATCCGGTACGACCTGCCGGGCCCGGAGCGGACGTTGCTGTGCGGCTGGAGGATCCTGCCGCTCGATGCCACGCGCTCTGACGACGGTGGCGACGTGGATGACGTGGTTGACGTGGACGTCCGCACGGTGTCCCGGGCCTGGGCCGGCACGACGGCAGCCCCGAACAGGGCGACGGCCGCGCCGGCCACCACGGCCATGGACAGACGGAAGCGGTGCTGGGGCATGGTGAACTCCTTCGATGACGGACTGAGACAAACGGAGCGAGCCGAACGCGCGAGGGCACCCAGCCGGCGTCGAGCCGGCAGCGCCCCCGGGTCAGCAGGGGCGCACCGAGTCGGAGGGGTCGCGACCGATGTCGACGTTGCCTCCCCACACCCACACGTCGTTGTACGGACCCGTGGTGAGATCCACGCTGTCGTGGACGCTGCCGCGATACCAGACGTCGGTGCCGTAGCCGCCGGACTTGATGTACTGGCCGCGTGAGTAGCAGACGCCGTCCAGGTAGAACCGGTCCTTGACCGCACCGGTGTTGACGACGGTGCCACTGTTGGTGTGGGGAGCCGGGCGGACGTTGCTGTGCGTCTGCAGCGAGACGTAGAAACCGGCATGGGCGGTGCCCGCCGAGCACAGGACGGCCAGGGCGGCGCCGGCCGCGACACAGGCCGCGGCCGGCCGGCCGCGCCCGCTGGTCCGCGAGGTTGTGGTCATGAATGCTCCTTCGGCATCAGGTCACGGCGCGGGACGGAGACGTGAATGCCCGCGCGTCGCTAGGACGGGACATGCAGGGCCGTCGTATGTCTGCGCGCTCGATCCGGTCGTCCGCCGCCGTGCCCGTCCCCGTCCCCGTCCCCGGGCACGGGCACGGGCACGGGGGAAGGGGACAGAGGGTCACTGCACCAGGCGCAGGCGCAGGCGCCGGTGTAGGTGCAGGCGCAAGTGTCGGCCGGAGGGTCGTTACGGCGCGGGGCCCCTCGGTGCAGGGCCTGGATTTTGGGGCGCCGGGCCGGGGCCGACGGGCTCGGCGGCCGGCGCCGGGCCGGAACGTGGCCCGCCTCGGGCCATGCCGCCCATCCATCCAGCAGGTGACCGGTCAGGCCGGGCCACATCGTCCCGGGTTCACTCGAACGGGCGCGTGCCCGAAGCCGGCAGGGGGCAACTGAGGGGGAGGACACGGTCGGTCAGCTGCCCGGTGAGGTGGGTCTCGGTGAGCTGGGCGTCGGCGAGCCAGTCCGCTGCGGTCAGCTGGTCGACCAAGTGCTTCAGCTCGCCGGTATCGACCGGGACCCAGGCGGTGAGGGCGTTCAGGGCGATGCCGTAACCGTCGGGACCGAGGCGGCCTGAGGCGTCGGTCCGGGTGGCCAGCGTCAGGGCGAGCAGCCGGGTGCCGGCGGTGGCCTTGGCCTTGCGGAGCTTCTTGTCCGAGAGGATCTTCTGAGCCCATCCGGAGAGTTTGGGCCGCATCTTCTTGCCGAACGTGAACGGACCCGTCCCGTCCTCGCGGGGTGCCAGGGAGGGCACGGTGACCGGGGTGGGGTTCTCCGGCCGGGAGGCGAGCAGGTCACCGGCGGTGCCCGGAAGCCCCAGCCAGCCGCAGCCGGTCAGCTTCTCGACCAGGTCCTCCGGGTCGCTCAAGCCCAGCGCGGTGAGGTCTTGGCCAATGAGATTGCCGGTGCCGGTGTGCGCGGTGCGCAGGGTCAGCATCAGCACCAGCAGCCGTGCCTGCGGTCCGGGCAGCGGCGCATGGTCGGCCACGTGCGCGAGGATGGAGCGTGCGTGCTCCCACTGTGTCGCCACGGTCAGCAGCCGGGGCACTGTCGGCCCGTCGCCGTCGGTGATGCCGCCGGTGCGCTGCTGGTGCTGGAGGCGGGCGGCGGCAGCGGCCTGCTCGGCGCGCCGGGCCTCCAACCGAAGGCTCATGATGCCGCTGACGTCGGCCCAGGTGGTGAAGGCCCGAGCCTTGCGCTCATGGAGGGCGGCGAGCAGCGCCAGGTCGGGCTCGTCGCGCTGCTGGTAAGCGCGGAAAAGGTCACCGAGTTCGATGAGTTCGTCCCGCAAGGCGACGGGCCGCAAGTCGTGCGGGATGACCCGCCGGGCGATCTTCGCCTGTGGTGGGCGGCGCCGCACGGGTGCCGAGCGGGGAGCCGGGACCGGGCCGGCGGCGACCTGGCGGTCGGAGAACTGCGGCACGTCCGTGCCCGTGGCGACGAGGGCCGGGCGGTCCTCAGCCGTGGAGGCCTGGGATGTGGCTGCGGTCTTCGCTCCAGGGATGGCGGCCGCGCACCGGGAGCAGCACTCCATGGTCTGCCACCAGCGTCCTTCCCGGTCGGTGACCACTGCCAGGACGACCGGCCCACCGCACCGCCAGGGTTCTGCACGCGCATGGCGGCCGGTGTCGGGCAGGTGGGTGTGGCAGCTCTCAGCTCTGCACGCGCAGTACACGCCGGCCCTTGGGGCGGGGGCGGCGCGCAGGTGCGCCTTGAGATGGGCGATGGCGGCCGCACGGCCGGCGGCCGCGGACGGCAGGCGCTGGTCGGCGCAGGCGGGGCGGCTGCACGAGATGCGTACCGCCGTGCTGCCCCGGCCTGCGGCGTCCAGACGCACCGTCCAGCGGCGCCCGGGCACCCGTTCGTCCAGCTCGCTCACTACGGGCTGCGTCATCTCGGCCTTCCTTCCGTCCCGTGTCGTTTGATGCTCGCCGCTCCTTCCCGCCGTGCCGAGCAGGTGCTGGCGGCGAGGCCAACATATGCGGCATACGGGCGAATGCAGGTGAACCCGGCCGTTGTTCCGGAGCGTGCAACTGGCGAAGAAGCCCGGGCAGGATGTGTGCCTGGGCAGGTGCCTGGAATTGTTCCTGGTAGGCCCTTGACGGGGCAGGCCATACCTCCGAAATTCACACTTCCAGGGCTCACACCGGTTGGTGCTGGTGAGAGCCCTCAGCTTTCGCTGCCGCGCCTTTCGGGCGCTCGGGGCGGTGTCACTTGCGAGCAGGGAAAGCAGCGCGCGGGGAGCGGGGCGGCGGAGCCAGGCCGGAGCCGCCTTCGCATCGCTGGCCTCAAGCGCGGCCGGCAGCGGTTCGACCTCAGCCCGGACGGTGCCGCCGGGGCAGGCCGCGCGGGACGCGCTGGATCGGGTGTTCACTGGCCGAAGCGGGCATCGGATCAGGAATACGTGCAGCGGGGACGTCACCACCCGGTGCGCGTAAGTGGCAGTTTCGCTCATTGTTGAACGACCATGACGGGGCATGCGGCGGCGCTGCTTTTGTGCACTGCTGCTTCTCGGTCACGTCGTGATCGACATCTGTATGGCGATCTTGGTGCGTGCCTGAATCGGCCGTCGCGCCGACAGAGCAACCCGCACTGCTGATGCACCGGGCGTACGCGGCAGGGGAGTGCCGTCGTCACAGGCGTCACAGGGGAGGGGACTTCGTCATGCCGCGAGCGCGGTCTGTTTGGTATGGGCCCGGTGACGAGCCTCGCCGACCAACTTGTCGTCCGCGAGGACCACGCACACCCACCGGTCCGTGTGGACGTCCACGGATGAGGCGAGGCTGAGATATCCGTGCGGCAGCCGGACACCGTCGACACTGCCGTCGACAGTCCGCAGGGCGGTGCTGGATCATGATGGCGGTCTCTCGGACGTGGTCCGGGCGCCCGGCTGGGTCGCGACTGGTGACCGTCGCAGGTGGTTTCACGCGCCCCGTTCACCGGCCACCGGCGCCGGTGTCGGTGTCGGTGTCGGGCGGCCGCAGCCGAAGGCCGCCTCCACGAAGCACTGGTCGTACGCCGCCTGCGCGCCGTGCCGCAGGGCTCCGTCCAGAGCCGCACGGGTCGGCGGGAGTTGTCGGGACCAGCCGTCACGCAGGAGTGACACGGCGAACCCGGCGAGGAAGGCGTCCCCGCAGCCCATCGTGTCGGACATGGAGGCGGGGTCCGCAGGATGGGACGGCGCGGTGGCCATGACCCCGCCGTCGTACGCGATCGCACCCGCGAGGCCGCGAGTGGCCAGCGCCATGCCCGCCCCCCGCCGCACGGCTTCGGCGAGCAGCGCGCGCGTGGCGGTCTCGTCCAGGTGGGAGCACGACAGCAGCGCCAGGTCGACGTGGGGGCAGACGCGGTCCAGGTAGGCGGGGGTGCGGTACTCCTCCTCGTCGGAGAAGTCGAAGCTGACCAGCGGACCGGCCGCGGCCAGCCCGGGGAGTTCGGCCTCGGTGCGGGAGTAGACGCTGGAGTGCACTAGCGCGAACGACGCCGCGTACGCCGTCAGGCCGTCGTCCAGGGCGGGTTGCTCGCGGACGGTGCCGTCGTCGTAGCCGAGGAACAGCCGGTCGCCGTCGCGTACGTGCAGGGTGGAGACCGAGGTCCGGCCGGGGCGCACCGTGCTGCGGTCCACGGCGACGCCCTGTGCCGCCACGGACGTGCGCACGAAGGTGCCGAGGTCGTCGTCGCCGAACACTCCCAGGTAGGCGGCGTCCAGGCCGAGCCGGCGGGCGTAGACGGCGACGTTGACGCAGTTGCCGCCGGGGTAGTCGGTGCCGCGGTCCACGAAGCGGTCGACGGTGTTGTCACCGAAGCCGAGGACGTTCATCAGGGTCTCCCAGAGCGCGGGCGCGGCGTGCGGGGACGCCGCGCCCGCCATGGGCGCGGCGGTACCGGGGCACCGGCGCGCGGGGGTGAGGGCGGGGCGTGGGCAGTTGGGCCGGTTGGGGCCGGTCGGTCCGGCGGAAGCGGTCCGGCGTCAGTAGTCCATGACGCGGTAGTAGCGGCGCAGGTCGAGCGAGTGGTCGCGGGCCCGCTCCAGGTGCTTGCTGACCCGGTCCATCACGGTGTCAAGCACCAGCGGTGCGAGCAGCCCGCGGAACTCGGCGCTGATGCCCTCCAGCGCGTAGTCACGGGTGTCGAAGACGGTGACGTCCTTGGAGACGCGCTTGGCGAACGTCTCGGCCCGGTCGGTCAGGGCCCGCGTCTCGTCCTCCCCCTGGAAGACGATCACGCTGGTGTCCGCCTCCAGCAGTTCCAGCGAACCGTGGAAGAACTCCGCGCTGTGCACCCGGGTGGTGCGCAGCCACTGCATCTCCTCCAGGATGCACATGGAGTACAGGTAGGTGAATCCCCACAGGTTCCCGCCGCCGATGAGGAAGTGGTAGTCGTTGTCCTTGTGGGTGTCGGCGAAGGCCTGTGCCACCGGTTCGGCCTGGCGGGCGACGTCCACCAGGATGCGCGGCAGGCCCGCGAGTTCGTCGGCGAGACGCTCGTAGCCCTCGAACTCGCCGCGGCGGGACAGCAGCCGGCCCAGGAACAACAGCAACTGGACGTCGAACGGCCAGGCCTTGGGCTCGGAGAGCAGCGTGACGTCGGCGCTCTGGGCGACCGGGGAGTCGGCGATGCCGGTGAAGGCGATCGTGTGGGCGCCCCGGGACTTGCAGTACTCGATGGCACTGAGGCTGTCCTCGGTGGTGCCGGAGACGGAGGTGAAGACGGCGGCGGTGCGCTCACCGATGCGGGCGTCACCGGAGACGACCAGTTCCGCGGCGACGGCGGCCCGGACGGGGAGCAGCGAGGTGCGCCGCGCGAGGTGCTCGTAGGGCCACATCTGCGCGTACGTCCCGCCCGCTCCCACGAGCAGGACGTTGTCGTACCCCTCGTCGACGAGCCGGTCGACCACCTTCTCGATCTGAGGGCGCAGCGCCACGAGGCTTTCCGTCTGGGAGACGAACTCGGCTTCGTTGAAGGACAGCAAAGAGTGCACGGTGATGTTTTCCTTTGGGGGTTGTTCCGCACCGGCCGGCGTGTGCCGTGAGCCGGTGTCCGAGGGGCGCGGGGGACTGGATCGGGTCAGGACCCGATCGGGTCAGGCCGCGCGTCGCCGGGAGTACAGGACGTTCGCTCCGGCGATGAGGAGGCCGCCGACGAAGATCAGCGTTCCCATGACGTTGACTTGCGGGGGCACGCCGGTACGGCTGGCGCTGTAGACCCACAGCGGGAAGGTGACCGTACGGCCGGCGTTGAAGCTGGTGATGACGTAGTCGTCGATGGACAGGGCGAAGCACAGCAGGGCGCCGGAGGCCACGCCCGGCAGCAGCATCGGCAGGGTGACCAGCCGGAACGCCGTCCAGGGCCCCGCCCCCAGGTCACGGGCGGCTTCCTCCAGCGTCGGGTCGTGCCCCGCCATGCGCGCTCGTACGGTGATGGCGACGTACGGGATGCAGAACGCCACGTGCGCGATGACGACCGTCCAGTAGCCGCGGGGCACGCCCATGACGATGAACAGCGACAGCAGGGCGGCGCCGAGGGCGATCTCGGGGGCCGCGATGGCCGCGAACATCAGCAGGTCCACCGAACCGCGGCCGCGGAAGCGGTAGCGGCCCAGCGCCAGTCCGATCGGGGTGCCCAGCAAGGTGGCGACCACGGCGACGATCAGGGCGATGGTGAGGCTGTTGACCAGCGCGGAGGTCAGGTTGGGGATGGCGAACAGGTGCCGGTACCAGTTCAGGGTGAAGCCCTGCCAGGTGAAGTTCACCTTGCTGCCGGTGTCGTTGAAGCCGAACAGGACCATGACGGCGATCGGCAGCAGCAGCCAGACCAGTACCAGGAACGTGTACACGGTCAGGGTGGGCCGGCGGCGGGCCTTGCGCGGCCGTGGTGCGACGGGCGCGTCGAGCGCGTCGAGCGCCGCGGGGACGGTCTGTGAGGTCATCGCGCGGCCGCCTCCAGCACGTTGTCGGTGCCCAGCGCCCGGGCGTAGGTGAACACGGCCAGCAGCAGCGCGCCCATGAGGACGAACGACAGGGCGGCGGCGCCGGGGTAGTCGAGGTTGGTGAAGTACTCGGTCTGGATGATGTTGCCGATCATCGTGGTGGAGGGGCCGCCGAGGATGCCGGCGTTGACGTAGTCGGCCGAGGCGGGCACGAAGGTCAGCAGCACCCCGGCGAAGACGCCGGGCAGCGACAGCGGCAGCACCACGCGCAGGAAGGTCCCCGCCCGGGAGGCGTACAGGTCGGTGGAGGCCTCGACCACCTTGGGGTCCACCCGCTCCAGGGCGACGTACACGGGCAGCACCATGAACGGCAGGAAGTTGTAGGTCAGTCCGCCGATCACCGCGTAGGGCGTGGCCAGCAGGTGGAAGTCGGCGGAGAGCAGGCCCCAGTCCTTGAGCGGTCCGAGCAGGACGCCGTTGTCGGCCAGCACGACGTTCCAGGACTGGGTGCGAATGACGAAGGAGACGAAGAACGGCAGCAGGAGCACGAAGAGGAACACCGACTTGTGCCGGCCGGCCCGGAAGGCGATCCAGTACGCCACCGGGTAGCCGATGAGGGCGCACGCGACGGTGGCGGCGGCGCCGTAGACCAGGGACCGCACGAGCTGGACATGGTAGGTGCGCACCACGTCGGCGTAGGTGGAGAAGTGGAAGGTCTGGCGGAAGCCGTCGATGAAGTCGCCGGTCTGCAGGGACAGCGACACCATCACGATCACGGGGGTGACGAAGAAGGCGGCCAGCCACAGCCAGCCCGGCAGGATCATCCAGTAGGGGGCCAGTGCGGCACCGGGACGGCGGCGGCGCCGCTTCAGGCCTGGTAGATCGGTTCGAACAGCGCGTTCCACTGCTTCTCCTCCTCCTCGTCGAGCACCCGCAGGTGGCGCAGTTTCGATTCGTCGGCCTCGGTCGGGAAGACCAGGGGGCTGGTGCTCAGGGCGTCGAGCACGGTGTGCTGCTTGCCGGTGGCGGCGGCCGCGTCGCGTGCGACGATCTTCTGTGCGGCGGGGACGGGGCAGACGAACTGCACGGTCTCGCTGATCCGCGCGGCGACCTCGGGCCGGTAGACGTAGTCCATGTAGGTGAGCGCGTCGACGGGATGGGCGGCCGTCGAGGGGATGCAGAGGTTGTCGGTCCACAGCAGACCGCCCTCGTCGGGGATGACGAACTCCAGTTCCGAACCGCTCTGGTTGGCCTGGAAGACGTCGCCCGAGTACACGAGGGACGCCGCCAGGTCGCCGCGCTGGAGAGAGGACTGGTAGGTGGCGGTGGAGTAGGAGCGGACCATGCCGGCGTCACGCTGCTTGCGCAGCCAGGCCGCCGCCTTGCGCCAGTCGGCGTGGGTGGAGGTCTCCGGGTCGACGCCGACGGCCAGCAGGGCGACATTGCCCATCTGCACCGCGTCGTTCCACATGCCGACCTTGCCGTGCAGCTTCGGGTCGAGCAGGTCCTGCCAGCTGGTGATCTTCCGGCCGACCTTGGCCGGGTCGTAGCCGATGCCGGTCATGCCGGACTGCCAGGGCACGGTGTAGACGTTGCCGGGGTCGAAGGAGGAGTTCTTGAAGGCGGCGCCGCCGTACTTCGCGAAGGTGGGCAGCCGGGTGTGGTCGAGCGGGGCGAGGTAACCGAGCTGGATGTACTTGGTCAGGTAGCTGTCGCCGCCGATGACCATCAGGTCGTAGCCGATGCCCTGGCCGGAGGCGAACTCGGGCTGGATCTTGCCGAACCAGGAGGCGCTGTCGTCGATCAGCTCGTCGTAGGCGACCTCGATGCCGCTCCGGCGTGTGAAGGCGTCGAGGGTGGGATGCCTGCTCTGGTCGGTGGGGTCGACGTCGATGTACTGGGTGTAGTTGACGAAGTCCAGCTTCCCGGACCTCTTCTTGCCGGTCCAGAAGTCGTTGACGGCCGCGGCGATCTCCGCCTTGCCGGTGGGGACGTGGACGCGGGCGCCGGGAACGCTGCACGCGGCGAGCGGGGCCAGCACGGCGGCGCCGAGCGCGCCGCGCAGCAGACCGCGCCGGGTCAGGCGGTGCTCGGCCGGCCCGCGCAGCCAGGGCGCGGCGGGTGTGGAGTACTCGGGCATGGTGGTCTGCCTGTCGTCCTGTCGTCAGCGCGGGGAGAGGGATGCCGCGTCCGCGGCGGCCGCCGTGGGTGCGGGTGCGGCGGGTTCGGCGGTGAGCAGGTAGGAGTGGGCGGTGGCCCAGGAGAGCCAGACGGTGTCGCCGCGGGCCGGTTCGACCGCGGCGGTGCCGTCGTTGGGCTGGAAGACGGTCATCTCCGCGCCGGTGGCGGTGTCCACCGTGTAGCTGGTGGAGGTGCCCAGGTAGACCACCTCCCGGACGGTGCCGCGGATACGGCTGGCGGTGTCGGCCGGCCCGGAGGTCAGCGTGATCTTCTCCGGCCGCACGGTGAGTTCGACGCCGGCTCCCACGCGGTGGGAGCCGCGCAGAGGAACGGTCACGCGCTGGCCGTCGCCGAGGTCGAGCACCCCGGTGCCGGTGCCGCTGCCGGCATCGACCGAGGTCAGGTGCCCGCTGATCAGGTTGGAGGTGCCGATGAACCCGGCGACGAACGCGGTGGCGGGCCGTTCGTACACCTCCTGGGGTGGGGCGACCTGCTCGACCAGGCCGTTGTTCATCACCGCGATCCGGTCGGACATGGTCAGGGCCTCGGCCTGGTCGTGAGTGACGTAGATGAAGGTGATGCCGACCTCGCGCTGGATCCGCTTCAGTTCCAGCTGCATGGCCTGGCGCAGTTTCAGGTCGAGGGCGCCGAGCGGTTCGTCGAGGAGCAGGGCACGCGGACGGTTGACCAGGGCCCGGGCGAGGGCGACGCGTTGTTGCTGGCCGCCGGAGAGTTCGCGGGGGCGGCGGTCGGCCTTGTCGGTGAGTTCGACGGTGCGCAGGATCTTCTCGACCCGGTCGCGGATCTCGTCCTTGGGTATGTGCTTGCGGCGCAGTCCGAACGCCACGTTGTCGGCGACGTTCAGGTGCGGGAAGAGGGCGTAGGACTGGAACACCATGTTGATGTCGCGTTTGTTGGCCGGTACGCCGACCATGTCGCGGCCGTGCAGCAGGATCTGTCCGCCGGTCGGCTCCTCGAACCCGGCGATCATCCGCAAGGTGGTGGTCTTGCCGCAGCCGGACGGTCCCAGCAGTGAGAAGAACTCGCCTTCGCCGATGGAAAGGTCGACGCCGCGGACGGCTGCGGCGTCCCGGGCGCCGCCGAAGTCCTTGACCACGTCGACGAGGGTGATGGCCGGGCCTGTGGCCGATGGCGGCGAGAGTGTGTCGGTTGCCATCCGTGGGACCTCCGGTATGCGGGACGGGAGCGCGGAGCGCGGAGCATGTGTTCGGAACGGGGGCGCGGAGCATGGTTTCGGGGCGACCGTGTGGCTGGGCGTGCCGTGGTCGGCCCGGTAGAGGCAGGCGGGCAGGCAAGTGGGTGGATGCCGGTGCCGTCGGCGGATTTTGATAACGTTACCAACGGGCTCGTACCTTACCCACCGGCAGCCGCTGTCCGTCAATGGTTGAATGGCGCCGGATTTCATCGACCCGTTCCTCGGTGTCCGCCGAGCCGTCACCTGTGAAGAGATTGCCCATGCCGAACACCGCACGGCCGCCGCGTCGCGTCACCATCCCCGACGTCGCCCGGCACGCCGGCGTGGGGCAGGCCACCGCCGCCCGCGTCCTGGGTGGGTACGGGTCGGCGAGCGCGGCCACCCGGGAACGCGTACTGGCCGCCGCCGCCGAACTCGGCTACAGCACCAACGCGGTGGCCCGCAGCATGATCAGCGGACGCACCCACACCCTCGGCGTGGTCGTCGCCGACGTGGAGAACGCCTACTTCGCCCGGGCGGTGCGCGGGGTCACCGACGTCGCGGCGAAGGCCGGCCTCCAGGTCGTCCTCGCCAACAGCGACGAGGACGGCGGGACGGAGCGGTCCGCGGTTCAGCTGTTCATCGAGCGGCGCGTGGACGGTCTGGTCGTGGCGCCCGCCGCAGCCGACCACGAGCATCTCGACAGGGCCGTCGCCTCGGGCGTTCCCGTGGTCCTGCTGGACCGAGCGCTGAGCGGTGCCGCGCTGGACACGGTCGTGGTGGACAACCGCGGTGCCGCCAAGGCCGCGGTGACCAGGTTCACCGACGAGGGACACACCCGCATCGCGGTCATCACCTCGGCGTCCCCCGACGAGAACACGGCGCTGCTGGCACCGGGCGCGGACATCTGGACCACCACCGAGCGGCTCACCGGCTACCGCCAGGCCCTGCGCGCAGCCGGTGTCCCGCGCGAGGCGGAGCTGATCCGGCACACCGGATACGACCGGGCCTGGGCCCGCTCCGCCGTACTGGAACTGATGACCTGCGACGACCGGCCCACCGCGCTGTTCACCACCGACAACGTGGCCACGCTCGGCACCCTGGACGCCCTGCTCGACCTCGACGCCCGCATTCCCGCCGACGTCTCCGTCATCGGCTTCGACGACGCCGAGTGGGCCACGCTCGTGCGGCCCCGGCTGAGCGTGGTCAGTCAGCCGGTGCAGGAACTGGGCGGGCTCGCGGCCGACATCCTGGTACGCCGCATCAACGGCTCCACGGCCAGACCGCGCCGTCACACCCTGCGCACCACCTACGTGCCGCGCGAGTCGACCGGTCCTGCTCCGGCGCGGGTACGGCGGCTGCGGATGCGGGTGCCGGGAGAGTGAGGGGTTCGCTGCCGTCAGCCCGACGGGTTGTGGGGTTGTGAGGTTGTCGGTTGTGGGTTGTGGGTTGTGGGTTGTGCATGACGTTCGCGCCGCTGCCGGGGGCCGGTGGTTGTCGTGCGACGCCGGGACTCCGGACTCCGGACGCCGGGACTCCAGACTCCGGTCTTCGGACTCCGAACTCCGGACATGACGTGACCGGCACCGGTGTTGTCCTGACGACGGAGCGGGGACGACGCGGTGTCGGGCCATGCCGGGCGTATCCCTCCCCCTTGCCCACGACCTGGCCGCCGCGGGCGGACATGGCATCGTCGGAGCGCTCGTAATGGCGGGGTCGGCCGGCAACGGCGGGGCTGAAGTGCTGGGCGGACTTCTATCCGATCCGCACATCGGGCGCGCCACAGGGGGTCGGCGCCTGCTGCGCACACTCCGTTGCGGCACCGACTGGGGCACCGACTTGGGCACCAACTACAGCACCAATTACAGCACCAACTGGTGCAGCGATCGGATCATCGGCTGTGCAGTCACCGTGCGTACAACCGATCCAGGGCCGAGCGGCTCCCGTCGCTCGCGGCGCGGTAGATCACCAGCCGCTGGTCCAGACCCTGGATCGGCGTGAGCACTTCGAAGTCCACCGCGATCTCACCGGCCTCGGGATGCCGTACGACCTAGCGCCCGCGGCCCTTGACCTTGACGTCCCGCTCGGCCCGCATGCGCGGGAACTGCTTGTCCCGCGTACGGAATTCGATGATGAGGTCGGTCAGAGCCCGGTCGCCTCCCGGTCGGGCAGGAGGTCGATCGGACGACGTGTTTCGACGTCGACGAGCACTGCTCCGTAGCCCCGGCCCTTGCGCTGAGCCTGTTCGTCCACGCCGACCACACGAGGTGCGGCGGTGGCTGGGTCCGGAAGCGACGCAAGCAGCCTCAGCAAGGTGTTCCTGCTGAGCGGAACCTCGAAAGCATTTTCATTCGGGCCCTGCCCGGCCTGCCAGCGCGCAACCGATTGACCGACGGACACCGGCGTCGATCGCAGCCGCTCTGTCCGTCGTCCGAACCGGCGAGTGAGCCGGGGGACTTGCTCGACGAAGGTCTTGCGCGAGCAGGAGTCCTCCGCGCAGACGACCCGCCGCATCCGTAGCGACACCACGGC
This sequence comes from Streptomyces sp. NPDC087844, assembly GCF_044742785.1. Classification (NCBI taxonomy): domain Bacteria; kingdom Bacillati; phylum Actinomycetota; class Actinomycetes; order Kitasatosporales; family Streptomycetaceae; genus Streptomyces; species Streptomyces sp. NPDC087844. The sequence goes on along the minus strand of NZ_JBIUVD010000027.1, from coordinate 764 downwards.
GAACTTGCCTGCTACCGGCAGATCATGGGGGCATCGCAGGTAAGAGCCAGGTATTCGTTCTGACCTGGATCCGCACCCTGGGCAGGCTGCTCGTCCTGCTGTCGTGTGAGCCGCGATCCGGACGGCTGTGTCGGTCACCTCGACCGACTCCACCAACACGCCCTCAACCGAGGAGAACAACAGCTCGTATAGCTGTGCCAGCACTTTATCCAAGGCGAGGACTGTCGACCAGACCAAAGTCCAGCCTGGCGATTTTCGGGCGAACTCAACCGGCATTACGCGGAGATGAACGGTCACTGTCGGCGTGCACGTCGACGTGCCCAGGCAGGTACAAGCGAACGTATTCACTGCGTCGCGCACGACGGCTCTCCCCAGAACTACCTTTCCTGCTGGGAAAGCCGTGCCGATCGTCCTCTGACTCCGGCCTCTGACTCCGGTCTCACGGCTGGAACGGGCAGGTCGAGAACGCGGGCGAGAGCGGCTGTGATGGGAGCGTGGTAGTCAGGCAGGTGCCCGGACGCCCAGTCGGCTGCCAGCGCAAGGAAGGCAGCCAAGTCGCGCTCGGCACCGGCGAGCAGGTGGCGGAGCTCGGTGACGGACAGCGTGATCACTGGACTGTCGCGCTGCTCGGCGTTGACAGTGAGCCTGACGGTGTCGCCGAAGCGCTCCGTGAGGTTCCCCCGAGATGCGGAGTGTGTTGACAGAGGGTCAGATGGTTCTCATGAGAGGAACATCGACCATGGCCGCCCCCAGGAAGTACTCGC
>NZ_JBIUVD010000026.1:0-126703 GCF_044742785.1 Streptomyces sp. NPDC087844 | reverse complement strand
GAGTTGCCTACGTGTCACACCCATCGTCCTACCAGGTCCTACCCACGCACGGGACCAAAACCCGAGATTGATCACGACGTCACACAGGCCCTAGGTCCCCTTCAAGGCGGGCGATCTGGGCGGTCAGCGCAGGCTGAGTGGCGCCAAGAATCTTGGCTGCCTCCCGGATGGTGGCATAGCGCAATGCCGCCACGAACCGGTCGAGTCGCTGCCACGCGAAGGGGCCAGTGAGGGCGGCGCGCAGGATAGCGGGGACAGCGGCCGCTTGGTCGACAGCACGCAAGGCCACGTTGTGGCTTCCTCCTCCGCGAGGACGGAGGGGTACGTGGTGGGCGCGTGCCCACCACGCCATGTTCGCGGCACTCATGCCCTTCTCACGGGCGAGGTCCGGCAGAGTCCGACGCTGGTTGACGTACTGTTCGATCAACCAGTCGCGTTCGACCTCTCCTCGGCGCTTGTAGTCCTGGGGACCGTCTCGCAGGGGGATCTCGTACTCGCATGCAAGGCCGGTCAGTACTTTGCGGGAGAACCCGGTGAGGGTGGAGATCTCGTTCAGGGACTGGTACTCGTCGATGTAGAGGCGGGCGAAAGTCTCTTTGGGTAGGTCCTGGCGGGCCTTGTGGCGGATGCCGCCGGTAGCCCTGGCTGCGGATGGCGACAGCGGTGCTGCCGGCGCGGGGTGCTCGTCCAGGATGAGGCGGATCGCCTCAATGCTCGTGCCGAGGGATTCCGCCGCGTATCGGACCGGGTTCTTCTGCTGACGGATGATGCGGTGCAGGTGGGGAAGGTCGATGCGCGTGGGGTCGGGGCCGGGAAGGTCGAGTCCGTTGAGCAGAGAGATGGGTGGCTGCCAGGTCACCGGCTCACCGCGGACGCCCTGGCCAGCGAGGAACTCGTATGCCGCTTGGTCGAGTTCTGCGGCCAGCTCGGGGGTGCGCAGGGCAGCAGCCCGGGCAGCCTCGGCTCTAAAGGGCGCTTCGCTTCCGCTGAGGTATCCAGGGGCGGCTTCAATGGGATGGCCGCTGATGCGTTGGAACAACTGCGAGCGGACGGCCTGCTCGCGCCGACCATGGCCCAGTGATGTGCCGGTGCGCCGACAGATGGCCACCCAGTGCTCATGCGGCAGCAGGCCGGTGTAGTTCAAGCGGCGGCGCCGACGGTAGTCGATGGGGACGTCGTGGGTGTCCAGGTAGTCGGCCAACCGAATCAGGGCGGTCATCGTGGCCGACCAGTGCGGCTTGTCGTCCAGCAGTTGCAGGATGCGTGAGACATCGATGCCCTCGGTGACCGCACCGAGGTGTTGGGCGGCGGCGTCGAGATTGGTTTTGCTGCCGATGATCAGAAGTGCGCTGGCCAAAACGGGGGCGAGAACTCGGGGGTAGACACCGTCGGGCGGGGCAAGTCGTACTGCCAGGGACGGCCAGAACATGCCGGGGATCTTCCGGGCCCGCCGCGTCGCTTCGGCATCGGTGAGGTTCGGCCTGCTTGGCATGGCGGTCACGGTACGGAAGCGCAGTTGGTCACTGGGGCGGAGTGATGGGGCGAGCGCGGCCAGGTGGACGGCGTTCAGGATGGGACTCAGGCCGCGCCCCCAACCGTCGATGCTGGTGGCGCTAACCTGCCCGAGTTCCTCGCGCATCATCTCCAGCAGGCCCCGCATCTCGGCCCCGGCTTCATGGGCATCGCGGTGTTCGAGGACTCGCAGCGCGATGGTCACCGCAACCGCTGTGCTCACGGCTCGCGGAGGAGCCATAAAGCCGGGCCGTTCGATGGCCCGGGATGCCAGGCTAGATCCGGGGTCGGGCACGAAATGCCCGTCGGCGAGATCGGGCGGCACCATCTCCGCGATGGTGCCGCCCGGCAGGTCTGCCAGCACACGGCCGCCGAGGGCTCGAATGTCCGCGAGGGCGCTCTGTGCCGGCTGCGGGTTGCTGACGTAGGAACCGAAGGCGGCCGTCCCGGACTCGATGACCTCCAGAAGGAGGTCTTGGGCCCTCAGTGCCGGATGATCTGCAGGCAGCGGAAGGGTCCGGGTCAAGGTCAGGTCGAAGCCGCAACCGCCGGAGGGGTCCCGGTCCGGGGCGGTGGGGGGATTGCCGCAGATGCCCGGCTGAGGGACTGTCCAGCCGGAGCGAGGCCGCTCGCGCTGGACACGACCGCACCTTGGGCAGCAGTCGGCCAGAAGGCGTTGGTGGAGGGGACAGGCGAAGGCCCAGCCCAGACGCCAGGTGAGCTGCCAGCGGCCGCCGGAGTCCGCCAGGCAGTCGGGGCAGAACCGTGAGCCTCGTGCCCTGCCCCAGAGCACCCGGCGGTTGACGTGCCGGTGCTCCAGGTCGATGAGAAGGGCCCGTTGGTCGTAGTGGACCAGTGTCATGGCCGTGATCGCGGTGGACGAAAGCCCACTGCTATGGGCGAGGGCCGCGGTTTCCTGTTCTCGCAGCGCGATCGTCCAGTCGGGCGGGATGTCCCGCAGGTGGTTCCCGGACCTGTTCCTCACCGGGAACCCGAGGTGCGACCGGACATCGCCCAGGGGGGTGCTCAGGCGCAGTGCCAGGGCTTCGAGCCATGAGTCGAGAGCTTCGCCGGGTAGGGGGGCCAGTCGGACGGGGAGCGTTCTGCGGCCAGCTGTCACGCAGCCTTCTTGCGGGCGACCCGGGGCCGACTGGTCAACTTCCTTGTCTCTAGAGCGGCTTCGAGTTCCCTGCGTGCCTGCTCGGATGCCTCATCGTTCTTCACGCCGTCCAGCAGGTCTCGGCTGAGCGATTCCTGCCCGTTGCGGACGGCTCGCTGGCAACCTCGATGGATCAGCGTCATCAGTGAGCCGATGTGGCCGGTGCTGCGGGCGAAGAGGTAGTCCGACAGATCGTCGGCGAGCATGCCGGGGTGCTTGCCAGCCAAGACCACGCGTTGCTCCAGGGCCAGCAGCATCTGCCGCCATTCCCGGCGGTTCTCCTCGGTCTCGATGGTGAAGGGCCGCATGCCCAGACGAGTGGTGCGGCGGCCGGTCTGAGCCATGGCGGCGTCGCCTCTGGTTTCGCCCTCGCTGAACAGTCCCTTGTCAGCCAGTCCGACGCCGATCATCAGCAAGGTCACCGGGAACTCGTTGGCGATCCACTTGAGGTGGTTGCTGACTTCAATGCCGTTCGTCCTCTGCCACTTCAGGAAGTGCAGATCGTCGAGAGCCAGCAGGCGGACTTCGCAGGAGAGCATGCAGTCCAGAGCCCGCTGGCCGAGCTGAGCGGTGGTTCCACGGTTGCGACCTGGGTGCCCGAAGAACTCCAGCATGGAGCGGTTGAGGTCCTTCATGCCGGTGTTGCCAGTCAGGCCGACGCGACAGACGGGCAGGCGTTCGTGTCCTTGGGCAGTCAGCTGTCCCCGCTCGGCGATCTCCCTGCGGTGGAATTCCTGGAGGAACGCCAGCACTGAGGTGGTTTTGCCGAGGCCCGGGAAGGCATCGAGTGCGACGGCGCCCTTGGCCTTGTCGCCGTCCTGCAGGTTGCTGTCGACAATGTCCCACAAGTCCTCGTGGAGTTCGGACAGTTGCGGCGTCCTGATTGGCCCGAGATTGGCATGCCACTCACGTCTCAGCAGGTCGTACTCGGCCTTCGCGGCCAGGCTCAGCGCCGCGATCTGCGCCATGGTCAAATGCTCGGGCCGGGTGCGGCGCGGGGACTCAGCGAACGCCTTGAAGTCCTCCTTGCGCGATAGGGCCAGGTTCGCCGGACTGGGCATGCCCGCCGTGTCGGTCACACGTCCTCCAACGCGTCCTCGTAGAAGTCGTCCTCGTCGGCGAGATCCTCCAGGTCAGCCTCGTCGTCGTCCCCACCCTCCGCAGACTCCGACATTTCGCCTCTCGGCATCTCCGGAGCCACCCCGAGGGCCTTGCGTACCGAGGGAAGCGAAATGACGGTCTCGGCTTCGGTCTCCGGCAATTCGATGGCGGCCTGCTCACGGGAGAGTCGCAGGGCCATGCGTCGCTCGGGCACGGTCGTACCAAGTCCGAGGTTCCAGCGTTCCAGCAGGTCGGCGACCGCGAGCCGGTCATCTGGGTAGCGGTACTTGGAGGCCGCCAGCTTCCTGGCGAAGTCCAGGGCCTCCTTGCTCAACGGCATCTGCATGGACGGCGCGTGTTCCCACAGCAGTGTGTGCCATCGCCTGGTGTCGGGATCCCGGAAGTAGATCCGGGTGACGTCGTCTGGGTCGACCTGGAACGGCCAGCTGTTCTTGCCCGGGCCGTCGTAAGGGCTCTTGAGCTTGCGGCAGGCGTTGAGCCCGGGACCGTTGTAGCGGCGGCGGTCGATCTCAACGCCGTAGTGCTGAATCGTGCGCCACTTGGTCTCAAGGAACTCGAAGGCAAGGTCCGGGTCCCGGGGGACCTCGATGTAGCCGGCCCTCGCCATACCGTGCTCGAACATCTTCGCCGGGGACATCCTCATCCCAGGCAGACCCGGATCGAGGAGACCGGAGTGGGGTCGCGAGTGATAGACCACCGCGGTCCACTCACGGATGATCGCCTCCAGCTCGTCCAGGAAGAAGAACGCTTCGTCCTCCGGTCTCTCGCCCCGAGAGTGAATGTCAGGCCCCTTGTAACCAGGCAGGGCCTGCAGCAGGTCCTCGCGGATGGTTCGGAAGAACCTCTCAACGGGGCCCTTATCTCGGCCCGTCCGCAGCCGCGCTGGCTGGATCGAGATCCCCATCCGACGGCAGACACTCGTCAGATGCTCCGACACGTAGACCTTGCCGTGGTCCACCACCAGGGTCTCCGGCACCAGTGGCGGGGAGGCGAGCCCCGGACCCCCGGCGGACTCGACGTCCACCAGCACCGTGCGGGGAATGCCGTGCTCGGGCCAGACCGCGTGGCTGGGCCAGTCCTGCCCAGTCGGCCGGGGCCGGAAGGACTGGTAGAGCACCGCGCTGATATCCACTGCCTTCGTCGACACCGGCGTGAGCATGATCCCGGTGATGCACCGGGTGTACCAGTCCATACCGACACTGAGCTCGGCCTGAACCCATCGCAGCGTCAACGGATCGAGGGCGAAGACGTCCAGCCGGGTGGAGTCCATCACCAGGTACTCGCCCGGCCGGGTTGGACGCAGCTTGCCGTAGACCCCGTCCGGCCGGCCCGCGATATCGCGGTTGCGCTTCGTGCTCAGCCGGAACAGCGGATGCCGCCCCTCCAACTCGGCCAGCACCCGGAAAGCTGCTGCCCGACTCGGCTGCGGAACGACCTCCGGGCCGTACCTCGCAATGACCCGGGCCCGGGTCCGCTCGATCACCATGGTCCGCGACGGCTTCGACTCCTCGGTGTGCTCGACCATCACCTCAAGGGCGGTCTCCACCCAGCGGCCATCGGCCCTGCCATGGGACTTGCGGGAAGGTCCGCTCTTCGCTACCAGGCCGGCTTCGCCGTGCTCACGGAAATCAGCAACCCATCGCCTCACCGTGCGTGCGGCGATACCCAGTTCAGTCGCCTTCGCCTCCTGCCGTGCCTCCATCGACAGCGTGGACGTGTACTCCGGGCGGGGCTCACCCTCACGAGCGAGCTCGGAGAAGCCCGAGCGAAAGCCCGTCAGAACCTCACGGACGTGCTCGGCTCGGTCCAGAACCCTGCTTCTCTCCGCTGTATCGAGCTGCCCGAGAACCACCGAGGCGATCACGTCGACGTCGTCCGCCGATGCCCCGGACTCGTCAGGAATGACAGCGGCACGGTCGGAGAACAACAGTTCCTTCAAGGACAGGCGCAGAAGTCGGCCTCGGCCGTCCTGCAACACCACCTCGTTGCCCGCCGTCGTTGCAGCCATCTCGATTACCTCGACGGTCTCCCCGTCGTAGCGAAAGCGGCTACCGACTCCCACTCGGGCTCCAGCCCTACTCATGCGGCCCTCCTCAGCACCCTCGAAGAGCTGAGGGGTCTACCGAGGTCGACAGTGAAGTAGCCCGTCCAGAGAAGGTGATGGATTGCGGCCCGCACCAGCGGCTCCGGGTACGGAAGAAGGGACGACACCGCCTGGGCCATTGCGACACCGTCCAGTTCGGCATTGCGGATCTCATCCAGGAGCTCCTGGCTGACCAGCCAGTCCCTGCGGTAGCCGGCCAGGAACCGAATGTTCTCCAACTCCACAACCGGCGGCTCACTCGACACCTCGTACGTCCACCCCCGAGCCTCCACCAGCTCCCCGGTCCAGCCGAAGGTAAAGACAACCTCGGGCCTGGACAACCGGCGCAGCGGCTTGACGTCTACCACCACCGGGCCCTGATCAGTAATCAACAGGTAGTCCGGTATGTGCCTTCGCGCCTTCCCTCGCACCGTGACCGTCAACAGAAACGGCTGGGCGATGATGCGATTCACCGAGGGGGCGAAGTCTGCAAGGAGTAAACGGCTCAGTTCCAAGCGCGACTCGTAGATCACGTGGTCCCGCATGGTCGCGGACCAGTAGGTGCCGGAGTAATGCTTCTGCCCCTTGTACCAACGGAACGTCCGCCACGGCACCGCGGACTGCAGCAGGTCAATCGAGACCGCAGCCCATTCCTGATCATCGATCACTTCGCCATCTCGGCAGCGAACACTCACAGTTGCAGGAGCACTGTCCATCGAGCACACCCCCGGCCCATGGACCCTTGCCCATAGACCCACGGTGCCAGCACGTTCGTCTCAGACGGGCAGCGCTGCATGCTGTTCATCCGAACGGGTGACGGCCCTGAACTGCCAGTCTCAGATTTGCGTCCTACCGGCCCCAGTTCGGACATCCATACTGAGATTTGGACACGAAATCTGAGACCCTACACGGGCGGAGATCAGGTCTGTGCCATGTCCACGAAGCGGGAGTAGTGACCCTGGAAGGCGACCGTGATGGTGGCCGTCGGGCCGTTTCGGTGCTTGCCCACGATAATGTCCGCCTCGCCCGCGCGCGGTGACTCCTTCTCGTAGGCGTCCTCGCGGTGCAACAGGATCACCATGTCCGCGTCCTGCTCGATGGAACCGGATTCACGGAGGTCGGAGACCATGGGCTTCTTGTCCGTGCGCTGCTCGGGACCACGGTTCAGCTGGGACAGCGCGATGACGGGCAGCTCCAGCTCCTTGGCCAGCAGCTTCAGGTTTCGCGACATGTCCGAGACTTCCTGCTGCCTGCTCTCGGAGCGCCCCTTGCCGCCCGACTGCATCAGCTGCAGATAGTCGATGATGACGAGCTTCAGATCGGCGCGCTGCTTGAGGCGGCGGCACTTGGCACGGATCTCCATCATCGACAGGTTCGGGGAGTCGTCGATGTAGAGGGGAGCGGCCGAGACGTCGGGCATCCGGCGGGCGAGCCGGGTCCAGTCCTCGTCGGTCATCGTGCCGGAACGCATGTGGTGCAGGGCCACGCGCGCCTCGGCGGACAGCAGACGCATGGCGATCTCGTTGCGGCCCATTTCGAGCGAGAAGATCACGCTCGGCATGTTGTGCTTGATCGAGCAGGCTCTGGCGAAGTCCAGCGCCAGCGTCGACTTACCCATCGCGGGACGGGCCGCGATGATGATCATCTGGCCGGGGTGCAGACCGTTCGTGAGCTGGTCGAGGTCGGTGAAGCCGGTCGGCACACCCGTCATCTCCCCCGAACGCGAACCGATCGCCTCGATCTCGTCGAGCGCGCCCTCCATGATGTCGCCGAGCGGCAGGTAGTCCTCGGTCGTGCGCTGCTCGGTGACCGCGTAGATCTCGGCCTGAGCGCTGTTGACGATCTCGTCCACGTCGCCGTCGGCCGCGTAACCCATCTGCGTGATGCGCGTACCGGCCTCGACCAGGCGGCGCAGGACCGCACGCTCGTGGACGATCTCCGCGTAGTACTCGGCGTTGGCCGCCGTCGGGACCGTCTGGACCAGGGTGTGCAGATACGACGCACCGCCGACCTTGGTGATCTCGCCGCGCTTGGTGAGTTCGGCGGCGACCGTGATCGGGTCGGCGGGCTCGCCCTTGGCGTAGAGGTCGAGGATCGCGCCATAGACGGTCTCGTGCGCGGGCCGGTAGAAGTCGTGGCCCTTGAGCACCTCGACCACGTCTGCGATGGCGTCCTTCGAGAGCAGCATGCCGCCGAGGACGGACTGCTCGGCGTCCAGGTCCTGTGGGGGCACTCGCTCGAAGGACGACCCCCCGCCGTCCCAGCCACCGCTGTCCGAACCGCGGTCGTGCTGGTCCTCCCTGCCACGGCCGCCACCATCCCGGCGCTGTCGGGAGGCGGGCAGACGGTCACTCGGACCGCTGTCGGCCCACGGGTCGTCCAAGGGCTCGGAAATACTCACCGGGCCACCTCCTCCCGTCCGCCGAGCGGACCTCGCCGTGCCCTTTATTCGTACGGCACGACACTGACAAATGAGACGCCCAACTCCGGTTCTGACGCGTCGGTTTTGCGAGGTTTCCGAGGCCGGAGGAGGGAGAGGGTGCCGCACCACGGTAGGCCCGCGGGCACCGTCAGCCAATCTGGTTATCCACAGGCCATGTGGACGACGGCCCCGATGCTGTGGAGAACTCCGTAAAACCTGTGCACGACCCGGTGGACAGGCCTGTGAACAAGCACTCAGCCTGTTTTCCACACTGCCCCTGACCTGCACATATTTCGTCCACCGGCTGTGCAGAAGAAAAACTTTCCAACTCGGGCCAAGATCGATGCGAATGGCGCGTGGTGGTACGTCGCACGAGTTTGCCAGTAAGGGTCACTGGATAGTTGCATCTCTTACCTGTGGAAGATTAGATTGATGTGCATGACACAGGCTCCAGCGGCCCCCAAGGCCACCCGGCGACGGCACGACCGAGAGATAGTCGCGCTGGCCGTTCCGGCCTTCGGCGCCCTCATCGCCGAGCCTCTTTTCCTCATGGCCGACACCGCCATCGTCGGCCATCTCGGCACCGCCCAACTCGCCGGTCTCGGAGTCGCCTCCGCTCTCCTCACCACAGCCGTCAGCATCTTCGTCTTCCTCGCGTACGCCACCACGGCCGCTGTTGCCCGACGGGTCGGAGCGGGCGACCTTCAGACCGCCATCCGCCAAGGGATGGACGGTATCTGGCTCGCGCTGCTGCTCGGTGCCGCCGTCATCGCCGTCTTCCTGCCCACCGCACCCGCGCTGGTGGAACTCTTCGGAACCTCGGACACCGCCGCGCCCTACGCCATCACGTATCTGCGCATCTCGGCGCTCGGCATCCCCGCGATGCTCGTCGTCCTCGCCGCCACCGGCGTGCTGCGGGGTCTGCAGAACACAAGGACACCGCTCTATGTCGCCATCGCCGGCTTCGTCGCCAACGCGGCCCTGAACGCGGGTCTCGTCTACGGCGCGGACCTCGGCATCGCCGGATCCGCCTGGGGCACTGTCATCGCCCAGTTCGGCATGGCCGCCGCCTACCTCTTCGTGGTGGTCCGCGGCGCGCGCAAGCACGGTGCCTCCCTGCGGCCCGACGCTGCCGGGATACGCGCCTGCGCCCAGGCCGGTGCACCACTGCTCGTCCGCACCCTCTCCCTGCGCGCGGTTCTGATGATCGCTACCGCCGTCGCCGCTCGTCTCGGAGACGCCGACATCGCGGCCCACCAGATCATTTTGTCCCTGTGGAGCCTGCTCGCCTTCGCGCTCGACGCCATCGCCATCGCGGGGCAAGCCATCATCGGGCGCTATCTCGGCGCGAGCGACACGCAAGGAGCCCGTGAAGCCTGCCGACGCATGGTGGAGTGGGGCATCGCCGTCGGAGTCGTACTCGGCGGTCTGGTGATCGCCTGCCGCCCCCTCTTCCTTCCGCTGTTCACCAGCGACTCGGCTGTCCACGACATCGCGTTGCCCGCTCTCCTCATGGTGGCGCTCTCCCAGCCGATCTGCGGCATCGTCTTTGTCCTGGACGGCGTGCTGATGGGCGCGGGGGACGGCCCGTACCTCGCGCGGGCCATGGTGCTCGTCCTGGCGGTCTTCGCTCCGGTGGCGCTACTCATTCCTGCCCTCGGTGGTGGTCTCACCGCTGTCTGGGCGGCGATGACCCTCATGATGACCGTGCGCATGCTGACCCTGTGGCTGCGAACCCGCTCGGGCCGCTGGATCGTCACTGGCGCTACGCGCTGACTGTTTCACGTGAAACGGGAGTTCCTCTGTTTCACGTGAAACGAGAACGAATGCCTCTGTTTCACGTGAAACAGAGGCACCCGTCAGCCTGGGGCCGCATGGCAGAACGGCAAGAAGGGCCACACCCACGCAGGGTGCGGCCCTTCTCTCAGCTCTGCTGAGCGCAGCGATCAGGCTGCGACAACCTCGACGCTGACCTTGGCGGCCACCTCGGGGTGCAGACGCACGGACGTCTCGTGAGCGCCCAGCGTCTTGATCGGCGAGCCCAGCTCGATGCGGCGCTTGTCGACCTCGGGGCCACCGGAAGCCTTGATCGCCGAAGCGACGTCGGCCGGGGTGACGGAACCGAAGAGACGGCCGGCGTCGCCGGAGCGAACGGCCAGACGGACCTTGACGCCCTCAAGGCGCGCCTTGATCTCGTTGGCCTGCTCGATCGTCGCGATCTCGTGGATCTTGCGAGCACGACGGATCTGCTCGACGTCCTTCTCGCCGCCCTTGGTCCAGCGGATGGCAAAGCTCCGCGGGATCAGGTAGTTGCGAGCGTAGCCGTCCTTGACGTCGACGACGTCGCCCGCGGCACCGAGGCCGGAGACCTCGTGGGTGAGGATGATCTTCATGTTTCGGTCACCCTTCCCTTATCGCGCGGTGGAGGTGTAGGGCAGCAGCGCCATCTCACGGCTGTTCTTCACGGCCGTGGCGACGTCACGCTGGTGCTGAGTGCAGTTGCCGGTCACGCGGCGGGCACGGATCTTGCCGCGGTCGGAAATGAACTTCCGCAGCATGTTCGTGTCCTTGTAGTCCACGTACGTGACCTTGTCCTTGCAGAATGCGCAGACCTTTTTCTTAGGCTTGCGCACAGGCGGCTTCGCCATGTGTGTCTCTCCTGTTTGATCAAGAAGTGTGGGTACGGCCCACCCTCTTCGGCCCTGGGCCTAGAAGGGGGGCTCGTCCGAGTAGCCGCCACCGGAACCGCCGGAACCGCCGGAGTTTCCGCCCCAGCCACCTCCGCCGCCACCACTGCCGGCGGCCGGGCTGCCGCCGCCGGCAGGGGCGCTGGTCGCCCAGGGATCATCGGCGGGAGCACCGCCGCCACCCTGCTGCTGACCGCCGCCGGAGTTTCCGCTCCAGCCGCCGCCACCCTGCTGGCCGCCACCCTGCTGGCCGCCTCCGAAGCCGCCGCTGCCACCCTGCCCGCCGCCACGACCACCGGGGGCCTTGGCGACCTTGGCAGTGGCATAGCGCAGCGAGGGGCCGATCTCGTCGACCTCAAGCTCCACGACTGTCCGCTTCTCGCCCTGCTGGGTCTCGTACGAACGCTGCCGCAGTCGCCCCTGAGCGACGACGCGCATACCGCGCGTCAGCGATTCAGCGACATGCTCTGCGGCCTGGCGCCAGATCGACGCGCGGAGGAACAGCGCGTCGCCGTCCTTCCACTCATTGGTCTGGCGGTCGAACGTTCGAGGCGTCGACGCGATCGTGAAGTTCGCGACGGCTGCGCCGGACGGAGTGAAGCGCAGCTCCGGATCGTCGGTCAGGTTTCCGACGACGGTGATGACGGTCTCGCCTGCCATGGAGGAACCTCTCGACGGTTTTGCTGCGGGTGTGCTGCTACTCGGATCTCAAGCACCGCTGAACTGGAAGCTCAGTGGGTCTCGGGACGGAGGACCTTGGTCCGAAGGACCGACTCGTTCAGGTTCATCTGGCGGTCGAGTTCCTTGACGACCGCAGGCTCGGCCTGCAGGTCGATGACCGAGTAGATGCCCTCGGGCTTCTTCTTGATCTCGTACGCGAGACGACGACGACCCCAGGTGTCGACCTTCTCGACCTTTCCGTTCGCCTCACGGACGACGGAGAGGAAGTTCTCGATCAGCGGCGAGACAGCACGCTCTTCGAGATCGGGGTCGAGGATGACCATGACTTCGTAGTGACGCATATGTAACCCACCTCCTTTGGACTCAGCGGCCACGGTCGTTCCGTGGCAGGAGGGTTGTAATGCGTTCGCAACGGTATCGGCAGCCACTGACAATCGGGCCGCCGATCAGTGAACTGAGCGGGGGACCATGCCGTGACGTGGGCAGACACCGGTGCAGACGCTACAGACTACCCGCACAACGGCTTCCGGTTGAAATCCGGGCCCGGTGACCGTCAGTCTGTACCCATCGGGTGTGTATGGCGCTACGATGCGCCACCTTCCGCAGGAGGTGCCAGATGGCACAGACATTGCGACCCAACACCGCCGGTTCTCTCTTCGCCACCGACCACAAGCCCCATCCGCTCCAGGACACGCTGCTCGCCGTGACGCTGGTCCTCGGAGTGACGGCCTTCGTCTCCGCGATGTTCCACAGCCTCCATCTGCTCAGTTCGTGGGCGGGGCTGATCGGCATCATCACCGGCGCGTACGGGCAGTTCGTCTCCGAGACCACCCGGGAACGATTCGGGCTGATCCTCGGTCTGGGTGCCTCTGCTGTCGGTTTCCTCCTCGGCATGGCACACGGCGGCCTCTTCGGCGGTGTCATCGGCTGACTGCGGCCGGGAGTCGGCTGTCCCCGGGGCCGCCGGTCCCGACTCCCGGCTCTCCCGACTCCCGACTTCCCGGCCCGCCCGGCTCCGGCCCGGCGGCCGACCACATCCGGGCAGCGCGGCCGCACACCGGCCGGGGCCCGGGACGCATACGGCCAGACGAGGCGCTCGCAGGGCGCAGTAGGCTTCGGCGCGAGAGCCGGAGCCCCTGTACCCATGGGGACACACCAGCCGAGGAGCACCCCGAATGAGCCTGACCCTGAGGACCATCAGCCGCGAGCAGCATCTGGCGTACCTCCAGAACCTGCCCGCGGCCAGCCACATGCAGGTCCCCGCCTGGGCAGATGTCAAGGCGGAGTGGCGCTCCGAGAGCCTCGGATGGTTCGACGACAGGTCCGGCGAGATCGTCGGTGCGGGCCTGGTGCTGTACCGCCAGCTGCCCAAGATCAAGCGTTATCTCGCCTATCTGCCCGAGGGCCCGGTCATCAACTGGTTCGCGCCGAATCTGACCGAGTGGCTGGATCCGATGCTCGCGCATCTCAAGCAGCAGGGCGCCTTCTCCGTGAAGATGGGCCCGCCGGTGATCATCCGGCGCTGGGAGGCCACTTCGATCAAGAGGGGCATCCAGGACCCGGACGTGAAGCGCCTGCGCGACATCGAGGCCGACTTCATCGAACCGCGCGCCTTCGAGGTCGCCGACAGACTCCGGCGCATGGGCTGGCAGCAGGGCGAGGACGGCGGGGCCGGCTTCGGCGACGTACAGCCGCGCTACGTCTACCAGGTGCCGCTGGCCAACCGGTCGCTTGAGGACGTCCACAAGGGCTTCAACCAGCTCTGGCGGCGCAACATCAAGAAGGCCGAGAAGGCCGGCGTCGAGGTCGTCCAGGGCGGTTACCAGGACCTGGAGGAGTGGCAGCGCCTCTACGAGATCACGGCTCTGCGCGATCACTTCCGGCCCCGGCCGCTTGCGTACTTCCAGCGCATGTGGACGGCCCTCAACACCGAGGACCCCAACCGCATGCGGCTGTACTTCGCCCGGCACGAGGGTGTGAACCTCTCCGCAGCGACGATGCTGGTCGTCGGTGGGCACGTCTGGTACTCCTACGGCGCCTCCGACAACATCGGCCGGGAGGTCCGGCCCTCGAACGCGATGCAGTGGCGGATGCTGCGCGACGCCTACGCGCTCGGCGCCACCGTCTACGACCTGCGTGGCATCTCGGACTCGCTGGACGAGACCGATCACCTTTTCGGTCTCATCCAGTTCAAAGTGGGTACGGGCGGGCAGGCCGCCGAATACCTCGGGGAGTGGGACTTCCCGCTCAACAAACTGCTCCACAAGGCGCTCGACATCTACATGTCGCGCCGCTGACGCACCAGAATTCGTCTTCGTACCTCCGACACACGCTGCTACACCGCTGCCACGAGAAAGGTTCCAGGTCCGGCCATGGCGCTCACGCTCTACGTCGACACCGCACGCTGGCGGGCGCACCACAAGCACGTGTCCGAGCAGTTCCCGGGACTCGTCCCCGTCTGCAAGGGCAACGGCTACGGCTTCGGCCACGAGCGGCTCGCCGACGAGGCCACCCGCCTGGGCTCGGACGTCCTGGCCGTCGGCACGACCTACGAGGCGGCGCGGATCAAGGACTGGTTCGGCGGCGACCTTCTGGTGCTGACGCCGTTCAGGCGGGGCGAGGAGCCCGTACCGCTGCCCGACCGCGTCATCCGGTCCGTCTCGTCGGTCGACGGTGTCTACGGCCTCGTGGGCGCCCGTGTCGTCATCGAGGTCATGTCCTCCATGAAGCGGCACGGGGTGAGCGAGCGGGATCTGCCCCAGCTGCACGCCGCCATAGAGAACGTGCGGCTGGAGGGCTTCGCCATCCACCTGCCCCTGGACCGTACCGACGGCTCGGACGCCGTCGAGGAGGTCATCGGCTGGATGGACCGGCTGCGTGCGGCACGACTGCCGCTGCACACGATGTTCGTCAGCCATCTCAAGGCCGACGAGCTCGCCCGGCTGCAGCAGCAGTTCCCGCAGACCCGCTTCCGGGCCCGTATCGGCACGCGGCTGTGGCTGGGGGACCACGACGCGACCGAGTACCGCGGAGCGGTCCTGGACGTCTCTCCCGTCGCCAAGGGCGACCGTTTCGGCTACCGGCAGCAGAAGGTCGCCTCGGACGGCTGGCTGGTCGTCGTGGCGGGCGGTACGTCGCACGGGGTGGGCCTGGAGGCCCCCAAGGCCCTGCACGGCGTCATGCCGCGCGCCAAGGGCGTCGCCCGGGCCGGCCTCGCCACGGTCAACCGGAACCTCTCGCCGTTCGTCTGGGGCGGCAAGCAGCGCTGGTTCGCGGAGCCCCCGCACATGCAGGTCTCGATCCTCTTCGTGCCCTCGGACGCTCCAGAGCCGAAGGTCGGCGAGGAACTGGTGGCCCATCTGCGGCACACCACCACGCAGTACGACCGCGTCGTCGAGCGCTGACCGCACAGCGCCCACGCCGGACCCGCACACAGGTGAAAGGCCGTACACGGACTCCGTGTACGGCCTTTCGTATGCCTGCGCCTGCTCCTGCTCCTGCTCCTGCTCTACTCCGAGTTCGCTCAGAGCGAACTCGGATCTCTCCCGCGCCTGCCCTCGCCGCCGCCCCACTCCACGTACGGGCCGTCGAAGTGCGCCGCGTGCCGGGGCGGACGGGCCGCGGGGCCCAGGACGAAGACGTCCTGGGCGCCGTCCAGCACACCGCCCGACGGATCGTCGTCCCCGGAGCGGCGCACCACGTCCCGTTCCGGCATGAGGATGTCGCGCACGATCACGGCGCAGAGGTACAGCGTCCCCAGGAGGTGGACGGCGATGGCCAGCTGGTAGCCCTCCTGAGGCAGTCCCTTGTGGGCGTCGCCGCTGGTCGTGTAGGCGAGGTACATCCAGATCCCGAGGAAGTACGCGACCTCGCACGCCTGCCAGACCAGGAAGTCCCGCCACTTCGGGCGGGCCAGCACCGCGAGGGGGATCAGCCACAGTACGTACTGCGGCGAA
The DNA here is from genome assembly GCF_044742785.1 of Streptomyces sp. NPDC087844. Lineage (NCBI taxonomy): Bacteria > Bacillati > Actinomycetota > Actinomycetes > Kitasatosporales > Streptomycetaceae > Streptomyces > Streptomyces sp. NPDC087844. Next base: position 111,081 of record NZ_JBIUVD010000026.1, on the reverse strand, counting down.
TAGACCTTGTTGGTGAGGATGAAGGCCGCGACGATCAGGAACGCCAGCTGTGCGAAGCGGGGCCGGCGCGGAGCGACCAGCGTAAGTGCCGCGACGCCCGCGCAGGACATCAGCATCAGTACCGAAGCCCACGTGTTGACGGTGTCCGTGTCGAGCGGCGTGTCACCGCGCTGGGAGAGGATCAGCCAGAAGGAGCCGAAGTCGACTCCGCGTTCCTGGCTGAACGTGTAGAACTTCGACCAGCCCTCGGGTGCCAGGAGCATGACCGGCAGGTTCACGACCAGCCAGGCGCCCGCGGCGCCGAGCAGGCCGGTGCCGAAGGCACGCCATCTGCCCGCCCGCCAGCACAGCACGAGCAGCGGCCCCAGCAGCAGCACGGGATAGAGCTTGGCGGCCGTGGCGAGCCCCAGGAGGAGCCCGAAGGCGAGCGGGCGGCTCCGGGACCACATCAGCATCGCCGCGGCCGTCAGAGCGACCGCCAGGAGGTCCCAGTTGATGGTGGCGGTCAGCGCGAAGGCGGGCGCCAGAGCGACCAGCAGGCCGTCCCAGGGCCGCCGCCGGTGGGTGCGGGTCACGCAGACGGCGATGACGGCCGTGCAGGCCATCAGCATCCCGGCGTTGACCACCCAGTAGACCTGCTCCTGGTCCTGGATGCTTCCGCTGCCCGGCGTGAGCCAGGAGGCGACCTCCATGAACACGCCGGTGAGGACCGGGTATTCGAGGTACTCCATGTCGCCTTCGAGCTTGTCGAAGTACGGCACGAGCCCGTCGGCGAAGCCACGCCCCTGGTAGAGGTGCGGGATGTCCGAATAGCAGGCGTGCGTGTACTGGGAGCTGGCTCCGAAGAACCAGGCACCGTCGTAGCAGGGCAGTTTCTGCACCATGCCGAGGGCGAACATGCCGATCGCGACGAGTGCGACGACCCGTACGGGAGTCCACCAGGACGTCCCCGTCAGCGCGCGCCGCCCGAGGGGACCGCCGAACAGTTCACTGCCGGTCGCCGCGACCGGGTCCTCCTTGGTCGGCGGCACCAGATCTGGCTCGTGCACGCTCGCGCGCGTCGTTTCTGCACTGGGCATGCCGCACATCCTGCCGTACGTGTCTGGGAATACGCCGAGGGCGGGCGGGTTCGGGCCCGGCAGGTGCCCGCCACGGCGCCGGACCTCCCCAAACGCGAGTGGCCGCCGACCGGAGCCGGCGACCACGTCGCGTCGATGGGACTTCTACCGGCTAGCCCGAGGAACCCTGGAACAGGCCGCCGTTGCCGTTTCCTCTGCTGTTCCCGTCGTCCTCTTCCTCGGATTCCGAGGTCGAGGGGCTCGCGCCGCCGTCCGTACCGCCGGTGTCGGTCTCGCCGGTGCTGGCTCCACCGTCGTCCTCGCACCCGAGGCCGAAGGCGCCACAGGACTCACTCGTGGAGGGGCTGGGAGACGTCTCGGTCTCCGACGGAGTGGGAGTCGGCGATTGGCTCTCCTGCTCTTCCTCCGTCTCGGTGGGCGTCGGAGTCGGGGTCGGGACCACGACGTCGTTGACGACCGTGCCGATGGGTTCGGGCGTCGGGAACTGCTCGACCTTGGTGCCCTTGAGCGCCTGCTCCATGTAGTCGTGCCAGATCTCGGCCGGGAACGAGGCACCGTGGATCTTGTCCTGGCCACCCGTTCCGTACATCTCCAGGAACTCGCGCTTCTTGTTCGACTCGTCGTCGTCCAGGCGGTACATGGAGATCGCGGTCGAGAGCTGCGGGGTGTACCCGACGAACCAGGCGGACTTGTTGCCGTCGGTCGTACCGGTCTTGCCCGCCACCGGCCGGTTGGTCAGCTTCGCCGCGGTACCGGTGCCCTTGTCGACGACTGTCTTGAGGACGTCGGTGACGTTGTCGGCGACCTTCTTCGTGAAGGCCTGCTTCGTCTTGGCCGCGTTCTCGTGCGTGAAGACCGTTCCATCCTTGTCGGTGATCTCGTCCACCGAGTACGGCTCGCTCTGCTTGCCGCTCGCCGCGAAAGTGGCGTACGCGCCGGCCATCCGGATCGCGCTCGGGTCGGAGGTGCCGATGGAGAAGGACGGGAAGCTGGCGCTGGCCAGGCTGTCCTCCTTGATGCCGGCGTCCACCGCGGACTCCTGCACCTTGTCCAGGCCGACGTTCATGCCCAGCTGGACGTAGGCGGAGTTGGAAGAGACCCGCATCGCCTCACGCAGGTCGATCTGGAAGGTGGGCGGGTTGTACGACTCGTCGCCGTCGTTGCGCTGCAGCCATTCCTTCTCGTCCTTGTCCTTCCAGACCGTCCCGTCGTAGTCCTCGATCTTCAGCTTGTTCTTGCCGCTGTAGAGACTCTTGGGGGAGACCTGGATGCGCTCGTCCTGTGCCTGGGTCGGCTCCAGGTCGGGATCGCGGACGCCCCACTTCATGGCCGCCGCGAGGACGAACGGCTTGAAGGTCGAACCGACCTGGGCACCCGTCTGGTCGGCGTTGTTGGTGAAGTGCTTGGTCGCGTCCACACCGCCGTAGATGGCCTTGATGGCGCCGGTCTCCGGGTCCACCGAGGCCCCGCCGAACTGGACGTGCTTGTCCGTCTTCGGCCGTTCCTTCTCCTTGATGTTCTCCTTGATGACCTTTTTCACCGCGGCTTCGAGCTGGCCGACCTTCTTCTTGTCGAAGGTCGTGTGAATCTCGTAGCCGCCGTCACGCAGCTGCTTCTCGGTGATCCCGGTCTTCTCGCTGTTGTTGACGATGTACGCCTTGGCGAGGTCGACCAGGTAACCGACCTGACCGCCCAGCTGGGCGTTCGACCGCGGGCTCTGCAGCGTGGGGAAGTCGGGGTACTTGTTGCGTACCGACTCCTCCAGGTGCCCGTCCTTGACCATTTCGCCGAGGATCCAGCGCCAGCGGGTCGTTGCGCGCTCGTGGTTGGCCGCGGGGGTGGCGGACGGGTCGATCGACTCCGCGCCCGCCGGGTCGTAGTACGTGGCGCCCTTGAGCACCGCCGCCAGGAAGGCGCACTGGCTCGGGTTGAGGTCCTCGGCGTCCTTGTCGAAGTACGTACGCGCGGCAGCCTGGATTCCGTAGGCCCCGCGGCCGTAGTAGGCCGAGTTCAGATAGCCGGCCATGATGTCTTCTTTTTCGACATTGGCGCCGACCTTGATGGAGACGAAGAGCTCCTTGAACTTCCGGGAGATCGTCTGCGACTGGTCCTCCAGCATGGCGTTCTTCACGTACTGCTGGGTGATCGTGGACCCACCCTGGGTCTGACCGCCCTTGGCCATGTTGAACAGGGCCCGGCCGATACCCATGGGGTCGACGCCCCGGTCGTTCTCGAACGTCTTGTTCTCGGCCGAGATGACGGCGTAGCGCATCTCCTTGGGAATCCGGGAGTAGTCGATGATCTGCCGGTTCGTCTCACCACCGGTGGCGACCATCTGCGTGCCGTCGGCCCAGTAGTAGACGTTGTTCTGCGCCTCCGCCGTCTTGGCGACGTCCGGCAGACCCACCAGCGCGTACGCGAATCCCGCGACCGCCATCATGCTGCCGAAGAAGCCGATGACCAGTCCCGTCACCAGCTTCCAGGACGGCATCCAACGTGCCGCCCCGTACTTGCCCGCGCGCGGGTAGTCGATGATCCGCTTCTTCGGCGGTACGGACCCACGTCCGCGCCCCCGGCCGGGCCCGGTGGGCCCGCCGGGGCCGCCTCGTCGGCCGCCATCGCCCTGGCCTCCCTGCCCCGCGCCGTCGGCCGCTCTGCGTCGACCGGCGCCGCTGCTGTTCTTCTGTGACGCCCGCCGGGCCTCGGCGCGACTGCCGAACGGGCGTTCCTCACCCCCCGAGTCGTATGAGTCGGAAGGAGACTCGGTTGCGTCTCGCGGTGCCGCACGGCGGCCGGAGGACGAGCCGGTCTGGCCGCGTCGGGCCGCGGCACGTCCGCCACCCTGCGGCTGCGGCGATTTGCGACGGTGCTCGCTCATCGAACGATTACTCCTCGGGCAGGCGCACCTGAGCGCACCTGGAAACGGCGGCTGGTTTCCGGTCCCCCCGAAGTACGGATGCGGTCGTTTTTACATTCATCCGTACTGCACCGAGGACAAGGACGTCCCCAGGCGTCACTCGGTTCCCGGTGGGTTGCATGGCGGACAGACTACGCACCGTCAAAACCTGCCTAGCACCGAAGTTCACCCCAAACCAGGCAACTTGCTCCCTACGAATCAGTGATGTGACGCCGTTCACCGTGCCCCCTCTTGCCGCAGGGAGAGGACCGACCTATCGTGCTGATGTATCGAGTCGATACATCAGCTCGGCATAAAGACCGTCACGGCACGGCCGCGGCAGAGAGGAGGCGACGATGAGCCGGCGTTCCGGAATCCTTGAGTTCGCCGTCCTCGGCCTTCTCCGCGAGTCCCCGATGCACGGCTATGAGCTGCGCAAACGTCTCAACACGTCACTGGGTGTGTTCCGTGCGTTCAGCTACGGGACGCTCTACCCCTGCCTCAAGACGCTGGTCGCCAACGGCTGGTTGATCGAGGAGCCGGGGAACACCTCCGAGGACGCCCTCGCGGCGCCGCTCACAGGACGCCGCGCCAAGATCGTCTATCGGTTGACGGCGGAAGGTAAGGAACACTTCGAGGACCTCCTCTCGCAGACGGGTCCCGACGCGTACGAGGACGAACATTTCGCCGCTCGTTTCGCCTTCTTCGGACAGACGTCACGGGATGTACGGATGCGGGTCCTCGAAGGCCGCCGCAGCCGTCTCGAAGAGCGCCTGGAGAAGATGCGCGCCTCGCTGGCACGCACCCGGGAGCGACTCGACGACTACACGCTTGAGCTCCAGCGCCACGGAATGGAGTCCGTGGAGCGCGAAGTGCGCTGGCTGAACGAGCTCATCGAGAGCGAGCGGGCGGGACGGGACCATCGGCGTCCCGGGCCTGACGGCTCCGCTCAGCAGGACAACACATCTGGGGAGTCGGGCGGCCTGCCCCGGCCCGGGGTCACCCCCGGGCCGGATCCGTCCGATGACACTGCCACGTGAAGGCCTCTCAGGGCTTCACCGAGTACACACAGGGAGCAACCGGAATGGGTTCGGTTCGCGTAGCCATCGTCGGCGTGGGCAACTGCGCCGCCTCGCTGGTTCAGGGCGTCGAGTACTACAAGGACGCCGATCCGGCGTCCAAGGTGCCGGGTCTGATGCATGTCAAGTTCGGCGAGTACCACGTGGGTGACGTCGAGTTCGTCGCCGCCTTCGACGTCGACGCGAAGAAGGTAGGCCTCGACCTCTCGGACGCCATCGGCGCCAGCGAGAACAACACCATCAAGATCTGCGACGTCCCGAACAGGGGCGTCACGGTCCAGCGCGGCCACACCCATGACGGGCTCGGCAAGTACTACCGCGAGACCATCGAGGAGTCGACCGAGGCCCCGGTCGACGTCATCAAGGTTCTCAAGGACAAGCAGGTGGACGTCCTCATCTGCTACCTGCCCGTCGGTTCCGAGGACGCGGCGAAGTTCTACGCCCAGTGCGCCATCGACGCCAAGGTCGCGTTCGTCAACGCTCTGCCGGTCTTCATCGCCGGCACCAAGGAGTGGGCGGACAAGTTCACCGAGGCGGGCGTCCCGATCGTCGGCGACGACATCAAGTCGCAGGTCGGCGCCACCATCACGCACCGCGTGATGGCGAAGCTGTTCGAGGACCGCGGTGTCCGTCTTGAGCGCACCATGCAGCTCAACGTCGGCGGCAACATGGACTTCAAGAACATGCTGGAGCGCGACCGCCTGGAGTCCAAGAAGATCTCGAAGACGCAGGCCGTCACCTCGCAGATCCCCGACCGTGACATGGGTGCGAAGAACGTCCACATCGGTCCCTCGGACTACGTGGCCTGGCTCGACGACCGCAAGTGGGCGTACGTCCGCCTTGAGGGCCGCGCCTTCGGTGACGTCCCGCTGAACCTGGAGTACAAGCTGGAGGTCTGGGACTCCCCGAACTCCGCGGGTGTCATCATCGACGCCCTGCGCGCCGCGAAGATCGCCAAGGACCGCGGCATCGGCGGCCCGATCCTCTCCGCGTCGAGCTACTTCATGAAGTCCCCGCCGGTCCAGTACTTCGACGACGAGGCCTACGACAACGTCGAGAAGTTCATCAAGGGCGAGGTCGAGCGCTAAAGGCTCGTCCCACGCACGGCTGTCGAGGGTCCCCGGGGCATCGCTCCGGGGACCCTTGGCCTGTGCGAGGCTGTAACCCATGGCTGTCGTAAGTGACCTGCGCGTACTCCTGCGCTTCAGGAACTTCCGGCGTCTGCTCGCCGTCCGGCTGCTCTCGCAGGGCGCCGACGGGGTCTACCAGGTCGCGCTCGCCACGTACGTCGTCTTCTCACCGGAGAAGCAGACCTCCGCCGCCGCGATCGCCTCCGCGATGGCGGTCCTGCTCCTCCCGTACTCCCTCGTCGGCCCCTTCGCCGGCGTCCTCCTGGACCGCTGGAGACGCCGCCAGGTCTTTCTGTACGGGAACCTGCTGCGGGCGCTTCTGGCGTCCCTGACGGCCGTTCTGATGCTCAGCGGTGTACCGGACTGGCTCTTCTACGCCTCCGCACTGTGCGTGACCGCCGTGAACCGGTTCGTGCTCGCGGGTCTGTCCGCCGCTCTGCCCCACGTGGTCGACTCCGAGCGCCTGGTGATGGCCAACTCCCTGTCACCGACAGCCGGAACACTCGCCGCGACCCTCGGCGGCGGCCTCGCCTTCGTCGTACGTCTCGTCGGCTCCGACTCCGACGCGGCGGTCGTCCTCGTGGGAGCGGCCCTGTACGTGTGCTCCGCTCTCGCCTCGCTGCGACTGGCCCCGGATCTGCTGGGACCCGAACGGCAGTCGGTGCGGCCACGGCTGAGAACGGCCTTGCTCGGCACGGCGCGCGGCCTGGCGGCGGGCATACGTCACCTGGCCGAACCCGCGCGCCGCGAGGCCGCCTGGGCGCTGGCCGCGATGACCCTGATGCGGTTCTGCTACGGCGCGCTGACGGTCATGGTGCTGATGCTCTGCCGGTACGCCTGGTCGTCCGGCCCCGGCGACGACGGGCTCGCCCTGCTCGGCCTGGCCGTGGGTATCTCCGGAGCGGGCTTCTTCGCCGCGGCCGTGCTGACTCCGGCGGGTGCGAGCCGGCTCGGACCCGGTGGCTGGATCGTCGCCTGCGCGGCTTCCGCCGCGGTCCTGGAACCGGCCCTTGGCCTGTCGTTCGCCGAAGTCCCCCTCCTGATCGCGGCCTTCGTACTGGGTCTGACCACTCAGGGCGCGAAGATCGCCACGGACACCGTCGTCCAGTCGTCCGTCGAGGACGGCTTCCGTGGCCGGATCTTCGCCGTCTACGACGTCCTGTTCAACGTCGCCTTCGTCGGCGCCGCGGGAGTGGCCGCCCTGATGCTGCCCCCTGACGGCCGATCCGTGGCGCTTGTGGTCACGGTGGCCGTTATCTACGGAGCAGTTGCTGCGGCTATGGTCCGTTTTGAGCGCCAGTAAGTGTCACATCAAGGACACAGAGACTCTCCGGGCTACGGAGTTGTCAGTGGGGCCCGGTAACTTACGTGCGTCTTATTTCGCGCCACGCGCTCCACGTTCGAGGGGGACCCCCAAGTGACCACGCCGCCGCCGCAGGGCCAGAATCCGTTCGCTCAGGGCCAGCCGGCCGAAGGGAATCCCGGGCAGCAGCCGCCCCAGGGCAACCCCTACGGGCAGCAGCCCCCGCAGGGCTACCCGCAGCAGCCGAACGCTCCCTACGCCCCGGTCCCGCCCGAGCCGCCGAAGCGCAACCTCAAGAAGTACCTGCGTTTCGCCATCCCCGTCGTCGTCCTCATAGTCGTCGTCGGCGGCTGGCTGGCGAGCCGTGACGATGCATCGAGCGCCAAGGTCGGCGACTGCATGAGCATCGGCAACCCGAAGAGCACCACCGACCCGGAGCTTGAGGTCGTGGACTGCGGCAACTCCAAGGCCGCGTACAAGGTCGAGCAGAAGAAGAGCGATGACTCTGGCTGCGACCGCACCAAGTACGCCGAGTACACCGAGACCGGCAGCAGCAGTGACTTCACCCTCTGCCTGTCGGAGTACTCCTCCAACATGAACGCCCGGTTGATCGGGCGCGGGCCTTTGTTCACCGTCAAACACGGCCCCTCGGAATAACCCGCCCTGCCGGCCGGGGTGATGTTTCACGTGAAACATCACCCCGGCCGCTCGCGTTCTCAGTTCTGCTTCGCCCACCACTCCTTGAGGGCCGCCACCGCGGCGTCGTACTCCACCGGCCCGTTCTCCAGACGCAGTTCCAGCAGGAACTTGTAGGCCTGACCGATGGCAGGGCCCGGCCCGATGTCCAGGACCTTCATGATCTGGTTGCCGTCGAGGTCGGGACGGATCGCGTCCAGCTCCTCCTGCTCCTGAAGCTGGGCGACGCGCTCCTCCAGACCGTCGTAGGCACGGAAGAGGGCGGTGGCCTTGCGCTTGTTCCGTGTAGTGCAGTCGGAGCGAGTCAGCTTATGGAGCCGGTCGAGGAGCGGTCCCGCGTCACGGACATAACGGCGGACAGCCGAGTCGGTCCACTCCCCGGCGCCATAACCGTGGAAGCGCAGGTGCAGCTCGACCAGGCGCGAGACATCCTTCACCAGCTCGTTGGAGTACTTGAGCGCGGTCATCCGCTTCTTGGTCATCTTGGCCCCCACCACCTCGTGGTGGTGGAAGGAGACCCGCCCGTCCTCCTCGAAGCGACGCGTCTGCGGCTTACCGATGTCGTGCAGCAACGCGGCCAGCCGCAGGGTGAGGTCCGGGCCGTTCTCCTCCAGCGCCATCGCCTGTTCCAGGACGATCAGCGAGTGGTCGTAGACGTCCTTGTGCCGGTGGTGCTCGTCCCGCTCCAGACGCAACGCGGGCAGCTCGGGAAGCACGCGGTCGGCGAGCCCTGTGTCGACGAGCAGCGTCAGTCCCTTGCGCGGGTACGCGGAGAGGATCAGCTTGTTCAGTTCCTCGCGCACGCGCTCGGCCGACACGATCTCGATGCGGTCGGCCATGGCCTTCATCGCCGCGACGACCTCCGGCGCCACCTCGAAGTCGAGCTGCGCCCCGAAGCGCGCCGCCCGCATCATCCGCAGCGGATCGTCGGAGAAGGACGACTCGGGGGTTCCCGGAGTCCGCAGGACACGGGCGGCGAGATCACCGAGCCCGCCGTGCGGATCGATGAACCTCTTCTCGGGTAGCGACACGGCCATCGCGTTCACCGTGAAGTCACGGCGGACCAGGTCTTCCTCGATGGAGTCTCCGTAGGACACCTCGGGCTTGCGCGAGGACCGGTCGTACGCCTCGGAGCGGTACGTCGTCACCTCGATCTCGAAGCTCTGTACGACTTCACCGACGCGCGCGTCCTTCTGCGCCCCCACCGTGCCGAAGGCGATGCCGACCTCCCACAGGGAGTCGGCCCAGGGCCGCATGATCTTCAGTACGTCCTCGGGGCGGGCGTCGGTCGTGAAGTCCAGGTCGTTGCCGAGCCGGCCGAGCAGGGCGTCCCGGACCGAGCCGCCGACGAGGGCGAGGGAGAACCCGGCCTCCTGAAAACGGCGGGCCAGCTCATCGGCGACGGGGGACACCCGCAGCAGCTCGCTCACCGCGCGGCTCTGCACCTGACTCAGTGCACTGGGACTGTCTTCGTTGGCGTTCGACACAACAGAAAAGGTTACGTGGCCCCGATGCTTGCGGGCGCCTTCATTAAAAGCGCACAGGTCCTTCTCCTTGTCCAGGGTGGGGACACTGACCTAGATACAGCCACATAGAGGGACAGTCGGGTCTCTGCTTCCGATCTTGTGGAGCGGACCGCGGCACTTACCCTCGGCGCGCATCGTTACCATGCGTGGACGCACATTCCGACGACCACTGACGACGAGGGACGGGCGAGCGCGTGGCCGAGGCGGCAGACTTCCAGGGGACCAGTCCCTCACCTGCCCGCCGGTGGCTTCGGCGCACGGGAGCACTGCTCGCCGGGGCGCCTCTGCTGGCCGGCGTCCTACAGCTGCCCATTTCTTCGTCCTCGTATGCCGCCGAGCCCAGCGCCGCGGCCGAGGCCACCGGCTCCCGTACGGTCGCCGTCTCGCTGGACTCACTCAGCCCCAACATCCCCTCCGACGGTGACACGCTCACCGTCTCCGGCAGGATCGTCAACAAGGGCAAGCAGGCGGTCACCGCCGCGCACGTCGGACTGCGGGTGGGCCCGACGCTGGACGGCCGCTCGGCCATCGACGACGCCGCGAAGACCAACCCCTACGCGGGCACGGAGGTCGGCGGCAAGTACGTGGCCAAGTTCGCGAGGCTCGCCCCAGGCGTCCCGCAGACGTTCAGCATCTCCGTCCCCGTCGACAAGCTGGACCTCGGCTCCGACGGCGTCTACCAGCTCGGTGTCACGCTCACCGGCCGGACCACCGCCGCGGCGTACGACCAGATCCTCGGTATCGAGCGGACCTTCCTCCCGTGGCAGCCGGAAGCCGCGGACACGAAGACCAGGACCACCTACCTCTGGCCGTTGATCTCGACCTCCCACATGACGGCCGAGACGGGTTCGAACGAGCAGCAGACCCCCGTCTTCGCGGACGACGACGCCCTGGCCGCCGAACTCTCCCCCGGTGGCCGTCTGGAACAACTCCTCAGCCTCGGCAAGGACCTCGACATCACCTGGGTCATCGACCCGGACCTGCTCGCCTCTGTCGACGCCATGACCCGCAGCTACCGGGTCCAGGTGAACGGCTCCAGCACGACGACCACGGCCGGCACGCACCAGTCGGTGGCCAAGCAGTGGCTCAGCAAGCTGGAGAAGGAGGTCGAGGGCGAGGAAGTCGTCGCTCTCCCCTTCGCCGACCCGGACCTGGCGTCCCTGGCTCACCACGGCACGAAGGTGACCGGGTCCCTGAGCCATCTCAAGGACGCCACCACCGCGGCCGCGATCACCGTGGAATCGGTCCTCCACGTGACCCCCAGCACGGAGTACGCCTGGCCCGTGAGCGGAGCGATCGACCCGTCGATCGTCAAGGTGGCGACCTCGGCCGGCGCCGACACGGTGCTCTCCCGCAGCGACAGCCTTCAAGAGACCGGCGCCCTCCCGTACACGCCCTCGGCGGCCCGGCCGATCGGCGGCGGCACCACGGCGGTCGTCGCGGACGCCCGTCTGTCGACGGCTTTCCAGGGCGACATGACGGTGGCCGGCAACTCCACGCTCGCCGTGCAGCGGTTTCTCGCCCAGAGCCTGATGCTCACCCGCCAGGCTCCGGACAAGCAGCGCAGCGTCGTGATCACCCCGCAGCGCATGCCGACCGCCAGCCAGGCCCAGACGATGGCGCAGGCACTGACAGCGCTCCAGGACGGGAACTGGTCGGAGTCCGCCGAGTTGTCCGCGGCCACCAAGGCCAAGCCGGACGCGGGCGCCACCACCCGGGTGCCGTCGGCGTCCGTGTACCCCTCCTCGCTGACCAAGCAGGAGCTGCCGCAGGAGGCCTTCACGCGGATCGAGGAGACGCAGAAGAAGCTCAACAGCTTCCAGGTGATCCTCGCCGACAAGTCCCGGGTGGTCACCCCCTTCGGGCGGGCCATGGACCGGTCGATGTCCACCTCCTGGCGCGGCCGTGCCGTCGAGGCGACGGTGTACCGCGACGGTGTGCTGAACTACCTCATCGGCCTCACCGAGGGCGTCGGGCTGATCGACAAGTCCGAGGCCAAGCTCTCGGGCCGCAGCGCCACGATCCCGGTCACCGTGCAGAACAACCTCGTCCAGGGCGTCGACCACCTGGTGCTGCGTCTCACCTCCACACAGCCGAGCCGCCTCAGCATCGGCGACGGTGCCTTCCAGGAGCAGCGGGTCGCGGTCGCGGGCGGGCACAGCCAGTCGGTGAAGTTCACCACCAACGCCCACGCGAACGGCCGGGCCGGGGTGATCGCCCAGCTGTACACCGAGGACGGCCAGGCGTACGGACCCGCGGTCGCGTTCGACGTGAAGGTCACCGAGATCACGGCCACGGTGATGCTGGTCATCGCCGGCGGAGTCCTGCTGCTCGTGCTCGCCGGGTTCCGGATGTACACGCAGCGCAAGCGGGAGGCCGCCCGCCAGGCCGCGCTGGAAGCGGACGCCGTCCCCACGGACGATTCCGCGGAGCACACCCCCGCCACCGCCGCGGATGACGCCGACGCGGAGAGCGCGGACGAGACGACGGACGACCGCGACCGGGCGTCCACGACCGGGTCGAGCGCACCCGACCCGGAGCACCCGAGTGACCCTTCACCGGACACCGCACCGGGAGTCACCGACCCGTCCGGCACGGGTGAGAGAGTGGACCGTTGAGCGATGTCGTGGCCGGTGGGCCCGGGACGATGAGGTGGGGTAACCATGAACGCGCCGTACGACGGTGACCGCGGTCAGGGCGCGGGAGGCTCCGGCCACCCCGACGGCCCGCCGCAGGGCCCGCCGGATCCTGGCGAGGTGCCTCCGCAGCCCGCGGCCGAGGTGTACTTCCAGGACGCCTACGACCAGGACCCCTACCGGGCCCAGGACCTGTCCGCCCAGGACCCTGTCACGGAGGCCCTCTACGACCGTGCCGCGCATCCTCCGCCGCCGCCCGGCACGTACCAGGCCCAGCCACCCCTCTACGCCCAGCCGCCCCAGTCCCCGTACGCCCCCGACCCCCGGGTGTGGGCACAGACCCCGGCGCCCGAGCCGGAAGGGCCCACGCAGTACCTGCCCTACGGGGACGATCCCCGTACGACGCAGTTCGTGGGCGTGGACGACCTGGTGACCCAGGCCGGCGAGGAGCGGCACGAGCCGGACGCGTTCGCTCACCTCTTCCGGGACCAGCAGCAGGGCGGCGCTCAGCCTCCCGCCGGGCCGCCCAGCGTGCCCCCGCCGGCCCAGGAACCGGCTCCGGCCGCCGCTGCGCCTCCCGCTCCCGCTCCCGCTCCCGCTCCCGCTCCCGCCAAGAAGTCCGGGGGCCGCGCGTCGAGTCTGCTGAAGTCGAGCGCCGTGATGGCGGCCGGGACCATGGTCTCCCGCCTCACCGGCTTCATCCGCTCCGCACTGATCGTCGCGGCTCTGGGCGTCAGCCTCCTCGGTGACACCTTCCAGGTCGCGTACCAGCTGCCGACGATGATCTACATCCTCACCGTCGGCGGCGGCCTCAACTCCGTCTTCGTACCGCAGTTGGTGCGCGCCATGAAGGACGACGAGGACGGCGGTGAGGCATACGCCAACCGGCTGCTGACCCTCGTCATCGTGGTTCTCGGCGCACTCACCGCGCTCGCGGTACTCGCCGCGCCGCTCCTGGTACGCGCGCTGTCGGCACCTGTGGCAGGCAACGCGGCGGCCAACGACGTCGCCATCACCTTCGCCCGCTACTTCCTGCCCACGATCTTCTTCATGGGCATCCACGTGGTGATGGGTCAGATCCTCAACGCGCGAGGGAAGTTCGGCGCGATGATGTGGACCCCGGTCCTCAACAACATCGTCATCATCGTGACGCTCGGCCTGTTCATCTGGGTGTACGGGACCGCGGGCAGCTCCGGCATGAAGGTAACGACCATCCCGCCGGAAGGCGAGCGGCTGCTCGGCATCGGTGTCCTGCTCGGTCTCGTCATCCAGGCTCTGGCGATGATCCCGTACCTCCGCGAGACCGGATTCCGGCTGCGGCTGCGCTTCGACTGGAAGGGCCACGGACTCGGCAAGGCGGCGATGCTCGCCAAGTGGACCGTGCTCTTCGTCCTCGCCAACCAGGCGGGCGCGATCGTGGTGACCCAGCTGTCCACCGCGTCGGGCAAGGACTCAGGGGTCGGCGGTACCGGCTTCGCCGCCTACGCCAACGCCCAGCTCATCTGGGGTCTCCCACAGGCCATCATCACGGTCTCCCTGATGGCGGCCCTGCTGCCGCGGCTCGCGCGCTCGGCCCACGAGGGCGACACCGGGGCCGTGCGCGACGACATCTCCCAGGGACTGCGCACGACAGCCGTGGCGATCGTGCCGATCTCCTTCGGCTTCGTCGCACTCGGCATCCCGATGTGCACGCTGATGTTCGGCGCTTCCGGGACCAGCGATGCAACGAACATGGGTTACATGCTGATGGCCTTCGGCCTCGGCCTGATCCCCTACTCGGTCCAGTACGTCGTGCTGCGTGCCTTCTACGCGTACGAGGACACCCGCACGCCCTTCTACAACACGGTCATCGTGGCCGTCGTCAACGCCAGTGCCTCCGCGCTCTGTTTCCTTCTGCTTCCTCCGCGCTGGGCAGTGGCGGGCATGGCGGCCTCGTACGGTCTCGCCTACGCCATCGGTGTCGGGGTCGCGTGGCGGCGGCTGAGCAAGCGGCTGGGCGGCGACCTGGACGGTGGCCGTGTCCTGCGCACCTACGCACGGCTCGCGATCGCCGCGGTACCGGCCGCGCTGCTCAGCGGCGCGGCCTGCTACGGAATCAGTAAGTCGCTGGGACAGGGCGTCGGCGGCTCGCTCGTCGCCCTGCTCTGCGGTGGTGTCGTACTGCTCGGTGTCTTCTTCGTCGCGGCACGACGAATGCGCATCGAGGAACTGAACGGAATGGTAGGCATGGTCCGCGGGCGCCTTGGGCGCTGAGAGCGGGGTAGGCGCACAACCATCGTCCGCGACCGCGTGTCGTGCAGAGGGACGGACTGTGGGCACAATTGGCTTTGGCGTCGGACAGCGCGCAACGAATGGGGAGGCAGGAGCGACGGTGGCGGAACGGAGCACGGCTGCCGTCGACGTGGCGGACAACAGCGGCGATGAGCCGCTGACCGCGAAGGCGGACCAGTCCACGGCCGACGGGGTGGCCCAGAACCGGGAGCGGGACACGGACAGCTCGGAGAGCAAAGAGACACAGGGGAGCGGGGGGACCGACAGCCCCGGCAGGACTTCACCGCCCGAGTTGCACAGCGGTCACAAACTCGCCAGACGCTATCGCCTGGAGGAGTGCGTCACCCGTGTGGACGGTTTCAGCAGTTGGCGTGCGGTGGATGAGAAACTCCGCCGTGCCGTCGGTGTGCACCTGCTGCCCGCCGACCATCCACGAGCGCGTTCCGTCCTCGCGGCGGCCCGTTCGTCCGCCCTGCTGGGCGATCCCCGGTTCGTCCAGGTCCTGGACGCGGTCGAGGAGAACGACCTCGTCTATGTGGTGCACGAATGGCTGCCCGACGCCACGGAGCTGACGACGCTCCTGGCCGCCGGAACGCTGGAGGTGCACGAGGCGTACCAGATGGTCAGTCAGGTGTCCCAGGCGATGGCCGCCGCGCACCGCGAAGGGCTGGCTCATCTGAAGCTGACCCCGGGAGCCGTGCTGCGCACCTCGTCCGGTCAGTGGCGCATCCGGGGCCTCGCTGTGAACGCCGCGCTGCGCGGCATCACTTCCGACACCCCGCAGCGCACCGACACGGAGGCGATCGGCGCTCTCCTGTACGCCACGCTCACCCAGCGCTGGCCGTACGAGGACGACGCGTACGGACTCTCCGGACTGCCCAAGGGCGTCGGCCTCATCGCGCCCGACCAGGTACGCGCAGGCGTGCACCGCGGTATGTCGGAGCTCGCGATGCGAGCACTCGCCAACGACGGCGCCACTGCGTCCCGTCAGGAACCTCCGTGCACCACGCCGGAGGAACTGGTGAAGGCGATCGGCGAGATGCCCCGCATCCGTCCGCCCGAGCCGGCGTTCACCGCGCCGCCCGAGTATCAGCGCACGACGTACCAGCAGGGCAACTACGGCCGTCCCGCGCCTCACCCGGGAGCCACCCAGGTGATGCCGGCGCCGCTTCCCCCGCTGCAGACCCGCACCGGCAAAGCCCTCAAGTGGGCCGTGTCCGCGCTTCTGATTGCCGCGCTGGGACTCGGCAGCTGGCAGCTCGCCGACGCGCTCATGGATCACGGGAAGTCCGACGAGACCGGCGACACCCAGATCACGGACGACAACGACAAGAGCGGCGACGAGACGAAGCCGGCCAGGCCGCTCACCATCCAGAGCGCCGCGGAGTACTACCCGGACGGCAAGCCCCAGCACGCGAACGACGTGGGCCTGACGTACGACAAGGACAGTTCCACGTACTGGAGGACGTACTCCTACCGGGGCGGTCCCAAGCTGGCACCCTTCAAGCAAGGCGTCGGAATCGTCTACGACCTCGGATCCGAGAAGGAAGTGTCGGCGGCCTCGATAGGGCTGTACTACGCGGGCGACCACACGACGGCCACGCTGTACGCGGCCAACTCGTCGTCGTCATCACAGAGTCTGAGTTCGATGACAAAGATCGCGGCCGGCACGACCAGCACGACGGACTTGAAGATCTCGGCCAAGAAGGCTGTGAAGACCCGGTACGTTCTGGTCTGGATCACCGCGGTGCCGAAAGCGGCCGGCGACCAGTTCAGTGGCGCCGGTTACAAGCAGGCGATCACCGACGTGAAGTTCACCGGCTGAGGAGTGACCGAGGGGGAGGGGGTTCGATGGCGGACGGCGCCTTCGGCGAAGTAAGCGATCAGGACCTCCTCGCCCGTCATGTCGAGGGTGATCCCGATGCCTTCGGTGAGCTCGTGCGGCGCCACCGCGACCGGCTCTGGGCCGTGGCCCTGCGGACGCTGGGCGACCGCGAGGAAGCCGCTGACGCCGTCCAGGACGCTCTCGTCTCCGCCTACCGGGCCGCCCACACCTTTCGTCGCCAGTCGGCCGTCACCACCTGGCTGCACCGGATCACGGTGAACGCCTGCCTGGACCGGGCCCGCAAGACGGCCTCCAGGAAGACCTCGCCCGTGGCCGACACGGAACGCCTGGAGCAGCTCCTGGAGCCGCATGAGTCGGCTTCCGCGCCGGCCGAACGCAATGATCTGCACCGCGAGCTGCTGGCGGCCCTGAGCACTCTGCCCGCCGATCAGCGGGCCGCTCTCGTCCTGGTGGACATGCAGGGCTACCCCGTGGCGGAGGCCGCCAGTCTGCTCGATGTGCCGACCGGCACGGTCAAGAGCCGCTGTGCTCGTGGCAGAGCCAGACTCCTCCCCCTGCTCACACACCTGCGCACGGACAGCGGGAGCGACAGACCGAGCAAGAAGTCGAGCGAGGGAAGGAACCGTACGCAGGGGACATCCGTCCCACCCGCAGCGGGGCCACATGACGGACCAAGCGATTCAGCTGCTGTGAAGGGCGGAGGTGGGCGAGCGTGACATCCACGACCGACACGGCCGGACACCCGGACGTCACGGAGATCTCCGACCTCACCGAAGGTCTGCTCCCCCCGTCCCGTTCAACGGATGTACGACGCCACCTGGACGACTGCACGCTCTGCGCCGACGTGTACGACTCGCTGGAAGAGATCCGCGGCATGCTCGGCACGCTGCCGGGCCCTCTGCGGATGCCCGACGACGTCGTCGGACGCATCGACGCCGCCCTCGCTGCCGAATCCCTGCTGAATGCCACAGCGCCCGGTGTTTCCCGTGCGGGCGCCCTGCCATCCGGGAGCGAGTCCCATCCGTCGCCCGACGACGAGCGCGAGGGCGTGAGCAACGGCAGCGGCAGCGGCAGCGGGCATGTTTCACGTGAAACATCGACCGGGCCGAACCGCCCCGCAGGGCATCCCCGTGCCGCCACCGGACCGGGTCGCACGAACCGCCCCCGTCGCGGTCGCCGCAGCACCGTCGTCCTGGGCGCCATGTTCACGGCTGCCGCGCTGGGCCTTGGAGGCCTGCTGATCCAGGCGATGGGTGGCGACGGCACGGACCACGAACCGCCGTCGGTACTTCCACAGCGGAGCGACTCCGCGAACACGTTCGCCGGAGAGAAGCTGGAGAGCCAGGTCACGGATCTCCTGGCCAAGGCGGAGGAGAAGAAGGACGGCGGTCCTCGCAGCTCCCGCCCCCGCGGCACCGAGTCGACTGATGGCCCGAAGATCTTGAACACACCCACGGACTCGGTGCCCAGCTGCGTCATGCAGGGGATCGGCCGTGATGCGACTCCGATCGCCTCCAGGGAAGGCTCCTACGAGGGCACCGAGGCGTTTCTCGTGGTGCTCCCCGCCGCCACCGACGTCACACAGGTAACGGCATACGTCGTCGACTCCGCTTGTGTGGACAAGCCGTCGATCTCCACCGGCAAGGTCCTACTGGAGCGCTCCTACCCGCGCAGCTGATCCCGCTCGGTTCTGCCACGGACTGCTCTCGGCACGCTCCGTCCCGGCTCTGACCTCCCCTCGCGGTGCCTCGTCCTCGTATGCCCGGACACAGCGGGAATGCGCGCCCCTTAGGATCCGTTGGGTGGGGTGAGAGTTCCGAGAGAAGCTCCCCCGGTCGTACGTAGCAGTCCCCAGAGACGAGGAATCAAGCCGTGACCGACGTCCGTAACGTGATCATCATCGGCTCCGGGCCCGCCGGCTACACGGCGGCGCTCTATACCGCGCGCGCGTCACTGAAGCCGCTGGTCTTCGAGGGCGCCGTCACCGCGGGTGGTGCCCTTATGAACACGACCGAGGTGGAGAACTTCCCCGGCTTCCAGGACGGAATCATGGGCCCCGAGCTCATGGACAACATGCGGGCACAGGCTGAGCGCTTCGGTGCCGAGCTGATTCCGGACGACATCGTCTCGGTCGACCTCAGCGGTGAGATCAAGACCGTCACGGATACCGCGGGCACCGTCCACCGGGCGAGGGCCGTCATCGTCACCACCGGCTCGCAGCACCGCAAGCTGGGTCTGCCGAAGGAGGACGCCCTCTCCGGACGCGGCGTCTCCTGGTGCGCGACCTGTGACGGCTTCTTCTTCAAGGACCAGGACATCGCCGTGATCGGCGGCGGCGACACCGCCATGGAGGAGGCCACCTTCCTCTCACGGTTCGCCAAGTCCGTGACCATCGTCCACCGGCGCGAGACGCTGCGCGCCTCCAAGGCGATGCAGGAGCGCGCCTTCGCCGACCCGAAGATCAAGTTCGTCTGGGACAGCGAGGTGGCCGAGATCCAGGGCGACCAGAAGCTCGCCGGCCTGAAGCTGCGCAACCTGAAGACCGGCGAGACGTCCGAGCTGCCTGTCACCGGCCTGTTCATCGCAATCGGCCATGACCCGCGCACGGAGCTCTTCAAGGGCCAGCTCAACCTGGACGAGGAGGGCTACCTGGAGGTCGAGGCGCCCTCGACCCGTACGAACCTGGCGGGTGTCTTCGCCGCCGGCGACGTTGTCGACCACACCTACCGCCAGGCAATCACCGCGGCCGGCACCGGCTGCTCCGCGGCTCTCGACGCCGAGCGATTCCTCGCCGCCCTCGCGGACGGTGAACCTGCGGAGCCCGAGAAGACCACTGTCTGACCCCCATCCGCCCCACCGCACCAACCAGTTAAGGAGCCCGCCGTGGCCGGCACCCTGAAGCACGTGACAGACGACTCTTTCGAGCAGGACGTACTGAAGAGCGAGAAGCCCGTACTGGTCGACTTCTGGGCCGCTTGGTGCGGTCCGTGCCGCCAGATTGCCCCGTCTCTTGAGGCGATCGCCGCCGAGTACGGCGACAAGATCGAGGTCGTCAAGCTCAACATCGACGAGAACCCGGATACGGCAGCCAAGTACGGCGTCATGTCCATCCCGACCCTGAACGTCTACCAGGGTGGCGAGGTCGCCAAGACCATCGTGGGCGCGAAGCCGAAGGCCGCGATCGTGCGGGACCTTGAGGACTTCATCGCCGAGTAATTCGGCAAGCCGTCGCTTGCGGGCGACGATGTTTCACGTGAAACATGAATGGGCCGACCCCGACGGGTCGGCCCATTCGTATGTCCAGCACGATCCGCTCTACAACGGGCGCAGGGCTGGTTCCTTCTGTACGGCTCCCAGCAGCCGGTCGAGCGCCAACTCCACATCTTCCTTCCAGGAGAGCGTCGTCCGTAGCTCCAGACGCAGACGCGGGTATGTGGGGTGCGGCCGGACGGTCTTGAAGCCCACGGCCAGCAGATGGTCGGCGGGAAGGACGCAGGCGGGCTCCTTCCACCGGGCGTCCCCAAAAGCCTCGATGGCTTTGAAGCCTCGCCGCAGCAGATCCTTGGCAACCGTCTGGACCATCACCCGCCCGAGCCCCTGCCCCTGGAACTCCGGCAGGATGAAGGCCGTCATCAACTGGATCGCGTCGGGCGAGACCGGGCTCGTGGGAAACGCCGTTGCACGCGGCACGTAGGCGGGCGGTGCGTACATCACGAAGCCCACCGGAGCGTCATCCACGTAGACGACCCGGCCGCAGGATCCCCACTCCAGGAGAACAGCGGAGATCCAGGCCTCCTTTTCCAGGTCGGGAGTGCCTGCCTTCACCGCGGCCTGGCCACTGACTGGGTCCAACTCCCAGAAGACACACGCGCGACAGCGCTTGGGAAGGTCCTGAAGGTTGTCCAGCGTGAGCGGTACGAGCCGGCGCCCCATGAAGGCAGTTCCTCGCTTCCCTCGCCCGCGGCGTCGCGGGCGGCTGTCAGAGCGCTCCGTTCTCTGAGCAGGCTGCCGACGAACCCTCCGACGATGCCTAGACCCAGACCCGCACTCACCAGTCCTGTGCGGCTCACCGTTCGCATGGCCTCCGCCTCCCCACAAAAGGTACTGCCAGGTGAATGCGCCATACCCGAACGCATCGTATCCACGATGCGATTCCATCGATACCGACAGAAAGCAAAGAGCGGGCCGTGTTCCGGTACACACCGGACACGGCCCGCTCCGCCGGCCGGCCATTCGCAGCCGACCGGCCGATCAAGGCTCAGGACTCCGGGTCCTCGGAGTCGTCGTCCAAGAGACTCTTCTGCAGAACCGGGCCCTCACCGGGAGCGAGTGAGCCGAGGATTCGCTCAAGGTCCTCCATCGAGGCGAACTCGACGGTGATCTTGCCCTTCTTCTGGCCGAGGTCGACCTTCACCCGGGTCTCGAAGCGATCCGAGAGACGACCCGCGAGATCACTCAGCGCGGGAGAGACCAGAGCACCGGCTCGTGGCCCCTTGGAGCGCGGAGCCGACTGCGGCCGTGAACCCATGAGGGTGACGATCTCTTCGACGGCCCGCACCGAAAGCCCCTCGGCCACGATCCGATGAGCCAGTCGGTCCTGTTCCTCCGAGTCCGCGACGGAGAGCAGAGCCCGGGCGTGTCCGGCGGAAAGAACACCAGCGGCCACGCGACGCTGAACGGACGGCGAGAGCTTCAGCAGACGCAGGGTGTTGGAGACCTGAGGGCGTGACCGCCCGATGCGGTCGGCCAGCTGATCGTGCGTGCAGTTGAAGTCCTGGAGCAGTTGGTCGTAGGCGGCAGCCTCTTCCAACGGGTTCAGCTGAGCCCGGTGCAGGTTCTCCAGAAGAGCGTCCAGGAGGAGCTTCTCGTCGTCCGTGGCTCGCACGATCGCCGGGATGGCCTCAAGCCCTGCCTCACGACAGGCCCTCCAGCGCCGCTCGCCCATGATGAGCTCATAGCGCGTCGGCCCCGCCTCCCGTACGACGACCGGCTGAAGAAGCCCGACCTCCTTGATGGAGGTGACGAGTTCGGCGAGAGCATCGTCGTCGAACACCTCTCGGGGCTGCCGCGGGTTCGGCGTGATGAAGTCGATGGGCAGCTCAGCGAAGTACGCACCCACAGGTGCCGCTGGAGCCTCCCCGAATACGCTCACCGACGGCTCTTCCGGCTCATGTGCAACCTGGGCCGGCGGAAGTGCGGCGACCTTGGCCGCCGCCACCCCGCGCTCGGCGGTGAGCACCGGTACGGCTCCCGGCGATGTGGAGGCTCCGCCCATCGCCGGTGGTACTGCCTTCTCCCCTGTCGGGGCAGCGGGGATCAGTGCGCCGAGACCACGGCCCAACCCCCTCCGTCGCTCACTCACTGGATCCCCTCCACCATGCTCTGTTCATTGGGTCCGCCCATGTGGGCGTGTTGCGCGTCGTAGGCCACGCCGGCTCCGCGCAATGCGATCTCGCGCGCCGCCTCAAGATAGGAGAGGGCGCCGCTCGATCCCGGGTCGTAGGTCAGCACCGTCTGCCCATAGCTGGGGGCTTCGGAGATACGGACCGAGCGCGGAATGCTTGTTCGCAGTACCTCTTCACCGAAGTGGCTGCGCACCTCGTCGGCGACCTGGGAGGCGAGACGCGTCCTGCCGTCGTACATGGTGAGCAGGATCGTCGACACATGCAGGTCGGGGTTGAGGTGTCCCCGTACCAGGTCGACGTTGCGCAGCAGCTGGCCCAGGCCCTCCAGTGCGTAGTACTCGCACTGGATCGGGATGAGGACCTCGGCGCCCGCGACGAGCGCGTTGACCGTCAGCAGTCCCAGGGAGGGCGGGCAGTCGATGAGGATGTAGTCGAGCGGCTGCTCGTACGCCAGGATCGCCCGTTCCAGTCGGCTCTCTCGTGCCACCAGGGACACCAGCTCGATCTCGGCACCGGCGAGATCAATCGTGGCGGGGGCGCAGAAGAGGCCCTCAACGTCTGGGACCGGCTGAACAACCTCGGAGAGTGGCCTGCTGTCGATCAGCACGTCGTAGATGGACGGAACGTCGGCGTGATGGTCGATGCCCAGCGCGGTGGACGCATTGCCCTGGGGATCCAGATCGATCACCAGGACCCGGCCGCCGTGCAGCGCGAGAGAGGCAGCAAGGTTGACCGTGGTCGTGGTCTTTCCGACCCCGCCCTTCTGGTTGGCGACCACCATGACGCGGGTCTGCTCGGGCCGTGGCAGGCCCTCACCGGCTCGACCTAGAGCCTCCACAGCAAGTTGGGCAGCACGACCAATGGGAGTGTCGTCCATCGGGGGCGGTGTTTCACGTGAAACATCGTCCCCGATCGACTCGGTTCGGGGACCGGGGACCGGATCGGTCATCGGTCCCGCGATGTTGGCGTCGGACCGCAAGGATTCACTCTCCTCGACTTCAGGCTCGCAATGAACAGAGCCTCCCATGCCACCGGGGTCATGAACCAGCGAGGCCCGTGCTTCTGTGGAGAAATCCACCTCTGTGGACAACTCCGTGCCCTCTTCGGAGGACGCGCTTCGGTCAGGAGAGGCTCTTTTCCCGCGGGATCCCAAGGATCCCAGCGGGTTACGGTCGCGGGGTTCGGCCGCGGCGCGGCCGCGACCGATGATGCCGTGCAGCAATGAGCGACGTTTCACGTGAAACACGATGCACAGCGTGCGGAGCCGCCATCGCGCGACACTCCGGCATGCACAGGTTTGGCAGCTTGTGTGGAGTACGTCTCGTCGTCAGGACGGATCAGTCAACGTGTCTCCGCCCCGACGACGTGCACCCGCAGTCCGACCTCCCCACCGGGCTGCGGTCAGCGACGCCTCCGGGTCCTCCCTGTCCGCGCCGCCTTCGCCCGTTTGGCCGCGAACCGCACACCTCCTGGGCTCTCCCCGACCTCCACACGCACCACCGTGGCCAGGGGTTCCACAACGCCCTCACCAACGTGCAGCACCGAGGTGTCAACGGCTCCGAGCTTGCTCAGGGCGGCTCCGGCGCTCTTGACCTCTTCCTCCGCGGTGTCGCCCTTGAGGAGCAGCATCTCTCCGTAGGGACGCAGGAGCGGCACTCCCCAGGCCGCCAGGCGGTCCAGAGGAGCCACCGCCCGGGCCGTCACCACATGGACCGGAGGCAGCGTGCCGAGGACCTCCTCGGCACGCCCACGGACGACGGTGACATGGTCGAGCCCGAGCAACTCGACGACCTCGTTGAGAAAGTTCGTGCGCCGCAGCAGCGGCTCAAGCAGCGTGATCTTGAGGTCCGTCCGGACAAGGGCCAGGGGGATGCCGGGCAGACCGGCCCCGGAGCCGACGTCGCACACGGTCACGCCCTCCGGAACCACTTCCGAGAGCACGGCACAGTTCAACAGATGCCGTTCCCACAGACGAGGCACTTCACGAGGACCGATCAGACCGCGCTGAACTCCCACGTCGGCCAGCAACTCCGCGAACCGAACCGCGTCCGCGAAGCGATCACCGAATACCGCCCGAGCCTGCTCGGGCGCAGGGGGGAGCTCCGCTGCCTCCGTCACGGGGAACCGTCCTTCCGTACCGCTTGAGCGCATGACGCGCTGACTACAAGGACTATCAGGAACTATCGACACACACCGGGCTGACAAAATTCGGCCCCGCCTGCGAACACAGACGGGGCCGGGAGTACGACGTGCTTGATCAGGCGGGGAGCACGACAACGAAGCGCTGCGGCTCCTCGCCCTCGGACTCGCTGCGCAGGCCGGCAGCCTTGACGGCGTCGTGCACCACCTTGCGCTCGAAGGGCGTCATCGGGTCCATCTTGACCGGCTCCCCGGAGCTCCTGACCTCGGCCGCGGTCTTCGCGCCCAGCTCGGAGAGCTCCTCACGCTTCTTGGCGCGATAGCCCGCGATGTCCAGCATCAGTCGGCTGCGGTCTCCGGTCTCCCGGTGCACGGCCAGGCGGGTGAGCTCTTGGAGTGCCTCCAGCACCTCGCCGTCACGGCCGACCAGCTTCTGCAGGTCGCGGCTGTGGGAGTCACTGATGATCGAGACAGCCGCACGATCGGCCTCGACATCCATGTCGATGTCGCCGTCGAGGTCGGCGATGTCCAGCAGACCCTCCAGGTAGTCGGCCGCGATCTCGCCCTCCTGCTCCAGGCGGGTCAGGGTGTCGCCACCCTCAGGGGCAGCGGAGGTGGTGCCTTCCGTCACGGGATGGACTCCTTCTTGCTTACTTCTTGGACGGGGACTTGGGCCGCTGCGGACCCTTGCGCTGTCCGGACTGGGCCTTGCTGCGGGTGCCGCCGGACGCGGGCTTGCCGCCCGCCGGCTTGGGGCCGGGCTTGGCGTCCTGCGGTTCGTCGGACTTGCTGAGGGAGGTCTTCGGCTCGGACTCGTCCGCGGCCTTGGCACCGCCCTGGACCGTGCCCGACTGCCGCTGCGACTTGCTCTGGCGCTTGGGCTGCTGGCGCTTGGGAGCCGCACCCGCCGCCGGGGTGCCGTCCTCGGTCTCGACCAGGGTCGAGGCCTCGCTCTTCACCACGTTGCCGTCGGCCTGGGCCGCCAGGCCCGACTTGGTCAATCCGTTGATGAACTTGCGCTCGAACTCGTTGCGGTCACGGCCCTTGGCGACGATGGCCTTGACGACGGCCTTCTGTCCACGTCCACGCGTCTTGCCGTGCTGGGTGATGTGCTTGGTCAGACGCTCCAGGTAGGAGGCCTGAGCCTTGGAACCCGGCGTCGGGTTGTTGCGGATGACGTACATCTGCTGGCCCATGGTCCACACGTTGGTGGTCAGCCAGTAGACGAGGACACCGACGGGGAAGTTGATACCGAAGACGGCGAACATGATCGGGAAGACGTACATCAGCATCTTCTGCTGCTGCATGAACGGTGTCTTGACCGTGGTGTCGACGTTCTTCGTCATCAGCTGGCGCTGCGTGTAGAACTGCGAGAACGACATCAGGACGATCATGATCGCCGTGACGACGCGCACGTCGGTGATCGTGGAACCCAGTTCCTGGACCTTGGCGCTGCCGTCCGTGAACTTCGAGGCCAGCGGGGCACCGAAGATGTGCGCCTTCTGCGCGCTCTCCAGCAGCCGGTTGTTGATCACGCCGATGGTGTCGTTCGACGCGATGCTGTTGAGCACGTGGTACAGGGCGAAGAAGAACGGCGACTGCGCCAGGATGGGAAGGCACGAGGAGAGCGGGTTGGTGCCCGTCTCCTTGTACAGCTTCATCATCTCTTCGGACTGGCGCTGCTTGTCGTTCTTGTAGCGCTCCTGGATCTTCTTCATCTCGGGCTGGAGCGTCTGCATCGCCCGGGTGGCCTTGATCTGCTTCACGAAGAGCGGGATCAGGCAGATACGGATCAGGATCACCAGGGACACGATGGACAAGCCCCAGGCCCAGCCCGTGTCGGGGCCGAAGATGGCGCCGTACACCGAGTGGAACTGGACGATGACCCAGGAAACGGGTGTCGTGATGAAGCTGAAAATACCGGCAATCGTGTCCACTAATCAGGCTCCTTGAGCATGGGACGGGGTCTCGGCGGCCGGGCTTGAGGGATGGTTGGACATACCGTGCCCCTCGGTGGCCGGTTCGGCGGCGGAGTTCCCGCCCTTGCGTGCACGCCAGGCGTTGCGCGGCATCTCGTGCCACCGCGGACGTTTGCGCGGCGGGACATGGTCCACACCGCCCAGCGACCACGGATTGCACCGCAGAATGCGCCAGGCGGTGAGTGCCGTTCCCTTGATCGCACCGTGCCGGTCGATGGCTTGGTACCCGTAGTGGGAACACGACGGGTAGTACTTGCACACCGGCCCGAGCAACGGGCTGATGGTCCACTGGTACATCTTGATGAGAGCCAGCAGCGGGTACTTCATCGCGCGCCCCCTCCCATCAGCCGCTCCAGGGCGGCGTCCAGGTCTCGGGCCAGCTGTGCATGGTCGGCGTCGCCCGCACCGGGCAGCGCTCGTACGACTACCAGGCTACCGGGGGTCAGGCGAGCCACTCGCGTACGCATCAGATGGCGAAGCCGACGCTTCACCTTGTTGCGTACGACGGCTCCGCCCACGGCTTTGCTGACAACGAAACCCGCACGAGTCGGGGGAGTGTTCTCCCCAGGCACGTGCGGGTCTGTTGCACCGCTACGAAGGTGGACGACGAGGAGCGGGCGTCCAGCCCGGCGTCCTCGGCGTACCGCGGTCGCGAAGTCCTCGCGCCGCCTCAGCCGATGTTCGGAAGGCAGCACGTCATGACCTGTTCAGTAATCAGGCGGACAGGCTGCTGCGACCCTTGACACGGCGGTTCGCGAGAATCGCACGACCGGCACGGGTACGCATCCGCAGGCGGAAGCCGTGGGTCTTGGCACGACGGCGGTTGTTCGGCTGGAAGGTGCGCTTGCTCACTCGGGGGCTCCAGAAAGAATCGGTGGCGGCGGAGTGCCGTCCTGGCTGTCACCGTGCGCCCACGAGTAGCTCGTATTACGCCCGAGTGCACCGCTTCCCGATCACTGTTCGCGATCTGTGCCCATCGGAGGCAGGCGGCAGCAGCCATCGACAACTCGACCTGGTCACGGTACGCGCGGCTGCGCCATTCGGTCAAACCGGCTCCGCCGAGGAGACACTGTCCACAGGCTGGGGACAACAACTTGAACCGCATGGGTCGCCCTGACTACCGTGGCCGGACTCCGGTTCGTTCCCTTCTCTCCGCTCCATCTCATTCGTTCCGGCCGCCCCAGCGGCTTCGTCCACCCCGTTCAGCGAGTTCCAACCCGACCCGTCCCAGGAATCACACGTTCGTGGGACCCGTGAGAGAGCGTGCCCTGTGGCTGACGTACCTGCCGATCTTGCCGCAGTGTGGCCACGAGTATTGGAGCAACTTCTCGGGGAGGGCCGCGGGCAGGGTGTCGAGACGAAGGACGAACACTGGATCAAGCGCTGTCAGCCGCTTGCACTGGTGGCGGACACCGCACTGCTGGCCGTCCCGAACGAGTTCGCGAAGGGCGTCCTCGAAGGGCGCCTGGCGCCGGTCGTCAGCGAAACGCTGAGCCGCGAGTGCGGCCGGCCGATCCGTATCGCGATCACCGTCGACGACTCCATGGGGGAATCCCCCGCGCCGTCGTCGTCGTCGCCGACCCAGCAGTCGCAGCAGCGTTACGAGGAACCCGAGCGCCCGCCCTCGCAGGGCCGCGACGGCTACCGCGGGTACGGCCGGCACCGCGCGGACGACCGCATGGACGACCATCCGCAGGGCCGCTCCGACCAGCAGCAGCCCTCCCACGAGGACCAGCTCCCGACGGCCCGCCCCGCGTACCCCGACTACCAGCGCCCCGATCCGGGTGCCTGGCCGCGGCCCTCGCAGGACGACTACGGCTGGCAGCAGCAGCGGCTCGGCTTCCCCGACCGCGACCCCTACGCGTCCCCTCCGCGGGACTACCGGCAGCAGCCGGGCCGCTCGCCGTACGACCAGCGGTCCGACTACGAGCAGCAGCGCGACTACGACCAGTCCCGCTCCGACTACGACCAGCGTCCGGACCGCCGCGACCGGTCCGAGCCGCCGTCCCCGTCCGGCATGGGCCATGTCCACCGCGGCGGCCCCGTCGGCTCGTCACTGCCCGCCTCCAGCGGCGCTCCGGGCCCGCTGGCCGCGCAGCCGGCGCCCGCGACGGGTCCCGGTGAGCCCACCGCGCGACTCAATCCCAAGTACCTCTTCGACACCTTCGTCATCGGTGCCTCGAACCGTTTCGCGCACGCGGCCGCGGTCGCCGTCGCCGAGGCGCCGGCCAAGGCGTACAACCCGCTGTTCATCTACGGGGAGTCCGGCCTCGGCAAGACGCACCTGCTGCACGCGATCGGGCACTACGCGCGCAGCCTCTACCCGGGCACGCGGGTGCGGTACGTGAGCTCCGAGGAGTTCACCAACGAGTTCATCAACTCCATCCGCGACGGCAAGGGCGACAGCTTCCGCAAGCGGTACCGCGAGATGGACATCCTGCTCGTCGACGACATCCAGTTCCTGGCGGACAAGGAGTCGACGCAGGAGGAGTTCTTCCACACCTTCAACACGCTCCACAACGCGAACAAGCAGATCGTGCTCTCCTCCGACCGGCCGCCCAGGCAGCTGGTCACGCTGGAGGACCGGCTGCGCAACCGGTTCGAGTGGGGTCTGACCACGGACGTCCAGCCGCCCGAGCTGGAGACCCGTATCGCCATCCTCCGTAAGAAGGCGGTGCAGGAACAGCTCAACGCCCCGCCGGAGGTGCTGGAGTTCATCGCGTCCCGCATCTCGCGCAACATCCGCGAGCTGGAGGGGGCGCTGATCCGGGTGACGGCGTTCGCGTCGCTCAACCGGCAGCCGGTCGACCTCGGTCTGACGGAGATCGTCCTCAAGGATCTGATCCCCGGCGGTGAGGACTCGTCCCCGGAGATCACCGCGCCGGCGATCATGGCCGCCACCGCCGACTACTTCGGCCTCACGGTGGACGACCTGTGCGGCTCCTCGCGCAGCCGGGTCCTGGTGACGGCCCGGCAGATCGCCATGTACCTCTGCCGCGAGCTCACGGACCTCTCCCTGCCGAAGATCGGCGCGCAGTTCGGCGGCCGCGACCACACGACCGTGATGCACGCCGACCGCAAGATCCGCGCGCTGATGGCGGAGCGCCGCTCGATCTACAACCAGGTCACCGAACTCACGAACCGCATCAAGAACGGCTGACAGCCACCGCGTCACGTCGCCGAAGGCGCCCCGGGAGTCGTTCCCGAGGGCGCCTTCGCCGTTCCGGCAGCAGAGGCGGCAGCAGGCTGGCATCGGCAGCAAGAAGGCCCTCAGCTCCGTCCCCAACGGCCTCGGATGTGCTCGGACGCCCCCCTACACGTCCCGAAAACCGCGTCCGGGCCCTTCCGGAGCCCCGCCCGGAGCCGTTCCACCGTTACCCGACAGCCATCCGCTGTTCGATTAAGCGCCTGGTTACGGGCGTCCTCCACAGATTCGGCGACTTTCTTGTGTCCACACCCTGGGGACTGCGAAGTTGTCCAGATCTTGTCCACAGGGTCAGCTGCTGAAAGAGAATCAGACCAGCTCAGTTGCCTGTGGATCCGTGGACAAAAGATATCCACAGCCTGTGGACAAAGAATTCATCCACAGGCTGCGCGGGAGGTTGTCCACCGGCGACCCACAGGCTAGGGGCAGTTGTCCCCAGTGATCGTCAGCTTCTCCACATCGCTGTCCACTGTTCGGCAACTCGACGCGCGTTCTCACCGGGTCGAGTGAAAGGCGTCACACGAAGGTGCCGGGTTGGGCTGTGGGGAACGTGGGCAAAGCTGGGGACGACGCTGGGGACAACTACCCCCTTCCTGTGCACGGAGTGTGCAGAACTTTTCGCCGTCCACAGATGAGGCGTGTTATCCACCGCCTCCACCCACAGGGTCGGTGGACAAAAAAGCAGCTTTGACCTGCGAAAACGGGGTTATCCACGGTATCCACAGCCCCTACTACTACTAGCAACTAGAGAGAGCCAGAGAACCGTTTCGAAGTCGGGGCTGTGCACAACTCTCGCTCGGAGCCTCCGGTGCCGCTCGGAACGACTTGACCCCGAGGGGCACCGACTGTCAGTGCGGTGCGTCAGACTGGTCCCCGGCGTCCGGCCCATCGGTGGGCCGAGCGATGCCGAGTCAGAAGACGAAGGCCAGCAGGGCGAGAGCGCCGGCAACAGACGGAGGCGGCAACGGTGAAGATCCGGGTGGAACGCGATGTACTCGCGGAGGCAGTGGCCTGGGCGGCACGCAGCCTCCCGGCCCGTCCACCGGCGCCTGTGCTCGCCGGCCTCCTCCTCAAGGCCGAGGAGGGTGCACTGAGCCTCTCCAGCTTCGACTACGAGGTCTCGGCACGCGTCTCCGTGGACGCGGAGATCGACGAGGAAGGCACGGTGCTCGTCTCCGGCCGCCTGCTCGCCGACATCTGCCGCGCCCTGCCCAGCCGGCCGGTGGAGATTTCCACAGACGGTGTACGGGCGACCGTGGTCTGCGGCTCCTCCCGCTTCACCCTCCACACACTGCCTGTGGAGGAGTACCCGGCGCTGCCGCAGATGCCGTCCGCGACCGGCACCGTCCCCGGTGAGGTCTTCGCCTCGGCCGCCGCCCAGGTGGCCATCGCGGCGGGGCGCGACGACACGCTGCCCGTGCTCACCGGTGTGCGCATCGAGATCGAGGGCGACACGGTCACCCTGGCGTCCACCGACCGCTACCGCTTCGCGGTCCGTGAGTTCCTGTGGAAGCCGGAGGACCCGGAGGCGTCCGCGGTCGCCCTGGTGCCCGCCAAGACGCTCCTGGACACCGCCAAGGCGCTCACGAGCGGCGACAGCGTGATCCTGGCGCTGTCCGGTTCCGGAGCCGGTGAGGGCCTGATCGGCTTCGAGGGCGCGGGGCGGCGTACGACCACGCGCCTGCTGGAGGGTGACCTCCCGAAGTACCGCTCGCTGTTCCCGACGGAGTTCAACTCGATCGCCGTCATCGAGACCGCTCCCTTCGTCGAAGCAGTCAAGCGTGTGGCCCTGGTCGCCGAGCGGAACACCCCGGTGCGGCTGAGCTTCGAGCAGGGCGTGCTGATCCTGGAGGCCGGCTCCAGCGACGACGCACAGGCTGTGGAGAGGGTCGACGCCCAGTTGGAGGGCGACGACGTCTCGATCGCCTTCAACCCGACGTTCCTGCTCGACGGACTGAGCGCCATCGACTCCCCGGTCGCGCAGCTCTCCTTCACGACGTCCACCAAGCCGGCGCTCCTCAGCGGCAGGCCCGCGCTGGACGCCGAGGCGGACGAGGCCTACAAGTACCTGATCATGCCGGTGCGGCTCAGCGGCTGACGAAGAGCCGCAGGTGAGGGCATACGTCTGAGCGGCTATGCCCACAGGTGTGCAGGAGAGTCCGGGTTTAGGCTCGGACGCAGGCACGAAAGTGCCCTCCTGCCACATCGCTAGTGAAGGAACAACCTGATGGAGCTCGGTCTCGTCGGCCTCGGCAAGATGGGCGGCAACATGCGCGAGCGCATTCGCCGCGCAGGCCACACCGTCATCGGATACGACCGCAACGCGGATCTCGCCGATGTCCACAGCCTTGAGGAGCTTGTGGGCAAGCTCAAGGGTCCGCGGGTGGTGTGGGTGATGGTCCCCGCCGGTGCCGCGACCCAGTCCACCGTCGATGAGCTCGCCGAGCTGCTTGAGCCCGGTGACGTGGTCGTGGACGGCGGCAACTCGCGCTGGACGGACGACGAGAAGCACTCCGAGGAGCTGGCGGCCAAGGGCATCGGCTTCGTCGACGCCGGCGTCTCAGGGGGCGTGTGGGGCCTGCAGAACGGCTACGCGCTGATGGTCGGCGGCGACGCCGAGCACATCGCGAAGGTCCAGCCGGTCTTCGACGCCCTCAAGCCGGAGGGCGACGCCGGATTCGTGCACGCGGGCAAGGTCGGCGCCGGGCACTTCTCCAAGATGGTCCACAACGGCATCGAGTACGCCATGATGCAGGCCTACGCCGAGGGCTGGGAGCTCCTCGAAGCGGTCGATTCCGTCACCGATGTGCGTGAGGTCTTCCGCTCCTGGCAGGAGGGCACGGTCATCCGTTCCTGGCTGCTCGACCTGGCGGTCAACGCGCTGGACGAGGACGAGCACCTGGAGCGGCTGCGCGGCTTCGCGCAGGACTCCGGCGAGGGCCGCTGGACGGTCGAGGCGGCCATCGACAACGCGGTACCGCTGCCCGCGATCACCGCGTCGCTGTTCGCCCGGTTCGCGTCCCGGCAGGACGACTCGCCGCAGATGAAGATGATCGCGGCACTGCGCAACCAGTTCGGCGGCCACGCCGTCGAGAAGAAGTAGCCCGGAGGCGGCCCGGAGGATTCCGGCGGCGGTTCGGGAGAAGAAGCAGTCCACAGGTCCGCTCCGCGGATCCACAACTCCGGGGGAGGTCGGCGAACGACCATGCACGTCACGCATCTGTCGCTGGCCGACTTCCGCTCGTACGCCCGGGTCGAGGTTCCGCTCGACCCGGGCGTCACCGCGTTCGTGGGGCCCAACGGACAGGGCAAGACCAACCTCGTCGAGGCGGTCGGCTATCTCTCCACCCTCGGCAGCCACCGGGTCTCGTCCGACGCGCCTCTCGTGCGGATGGGCGCCGAACGGGCGATCATCCGGGCCAACATCCGCCAGGGCGACCGCCAGCAACTCGTGGAACTGGAGCTGAACCCCGGCAAGGCGAACCGCGCCCGCATCAACAGGTCCTCGCAGGTCAAACCCCGTGACGTGCTCGGCATCGTACGGACCGTGCTGTTCGCGCCCGAGGACCTGGCGCTGGTCAAGGGGGACCCCGGTGAGCGTCGGCGGTTCCTCGACGAGCTGATCACCGCGCGCTCTCCGCGGATGGCGGGCGTGCGCTCGGACTACGACCGGGTCCTGAAGCAGCGCAACACCCTCCTGAAGTCGGCCGCGCTCGCCCGCCGCCACGGCGGTCGCACGATGGACCTCTCCACACTCGACGTGTGGGACCAGCACCTCGCGCGCGTGGGTGCCGAGCTGCTCGCCCAGCGGCTCGATCTGATCGCCACGCTCCAGCCGCTCACCGACAAGGCGTACGAGCAGCTCGCCCCCGGAGGTGGGCCGGTGGCCCTGGAGTACAAGCCCTCCTCGCCCGGGATCACCGGGCACACGCGCGAGGAGCTGTACGAAGAGCTGACGGCCGCCCTGGTGGAGAGCCGCAAGCAGGAAGTCGAACGGGGGGTCACCCTCGTGGGCCCCCACAGGGACGAACTCCTGCTCAAACTTGGCCAGCTGCCCGCGAAGGGATACGCGTCACACGGCGAGTCCTGGTCGTACGCGCTGTCGCTGCGCCTTGCCTCGTACGACCTGCTGCGGGCCGAGGGCAACGAGCCGGTGCTGGTCCTCGACGACGTGTTCGCCGAGCTGGACACCCGTCGCCGCGAACGCCTCGCCGAACTGGTCGCCCCCGGTGAGCAGGTACTGGTGACGGCCGCGGTCGACGACGACGTGCCGGGTGTGCTCACGGGGACGCGGTACGCCGTGGCCGAGGGCGCGGTGGAGCGCGTATGAGCGAGAACACACCCGACCCGAAGAAGACCCGGAAGAAGACCCCGGAAAACACTCCCGAGCCCTCCGGAGTCGATCTCGCGCGCGTGGCCCTGCGCGCGGCGAAGGAGCAGGCACGCGCGCGTGGGGACGCGGCGCGGGACAAGAAGCAGGCGCGGCGTAGCGGTCTGCGCTCCGGCGCGCACGCCGACGGGCGCGACCCCATGGCCCTCGGGTCCGCCATCAACCGGCTCATCACCGAGCGCGGCTGGGAGACCCCGGCCGCCATCGGTGGGGTCATGGGCCGCTGGCCGCAGATCGTCGGGGACGACCTGGCCAAGCACTGCGTACCGGAGAAGTACGACGAGGACGAGCGTGTACTGATCGTGCGGTGCGACTCGACGGCCTGGGCCACCAACCTGCGGCTGCTCGCTCCGCAGCTGGTCGCCCGCCTGAACGAGGACCTCGGGCACGGCACGGTGAGGCTGATCAAGGTGTTGGGCCCCGGGGGCCCCGCCCACCGCTACGGCCCCCTGCGCGCCCCCGGCAGCACGGGTCCCGGTGACACCTACGGGTGAGCCAGACCGGGCGGTATGCCGTCCGTAGCGCCGGGTTGACAGCCGGAAGCGCTGAGTGCCGCTCTGCGCCTCTTTGGGCCCCGGTCCACATATGGGGAGTCGGTGGAGACGGGTTCAGGGCGGCACATGCGGACTCAGGTACCGGCAAACCCCCATCACTGTCGGCGCTACCGGTAGACTGGAAGCCAATCCCGCCCCACTTGTGGGACACACCGAGCAACGCTGACAAAGGCTTACCGACGTAACACGCCGCAGCCGCTCCGGACACCCTCCCCCGAGGGGACCCGGAGCTTGGCTTGTGCTGTGCCAGAAAGGGCGCTTCGTGGCCGATTCCGGCAACCCCAACGAGAACATCCCGTCTACCGACGCGGCCGCGAAAAGCGGGTCTCACTCCTCGAACGGCGAGGTCACGGCCTCGTACGATGCCAGCGCCATCACCGTCCTTGAGGGTCTGGACGCGGTCCGCAAGCGACCCGGTATGTACATCGGCTCCACCGGCGAGCGCGGACTGCACCACCTCGTGTACGAGGTGGTCGACAACTCCGTCGACGAGGCGCTGGCCGGCCACGCGGACACGATCGACGTCACGATCCTTCCCGACGGCGGTGTCCGCGTCGTCGACAACGGCCGTGGCATCCCGGTGGGCATCGTCGCCTCCGAGGGAAAGCCCGCCGTCGAGGTCGTGCTGACCGTGCTGCACGCGGGCGGCAAGTTCGGCGGCGGCGGCTACGCGGTCTCCGGCGGTCTGCACGGCGTGGGCGTCTCCGTCGTGAACGCGCTGTCCAGCAAGGTGGCCGTCGAGATCAGGACCGACGGACGCCGCTGGACGCAGGACTACAAGCTGGGCGTGCCGACGGCTCCGCTGGCTCAGCACGAGGCCACCGAGGAGACCGGCACGTCGGTCACCTTCTGGGCCGACGGGGACATCTTCGAGACCACGGACTACTCCTTCGAGACGCTTTCGCGGCGCTTCCAGGAGATGGCGTTCCTCAACAAGGGTTTGACCATCAAACTCACTGATGAGCGCGACTCGGCGAAGGCCGTGGCGGGTGCCGACGAGGCCGGTGCGGACGAGGCCGAAGAGGTCAAGACCGTCACGTACCACTACGAGGGCGGCATCGTCGACTTCGTGACGTACCTCAACTCCCGCAAGGGAGAGGTCATCCACCCCACGGTGATCGACATCGAGGCCGAGGACAAGGAGCGCATGCTCTCCCTCGAAGTCGCGATGCAGTGGAACGGCGGCTACAGCGAGGGCGTGTACTCCTTCGCCAACACCATCCAGACCCCCGACGGCGGCACGCACGAGGAAGGCTTCCGTGCGGCGCTCACCGGTCTCATCAACCGGTACGCGCGCGACAAGAAGCTGCTGCGCGAGAAGGACGACAACCTCACGGGCGACGACATCCGCGAGGGTCTGACGGCGATCATCTCGATCAAGCTCGGCGAGCCCCAGTTCGAGGGCCAGACCAAGACGAAGCTGGGCAACACCGAGGCGAAGACCTTCGTACAGAAGGTCGTGCACGAGCACATCACCGACTGGCTGGACCGCAACCCGAACGAAGCAGCGGACATCATTCGCAAGGGCATCCAGGCGGCCACCGCGCGGGTGGCGGCCCGCAAGGCCCGCGACCTGACGCGCCGCAAGGGGCTCCTGGAGACGGCGTCGCTGCCGGGCAAGCTGAGCGACTGCCAGTCGAACGACCCGGTCAAGTGCGAGATCTTCATCGTCGAGGGTGACTCCGCCGGCGGTTCGGCCAAGTCCGGCCGCAACCCGCAGTACCAGGCGATCCTCCCGATCCGAGGCAAGATCCTCAACGTCGAGAAGTCCCGGATCGACAAGATCCTGCAGAACCAGGAGATCCAGGCGCTGATCTCGGCCTTCGGCACCGGGGTCCACGAGGACTTCGACATCGCCAAGCTCCGCTATCACAAGATCATCCTGATGGCGGACGCCGACGTCGACGGCCAGCACATCAACACCCTGCTGCTGACCTTCCTGTTCCGCTTCATGCGGCCACTGGTCGAGGCCGGGCACGTCTTCCTGTCCCGTCCGCCGCTGTACAAGATCAAGTGGGGTCGCGACGACTTCGAGTACGCGTACTCGGACCGCGAGCGCGACGCCCTGATCGAGCTCGGCCGGCAGGCCGGCAAGCGCGTCAGGGAGGACTCGATCCAGCGCTTCAAGGGTCTCGGTGAGATGAACGCCGAGGAGCTGCGCATCACGACCATGGACCAGGAGCACCGCGTCCTCGGTCAGGTCACCCTCGACGACGCCGCCCAGGCCGACGACCTCTTCTCGGTCCTGATGGGCGAGGACGTCGAAGCACGCCGCGCGTTCATCCAGCGCAACGCCAAGGACGTCCGCTTCCTCGACATCTGAGTCGGTCTCAGCTGACCGCGTCAGAAAGGATCTTCACCAGCAATGACCGACGAGACACCGATTTCCCCCTCCGGTCCGGGCATCCCCGCGGGCATTCCCGTGGAAGAGGGCGCAATCACCCTGCGTGTCGAGCCCGTCGGGCTCGAAACCGAGATGCAGCGCTCATACCTGGACTACGCGATGTCCGTCATCGTGTCGCGCGCGCTGCCCGACGTACGGGACGGTCTCAAGCCCGTCCACCGCCGCGTCCTGTACGCCATGTACGACGGCGGCTACCGGCCCGAGAAGGGCTTCTACAAGTGCGCCCGCGTCGTCGGTGACGTCATGGGCAACTACCACCCGCACGGCGACTCCTCGATCTACGACGCGCTGGTCCGCCTCGCGCAGCCGTGGTCGATGCGGATGCCGCTGGTGGACTCGAACGGCAACTTCGGTTCCCCGGGCAACGACCCGGCCGCGGCCATGCGGTACACCGAGTGCAAGATGATGCCGCAGTCCATGGAGATGGTCCGCGACATCGACGAGGACACCGTCGACTTCACGGACAACTACGACGGCCGCTCCCAGGAGCCGACGGTCCTGCCGGCCCGCTTCCCGAACCTGCTGATCAACGGCTCGGCGGGCATCGCGGTCGGCATGGCCACCAACATCCCGCCGCACAACCTGCGCGAGGTCGCGTCCGGTGCCCAGTGGTACCTGGAGAACCCCGAGGCCTCCCACGAGGAGCTGCTGGACGCGCTGATCGAGCGCATCAAGGGCCCCGACTTCCCGAGCGGCGCCCTGGTGGTGGGCCGCAAGGGCATCGAGGAGGCGTACCGCACGGGCCGTGGCTCCATCACGATGCGCGCGGTCATCGAGGTCGAGGAGATCCAGAACCGCCAGTGCCTGGTGGTCACCGAACTCCCCTACCAGGTGAACCCCGACAACCTGGCGCAGAAGATCGCCGACCTGGTGAAGGACGGCAAGGTCGGCGGCATCGCGGACGTCCGGGACGAGACCTCGTCGCGTACGGGCCAGCGCCTGGTCATCGTCCTGAAGCGGGACGCGGTCGCCAAGGTCGTCCTGAACAACCTGTACAAGCACACCGACCTGCAGACGAACTTCGGCGCCAACATGCTGGCGCTGGTGGACGGCGTGCCGCGCACCCTGTCGCTCGACGCGTTCATCCGTCACTGGGTGACGCACCAGATCGAGGTCATCGTCCGCCGTACGAGGTTCCGGCTGCGCAAGGCCGAGGAGCGCGCGCACATCCTGCGCGGCCTCCTGAAGGCCCTGGACGCCATCGACGACGTCATCGCGCTGATCCGGCGCAGCGACACCGTCGACATCGCGCGCGAGGGCCTGATGGGCCTCCTGGCGATCGACGAGATCCAGGCCAACGCCATCCTTGAGATGCAGCTGCGCCGACTGGCCGCCCTGGAGCGCCAGAAGATCGTCGCCGAGCACGACGAGCTCCAGGCGAAGATCCGCGGGTACAACGAGATCCTGGCCTCGCCCGAGCGGCAGCGCACCATCATCAGCGAGGAACTCACCGCGATCGTCGACAAGTTCGGTGACGACCGCCGCTCCAAGCTGGTGCCCTTCGACGGCGACATGTCCATGGAGGACCTGATCGCCGAGGAGGACATCGTCGTCACCATCACGCGTGGTGGCTACATCAAGCGCACCAAGGCCGAGGACTACCGCTCGCAGAAGCGCGGCGGCAAGGGCGTACGCGGGACGAAGCTCAAGGAAGACGACATCGTCGACCACTTCTTCGTGTCGACGACGCACCACTGGCTGCTGTTCTTCACCAACAAGGGCCGGGTCTACCGCGCGAAGGCGTACGAGCTTCCCGACGCCGGGCGTGAGGCGCGCGGTCAGCACGTCGCGAACCTGCTGGCCTTCCAGCCGGACGAGGCGATCGCCGAGATCCTCGCGATCCGCGACTACGAAGCGGTGCCTTATCTGGTCCTCGCCACCAAGGGCGGGCTGGTGAAGAAGACATCCCTGAAGGATTACGATTCACCGCGTTCCGGCGGCGTCATCGCGATCAATCTCCGTGAGACGGAGGACGGTTCCGACGACGAACTGATCGGAGCCGAGCTGGTTTCGGCAGAGGACGATCTGCTCCTGATCAGCAAGAAGGCCCAATCGATCAGGTTCACCGCGACGGACGACGCGCTGCGCCCCATGGGCCGTGCCACCTCGGGCGTCAAGGGGATGAGCTTCCGCGAGGGCGACCAGTTGCTCTCGATGAATGTTGTTCGACCCGGTACGTTCGTGTTCACTGCCACAGACGGTGGGTACGCGAAGCGGACCGCTGTCGACGATTACCGCGTCCAGGGTCGCGGTGGCCTGGGTATCAAGGCCGCCAAGATCGTCGAGGACCGCGGCTCGCTCGTCGGCGCGCTGGTGGTCGAGGAGACGGACGAGATCCTCGCCATCACACTGTCCGGCGGTGTGATTCGCACGCGAGTCAACGAGGTCAGGGAGACGGGCCGTGACACCATGGGCGTTCAACTGATCAACCTGGGCAAGCGCGATGCCGTCGTCGGTATCGCACGTAACGCCGAGGCCGGTCGCGAGGCCGAGGAAGTCGACGGGGTGGTCGACGACTCGGACGAGGTCGAGACGGCCGCCGGCACGGACGAGGGCGAGCAGTCCTCGGACGAGTAGCGAGGAGTGAGTCATCGTGAGCGGAGCCACGGGCGCCGGTTCGACCGATACGGAAACGGACGGCGGCCGTGGCCCCGCCACGGAGGCGACGGACTCCCATGACTCTCATGGATCCCAGGGGGGAACTGTGACCGACACCCGAGGCCCACAGACGCCGCAGTACGCGGCCGGTGCGGCCCCAGGCTCACCGGTGCCTCCGGGCCCGGAGGCACCTTCTGGCGCGGCGGTGCCGCCGGTACCGGGCTCGCCCCTCCCGGGCGAGCGGCAGCCGCAGCAGGCGGCCCAGCCGTACCACCCGCCGCAGGCGTACGCGGCGCACACGGCGCCCGCCGCGGGCGCCGTCCGCCGGCCGCGCACCGGGGCGCGCACCATGCCTCGTACGCGCAAGGCCCGGCTGCGGGTGGCCAAGGCCGACCCCTGGTCGGTGATGAAGGTCAGCTTCCTGCTCTCCATCGCGCTCGGGATCTGCACGATCGTCGCGGCCGCGGTGCTGTGGATGGTGATGGACGCCATGGGCGTCTTCTCCACCGTGGGTGGCACGATCTCCGAGGCCACCGGCTCGAACGAGTCGAACGGCTTCGACCTGCAGTCGTTCCTGTCGCTGCCGCGCGTCCTCGTCTTCACGTCGATCATCGCTGTCATCGACGTCGTCCTCGCCACCGCGCTCGCCACGCTCGGCGCGTTCATCTACAACCTCTCCGCGGGCTTCGTCGGCGGTGTCGAGCTCACGCTCGCGGAGGACGAGTAAACGTTGTCACCACGGCTTCACCACGGCTTTACCGCGAGAGCGCACCCCGGACCGGGGTGCGCTCTCGCGCTTTCGCGTTATGCCGGTGCTTTCGCGTGATGCCCGTGCTGCGGCGCGCTGTCGCGTGCTGTCGGCGGGTGCCCTGCTTCGTTGTCCGCGGGTGCGTTTTCGCGCAGGCGGAGGGCGCCCTTCAGCGTGTCCGGCGCGTGCGTCTTCAGCCTGTCCGGGCGGGCCGGGGCGGGCCCCGGATACCGATTTTGGGACTGGCCCCGTCGTGCGCTAATCTTCAGAGGTCAGCGCGCGGGACATACACCGCAGAGCGCGGCGGGGCTATAGCTCAGTTGGTTAGAGCGCATCCCTGATAAGGATGAGGCCACAGGTTCAAATCCTGTTAGCCCCACATGCGAAAAGGCCCCCAGTCGATCAGGCTGGGGGCCTTTTGACACCACCGGTTGACACCAACGGCAGCGATCAGCCGATGAGCGGATCTTCCAGCAGCTCGGCGAGCATCGCGGTTGCTTCCCGTTGGTCGGAGCCGACCACGTGTGTGTAGACGTCCATGGTCATGCTGATCTGGCTGTGCCGAAGGATCGTCTGGGCGACCTTGGGATGCACCTTCAGGAAGGCGAGCAGGGTCCCGCAGGTGTGCCGAGCGAGCCGGACCGTGATCCGACGACGCACGCCGGCCCGCTTCACGAGGGCGTTGAACGCTCGGGAGAAGCCCACCGGGTCAGTCAGTCCGCCGCGCTCCGCCGAGAAGATCACGTCATGGTCCGGCTCCTGCCGCCAGGCGTCACCGACGATCTGCCGTTCTAGATCTTGGAGTGCCCTGCGCTCTTCCAGGGCACGGGCGCAGAACTCCGGAAGCGGCAGCACGGCCGTGGAGGACTCCGTCTTGAGATCCTTGAGGATCAAGCCCTTCCCCTTCTCGCGCTGCACCTGTTTGGTCGGCGTGAACTGCCGACCCTCAAAGTCGATGTCCTGCCAGCGCAGGCCCAGCACCTCGCTTCTACGGAGCCGTACCGCCGGTGAGGCGGATCGGGTCGGAGCAGCCGCCGATGCGGCGGATCTGGTCGTGCCAGCGGTCGAAGTCATCGGCGTCGGCCACTCTCAACACATCGGTGAGGGTGGCCGGGTCGAGACCCGCCGAGGTGGCGGTCGCTCACACCAACACCTCCTGACGGGCGTGCAGGAAGGCGCGGCCGATCCACTGCGTGTAGGCCGGGGGGATGGCTTCGGTGAGTTCCTCGCGCACGTCGGTCCACGTGATGCCCATCGCGCGCTGCATCTCCGGCACAGAAGCCTTGCCGCCGCCGGCGCCGTACGCGGCGATGTACGGGCCGTCGCGGTAGACGCCGTGGCGCCAGCCACGGACGTAGCCGTCGTGCATGACGTGCCGAGGCTTGAGGATGGACCAGCGGCCGAGTTCGAAGTCGCCCGCAGTGGCGGACGCGCACGGTCTGCCCGAAGGGGCGCAGGTAGATGCCACAGGTATATGCCCGAGCGCGTCTTGTGAAGGAAGGCGACCAGCCGACGCACACTTTGACCAGCTACTACCGTCCCGAGCACGTCGAGGGCACGCGGATCGTGGACCCGACTCCGGGACCGGCCGGCCGAGGTGGCGGATTCCGGGTTCTGTACGACGCGGGATACGAGATCGACCACATGAAGGAAGCCATCTTCGCTCGGGCTGCGACCTCGGACGAAGCGAAGCTGTTGCAGCTCCCTGCGGGCGAACCTGTCGTCGAGCTGCATCGGACGACCTACACGGCTTCTGGCACAGTGGTCGAATTCGCCATCGGGTTGCACGCGGCTTCACGCTCTGCCTGGGAGTACGACTTCAAGGTTCCGGACTCGGCGAAGGGTGAGAAGGGGCAGTGATGATCTCGACGCAGGCATGGGCCGATGCGCGACGCCTGTGGGACCACCACCAGATGGGCCACGCTCTCCGGCCGTGCTCGGTCGCGGTCGGCTTGGGCAGTCACGACTTGGGCGTGGCCGACACGGCGGTGGACCTTTACGAGCGCGGCATGGCTCCACTGCTTGTGTTCACAGGAGCCACCAGTCCCACGACACGGGAGCGCATGCCGCGGGGCGAAGCAGTCCACTACCGCGAACGGGCTCTCGAACGCGGCGTGCCCGCCTCAGTGGTGCTCGTGGAGCCTCACGCTGGCAACACCGGCGAGAACATCCGCTTCTCCAAGGCCGTGCTTGAGGAGGCGGGAGTCGACGTGTCCTCCGTGCTTCTGATCAGCAAGCCGTACGAGGAGCGGAGGGCGTACGCCACGGCGCGCAAACTGTGGCCCGGAGTGGAGATCGTCAGCGCTTCTACTCCGATGACGTTCGATGAGTACGTGGATTCCATCGGGGATGTGCGACTGGTCATCGACATGCTTGTTGGTGCACTTCAGCGCCTGCTGATCTACCCGGAGCAGGGGTTCATGATCAGTCAGCCAGTACCGGATCACGTGTATCAGGCGTATGAACGGCTCTGCCGCGAAGGCTTCACCGGTCGGCTCCTCCGCACCGACACGGCTTCCACCTGAAACCAACTCAGCCCAGGGTCAGCTCACGCCGCGAGGGATCTGCCTGTCTGGCCGGCCGGAGCGAGTTGTTACAGGTTTCTCCACCTCATCAAGTCCGGCTGCGCTCCGCTCCGCCGGGCGCGCCCATGGGTAGGTAGGCCGGTCTGATGAGTGCGATTACCGTACGAGTGCGGCCACGGTCAAAGCAGTGCCTCCGGCGGGGGCGCTCCGACTCTGGGATGGCGGGGGCACCGCTTGCGGGTGCCGGCCGAGTGGGGCGTGCGTGGGGAGCTCCCATCCCGTCCACCGCCGACCCAGGCGGAGCCGAGCAAACGCGGCCCAGGGGCGTCAAGGTCGTTCGTACAGTGGCGCGCTCCACCTTGACGCCCCTGAACCACGCCCGCTCCACGGTGTGTGGGTCGACGGCGGACGGGATGGGAGCTGGGGAGAGTGGTTGGTGCGGTTGCGTCAAACGCTGGCCCGGACCTGTTGGCCGAGACTCAACGCCCTGCTTTACTTCGCGCATGTTTGCAATGCTTTGCGGCGCCCTCAGCGTCCTACTCTCGACTGCGCTCGTCCGTAGGCGAGCGAAGCAGGCGCTGGCTCGGACCAATGCGGGGCAGGCAGCCCTCTTCGTGATGGGGGCCAAGCGGCCGGACTTGAGTCACCGGTGGAACGTAGGCCGAGTGCAAGCTAGTGCTGAAGAGTTCCGATGGGAACCTCGCTGGCCGTGGACGCGGCTGCGCGAACTCCCGGCGGACCTACAGTGCGTCCGCACACGTGAAATGACCTCCCGCGAGATGCTGTGGATCCCAGCCGACGCCTTGGTGATCGAGTGCGTGTCTTCTGATGGACCCGTGTGGCTATGGGTCATGCCCGTGCAGGTGAAACACGTGATAGCGATGATCCGGCGTGGCTGGTGACTGTGCCACTCTCTTGTGGGTCCCGACCAGAGCGCTGGTGATCGAGCGTGAATCGTCTACCAGGCCTGTACGGCTATGGGTCCACCCGAAGCAGGCGGTGCACGTTGTGGAGATGATCCGGCGTGCAAGTAGCCCGAAGTCGTTGAGCGCCCCGGCTCCTGACACCAACAGCTGACACCAACAGGCGCGAACAGCGGCGGTCGACGCTGGACCTCGGTAGACGGCCAGTCGAGGCACAAAGCGTGTTGGCCGAGGTCGATGCCCCCTGATCGACCTGATCGACCTGATCGACCTGATAAGGATGAGGCCACAGGTTCAAATCCTGTTAGCCCCACCAGTTCGAAGACCGCCAGGGCATCACACCTGGGGGTTTTTGGCATTCACAGCTCGTATCGAGCGTCTGTTCTCGAAGCGCCGGTGGGCCTAGGCTCAGCGGATGACCTTGGAATGGGAACAGGTACTTGTTCACTCCGAAGATCCGGCGGCTTTGGGACAGTGGTGGGCCGAGGCTCTTGGCTGGGTTGTCGTCCACTCCTCCGACGAGGAGTTCGAGATCCGCCAGGCGCCGGATCGCCTGCCGGGGATGGACTTCGTACGGATCGACGAGAGCAAGAAGGTCAAGAGCCGGCTGCATCTCGACTTCCGGCCCGACGACCAGGCCGCCGAGGTGGCCCGCCTTGAGGCGCACGGCGCGAAGCGCGTCGACATCGGTCAGGGTGAGCAGTCGTGGGTTGTCATGACAGACCCCGAAGGCAATGAGTTCTGTGTCCTTGGGCAACGGCAACAGTGAATCCCGCCGTAGGGCCTCAGGAGCCCTGGAAATCCCTGAGAGCGCGTCCGCCCGGGGTGGCCAAGGACTTCCGCGTACCCACTGCTGACCGGCAGTCAGGGAACGCGCGGCGCCCCCCTGCTGCGATGTGCAGGGGGGCGCTCACAGTCCGGTCGACGTGCCTCCCGAGCTTGTCGGCCGGAGTCCGGGGGGTAGGGGCGGAGCGAGGGGCCTGATCCAGGTCAGTCGCTGCCTCGGAGTTCCTCGACGACCCGGGTCAGGTCGTCCTCCAGCGCCAGCATGCGTGTGTGGCGGTGGATATGGGCGTACTGCGCTTCTACCTCCTGGGCGTCCCTCCACGCGCGCGTGTCGGCGTCCCCGGCCCGGCGCACGTGCTGGAAGAGCGGGGCCTCCCGGGGTGCCAGGGTCCAGGAAAGTGGCCGGCCCCCGGCGACGAGGCGCAGGACGTGACGGCCGCCTGACGTGCCGTCGGGTGTCGGTGCCTGCGACACGACGGCGGACGCCGGGTGCAGTGCGGCAAGCCAGGAGAGGAGATACGCCCGCTCGCGCGCCACGACGTCGCGCTGGCGTGCGTACGCGTCGGCGTGCCGCTTCCAACGGGCCGTCTGAGCC
This sequence comes from Streptomyces sp. NPDC087844, assembly GCF_044742785.1. Lineage (NCBI taxonomy): Bacteria > Bacillati > Actinomycetota > Actinomycetes > Kitasatosporales > Streptomycetaceae > Streptomyces > Streptomyces sp. NPDC087844. The sequence continues at coordinate 66,368 of NZ_JBIUVD010000026.1, read as the reverse complement.
CTGGACGTGCTCAGGTCGTTCCCGAGGCGCTGGAGGCGGTCTGCCCACCGGTCTGCCGTGTCGGGGGCCGTGTCGGGGGCCGCGGCGGGGGCTGCGACGGGAGTCCGCAGGAGGCTGTCGAAGAACCTGCGTGGGCTGCGTGGCCGACGTAACCGGCCTGCGGACGCGTGGGATCCGCGTCGGCCGAGCCGCTTCGGGCGGGGCTCGGGCCCAGCCGGGAGGGGCGGCAGCGGCGGGGACGGGGGGAACGGTGGGGGCAGCGGGGGCGGCGAGAGGGACATGAGTACTCCGGGGCAAGGGGGCTGAGGGAGGGGTGTGAGGTCGCCCGGGGGATTCGTGCGGGCAGTGGGAAGGCCGGGGCGGGGGCCTATCCGGTCGGGCGGAGGCGGGTGGTGCCCGTTCGCCGGTACTGGCTGGCGCCCTGGGCGTTGGCGGCCCGGCAGGCGTCGTCCACGGGCTCACCCCTGCGTACGTGCCGCTGGTACGCGGAGCGCGTGCCGCAGGGCGCCGGTTCGCTGCGGAGCAGGGGAGTTCCGGGCGTGGGCGGTGACTCGGGCGGGAGTACGGGACCCCGCTTGAGCCGCTTCTCCAGCGCGTGGCGCTGAGGACCGGTCAGGCCCGCGACGATTCCCCCTCGATCACACTTCGGCAGACCGGCCTCGCGTCGCATGACGGCCGCCCGGCACTCCTCAAGGACCTCGCAGGAATGACACAGGGCTCTTGCTATCGCACGGGTTCTGCCGGAGAACCACAGCTCGGGGTCCTCGTTCCGGCACAGGGCACTCAACTCCCACGCCCTGCTGCGGCTGTCGCGCCCGTTCTGGTTCCGGTCATGCTCCAGGTGGCGGTCCTGGCCGTGGGCAGGGGCCGGGGCGGGGGCGGTGGCGCCTCCGGTGATCGGCGTTCTCACTCGATCACTTCTCGTCCCGTGCCGCGGCCCGGTCAGTGGCCCGGTCAGTGGCCCGGTCCGCAGCGCGGTCCGTGGCCTCCCAGGTGTCCGGTCCTGTGCGTACGAGTCCAACGCGCCGGGTGTTCGGTACGGGTGGCCCGCTCGCCGCGTACGACAGGACCGCCGAGGAGGGGAGGGCGGGCACGGACGCCAGGGCGGGGGCGGGCCTCGGCCTCGGCCTCGACGGCGTCGGCGTCGGCATTGGTGCCGGTACCGGGGCCGAGGTGGGTGCCGGGGCCGGTGTCGGTGTCCGAACGACCGTGAGGCGGGCCGCGGGGAGCTGGACGGCCTGGGACCGGCGCGCCTTGGGCAGCGACGGAGTACCCGCCGAGGCGTCCGGCCGGGCTGTCACAGCCGTGTCGGGCGCTGCCGAGGGAGTTTCTGGCTCCAGTGCCACCAAGGGCCCCATCAGGGACGTCACATTGGCGAGCGTGCACCGCTCGGAACGGCCGTCCAGAGACAGCAGAGGCATGCCGCCCGGCGTCCGTCCGCCGTGGAAGTACCAGACGTCCCCGTGTACGTCCCGCTGCGGCAGCGCCAGGTTGTGAACGATCCCCCCGTACTCGTACTCGTACATCTGTGGGGCGGATTCGATCTGCCTGGCGTGTTCGTGTTCGTGACCAGGGCCAGGGCCAGGGCCAGAGCCAGGAACAGTGCTCGCGGGAGCAGGGACGGGCAGGGGCCGAGGCGTCTGCTGCAGCTTGTGCGCGAGCACCGACACGCGAATGCCGGCATGACGGCTCTCGCCGACGACCGCGTGCCCCAGGGGCGCCTCCGCGTCGCGTCTGATGCCGAAGTGCGCGCGCCACCGCCGCCACTGCTCCTGGTCGGGGACGCGGAGTTCGACGTGTACGCAGTCCCCGTCGGCCCGGATGCTGTCGACATCCGGGTGCCCGCCGATGTGCTGTTCGATGGTGGCCGCGACCAGCCTGGCCCGCTCGCACGAGTGGTCCCAGGCGAAAGCCTGCTGCTCCAGTTCCGTCAGCTGCCCGGGTACCCGGGCCCAGGTGCCGCTCGGCGTGCGGTGCAGGACGAGTCCGAACGTCCGCTCAGGATCCACCAGCAGGCGGGCCACATCGAGGGCGTGGGCGACGGCCCTGGCCTGGTTCGAGGTGCTCACGGAGAGCGCCGTACGGATCACGCGCTCTGCGTGGGGCAGGTTCCTGTTCATGCCGCGGCCTCCCTCTCCGACGCCGCACGCAGTTTCTGCCTGGCCCGGAAGGTGAGTGCCTTGACCGCGCCGACGGTACGTCCCATGGCGCAGGCGGTCTCCTCGGGCGACATCTCGCCGATGAACCGCAGTTCCATGCACTGTCGCTGATGGCTGTTCAGCGTGTGCAGGGCGTTCCAGACGGCTTCGTGGGTCTCGATCGTCTCCAGCGTGTGCAGCGCGCCGGACTCGGCGCTGCGGTCGTGCGTATCGCTGTCCCCTACTTCGGAGACCAGGGTTTCCAGCCGGGAGCGCTTGGTCCTCACCTCATCCAGGTGCAGGTTTCTGGCGATGGTGAGCAGCCACGCCGTGAAGGCCGCGCCCTGCCAGGTGAAGCTCTCGATGTGGCGCAGCGCCTTGATGAAGACCTCCTGGGTGAGGTCCTCGGCCAGATGTCGGTTCCGGGTGCGGAAGAGGAGGTACCGGTACACGAAACGCTGGTGATCGACGTAGAGAGCCGCGAATGCCTCGCGGTCGCCGGCCCGGGCCCTGTCGACCATGTCGGCTCCGGCCTCGGCGACCTTCTCGACCACGTCGACCTCGGCGACCTTCTCGACCACGTCGACTTCGGTGACCTTGGTGATCACGTTGTTTCCGCCGGTCGTCAAGGCCGTCTGCCGACACGGTCTGGTCTCTCGTCTGATCTGTGCGGACACGGGCTGGGTGCTCCTTCTGCGCGAGTGTTTGTGGGTTTCGTCTTGGGGTCCTGGGAGGGTCCTGGGACGTGCTCGGAACGGGGACTCTGCCGGGGCCCGGGGTGTTCGTCGGCTGCGATACTCAATATTCATGTAGATGTAGATTCCCTGCGGGGTGCGGGGTGCGGGGTGCGGGGTGCGGGGTGCGGGGTGCGGGGTGCGGGGGTGCGGGGGTGCGGGGGTGCAGGGGCGTGGGGTGTGAGTCGAGAGGCGGGCTGATGGTGGTCAGCGGTGGCCGCGGGTTGCAGGGGGGGGCGAGGGGGGCGGGTGTGCCGTGGTCGATCCGCTGGTGGTTGATTCGCCTGTCTCGCACGTGGATGTTCCGCCGTGCGGGCGATGCGGGGCTACCAGGAGATCGCTCAAGCGATGTGATCTACACTATTCATGTAGATGTAGATACGTCAAGCGCGACAGCTGGCGGTAGTGCTCGGCAGACTCTGGCAGACGGCGGTAGTCATGCGACTGAAGGTGTGAAGGTGTGGGGACGCGGGCGTGTCGTAGCACTTGGGTGCGACATGATGCTCTCTGTTTACGTAAACTCAACCGATCGATCTGCGATCTACTTGCACTTGTAGATGCTAATGGTCGATGCTTGAGCTTGTGACCAGGAACTTTCAGCTGAATGGGGCGTCCGCCGTGGACGAGCCGGACCTGGATCAAGACCAGGACTTCGTCGTCGAGGGCGAGGATCTGCCCGTGCTGCTTGAGCGTCTTCTCGGAGAGTCGCAGGGCAGGACCCAGAAGGACCTGGCCGCGGAGGCCGGTATCTCCTATCCGACGCTCAACGCCTGGATGAACCGGACGCGTGGGACGTCCCGTATCGATCCGGAGCGGTTGCGTGCGATGGTCGAGGTGTTCCGTCGCTGGGGCGTGAGAACCACGCCGCGGGAGTTCTTCGCCTCCGTCGGTCGGCCGGTGCCCGGACCCAGCGGGGACGAACGTGAGGCGCAACTGCTCAAGCTGTACCGGCAGTTGCCCGAATCAAGGCAGCGTGCACTGGTCAAGAACGCCGAAGCGATGCTCCAGCTCAGTCGCACGATCTGACGGCCCGTACGTGGGCAGGTACTCCTGCCGAAGCGCGTGTCCTGCCGCCGAAGCGGCGGAGGGGCGTTTTCGGACTGGCAACTCTCCACGGAATATCCCAACAGCTTTTACCCAGAGAACACGTGCGGGTACGATCGGTAGGCCGCTGGCCTCCCGGAGCGGGATATCTGCATGCCCTCATGCATCCCTGGGGAGATACCTGTGTGCATCGTGATTTCTGTGGTGGACGACCTACCGAAGATCGCCATCTGGGACCCTGACGAAGTAAGCATCCTGGTGGCGCGCGGTACGGCTACCGGTGAGTTAATGCGCGAGGTCGCGGCGATTCTGACGATCGACCTCGGTGCGCCGGCCTCGGTGGGCGACCGTTTCGTCTGCTTCTGCGGTGCTCTGGTGGAGTTGCCGGATGAACTGACAGCCCTGGTCGCCGTCAACTCGTCCTGGGAGCCCGTCTGACCGGAATTCGTCCATCTCTCCTGGGCCCGGCGCGGGGTGCCTGCGACTCGGCCGGCGAAACGGTCGGCTGAAGTCGGTGGCATATGCCTTTGGCGATGCTGGGGGTACGAGGTCATCCCCGATTCGCCGAGCCGACGGCCGCCAGGACGGGAGCGGGAGCCGGCGCCGGGAGCTGGACCGGTGCCGAGGACTGCGAGGGGAGCATGACGGCACCGATGGGCGCGGCATCCGTGGCGGGTGCTGCCGGGCCTGTCTGACCTGTCGCTGTTGCCGCTGTTGCCGCTGTTGCCGCTGTTGCCGGTGGCGTCGGCGTTGCTGCCCGCACGGCCTGTACAGCGGGTACGTCGACGGCGCCGGTCGTCATGTGGGTGGTGCCGCAAGGACGGGTGGGTGCCGCGACGGCACCCCTCGTGACAGGTTCCCTCACGCCGAAGTCCGTCGTATCGACGGCAGTAGGTACTGCGGCGCTCATGGCGGCGACGGCCGCCGACGCCTCGGCGCTGTCCCGTGTGCCGGTGGCGGCCGTGTCCATGGAATCCGTGTCCATGGCATCCGTCGGCGGACGGTGCCGGCAGGACGGTGAGGAGCCGTGCGCCTCCGCGTGGATGCGCTGTTTCATCGTGGGTGGCAGGGAACTCGCCCGTGGGCTGCCCCAGATGGGCTCCGCCTGCGCAGTCGCGTCCTTCGGGGCGTCGGTGTTGCGCGCTGCCTCCGTCGCGGGTACGGCGGCGACGGCGGTCGTCGTGATCAGTCCGAGTGACGTGCACAGCGCGAGGAAGGCGGTGACGACCGCGGTCCACAGGTTCATGACCGTGTTGCGAGTCATGGTCCCTCTCCTTTCGGGTGGGTGGATTTGCATACTTTCCTCATGATGTGTATGTCGGTTGCGAAGTGACGGACCGACGCCCGTGGCGCGGCGATCTTCTGATGAACACCACTCGGATGGGCCCAATGCTCATTAAATGAGCGGAAGCGTGAGGAAAGCGGGGCGAAATCACCCTCGGTGAGAAAGTGATCACCCTCTGATCGGGTCGGACCGACCCGGTCCTACTGCGCTGCCCCGACGGGCAGTTGAGGCCCCGACGCAGGTCACCGATCGGTATCGGCCGGTGTGTATAGTCGGGCGCCAGAAGTCCCCAACGCCTAAGAAAGACGAGGTCTCGCGGTGAAGAAGCTTCTCCTGGTCGCACTGGCCGCCATCGGCGGGCTCCTCGTGTACCGCCAGATCCAGGCGGATCGCGCCGAGCAGGACCTGTGGACGGAGGCGACCGACTCCGTGCCCACGGGTTCGTGAGTGTCGACGACAGTCTCAGTACAAACCCCGGCCGCCTCGCTGCGGCCGGGGTTTTGTGTTGCCCGGGCGGGCAGGTGGCGCAGGAAGCGCTTGTGTCACCGAAGAGGGGGCGGCGAAGCACTCCGAGGGGCAGGATGGTCGAGGCTTCGCGGGCGTTCGGGACAGTGTCGGAACAGCGACGGCGCCGACCCGCGGGAGCCCTTTGAGTGAGGGTCCGGGTTACGGCGAGGGGGCGCGTGATGGGGCGGCGCACGGGATGGTGGCGCGGCCGTATGGTCCTGGCCGGGGCGGCGGCGCTGCTCTCGGTCGCGGCACCGTTGGGCCAGGTGACAACGGCGACCGCGGCAGAGGCTCCCCCTCCGTACCGCTTCGCCGTCGGCGCCGAGCGGATCGAGGGCGCGACGAAGACCACCGACGCTGTGCGTCTGACACCGGGCACGTACTACCGGAGCACCATCCGCGACAACGGAAAGCTCTACTACGGGCTGCGGCTCGACGAGGGCTCCAGCGCGTCCGGTGCGTACGTGTCGGCCACGGCCGTACCCAAGCCGGGCACGAAGGTCGTGTACTCGGACGGCATCAAGGTGTCCCTCCAGGACCCCGACGGACACAGGTGCTTCTCCGGCGATGCCGGCGTCGCCCGTTTCGGGCCCACCGAGAGCCCGCGCCCGATCACTGCCTGGGCATCGCGAAGGGCCGGCCCCGGCGCGTACACCTGTAAAGGGGCAGGTACGTACTCGGTGCTCGTCGAGCGTACGAGCGGGCCCGGCACCTCGCTGGACGACTGGGAGCTGGAACTCAGGTACGTCTCGGAGCCCGCTCTGGAGAAAACCGCTGCGACGGCCGCCCCGCAGGTGTGGGACTCCGCCTCCCCCCAGGTGCTCGAAGGCTCCGCCCGGACCCGTGAGGGCGGTGCGAGCTTCAGTGGGGCCCGCTCGCTGGAGCAGGGCGTCTGGAAGGACGGGATCCAGGCCGGGCAGACGCTCTTCTACCGCGTTCCCGTCGACTGGGGACAGCAGATGGACGCCACCGTCGAACTGGGCCCGGCGAGCGGCGACGGCTATCTGGGGAACGCGCTCGTCATGTCCCTCCACAACCCCGTGCGCGCCCTGGTGGACGACGCCGACACCGGATACGACGGCTCGCGGAAGCAGACCGCGCTGGAACCGCTGCCTCCGGTCGCGTACGAGAACCGGTTCGCCGTCGACGACCAGGTCGGCGGTATGCGGTTCGCCGGCTGGTACTACCTCGTCGTGCATCTCGCGGCGGAGATGTCGGACAAGTTCGGCGACGGACCGTTCGAGCTCACGCTGCGCGTGCGGGTGAGGGGCACGGCCGGGGAGGCACCGGCCTACAGCGGTGCCGCCGTGCCGCGTGACGCCTTCGAGGTCACCACGGAGGACAGGGACGCCGCGGCGAGCGGCAGCGCGGCGACCGGTGGAGACGGCGGTGACGGCGGTGACGGCGGTGACGGTGGTTCTTCGGGCGAGAACAACGCGATGAGGGCGGTGGCCGTGGGCGGCATCGGTACGGGCTGCGCGCTGGTGCTGGGGCTCGCGATGTGGACGGTGGTCGCCCGGCGGCGGGCGGGGGCGGAGACGGCCGAGGGTGCCGTGCCCGTTCCCGGCGGCGGAGCTTCGCGGACGTACGGGCGGTCCCGGGCCCGGTAGTTCGACGGTTCTGCCAACCGGTGGTCCAGGGAGTCCGGGCCCGGTTCAGATCCGCGCCAGTGCCCAGAATCCGACGGCGAAGCAGATCAGCGCGAGCAGGAGCACCGGAACCGTCACCGCCATGGGCGGTCCGGACCGCCGCCGTGACCGTCCGGCGCGGTGCCGTGCGACCGGCTGCGGCTGAGGCGGAACCCGAACACCTTGAGCGGTGTATGAAGCAGTGGAGGCGGTCTCACGCGGCTGTGACTGCGGCAGGGGCAGGGGCAGGGGCAGAGGTAGCGACAGGGGCATGGATTGGGGCAGTGGCAGCGGCAGCGGCAGTGCCGGTGGGGGCGATTGCGGCTGTGGTTGCGGTTGTGGCGCAGGCGCAGGGGCGGGAGCCGCTGGGTACGGGGCCTGGGGGGAGGGCACGTGTGTGGGTTCGTACGACGACTGCGACGGGGAGTAGGCGGGATCTGGCAGCTCGTACGGGGCGGGGGGAGCAGGGGACTGCTTTTCTTGCAGCGGGGGCGGCAGGTGGAAGCTGCCGGTGTCCGACGGGGAGGGGGGCTGCGGGGGGACGGGATCGATGGTCGGCTGGGGCGGGATGCCACCGGTCCACCGCCCAGAAGGGGAAGCGGAAGGGGAAGCGGAAGGGGAAGCGGAAGGGGCGGGGGAGGGGCCGGCCGCTGGGGGACTACCCGCTGGGGAAGGGGCTCCCGTATCGGCCCCCGGCGAAGCCGGGTCCGACGCCGGGCCCGTCCGCCGGCCCTGTCCTGGTCCTGATCCTGGTCCCGGCCCTGGCCCTTGTGTCTGTTCGGAGGCCGTCGCCCGGGGTGCCGTGGTAGCCGTAGTGGCCGTAGTTGCCGTGACAGCCGTCCTGGTCGTGAAAGGGCCTGCGGGGCCGAATCCCGCCGGAAGCGGGCCGAGCTGGTCGAATATCTCGATCAGCTCGTCGTCGGGGCCCGGCTCCGGGAGGAGCTCCCTGGCCGCGACGAGCGCCTTGCGTGCTCCGTTGGCCGTGCGGAACCTGGCGTGCGGGTCCGGTTCGAGCAGAGACGCCACGACCTGCCACAGAGGCTCGGGAACCCCCGTCGGGGCGCCCGGCGTGCCGTGAGCCTCGAAGTGCTCCACCAGCGCCTTGGCGTCGGGTTTGGCCCCCTCCAGGAGAAAGAGAGCCACCAGACCCACGGCGAAGAGGTCGGCCGGGAAGTCCGGGTCGGCGCCGAGCAGTTGCTCGGGCGCGAAGTAACCAGGCGTCCCCACCACATAGTTGGTCTCGGTGAGTCGCGGCTCACCGAGACGCATCGAGATGCCGAAGTCGGACAGCCGCAGCCGCGGACGGGCCGTTCCGGTCGACTCCAGCAGGATGTTGGCGGGCTTGATGTCACGGTGCACGATCCCCTCCGCGTGCACCGCGGCGAGCCCCGCCAGCAGCTGGTCGAGCAGGGTGCAGACGAAGGGCGGTGGCAGCGGGCCGTAGTCCCCGATCAGATGGACCAGGGATCCACCACCGACGAGGTCCATGGTGAACAGGACCTTGTCGTCGTCGGCCGCCCAGCTGGCGGGAGCGAGCACATGAGGGTGGTCGATCCGCACCGCCTGCTCGCGCACGAACCGCAGCAGCGAGTGGGCGTCGCTCTGCTGGAGCACCTTGGCGGCCACATACCGGCGCCGTCGGTGGTCCCAGGCGCGCCAGACGGCACCGACTCCCCCGCGTCCGATCGGGTCGACCAGTTCGTACCGGCCGGCGAAGACCTCACCCATGGTCGTGCGTCGCTCCCCCTCCGGCGGTCGGTACTGCGGCGGCCTCTTTCCGAGGTGCCCGGCTGCCTGGCTTCCGGCTGCCGGGCGCTGTACTCAGTTCTGGTGGGACTGGTAGTGGGCGACCGCGTCGGAAGTGCGGCCGGCTCCGTACACCCGGAGGAACTCTGCCAGTTCCGGGTGGGTCGGGGCGAGGGTGTCCGCCGCGTCGATGATGTCCCCGGCCGCGGACACCGAGCGGAGCAGTGACTGGATCTCGCGCACCACGCGCTTCACCGTGGGCGCACCGCCCGAAGTGGTCGTCGACTGCGTGGTGTTGCTGAGCACCGAGCCCCCCTGGGACTTCTTGATCTCTTCCATTCGTTCGGTGGCTTCGGCGGCACTGACACTGCCGTCCGCTACCTGACCTGCGAGATCCTGCAGCAGCTGTACGCGCTGGACCACCGCGGGATTGCCGATCTTGGCGCGCTGGCCGCTCATCAACTGAGACAGCATGGGCGCGGAAAGACCGAGCACCCCCGCCAGACGGGCCTGGTTGAGACCCAGGTCGTCTATGAGCCTACGGAAGAGCGCCCCCAGCGGCTCCCCGTACCAGTTCCGCTGCAGCTCCCGGGCTCTCGCGGTTGCTTCCTGCTGTGCGGCGTCCATGCGCGTCTCCCCATCGCTTCCCCAAGTACCGTGGTTCGCTGTCGCGAACCACGTCGAGCATCTTACGGAGAGTGGTCGCGCACGGGGACCCCCAATCTTTTTGCGGGATACCCGGGGTGACCCGGTACTCTGGTCTGCGGTGGCGGTCCGGAGGGAGATCTTTCCGGTGCTCGCCTCCCTTTCGGGGCCTTAGCTCAGTTGGTAGAGCGCTGTCTTTGCATGGCAGATGTCAGGGGTTCGACTCCCCTAGGCTCCACGAGAAGAACCCCCTCAGACCTGTTTTACGCAGGTCGGAGGGGGTTTTCTCATGCGGCGGGGAGGGGAACCGGTGGAGTGCCGACCCTCTTGGGGGCCGTGGGAAACGGGCCGTCCTTCCGTCCGTGCTGCTGCCCGCGGTGCTGGGCGCATCGCCTGTGAAAGAAAGTTGATCTCACGCGGTTTCGCGGTGATCCCGATCCGCGGCGGCCTCTTCAACGGGTCCGGGGTGGGGGGGAATTGACCGTCCGTCGTGACGTGACGTGGCCTCATCAATCTTCAAGATGCACCTTTCCTGGGGCGCCCAGACTCCATTGGGTCATGTGCGGTGATGTGCGTCACAGGGTTTTCGTTGCGATCTTTGCAATTGTTTGCGCAAAGGAGCTCCCGGGGGGAGGGTGGTGTGATCGCCGCTCAGGGGGTTCGGGTGACGTGAGGGTGGCATGCAGGAGTCGTGAAGGCATGCGTGAGCTGCTGTGAACGAAGGTGCGTAACCAGAACGCTGCGCTCCGTTAGCCGGATCGGCGCGAATGTTGCACAGTCGGTCGGTTGCAAACGTCATCGCGGGTCAAGGACGTAAACGGCGCCCTCGCGTGACTGTCGGGCAGCTGTGGAGGCATCAGATGGGCATCGCGCACCTCGCCGGGTGGCACCTGTTTCACGTGAAACATGGCTGTAGGGCAGCAGACTTGAAGCCTCCTGCCCTACAGCTCTTCCTCATGTCCGATCTCGACATGTCCGATCTCGACATGCCCGGTGCCGGCGCCGCGCACGGCAGGCGTACCGGACGCGTCAGCCGCGCTCGGTGCGGTCCGCTGCCTCCGACTCGGCCTGCTTGGCCTGGACCTCGGGGTCGAGGTCTTCCTGGCCGCTGCCGTCGACCGAGGTCAGACGCCCGGTCTCCGGGACCTCGGTGGCGGCGGGCGGTTCGACCAGCCAGTCCGGGTTGGCCTGCTTGTCCCACCACTTCCAGGCGGCGAAGGCGCCACCGGCCAGGAGGCCCAGAACGGCCAGCCTCTTGGCGAGCCGGCCGTTCCTGGCCCGCCGCTCGTGCTTGCGGACCAGCTTCTCGACCTCCTTGGCCGAGATCTGGCCGCGCAGAGCTGCCAGCGCCGCCGCGCTCCGGGACGCCGCCTCTTCACGGGCGGGGCCTGCCGCGGCCCTGGCCTGCTCGATCCGCGGGCGGGAGTAGTCCGCCGCCTGCCGAGCGGCCTTGCGTGTACGAAGGGCGGCCTCGTGCGCGGCGTGGTCGACCTTCGGCGGCACGTGTGTGCGTGCCTGCTCGATACGTGGTGCGAGATGGGCGGCGTACTGAGTGCGTGCCTGTTCGGCGGCTGTGACGGCGGTGGACGACACCTTGGGCGCGAGCTTCACACGGGCTTCATGCGCGTAGTGGGTGGCTCGGTCCTTTGTCGTGTCGGCGTAGGGCGCCACCACTTCCGCGGCGTGCCGCACGCTGTCCTTCGCCGACTCGGCTGCCGCGCGCACGCTGTCCTTGCGGGTCACGGGATCCTCCTCCTCGGTGGCGTACATGGGGGCTCGGGGGCCGTCCCCCGGAAAGTCACAGTTCGCCTTTCCACCCTTATCCGGATCATGCCTGCCGGAGCGCTTCGGGGCATGTGAGGACAGGCATCCGGGTCATGAATGGTGACTCCGGGTGTACTTGATGCAATAACAGATCAATATGGTGCAACAGGAGTCTGCGACGACAATGCCACGGATCCCCCATCCGCGCGCCTGTTTGGTGCGAAGCGGCTGAACCGGTGTGCACGGCGGTGACGGAAGACTGGTGGCGCGGTCCGTGCGAGGATCGGAGAGTCACAAAGGACAACGGAAGGCAGATCGTGGCCGAGCAGCTTTACGCCACCCTGAAGACCAATCACGGCGACATCGAAGTGCGGCTCCTGCCGAACCACGCGCCCAAGACGGTCCGGAACTTCGTGGAACTCGCCAAGGGCGAGCGTGAGTGGACCAACCCGGCCACGGGTGCGAAGACGACGGACAAGCTCTACGACGGCACGGCCTTCCACCGCGTGATCAGCGGCTTCATGATCCAGGGCGGCGACCCGCTGGGCAACGGCACCGGCGGCCCCGGCTACGAGTTCGAGGACGAGTTCCACCCGGATCTCGCCTTCGACAAGCCGTACCTGCTGGCCATGGCGAACGCCGGCCCGGGCACCAACGGCTCGCAGTTCTTCATCACCGTCTCCCCTACGGCGTGGCTGACCCGCAAGCACACCATCTTCGGTGAGGTCACCGAGGGAGCCAGCCAGAAGATCGTGGACGCCATCGTCTCGCTGCCGACCAACCCGCGCACCGACCGCCCTGTCAAGGACGTCGTCATCGAGTCGGTCGTCGTCGAGACCCGCTGACCCGACAGCCGCGGACTCCCCTGCCGGCGAGCCCTCTCGGGCCCGGTGCCGGAGGGCTCCCGCAGGGAACCAAACGCCCCGCCCGTCCGTAAGGATGAGCGGGGCGGTGCGTTGCGTCCCCAGTGCGTACAGAAGGATGAGGGGAACCCCATGGATCAGGCGCCAGGCAGCCCGCAGGGACCGCAGGGTGCCCCGAGCCTGCCCACCTGCTACCGGCATCCGGACCGGGAGACCGGCATCCGCTGCACCCGGTGCGAGCGCCCGATCTGTCCCGAGTGCATGATCAGTGCTTCGGTCGGCTTCCAGTGCCCCGAGTGCGTGCGGGAGGGTTCCGGCACCGGGCACGCGCCCGGGGCCTCGCAGCCCCGCACCCTCGCGGGCGGCACGGTCACCTCGGACCCCCGGCTCGTCACCAAGATCCTTGTCGGGCTCAATCTCGCCGTCTACCTGGTGCAGCTCTCCGTGGGCGACCGCTTCACCGACAGCTTCTACCTGATCGGCCGCGTGTTCGTGCCGGTCCTCGGAGACGTCGAGGGCGTCGCCGAGGGCCAGTGGTACCGGATGGTCACGGCGATGTTCCTGCACGGGAGCTATATCCACATCGCTTTCAACATGCTCAGCCTGTGGTGGATCGGCGGCCCCCTGGAGGCGGCCCTCGGCCGCGCCCGCTATCTCGCCCTGTACGCGGTCTCCGGCCTCGCGGGCAGCGCGCTCACGTATCTGATCGCCGAGCCGAATGCACCCTCGCTCGGTGCCTCGGGAGCGATCTTCGGTCTCTTCGGCGCGACCGCCATCCTGATGCGGCGGCTCAACTACGACATGCGCCCCGTCATCGCCCTGCTGGTGATCAACCTGATCTTCACCTTCGGGTGGAGCAACATCGCCTGGCAAGCCCACATCGGCGGCCTCGTCGGCGGTGTCCTCATCGGCTACGCGATGGTGCACGCGCCACGGGAGCGACGTGCGCTCATCCAGTACGGCGCCTGCGCGCTGGTGCTGCTCGCGGTTGTGGTCATGACACTCATCAGGACTGGTCAGCTCACCTGAGCGTCCACGTTGTCCACAGACCGTGGCGGATCTTGTGCATGCTGTTGGGGAACAAGTGTGCCCCCTGTCGCTGACCTGGGTTTCCCCAGGCAGGACAGGGGGCGAACACGTTTCCGGATCCCGGTAGGTCAGTCACATCGGCGTCAACATGACGGCAGTGCCAGGAGGGTTATCCACAGATCTTCTGACCTTTTCCCCACTGTGGACATCGCTGTGGATAACTCAGTGGACACCTTGGGCCAGGGATTGCGGACAAGGGCTTGCACGGAGTCCGTACAAGCCCTCGGCGCTCCGGGTGGGAGCTACTTCCACTGCGTGGAGACGCCGAATCCCGCCGCGATGAAACCGAAGCCGACCACGATGTTCCAGTTGCCCAGAGAGTCGATCGGCAGGGAGCCGTCCGTCACGTAGAAAACGACGATCCAGGCGAGGCCGATGAGGAACATGGCCAGCATGACCGGGGCGACCCAGGCACGGCTGTTCAGCTTGATGTTGGTCGCCTGCTTCGCCGGAGGCGGCGTGTAGTCGGCCTTCTTGCGGATACGTGACTTCGGCACGAGGGTCTCTCCTGTCGATGCGCTGCGTGGCCGCGCAGAGAACGTGGCTGCCGGGGCAGCGTACAAGGGGACTCCTAGGACCTGTCCGGTCGATCACGGCGAAGACGCGGTGTGTGATGCGCACATCTGCGGCGTTGTCGTCAGTTGCCGACGCTCCGCGTCGACGCCTTCCTCCGCCTTGCAGCTGCACGCATCACACGCCGCTCACCGGCGCTCACAAGGCACCGCAGCTTTCCTTCGCCGTGCTCGACCGGACGGGTCCTAGTGCTCCCCCGGGCGTCCGTTAGCGTAGTGCTTCCGCGGCGCCGAAGGAGATAAGGGTACGTTGAGCAATTCTGCCGACTCTCCCCAGTCGGGTTCCAGCCCTGACCGTATCCGGCGTTTTCGGCCGGTGCGGGTGCTGACGATGGCCGTCTTCGCGCTGGCCGGGCTGATCTTCTTCACCAGCTTCGACACGGCCAACGGCACCAACATCCGTACGGACGCCTCGCTGCTGAAGCTCTCCGACCTCATCCAGGAGCGCAGCCACAAGAACGGGCAGCTCGACGAGAGCAACGGTTCGCTGCGCGACGACGTCGAGACCCTCGCCGAGCGGGACAACGGCAGTACCGCGGCGGAGGCGGCCGAGCTCGCCGCCCTGGAGAAGCACGCGGGTACCCAGAAACTCAAGGGCAAGGCACTGACCGTCACTCTCAACGACGCGCCCCCGAACGCGACGGCCAAACTCCCCGGCTACCCCGAGCCGCAGCCCGACTACCTGGTCATCCACCAGCAGGACCTGCAGGCCGTGGTCAACGCCCTCTGGCAGGGCGGAGCCGAGGGCATCAAGGTCATGGACCAGCGGCTGATCTCCACCAGCGCCGTCCGCTGCGTCGGCAACACCCTGATCCTTCAGGGCCGCGTCTACTCGCCCCCGTACAAGATCCAGGCGGTCGGTGATCCGGAGAAGCTCCAGAAAGCCCTCTCGGCGTCCCCGGCGATCCAGAACTACATGGTGTACGTCAATGTCTACGGGCTCGGCTGGAAGGTCGAGGAGGACGGGACGCGCACCATGCCCGGCTACTCGGGCACGGTGGATCTCCACTACGCGAAGCCCGTGGAGTAGCGGAGCCGACTTCCCCGGAGTTCCCAAGAGCCTGTGCGGCGGAGGCCGTTGGGGTAGAAGGCTGTGGAGTACGGGAACAGCTGCCGCGGGGGGACCTTGTGTCGGTGCGAGTGGTCGTCAGGACGTTCAGCGAGCTGTGCATCACGGCCGGCACCGTGATCGTGCTCTTCGTGGTCTACGTGCTGTTCTGGACGGGCGTGAAGGCCGACACCGCGATGGACGACCAGATCGAGCAGCTGCAGGAACAGTGGGCCAGGAACTCCGCGACGGCCGAGCCCGGCACGTCGTCTGCCACGGGGAACCCGGGTACGGCTCCGGTGAAGCCCGCCGCGTACAGGGACGGCAGGCCCTTCGCTGTCATGTACATCCCGAAGCTTGGTTTCACGTGGAACAAGCCCGTACTCGAAGGCACGAGGACGAAGACCCTCAAGAAGGGCCTGGGCCACTACGCGAGCACCGCGCAGCTCGGCCAGCGGGGCAACTTCGCCGTCGCCGGCCACCGCCGGACGTACGGGGACCCGTTCAAGGACTTCCCCCGGCTGCGCCCGGGGGACCCGGTGGTGCTGACCGACGGCACGTCCTGGTTCACGTACCGCGTCGACACCAAGCCCTACCGGACGCTGCCGAGTGACACAGCGGTCATCGACCCCGTCCCGAAGAAGTCCGGGTACACGCGAGAGGGCCGTTATCTGACGCTGACCACGTGCGACCCCGAATGGGGCCACAGTCACCGCTTGATCGTCTGGGCGCACCTCGACGAAACCCAGCCCGTGGAGGCTGGGAAACCGGAGGCTCTACGCCGTTAGTCTGGGTGGGTACGGCGTGAGTCTGGTGCCGTGGTGCGACGGAAGGGACGGCATGTACGGCTTTATCTGGCGGCTTCTGCCGGGGAACACGTGGATCAAGGCACTGCTCTCGATCGTGCTGGCCCTCGCGGTGGTCTACGTGCTCTTCCAGTACGTCTTCCCGTGGGCGGAACCGCTGCTCCCCTTCAACGATGTGACGGTGGACAACCAGTGACCGCGCGGATCCTCGTCGTCGACAACTACGACAGCTTCGTCTACAACCTGGTCCAGTACCTCTACCAGCTCGGCGCCGAGTGCGAGGTGCTGCGCAACGACGAGGTGGCGATGGCACACGCGCAGGACGGTTTCGACGGCGTGCTGCTGTCGCCCGGACCGGGCACACCCGAGGAGGCCGGTGTCTGCGTCGACATGGTGCGGCACTGCGCCGCGACCGGGGTCCCCGTCTTCGGGGTCTGCCTCGGGATGCAGTCGATGCAGGTGGCGTACGGCGGGGTGGTGGACCGCGCGCCCGAGCTGCTGCACGGCAAGACCTCGCTCGTCGAGCACGAGGGCCGGGGCGTGTTCGCCGGACTGCCGTCGCCCTTCACCGCCACGCGCTACCACTCGCTGGCCGCGGAGCCCGGAACGGTGCCGGCCGACCTGGAGGTCACGGCCCGTACCCACGACGGGATCATCATGGGTCTCAGACATCGCGAACTGCCGGTCGAGGGAGTGCAGTTCCACCCCGAGTCCGTGCTGACCGAACACGGTCACCGCATGCTGGCCAACTGGCTGGCCGAGTGCGGCGACCAGGGAGCCGTGGCCAGGTCGGTGGGGCTCGCCCCGGTGGTGGGCAGGGTCACGGCGTGACCGCGCTGCGCCCCGAGCGCGACAGTGCCGCCCCGTACGGCGAGGACGCCGGGTACGGGAGCGCTGCGGCGTTCGAGGCGCCGGGCGCCGGCGGCGCGATGCGGGCCGCCGTGGACGGGCTGGCGGACCCGCTCAGTGATCCCCTGCCGGGCCGACGGCAGCCGACGGCACCGGAGCAGGGGTGGTACGACCCGCAGACGTACGCACCGGACTGGAGCGTCGGGCAGAACGCCCAGTCCGGCCAGTCTGCCCAGTACACCCAGAACGCCTCGACGTACGCGGAGCCGGCCGCACCGGTCGCGTCGCAACAGCCGTACGCGGCACCCCAGGCCCACACGCAGCAGCCCTACGCGCAGCCGCAGCCCCAACACTCGCAGCACTCGCAGCACTCGCGGTCCCAGCAGCCTTACGCCCAGGCGGGGCCCGTGCAAGCGGGCGCGCAGTCGGCGTACACCGGGTCCCCGCAGTCGTACGGGCAGGCGCAGACGGCGTACGCCGGGTACCAGGAGACGCGGCCGCCGTACGGCGAGGGGTACGCGCCCACCGCCCCGGTCGCGCCCGCCGCGCAACCGCTCCCGGACGCTCAGCCGTACGCACCGCCGTACGAGGCTTCTCCGGCCGCCGACGAGACGGTCGCGTTGCGCGTCGCCGACATCGCGTCCACGGCGAGCCGTCAGACGCTCTCAAGGCCCCCTGTGAGCCCCGTGACGGCTCCGGGGTCCTCGGATGCCCCGGGAGGCCGTGCGGCCCGGCGTAAGGCCTCCAGGCGCCATGGACGGCGCGGCGGGACCGACACCGGCGGGGTGCACGAGGAGCGGACGGGGGCCGACGGGGCCGTCTCGCGCGCGGCGGCCAGGCGCGCGGCGAAGGCGCGCAAGCCCGGGGCGGCCGTGATGGCGAGCCGCGCGATCGGCGAGGTGTTCATCACCACCGGTGTACTGATGCTGCTGTTCGTGACCTACCAGCTGTACTGGACGAACATACGGGCCCACGCGCAGGCCGACAGCGAGGCGAGCAGCCTCCAGGACGACTGGGCGAGCGGCAAGGGCGCTCCGGGCACCTTCGAGCCGGGGCAGGGCTTCGCTCTGCTGCACATCCCGAAGCTCGACGTCGTCGTGCCGATCGCCGAGGGCACCGACAAGAAGCGGGTCCTGGACCGCGGCATGGTGGGCCACTACGCCGAGGAAGGCGTGAAGACCGCGATGCCGGACGCCAAGAAGGGCAACTTCGGGCTCGCGGGCCACCGCAACACCCACGGCGAACCGTTCCGCTACATCAACCGTCTCAAGCCGGGCGACGCGATCGTCGTGGAGACGCAGAACAAGTACTTCGTCTACAAGATGGCCTCGATCCTGCCGGTGACGTCGCCGAGCAACACGTCCGTCCTGGACGCGATTCCCAAGGGGTCCACCTTCAAGTCGGCGGGCCGCTACATCACTCTCACCACCTGCACGCCGGAATTCACCAGTAAGTACCGGATGATCGTCTGGGGCACGATGGTCGAGGAACGATCGCGCGACAAGGGCAAACCGGACGAGCTCGTCGGCTGAGCGCGCCCTCTGAGCACGACTTCTGAACATGATCTTCTGAGACACCAGACGGGGAAAACGCAGTGGCAGCGACGACCGACCACGAAGAGCACACGGACGCGCCGACGTCCCCGCCCGCGCCGAGGCGCCGCGGTGGCGGCCCGATCGCGACGGCCGTCAGCGTCCTGGGTGAACTCCTCATCACGGCAGGGCTGGTCCTCGGCCTGTTCGTCGCCTACTCGCTGTGGTGGACGAACGTGATCGCGGACCGCGAGGCGGACAAGCAGGGCGACAAGGTGCGCGACCACTGGGCCGAGGACCGCGGTCCGGCCGGCCTGGACACCAAGGACGGCATCGGCTTCCTGCACGTCCCGGCGATGAAGAACGGCGAGGTGCTGGTCAAGAAGGGCACCTCCACGAAGCTGCTCAACAACGGCATCGCCGGTTACTACACGAACCCCGTCAAGTCCGCGCTCCCGCAGGACAAGAAGGGCAACTTCTCGCTGGCCGCGCACCGCGACGGCCACGGCGCGAAGTTCCACAACATCGACAAGCTCAAGAAGGGCGACGCGATCGTCTTCGAGACCAAGGACGAGTGGTACGTCTACAAGGTCTACGCGACCCTTCCGGAGACGTCGAAGTACAACGTCAACGTCCTCGGGTCCGTCCCCGAGGAGTCGGGCAGGGCGAAGGCGGGCCGCTACATCACGCTGACGACCTGCACCCCGGTCTACACGTCCCGCTACCGGTACGTGGTCTGGGGCGAGCTGGACCGCGTGGAGAAGGTGGACGACGAACGGACGCCCCCGGCGGAGCTGCGCTGACGGGCCCCGCACCGACCCCGTACGACGACGAGGCCCCGGCCCCCTGAGAGGGGGCCGGGGCCTCGTCGTCATCCGGTGGAACCGAGGGGCGTCAGCCCGAGCCGCCGCCGAGGAAGCCGCCGCCGTTGCCGCCGTTGTTCCCGCCGGCGTCGACCGTGACGAGGTTGATCTTGTCGCCGGCCTTCACCTCGTTGCCCTGTCCCGGGTCGCTGGCGAGGACGATGGCGTTGTCGTCCTGCGAGCCCTGGATGTTGCCGACCTGGAGCTGACTTCCCGCGAGGACCTGCTTGGCCTGCGCGAGGGTCATCTGGGTCACCTTCGGCATGGCGAACTTCTGCGGCTCTTCCTCTTCCTCCTTCTTCGCCTTGCCGATCTGGATGGTGACCGTGGATCCCGGGTCGGCGGGCGAGCCCGCCTGCGGCGAGGTCGAGATGACCTTGCCGACCAGGTTGTCGTCGTCGGTCTCCACCTCGGTGCAGGTACCCGTCAGGTCGTTCTGATCCATCTGGGCCTTGGCCTGGTCACAGCTCTGACCGCTGACGTCGGGAACGGTGGACTGTTCCTTCTCCTTGGCGACGGTGAGAGTGATCGTGGAACCCTTCTCCACCTCTTCGCCCGAGGACGGGTCCTGGTCGAGGACGGTGCCCGGGTCCTCGCTGGACTCCTTGCTCTCCGTCTTGACCTCGAACTCGTACTTCTCGCCCTCAAGCTTCTTGGTCGCGGTGTCCACCGGGTCGTCGATGACGTTGGGAACCGCCACCTTCGGCGCCCCCGTCGACACCGTCAGCGTGATCGTGTCACCCTTTTCGACCTCGGTCTTCGCGGCCGGGCTCTGGTCGCAGACCGTGTTCTTGGGCGTGTTCTCACACGGCTTCTCGTTGATCGTGAGTTTGAGCTCGACGTTTTCCGCCGTCTGTCTGGCGTCGGCCACGGTCCGGTTCACGAAGTTGGGCGTGTCGACCAGACTGTCCCCGCCACCGTTCCCGCTGAACGCCCACTTGCCGATGAGGATCGCGCCGATCAGCACGAGCACACCGGCGACGACCAGCAGGATCGTCGAGGTGTTGCTCTTCTTCTGCTGGCGGCGCCGGCCGGCCCGGTCGTCGTAGCCGAAGGCCCCGTCGTCCGGGTTCTGCGGAGGCAGCATCGCGGTGTGCTGGCCGTCCGAGGAGCGCAGGGCGGTGGTCGGCTGGTCGTCCGGGTAGCCGCCGTAGCCGACCGAGCCCATGGCGGCGGTGGCCGCGACGGGCTGGCCGTCGAGGCAGGCCTCGATGTCGATGCGCATCTCGTCGGCGGACTGGTAGCGGTAGTCCGGGTCCTTGGTCAGCGCCTTCAGGACGATGGCGTCCATCTCGGGCGTGATCTCGGGGTCGAAGACGCTCGGCGCCTGCGGTTCCTCGCGTACGTGCTGGTAGGCGACCGCCACCGGGGAGTCCCCGATGAACGGCGGGCGCACCGTCAGGAGTTCGTACAGCAGACAGCCCGCCGAGTACAGGTCGGAGCGGGCGTCGACCGGCTCGCCCTTGGCCTGCTCCGGCGAGAGGTACTGCGCCGTCCCTATGACGGCCGAGGTCTGCGTCATCGTCATGCCGGAGTCGCCCATCGCCCGGGCGATGCCGAAGTCCATGACCTTGACCTGGCCGTTGCGCGTCAGCATGACGTTCGCCGGCTTGATGTCGCGGTGGACGATGCCCGCGCGGTGCGAGTACTCAAGGGCCTGGAGGATGCCGATGGTCATCTCCAGCGTGCGCTCGGGCAGCAGCTTGCGCCCGGAGTGCAGCAACTCGCGCAGCGTGGACCCGTCGACGTACTCCATCACGATGTACGGGATGGAGATGCCCTCGATGTAGTCCTCACCGGTGTCGTACACGGCGACGATCGCGGGATGGTTGAGCGAGGCGGCCGACTGGGCCTCCCGGCGGAAGCGGGCCTGGAACGACGGGTCGCGCGCGAGGTCCGCTCGCAGCGTCTTCACCGCTACCGTGCGGCCGAGCCGGGTGTCATGGGCGAGGTGTACCTCCGCCATGCCACCACGGCCGAGCACGTGGCCCAGCTCGTACCGGCCGCCGAGGCGACGCGGCTCTTCCATAGCTACCTACCAGCCTTTTCCGACGGTCCCGACCACACCACGTGTGGTCCGGCGGTGTGCTGTCCGGGCATACCGTACCCGGACCGCCTTGACTGACCTGGCCACAACCGTCACCCGATACAGGACCGGTATCGCAACGTGCACCGATGTGAAGGGGACGTGAGCGGGGTCACTTCTTGCTGTCGATGACTGCCTTCATCACGTCCCTCGCGATCGGAGCGGCGAGACCACCGCCGGAGATGTCGTCACGGTTGGCGCTCTCGTCCTCGACCACCACGGCGACGGCGACGGGGGAGCTGCCGTCGTCGAGCTTCGCGTACGAGATGAACCAGGCGTACGGGTTCTCGCTGTTGTCGACACCGCGCTGGGCGGTACCGGTCTTGCCGCCGACGGTGACGCCGCTCTCGTTGATCTGGCCCTTGGTGCCGGTGCCCTCCTTGACGACCGTCTCCATCATCGACTGAAGGATCTGGGCGTTCTTCTCGGACAGCGGCTCGCTCATCTTCTCGGGGTCGGTCTGCTCGATGACGTCGAGGCTCGGCGCCTGGAGCTTGTCGACCATGTACGGCTTCATGAGCGTGCCGTCGTTGGCGACGGCCGAGGCGACCATGGCCATCTGCAGCGGAGTCGTGGCGGTCTCGAACTGGCCGATCGAGCTGAGCGCGGTCTGCGGCCTGTCCATCTTCTCGGGGAAGATGGAGGCGCTGGAGCGGATCGGCACGAACTGCTCCTCGTTGAAGCCGAACTTCTTCGCCGTCTCCAGCATGTCCTCCTTGCCGACGTCGACGCCCAGCTTGCCGAAGACGGTGTTGCAGGACACGCGCAGCGCCTCGCGCAGTGTCGCGTCCTTGCAGGGGATGTTCCCCTCGTTCTTCAGCTCGGTGGTGGTGTCCGGCAGGGTGTAGGGCAGCGGCGAGTCGGTCTTCTCGTCGGCGCTGTCGACGACGCCGTGCTCCAGCGCCGCCGCGGCCGTGACCACCTTGAAGGTCGATCCGGGCGGGTAGATCTCGCGCAGCGCCCGGTTCTGCATGGGGTCGTCGGGGTTGTTCTTCTTCTGCAGCTTGGTCCAGGCCGTGCCGTCGACCTTGGTGGAGTTCCCGGCGAACGTCGAGGGGTCGTACGAGGGAGTGGAGGCCAGTGCCAGGATCGCGCCGGTCTCCGGGTCGATCGCGGCGACGGCACCCTTGCCCTGCTTCAGCAGACCCTTGTACGCGGCCTTCTGCGCGGCGGCGTTGAGCGTGGTGACGACATTGCCGCCCTCCTGCTTCTTGCCGGTGATCATGTCGAGCGTGCGGCGGAAGAAGAGCCGGTCGTCGTTGCCGGTGAGGATGCCGTCCTCGATGCTCTCCAGCTGCGTGGCACCGAAGGCCTGCGAGGCGTAGCCCGTGACGGGGGCCCACATCGCGCCGTCCTTGTAGGTGCGCTTGTACTCGAAGTCGTTGAAGTCGTCGCCGTTCGTCTTGGTGGACCCGGTGATCGGGTTGCCGTCGACGATGATGTCGCCGCGCGGTGTGGCGTAGCGCGCGATGGCGACGCGGCGGTTCTTCGTGTCGTCCTTCAGCGAGTCCGCCTGGACGTACTGGATCCAGTTGTCGCGGATGAGCAGGGCGAGGACGAGGAGCCCGCAGAAGATCGCGATCCGGCGCAGGGGCTTGTTCACGGTCGGACCACCTGGGTCATCTCGGCGTCGGGGTTGGGTGCGGGGGCCGGCGCGGGCCGGCGGGCGGTGTCGCTGATGCGGATCAGGATGCCGATGAGTGCCCAGTTGGCGATGACGGACGAACCTCCGTACGCCAGGAACGGCATCGTCATACCGGTCAGCGGGATCAGGCCCATGACGCCGCCGGCGACCACGAAGACCTGGAGGGCGAAGGCGCCCGAAAGACCGATGGCGAGCAGCTTGCCGAAGGGGTCGCGGGCGGCGAGGGCGGTGCGTACGCCGCGTTCCACGATCAGGCCGTACATCAGCAGGATCGCCATCACGCCGGCCAGGCCCAGCTCCTCGCCGAAGGTGGCGAGGATGAAGTCGGAGTTGGCGGCGAAGCCGATGAGGTCGGAGTTGCCCTGGCCGAGTCCGGTGCCGAGGGTGCCGCCGGACCCGAAGGCCCACAGGGCCTGCATGGACTGCTCGGTGTGGCCGATGACGCCCTGCTGGCTGAGCTCGTACTCGCGCATCGGGTCGAGCCAGGCCTGGACGCGCTGCTGGACGTGCGTCTCGAAGGACGCGACGCCGACGGCGCCGGCCGCGGACATCAGCAGACCGAACACGATCCAGCTGGTCCGCTCGGTGGCGACGTACAGCATGATCACGAACATGCCGAAGAAGAGCAGCGAGGTACCGAGGTCGGTCTCGAAGACCAGGATCAGGATGGAGAGGGCCCAGATGACGACGATCGGGCCGAGGTCACGTCCGCGCGGCAGGTAGAGCCCCATGAAGCGGCGGCTGGCCAGGGCCAGGGCGTCGCGTTTCACCATGAGATAGCCCGCGAAGAACACCGCCAGGGCGATTTTCGCGAACTCACCGGGCTGGATGGTGCCGAGGCCGGGGATCTTGATCCAGATCCGTGCGCCGAAGACGTTCACGCCGAGGCCCGGGACCAGCGGGAGGAGCAGCAGGATCACCGCGGCGACCATGGAGATGTAGGTGTAGCGCTGCAGGACGCGGTGGTCCTTGAGGAAGACCAGTACGACCACGAACAGGGCGACACCCAGCGCGGAGTTCAGCAGCTGGCGGGGAGCGGCCTCGAAGAAGGTGGACTTGGCCTGCAGTCGCTGTGACTGGTCCAGGCGCCACACGACCGCCAGGCCGATGCCGTTGAGCAGCGTGGCCAGCGGCAGCATCAGCGGGTCGGCGTACGGTGCGAACTTCCGTACGACGAGGTGGCCGACGCCCGCGAGCAGGCCGAGACCGAGGCCGTAACTCAGCAGGCCGGGCGGCACCGAACCGTTCATGGCCAGACCGACGTTGGCGTAGGCGAACACCGCGATGAGCACGGCGAACACGAGCAGCGCGAGCTCGGTGTTGCGCCGGCTCGGTGTGCCGATCGTGCCGATCGTGGACGTGTGGTGCGTCGACGTGTTGGAAGTACTGCTCATCGTGTGACAGGGCCCCTCACGGCTGCTTACTGCTTACCGCACAGCGAGACCAGCTTCTGCTCTTCGTCGGAGAGGCTGGGGCCGGGTGTCGGAGTGGGTGCGGTCGTGGACTTGGACGGGTCCGACGACGGGCCCGACTGGGTCGCCGTCGGCGTCGGTGTGGCCTTGGACGCGGCGGAGGTCCGTGTGGTTCCCGTGACCCCGCCGGCCTCGCCCTCGCCGGTCTTCGCGTTCTGCTCGCTCTCGGCCTTGCGGCGCTCGGCGTCCTTCTGGCACGCGGACGCCTGCGTCTGCAGCTCGTCGATCTTCGACCGGGCGTCGTTCAGACCGCCTTCGGTGATCGTCGCCTTGACCTGCTTCTGCTGGTACGGCGGCAGGTACTTGAGTTCGATCTCCGGGTGGTCCTTCTCCACCTTCGAGAGCGAGACCCAGGCGAGGTCCTGACTGATGCCGCGGTACAGCGCGACGTGCTCGTCGTTGGCGCCCACGTAGTACTGCGTCTGCGTCCAGCGGTAGCCGCCGTACAGCCCGCCGCCGATGACGCCGAGCGCGAGCACGATGTAGAAGGATCTCTTCAGCCACTTCCGGCCCGAGCGCGGCTTGACGAAGTCCTCGTCGGTGTAGTCGCCGAAGCCTCCGGTGGGTACGTAACCGGTGGTGTCGCCGCTGCCGGGCGGGCCGAACTCGCCGCCGCCCTGTCCGGGCACCTGGCGGCCGAGGCCGGAGGCGCGGCCCGCGGGCGTCTGCATGGCGCCGTTGTCGTGCAGCTGGTTCTGGTTCTCGGCGACCGCGCCCACGACGACCGGGGTGTCGGAGAGCTGCCCGGCGAGGGTGTCCCCGCCGTCGATGTCGAGGACGTCGGCCACGATGACGGTGATGTTGTCGGGGCCGCCGCCGCGCAGCGCGAGCTCGATCAGCTGCTGAACGGTCTCCTGGGGGCCCTGGTAGCTGGCGAGGGTGTCCTCCATCGTCTGATGGGAGACGACGCCCGAGAGGCCGTCGGAGCAGATCAGGTACCGGTCGCCGGCACGGACCTCACGGATGGAGAGATCGGGCTCGACGTGGTCGCCGCTGCCCAGCGCGCGCATGAGGAGGGACCTCTGCGGGTGGGTGGTCGCCTCTTCCTCCGTGATGCGTCCCTCGTCGACGAGGCGCTGCACCCACGTGTGGTCCTGCGTGATCTGCGTCAGCACGCCGTCCCGCAGCAAGTAGGCGCGCGAGTCGCCGACGTGCACGAGGCCGAGCCGCTGACCGGTCCACAGGAGGGCGGTGAGGGTGGTCCCCATGCCTTCGAGCTGGGGGTCCTCCTCGACCATCATCCTGAGCTGGTCGTTGGCGCGCTGCACGGCCGTGCCGAGCGAGGTGAGGATGTCGGAGCCGGGCACGTCGTCGTCGAGCGCGACGATCGTGGAGATCACCTCTGACGAGGCGACCTCACCGGCGGCCTGGCCGCCCATCCCGTCCGCGATGGCGAGCAGCCGCGGTCCGGCGTAACCGGAGTCCTCGTTGCCCTCGCGGATCATGCCTTTGTGCGATCCGGCGGCGAAGCGCAGTGACAGACTCATGCGCACCTCGCCCGTCGGCTCCGGGTACATCCGCACGGTGCCCACCCTCCGGTCGGGAGCGCGCCGGGGTCCGTCGTGGGGACCGCCGCTGCTCGCTCGCTCCGCTCGCTCATTGTCGTACTACTTCCGCAGCTCGATGACGGTCTTGCCGATGCGGATCGGCGCGCCCAGCGGAACCGGCGTGGGGGTCGTCAATCGGGTCCGGTCGAGATACGTGCCGTTGGTGGACCCGAGATCCTCGACGATCCACTGGCCGTCACGGTCCGGGTAGATCCTGGCATGCCGGCTGGATGCGTAGTCGTCGTCCAGCACGATGGTGCTGTCGTGTGCGCGGCCCAGCGTGATGGTCTGTCCCTGAAGGGCAACGGTCGTGCCCGTGAGGATGCCCTCCGAGACGACCAGTTTGGTGGGAGCGCCGCGGCGCTGACGGCCGCCGGCGCTGGGCGCCGCCTGCTGTCGCTGCGGTGGCGGTGCGCTCTGGCGCGCAGCGGCCTGCTGCGGCCTCTGGGCTTCCCGTCGCGACCCGCGCTGTGTGACACGCGTTCCGAACAGATCGCTGCGGATGACCTGCACGGCCACGATCACGAACAGCCACAGTACGGCCAGGAAACCCAGCCGCATGACCGTGAGGGTCAGCTCTGACATTGCCCCCGCTTCACCCTTCGGCTTGCCGGTAAATGATGGTGGTGCTGCCCACGACGATCCGCGAGCCGTCGCGGAGCGTAGCGCGGGTGGTGTGCTGTCCGTCCACCACGATGCCGTTGGTGGACCCAAGATCCTGGACGGTCGAGGGCGTTCCGGTCCGGATCTCACAGTGCCGGCGCGAGACGCCGGGGTCGTCGATCCGCACGTCGGCTTCGGTGCTGCGGCCCAGCACGAGCGTCGGGCGGGAGATCTGATGGCGGGTGCCGTTGACCTCGATCCAGTGCCGCGTACGTCCACCCGGCTGCGGGGCCGCGGCGGGCCGCTGGCCCGCGGGTGCGGCGCCCGGGCGTCCGCCGGGCGGCGGTGCGGCGGGCATGGGAGGAGCGGCCGCGGGCGGATAGCCGTAGCCACCGGCCTGACCGCCTGCCTGGCCGCGGGCGGCCGCCGGGGGCGGGCCCGCGGGGGCGCGCTCGGGAGCGCCCTGCTGGTTGGCGGAGGAGGCGAGCGTACGGCTTCGGACCCGGTACAGGCCCGTGTCGAGGTCGTCCGCCTTCTCCAGATGGACCTTGATGGTGCCCATGAACGTGTAACGCTGCTGCTTGGCGTAGTCGCGCACCATGCCGGCCAGCTCGTCGCCGAGCTGGCCCGAGTAGGGGCTGAGACGCTCGAAGTCCGGCGTGCTCAGCTCCACGATGAAGTCGTTGGGGACCACGGTCCGGTCCCGGTTCCAGATGGTGGCGTTGTTGTCGCACTCGCGCTGGAGCGCTCCCGCGATCTCCACCGGCTGGACCTCGGACTTGAACACCTTGGCGAAGGTGCCGTTGACCAGACCTTCGAGGCGTTGCTCGAACTTCTTCAGGACTCCCATGGGGCACCTCCTCCTGTGTCGTCGCCCTGGTACTGCTTACTGATCGTATCCACGCGCCGGGAAATCGGCTGGTTCCCCCTGTCGGCCCGGTCGACAGATGTCGACGCCCACTGAAGTCACCTCCCGCTGTTCCCGCCGAAGTCCCTCTTCGAACTCCCCCGAGGCACTCCGTATGGGAAGGATCGTAGAGGCGGCCTCAGCACAGTGTCCCGCACGCGGCAGCGGACCCCGGCCCCCTGACGGGGAGATGGCCGGGACCGGTACGAGGTTGATACGTGAACCGGTTCCGCTTGGTACGTGGCAGTCGGGGCCGGTGGGATCCGGGGCGCCACGGGAGTCGGTCGTGCTGGTGACGACGGGGTGACGCGGAGGCCGATCGCCACGCCGCGGACCTCTTGCGAGCCCCCCGCCGCCCCCGCAAACGGATGTGAATCCACCTGCTCCAGCGTGCTAATCTTCTCGATGTCGGAAGGCGCTCACCCCCCTGGTGAGAGACGGATGACACACCCAAATGCGCGAGTGGCGGAATGGCAGACGCGCTGGATTCAGGTTCCAGTGCCCGCAAGGGCGTGGGGGTTCAACTCCCCCCTCGCGCACCAGTACCAGTGGAGACGGGTCTCCGGCAGAACGAAAGTTCTGGCGGGGGCCCGTTTCTCGTTCTCCCGCCGCCGCACGACCGGGCTCCGACCCGACCGGTGACGCGGCACGGCCCTGGCGGTGAGGTATCTCACGGCTGGGGCTTTCTTGCTGTCCGAGTGCGGAATCACCCGGGTGACCATGGGTGACCCGGATGCGAACCGATTCGATGCGGAACAACTGTCCCAGGGCGCTGCCTCGTTATGGAAAGGCGTGTGCGTACCTGTGGGAGTGCTCGTCCGATGAGCCTGCCGGCCGGGGCTGGGTGGAGAGGGCGACAGGGGCCGCCGAGAGAACAGGTGAGTTCTGCGCATGCCTGTGTGCGGTGAGTTCCCGCGTTCCCGACGCACGCCCCGACCGCTGCACGGTCCGCGGGCGGAGGTGCGACGGTGACGTATCTCACGGTCCGCGGGCCTGGGGTGCCTGTCCGCGCTACGTGGCGGGAGTAGGGCTCCGGGAAGGTGATCCTCTTCGGGGCGGCCGGGAGGGTCGGGCGCGGGGTTCTTCGCCTCGGTGTCTCGTCGGCGACGGAGCAGGTGGGTCTGGCGGTGGTCGCCGTGGCTCGCGGGGAGTCCGGGGTCTGGGGTCCGGGTGCTGGAAACCGCGGAGAACAACAGGCTCGCGAGGGTGTGACGCGCGCCCCGCCCGTGGTGGTGGGGCGAGGCGCGGTCCGTGCGGCAGCAGCGTGCGGTGGGGCGGGGGGCTTGAGGCGTCAGGGCGTCAGGCGGCCTTCGGGGCGAGCTGCTCGGCGAGGGTCCGTCCCTTGGCGGCCGCGTCCTCGAAGGCCTTGTCGCGGGACGCCTCGAAGAGCGGGACCAGGTCGGCCAGCGCCGGCATGTGCGGGGCCATCGTGAGCTCCGGGACGATGAATTCGACGTCCAGACCGAGCATGTCCTTGAGAACGGCTCCCAGGTAGTTCTGTACGTAGTCGTAGCCCTCGCGGGGCGTGCCCGGCCCGTAGGCGCCGCCGCGGCTGGCCACGATGGTGACCGGGGTGCCCTTGGCGGACTGGGTCTCGCCCGCGGTGCGGCCGACGACGACCACGTTGTCCAGCCACGCCTTCAGGGTCGAGGGGATCGAGAAGTTGTACATGGGCGCGCCGATCAGGACGGCGTCCGCCCGCTCCAGTTCCTCGATGAACTCCAGGCGCCCGGCGAAGGCCGCGGCCTGCTCCGGGGTGTGCTCCGACGGGTCGGCGAAGACGGCGCTGTGGGCGTCGGCGGTGATGTGCGGGACCGGGTGCGCGGAGAGGTCGCGGTAGATCACGGTGCCGTCCGGGTGCTGCTCCTCCCAGGCCTTGCGGAAGGCGTCCGTGACGGAGCGGGACGCCGAGGCGGAACCGGGAAGGACGGACGAGTCCACGTGCAGCAGGGTGGCCATGGGTTCTCCATTCGAGGTGTTCGAGGGATCGGGCTGCGGGTGGGCCGGAACAGGGCCCGCTCGGCGCTCTGCTTTTTCGTGCGCAACTATGAATAACACAGGAGCTTACTTTTTTTCACCCCCGTACGGGACGGCAAGTACCCTGAAGGCATGGCGGTCCAGGAAAACCACGACGCTGCGTCGTGCAGGCGGGTCGACGACGGCATCACCCGTGTCTTCCAGGTGATCGGAAAGCGCTGGACGGGCCCGATCGTGGCCGTGCTGATGCCTGCCCCCGTGCACTTCGCGGACCTGCGCCGGGCGATCCCCGGCATCAGCGAGCGCATGCTCTCCGACCGGCTCACCGAACTGGCGGGTGTCGGAGTCGTGGTGCGCGAGGTCGAGGAGGGACCGCCACTGCGCGTCTCCTACCGGCTGACGGAGGCCGGTTCCGCGCTGGAACCCGCGCTCAGGGAACTGGGCATGTGGGCGGAGAAGTACCTGCTGGAGAACGGCCGTTGCGCGGAGCAGTTCCGGAAGTAGTGGAGCGGCCCGGGGCCCGCTGCCCCCGCTGAGCTGGGGTGTTTTCCACAGTCGCGGAGTTGTCCACAGGGGCTCACACGAATCGGCGCCCGGCGGTACGGTCGTCCCGAGTTGATGTTCGGGTGCGGGGGAGGCGGTTCGAGTGACTGAGACCGGTGGAGCGTTGACCGGCACGGCTGGCACGGCTGGTGCAGCTGGCACGGCCGGAGTGGCCGGAGTGGCCGGGACGGCGAGGATTCCGGCGGTGCGCGGATTCGCGCCGTGGCCGGCGGAGGGCTCGGCCAAGAAGGAGGGCAAGGCCCTCAGGGCACGCGTCCCGCGCGGCGCGCACGCGTCGCTCGACACGAACGGCGACCGCCCGGACGCGGTGACGGCCGTCGAGGAGTCCGGCCGGGGCCGGATAGCCGAGCTCACACCGCTTCGGGTGGGCAGGATGGCGGCCACACCGTTCGCCTTCCTGCGTGGTTCGGCCGGCCTCATGGCGTACGACCTGGCGCGTACGCCCGTGACGGGCGTCGTCGCCCAGATCTGCGGCGACGCGCACGCGGGCAACTTCGGCCTGTACGGGGACGCGCGCGGCGGCCTCGTCATCGACCTGAACGACTTCGACGAAACGGTGCGGGGGCCGTGGGAGTGGGACCTCAAGCGACTGGCGACCTCGCTGGTGCTCGCAGCGCGCGAGGTGGGAGCGGACGAGGACACCTGCCGCGAGGCCGCGCACTTCACGGCCGGTTCCTACCGGCGCACGATGCGGCTCCTCGCCAAGCTCCCGGCCCTGGACGCGTGGAACGCCATCGCGGACGAGGAACTGGTCTCCCACGCAGACGCACACGATCTGCTCGGCACCCTGGAGCGGGTCTCGGAGAAGGCGCGGTCCAACACCAGCGGACGGTTCGCGGCGAGGTCGACGGAGGCCGTCGAGGGAGGAGGGCGCCGCTTCGTCGACGCCCCGCCGGTGCTGCGCCGCGTCCCGGACGGCGAGGCCACCGCGGTGGCGCTGGCGCTTGAGGAGTACCTGGGCACGCTCTCCCCGGACCGGCTCCCGCTCCTCGCCCAGTACGCGGTGCACGATGTCGCCTTCCGAGTGGTCGGCACCGGCAGCGTGGGCACCCGTTCGTACGTGGTGCTGCTGCTGGACCACTGTGACGAGCCGCTCGTCCTCCAGGTGAAGGAGGCCCGCGCGTCCGTCCTGCTGCCGCATCTGGAGACGGCGGGTCTCCCGCTGCCGGAGGCCGAGCACGAGGGCCGCCGGGTCGTCCTCGGCCAGAAGCGCATGCAGGTGGTCAGCGACAACCTCCTCGGCTGGACCACGGTCGACGGACGCCCCTTCCAGGTCCGGCAGTTCCGCAACCGCAAGGGCAGCGTGGACCCCGCGGCGCTGGCCGCGGACCAGATAGACGACTACGCCCGGATGACGGGGGCCCTGCTGGCGCGGGCCCACGCGCACAGCGCCGATCCGCGGCTTGTCTCGGGCTACTGCGGCAAGAACGAGGAGCTGGACGAGGCGATAGCCGCCTTCTCGGTGGCGTACGCGGACCGGACCGAGGCCGACCACGCGCAGTTGGTGACGGCCGTGCGCTCGGGACGGATCGCGGGGGAGCTGGGAGTCTGAGGGGCCGCGGGCCGCTCCTGCTCGGGCAGGCGACCCGGCAGGCGACCCGGCCGGCGACCCGGGCAGGCGGGGGTGGCGGGACGTCCTTGCCCGGGCACCGATTCCGGGCAGGCGGGGGTCGTGGGCCGTCCCTGCCCCGCTCGGGGCGGGTTCGGCCGCCCGGTGGAGCTGTGGCCTAGGCTGGGCGGGTGACGACCCCGGAAGCTGAGCAGTCCCCGTCCGAGCCGCCGTCCGAGCCCTCCACGGAGCCGGTCGCCGGTGCATCGCGTGCCGGTGAGGCCGGTGCCGAGGAGGCCCCCACCGGAGCGGGTGCGGAATCGTCTGTCGGCGGGAGTGTCGACGCAGGAGCCGAGTCGGCTGTCGCGGCCGGTGGCGAGTCAGCTGCGGATGCCGGTACGGAGGCCGGCGCCGAGGTCCGGTCCGAGCCGAGTGCCGGGTCGGTCCATGAGGCCGGTGCCGAGTCGGCCGATGAGGCCGGTGCCGCCCCGGACGTGGAGGCGGACTCGGGTGCTGGTGCTTCGGCGGGTGCCGCCGGGGGCGACGAGCCCGCGGGTGGTGCCGTGAGTGACGGGGGCGAGCGGCCCGAGGAGCGGCTTGAGCGGGCCGTGCGTGCGGCCGAGCAGGCGTTGATCGAGTTCGAGATCGCGGTGGAGACGTTCCGGGTCGAGGTGGAGAACTTCTCCCGGCTGCACCATCAGCGGCTCGGCCCGATGTACTCGCGGCTCGACG
Organism: Streptomyces sp. NPDC087844; assembly: GCF_044742785.1. Classification (NCBI taxonomy): domain Bacteria; kingdom Bacillati; phylum Actinomycetota; class Actinomycetes; order Kitasatosporales; family Streptomycetaceae; genus Streptomyces; species Streptomyces sp. NPDC087844. The sequence continues at coordinate 34,173 of NZ_JBIUVD010000026.1, read as the reverse complement.
AGCTGGAGGCGCAGATCGCCGAGGCGCGGGCCGCGAGCACCGGTGCTCCGGAGGATGTGCGCAAAGCGAAGGAGGCCCGGGCCAGGGTCATGCCGATGCCGGGCATAGAAGAGCTGTTCCACGACTGGCTCGACTCGGACGGACTGTCCCCGGAGGCCTCGGCCATGCTGACCGAGCAGCCGGTACGACCGCCGCAGCGGGTGCGGCCGAGCGACGAGGCCCGCAAGCTCTACCGGGAACTCGTCCGCAAGGCACACCCCGACCTGGCGCAGGACGACACGGAGCGCGCGCGGCGCGACGAGTTCATCTCCCGCGTCAACGCCGCCTACGGCCGTGGGGACGAGGTCCTGCTCCGGGAGCTGTCCGAGGAGTGGGCCTTGGGACCGGTTACGGAGGAGTGGCGGCCGAGCCGTAGCGAGGAGCTCTACGCCCGTCTCGAATGGCTCGCCCAGCGCAAGGAACTGCTCGCGCTCGTGGCCCGCGACCTGGAGGAGAGCGCGATCGGCGGGATGCTCAAGATCGCGCCGGACGACCCCGACCGGCTGCTGGAGGAGATCGCCGAGCAGTTGCTGACGCAGGTGAGCGAGCGGGAAGCGGAGCTGGCGGGCCTGCTCGGCAGCGGTGCCTGACCGCTGACCTGACCGCTGACCTGACCGCTGACCGCCTCGGCCGTGGTGGTCGGGCGGGCCCCGGCCGGTGGGGCGGACTTGTGCGATGTGGCGGTCGGGTAGCGTCGGGGCCATGAGTTTCGGAGCTGGTGTGCCCACGGTCGAGGTCGGAGATCTCGCGGACGGAGACTTCCTGCTGGACGTCCGGGAGGACGACGAGTGGCAGGCGGGTCACGCCGAAGGGGCACTGCACATCCCCATCGGTGAATTCGTGGCCCGCTACGGCGAGTTGACCGAGGCGGCCCCACAGGACGGCAGGGTCAACGTGATCTGCCGCTCCGGCGGCCGGTCGGCGCAGGTCGCCATGTACCTGAACCAGCAGGGCGTCGACGCGGTGAACGTCGCCGGCGGCATGCAGGTCTGGGCGGCCAAGGGCCGCCCCGTCGTGAACACGGAGGGGCAGCCGGGGTTCGTGCTGTAGCGGGCTCCGCCTCGACCCCCGGGACGGCCCGGTTTCAGATCGAGGAACCGGACCCGGACCCGGACCCGGCTGCGGAACCGGCTGCGGATCCCGGACCCCGATTCCCGGTGCCGGACCCCGTTTTCCGGTGCCGGACCCCGTTTTCCGGTGCCGGACCCCGTTTTCCGGCGCCGGACCCCGTTTTCCGGCGCCGGACTCTGATTCCCGGCGCCGGACCCGGATCCGGGGTCATCCCAGGGGGTGGGCCGCCAGCAGGTCGCCCAGTGCCTCCTCGTGTGCCGCCGCCGGGCCGAGAGACAACTCCAGGTGCTTGGCCCAGGCGTGGTACCGGTGCAGCGAGTAGTCGGTGTCCGCGCCGAAGCCCCCGTGCAGATGCTGCGCGCTCTGCACGACCCGGCGTACGCCCTCGGAGGCCCAGACCTTGGCGACGGCCACGTCACCGGACGCGGGCAGCGCCCCGCCCGCCCCCGTGCTGATCCGCCACGCGGCCTGCCAGAGGGTCGCCTCCATCGCGCGCAGATCGATGTAGCGGTCGGCGGCCTGCATGGCCACGGCCTGGAACGTGGCGACCGGGAATCCGAACTGCTCCCGCTTGCCGGTGTATTCGCTCGTCATGCCGAGGACCCGCTCGCCAAGCCCGAGAGCCAACGCACACGTTCCGGTGGCGAGCAGGTTCCGCAGCCCCTCCCACGCGCCGTCGGCGTCGATGACGTCACGGGCGGGGATCCGTACGGATTCCAGGCGGAGTTCGCCGAGCAGCTCACCCGTCGTCGAGACCTGCTCGGCGAGCGTCGCGCCCTGGTGGTCGCGGGGCACGAGGGCGAGCACGGAGCGGCCCGTGCCGGGACTCAGCGCGGGTACGAGGACGAAGTCGGCGTTCTGCGCCCAGGGAACGGCCGTCTGCAGCCCGTCCAGCACCCACGCGCCGTCCTCCTGCCGTGCGGTGACGGCGAGTTCGGCGCCGTCATGTCCGGTACGTCCGTTCGCGGCGACCGTCAGCACCAGCTCGCCCCGACCGGCCCGTACGAGCAGGTCGGACTTCAATTCCTCGCCGCCGTAAGCCTGTACGGCGACGGCGGCCGCCGTGCTCTCCAGCAGCGGGACCCTGGCGAGTACCTTCGCCGACTCCCGCAGCACCAGGCACAGGGCGACGGCGTCCAGACCGGCGCCGCCGTGGCGCGCGTCGAGCAGCAGGCTCAGCAGGTCCGCGTCGGCGAGCCGGGCCCACAGCGCACGGTCGAAGTCGTCCGCGACGGCGCCCGCGGTGAGCGCGGGACTCGGTACGCCGTCCGGCGCGACCCCCGCGAAGACCGCCTTCGCCGCCTCCACGGCCGCCTGCTGTTCCTCGGTGAAGGTGAAGTCCACGGTCCCGTCCTCCCGGTCGGTCTGTCGCGTCGGTCTGTCGTGTCGGTCTGTCGTGTCGGTTTGGCGGAGCGTCAAGATAGAACAGGTTCTACAAGAAGGGAACGGTGGCGGCTTCGGAGGGCCCCGGTCGGTCCCGGAGGATGCCGGTCGGCCCCGGACGGTCCGGTCGTCGTCGCTCGTGCACGACGGGGCGTACGGGATTGCCCGACCGATCGTTCGGTGCCTTCCGTTCGGGGGCGGGGCGGGCCGTAAGGTGTCCACCGCTCCGCTGTGCCCCCTGGGCTGTGCCGGGTGGGTGGGGCTGAGTACCGTTCCGGTGCGGCCGTCGCCGTCGCCGGACGGGCGGCGACAATCGGGCAGACATGGGGAAACGGGGCGCAATGGATGCGTACGACGAGGGCGCGAACGCCCGTCCCGTGGCGGGCGAGCCCTCGAAGGCCCCCCCGGCCGCCCCCGTTCCCGCCGCGGGCCCGCCCCCCGGCGGCTCCCCTCCCACCGCCGGCTCCCCGCTCCCCGGCTCCCCGCTCCCCGGCTCCCCGCTCCCCGTCGGTCCGCCCTCCGCCGGTCCGCTCTCCTCCGGTCCTCCCGCTGAGGGCGTCGCCGCCCTCTCCCTCCCCTTTCAGATCGCCGCGGCCCTCGCGTTCGCGCTCGTCGCGGTGGTCGCCTGTGTGCACCTCGGCATGGTCTTCCTGCATGTCGCGCCGTCGAACACGGTCACCAGGCAGCACGGGCAGGCGATCGACGAGTGGATCTACCCGGAGTTCGAACAGAACTGGAAGCTCTTCGCGCCCAACCCGCTGCAGCAGAACATCGCTGTCCAGGTCCGGGCCGAGGTGAAGGGCGTGGACGGTGCCATCAGGACGACCCGCTGGTACGACCTCTCCGCGCTGGACGGCCGGGTCATCGACGGCAATCTGCTGCCCAGCCACACCCAGCAGAACGAACTGCGCCGGGCCTGGGACTTCTTCACGGCCACGCACGACAACGCGAACCGTCCGAACGGTCTGCGCGGCGACCTCTCCGAGCGCTATCTGCGCCGCATCGCGGTTCTGCGCCTCGACCGCGAGGAGGCGGGCGGCCGGGGCGCCGTCATCCAGCAGGTCCAGGTCCGTTCCCGTACGACCAATGTGCCGCCGCCGGAGTGGAGCCAGGAGCAGGTGTCCGACAAGCCCGTCCTTCGCCGGCTGCCCTGGTGGCAGGTGTCGGACACCGACCGGGCGGCCGGGACCAGGCCCGTGGACTCCACGGAAACGGCGGCGAGCGCCCGATGAGCAACCACGAGAGCACCTCGGTGAGCGACCAGGACAGCACCCCACTGAGCGACGACGGTGACACCCCCGTGAGCGGCCGGGCCGACAGCCCGGTGAGCGATGGGGCCGGCACCCCCGAGAGTGCCCCGCAGTCCCGGTCGGCGCGCAGTGCCGGTCGTGAGCGGCCGGCCGGGCGGATCAGCCGTTTCGACCGTGAGCACCGGCTCGACCGGAAGCTGGGGTACGCCATCTCGCGCCTCACCGGGCAGGCTCTGGGGCCGTATCAGACCGCGGTGATCCGCATAGGTTTCGCCGGGACCTGGCTGCTCTTCCTGGTGCGGGAGTTCCCGCACCGCCAGGAGATGTACGGGCCCTACGGACCCTGGAGCTGGGACCTGGCCCAGCAGCTCATCGCGAGCAACCACGCCTTCACCGCCCTGATGTGGGCCGACAGCCAGGTCTGGTTCGAGATCGTCTTCGGGTTCGCCGTGCTCTCCGCGGCCCTGTTCATGCTCGGCTGGCGCACCCGCACGATGTCCGTGCTCTTCCTGCTCGGGGTGCTCTCCCTCCAGAACCGCAGCATCTTCATGGGGGACGGCGGCGACAACGTCATCCACCTGATGGCGATCTACCTGGTGTTCACCCGCTGCGGCCAGGTGTGGTCGCTGGACGCGCGGCGCGAGCGCCGGACGGCGGCGGCACGCGCGCGTGAAGGGCATGAAGGGCATCCGCAGCCGGACCCGGGAGGCAGCCGGCCGGACCGGGCCGGTGTCGCTCTGTGGGCCGTACTCGGCCTCGCCCTGGCGGCCGTCACGCTCGCGGGGAAGATCGACGGCGGAGTGTTGGGCGGCTGGCGGACGATCTACTGGGGACTGTGGGCGTTCCAGGCCCTGTGGTGGCTGGCCGGCCGGTATGCCGCCCGGAGCGATCAGCCACGGATCTTCCTCGACGTCGTCGCCAACCTCGTCCACAACGCGGCCCTCCTCGTGATCATGGCCGAGGCGTGTCTGATCTACGCGACCGCGGGCTGGTACAAGATCCAGGGCTCGCGCTGGCAGGACGGCACGGCCGCGTACTACCCGCTGCACCTGGACTACTTCTCCCCCTGGCCCGCCCTGTCCGACCTCCTGTCCGCGAGCGGCACCATGGTGATGCTGGTGACGTACGGGACGGTGGTCGCGCAGGTGGCCTTCCCCTTCACGCTGTTCAACCGGCGGGTGAAGAACGTCCTGCTGGCGGCCATGATGACCGAGCACGCCGTGATCGCCGTGGTGCTGGGCCTGCCGTTCTTCTCCCTTGCGATGATCGCCGCCGACGCGGTCTTCCTGCCGACGTCCTTCCTGCGCCGCCTCGGCGGCTGGGCCACCCGCGCGCGTGAGTGGCCGCTCTTCCGGCTCCCCCGGCTCGGGCGCCTCGGGCACGCCGGGCGCTTCGGGCGCTTCGGGCGCACGCTCCCGGGGTTGCGCGAGAAGTCCGGCGGGGGGTCGGGTGGTGAGCCCGGTGAGGGAGCCCCGCGTCCCCCGGAAGCGGCCGATCACCCGCACGTAGGCTTCACGGCATGACGGACCCCCGCGACCGCGAGCCGCTGAGCGCCTGGCATCGGCTCGCCGACACCGCCGTGCTCCTCGACGGCTTCCACGCCCTCAAGCACGCACTGCGCTTCGGCGCCGAGGTCCCGGTGGCCGTCACCACCGACCGGACGGCCGCGCTCGCCCTCGCGGACGAGCTGGCCCCGGACGTACGGGAGACGCTGGACGTCCTTCTGGCGGAGGTCCCGGAGGCCGCGTACCGGGCGCTCGTCCAGCGTCCGCACCCCACCGGGGTGGCCGCCCTGGCGGTACGTCCCTCACGTGACGCCAACCTGCGGGCGCTGGCGCGCACGCCCCGCACCGCGCCCGTGGTCCTTCTCGACCAGCCGCGCAATCTCGGGAACGCCGGGGCGGTGATCCGGCTCGCGGCGGGATTCGGCGCGACCGGGGTCGTCACGACCGGCACGCTCGATCCTTGGCATCCCACGGTGGTGCGCGGCGGGGCGGGGCTGCACTTCGCCACGGCCGTCGAGCGGCTGGCCGTGGACGAGTTGCCCTCCGGGCCGGTGTTCGCCCTTGACCCGGAGGGTGCGGACATCCGGGCGCTGAAGCTTCCCGATGACGCGGTTCTCGCCTTCGGGTCCGAGCGGAGCGGGTTGTCCCAGGAACTGCGGGCCCGCACCGATCAGTTGGTGTCCCTGCCGATGCGGCCGCAGGTGTCCAGTTACAACCTCGCCACCAGTGTGGCCATGGCGTTGTTCCACTGGAGTGCGTCGTAGGCGCGTGGGCCGGCCTCGGGTCCGCCGTGGTCGGCCGCGCAGTTCCCCGCGCCTCTTGAAGGGCGCCCCCCGGTGCGGGGCCTACGCCTTGGTGCGGGCCTCGCTGCGGACTTCCACCACTCGGAAGCGGTTGGCCACGAACGCTCCGTCGCACAGGGCGGAGTTGGCCGCCGGGTTGCCGCCCGAGCCGTGGAAGTCGGAGAAGGCGGCCGTCTGGTTGACGTACACCCCGCCGGTGAGGTTCAGGGAGAGTTGGGCCGCCTCGTCCAGGCACGCCTCCCGGACGGCCTCCTCGACCTCCTCCGAGGTCGTGTACGCGCCGACGGTCATCGCGCCCTTCTCACGGACGGTGCGGCGCAGCAGCTCCACCGCTTCGGCCGCCGAGTCGACCGCGACGGCGAACGAGACCGGGCCGAAGCACTCGCTCATGTACGCGGCCTGGTCGTCCGGCTTTCCGCCGTCGAGCTTCACGATCACCGGCGTGCGGACCACCGCGTCGGGGAACTCCGGGTTCGCGATCTCCCGTGAGGCGAGGGCGACTTCGCCGAGACCGGCCGCGGCCTCGACGCGGGCCTGCACGTCCGGGTTCACGATCGCGCCCAGCAGGGCGTTCGCCCGGGCGTCGTCCCCGAGGAGCCCGTCGACGGCCCCAGCGAGGTCGGCGACCACCTCGTCGTACGACTTGGGTCCCTCCTCCGTACGGATGCCGGCGCGAGGGACGAGGAAGTTCTGCGGGGTCGTGCACATCTGGCCGCTGTAGAGGGACAGGGAGAAGGCGAGGTTGGAGAGCATCCCCTTGTAGTCGTTCGTCGACTCCACGATCACCGTGTTGACGCCGGCCTTCTCCGTGTAGACCTGCGCCTGGCGGGCGTTGGTCTCCAGCCAGTCGCCGAACGCCGTCGAACCGGTGTAGTCGATGATCCGGATCTCGGGGCGGGTGGCCAGGGTCCTGGCGATGCCCTCGCCCGGCCGCTCGGCGGCCAGCGCCACCAGGTTCGGGTCGAAGCCCGCCTCGGCGAGCACCTCGCGGGCCACCTGGACGGTGAGCGCCAGCGGCAGCACCGCGCGCGGGTGGGGCTTCACCAGTACCGCGTTGCCCGTGGCCAGGGAGGCGAACAGGCCCGGATAGCCGTTCCACGTGGGGAAGGTGTTGCAGCCGATCAGCAGCGCGATCCCGCGTGGCACGGGGGTGAACCGCTTGGTCAGCGCGAGCGGGTCGCGCTTGCCCTGGGGCTTCGTCCACTGTGCCGTGTCGGGGGTGCGGACCTGCTCCACGTACGCGTACGCCACCGCCTCCATGCCGCGGTCCTGGGCGTGCGGGCCGCCCGCCTGGAACGCCATCATGAAGGCCTGGCCGCTGGTGTGCATGACCGCGAGCGCGAACTTGTGCGTGCGGTCGCTGATCCGCCGGAGAATCTCCAGACACACCACCGCGCGTGTCTCCGCGCCCGCGTCGCGCCACGCACGCTGTCCCGCGCGCATGGCGGGCAGCAGCGTGTCGACGTCCGCGTGCGGATACGTGACGCCCAGCTCGATTCCGTACGGAGAGACCTCGCCGCCCACCCAGTCGTCGGTGCCGGGCTGGTCCAGGTCGAGCCGGCCGCCGAGCAGGGCGTCGAAAGCGGCCTTGCCCTCGGCCATCCCCAGGCTGCCGTTCTCCCCGTACGCCTTGGGGTGTTCGGGGTGCGGCGACCAGTACGCGCGCGTGCGGATCGCTTCCAGCGCCTGGTCGAGGGTCGGCCGGTGCTTGGCGACGAGTTCGTGCGCGGTCAGTGCGGCGGCGGCCATGCGGAACCATCTCCTCGTTTCATGAACTCTTCGTCGAGCTCAGGACCTGGCGGTCCAGCTCATGACCTGGGCAGAAACAGCCGGACAGAGTTAGAGTAACCGAACGATCGGTCGGGACAAGGGGGTCCGCTGAACCTGTGGAAAACAGCGTGCGGGAGGATCGCGAGCATGACAGCACTCGACCTCGCCGGCCCCGTGGCCGTCGTCGGCACCGGCACCATGGGCCAGGGCATCGCCCAGGTCGCGCTCGTCGCGGGCCACCCCGTGCGGCTGTACGACACCGCGCCCGGCCGTGCCCGGGCGGCGGCCGAAGAGATCGGCGCCCGGCTCGACCGGCTCGTCGAGAAGGACCGGCTGACCGGCGCCGAGCGTGACGCCGCACGTGCCCGGCTGCGCCCCGCCGAGACCCTCGCCGAACTCGCCGACTCGGGCCTCGTCCTCGAAGCCGTCCTGGAGCGACTGGACGTCAAACAGCAGCTGTTGCGCGAGTTGGAGGACATCGTCCCGGACGACTGCCTGCTCGCCACCAACACCTCCTCCCTGTCGGTGACCGCGATCGGCGGCGCCCTGCGCAACCCCGGCCGTTTCGTCGGACTGCACTTCTTCAACCCCGCGCCGCTGCTGCCCCTCGTGGAGGTCGTCTCCGGGTTCGCGACCGATGTCACGTCCGCCACGCGCGCGTACGAGCTGGCCCGCGCCTGGGGGAAGACCCCGGTCGCCTGCGCCGACACCCCGGGTTTCATCGTCAACCGCATCGCGCGGCCCTTCTATGCCGAGGCCTTCGCTGTCTACGAGGCCCAGGCCGCCGATCCCGCGACGATCGACGCGGTCCTGCGCGAGTCGGGCGGCTTCCGGATGGGAGCCTTCGAACTGACCGACCTCATCGGACAGGACGTCAACGAGTCCGTCACGCGTTCGGTGTGGGAGGCCTTCTTCCAGGACGTGCGCTTCACCCCCTCACTGGCCCAGCGGCGGCTCGTCGAGTCGGGCCGCCACGGCCGCAAGACGGGGCACGGCTGGTACGACTACGGGGACGAGGGAGAGCGGCCCGAACCGCACACCGCGGAGAAGGTCCAGCCGCCCGCGTACGTGGTCGTCGAGGGCGACCTGGGCCCCGCCTCCGAACTGCTCGCGCTGATCCGCGAGGCGGGCATCCAGGTCCGCGAGGACGAGGAGGACCACGGCACGCGCCTGGTCCTGCCGAGCGGTGGACAGTTGGCCCTCGCGGACGGACAGACCGCCGTCGAGTTCCGTGACGTCGTCTACTTCGACCTGGCGCTGGACTACCGCAGGGCGAGCCGGATCGCCCTCTCCCACTCGCAGGACACCCAGACACAGACCCTCGCCGAGGCCACCGGGCTCTTCCAGGCGCTCGGCAAGGACGTCAGCGTCATCGGGGACGTGCCCGGCCTGATCGTCGCCCGCACGGTGGCCCGCATCGTCGACCTGGCACACGACGCCGTCGCCAAGGGAGTGGCCACCGAGGAGGACATCGACACGGCGATGCGCCAGGGCGTCAGCTACCCGCTCGGCCCCTTCGAATGGAGCCGCAGGCTCGGCCGGAGCTGGGCCTACGACGTCCTGGACGACCTGCACATGCGCGACCCGTCAGGACGTTACGCGCCGTCCCTCGCGCTCTACCGCCACGCGTACGCCTCGGAAAAGCGGGAGGGCACCCCATGACCACCGCCAAGCGCGACACGTACACGCCGGAGACGCTGCTCTCCGTGGCCGTGCGGGTCTTCAACGAGCGCGGTTACGACGGCACCTCCATGGAGCACCTCTCCAAGGCGGCCGGCATCTCCAAGTCGTCGATCTACCACCACGTCACGGGCAAGGAGGAGCTGCTGCGCCGGGCCGTCAGCCGCGCGCTCGACGGCCTCTTCGGGATCCTCGACGAGGAGCACGCGCGCGAGGGGCGTGCCGTGGAGCGCCTGGAGTACGTCACCCGCCGCATGGTCGAGGTCCTCACCGCCGAACTGCCGTACGTGACGCTGCTGCTGCGAGTGCGCGGCAACACCGACACCGAGCGCTGGGCCCTGGAACGGCGCCGGGACTTCGACCACGAGGTGGCCGCGCTCCTGAAGGCGGCGGCCGCCGACGGGGACGTACGCGGTGACGTGGAGGTCCGGCTCGTGACCCGGCTGGTCTTCGGGATGATCAACTCGATAGTCGAGTGGTACCGCCCGGACGGGCGGGGCATGGGCGAGCGCGAGGTCGCCGACGCGGTGGTGCTGATGGTCTTCGGGGGGCTGCGGCGGCAGGGCTGAGCGCGCCGCCCCGGGCGCGGGCGGCCCGTCGGGTCCCCGGCGGGGGCGGCGTTCACCCCTGCGGTTCCAGGTCCTCCTCCTCGAACACCAGCAGTGTCCGGGTGCTGAGTACCTCGGGGATGGCCTGGAGACGGGTGAGGACCAGTTCGCGCAGGGCCCTGTTGTCCGGCGTGTGCACCAGGAGCAGGACGTCGAAGTCGCCGCCGACCAGCGCGATGTGGGACGCCCCGGGGAGCCTCCTGAGCTGCTCGCGCACCGTGCGCCAGGTGTTCTGCACGATCTTGAGCGTGATGTAGGCCGAGGTGCCGTGTCCCGCGCGCTCGTGGTCGACGCGGGCACCGAAACCGCGGATCACACCGTCCTCGACGAGGCGGTTGATGCGCGCGTACGCGTTGGCGCGGGACACGTGGACCCGCTCGGCGACCGACCGTATCGAGGCGCGGCCGTCCGCCTGGAGCATCTGGAGAATGTCCTGGTCGATGGAGTCGAGCGGACGCGGCGGCGGCAGGGCCGACCCGGAGTCGGGCCCCTCGGCCATTTGTTCAGGTGCCATGTCCCACCGCCTCCCTACCATGGACGTACTGCGTCCATCTCAGGCTGTGCAGAACCGTTTGTCCACAGCCTGAGGGTGCCTGTAGCCAAAATGTGCCGACGACCGAACAATCGGTAGGTGGGGCGCGTCACTTTCGGCGGGCCTCTCGAAGCGACTCCCACGAGGAGGTGCCGACATGACGGTCATGGAGCAGCGAGGCGCATACCGGCCGACGCCCCCGCCCGCCTGGCAGCCACGTACCGACCCCGCGCCGCTGCTGCCCGACGCGCTGCCCCACCGCGTCCTCGGCACCCGGGCGGCCCATCGGGTCGACCCGGATCTGCTGCGCCGGCTGTACGCGGAACTGGTACGGGGCCGCCGGTACAACGCGCAGGCCACCGCCCTCACCAAGCAGGGCCGTCTCGCGGTCTACCCCTCCTCCACCGGCCAGGAGGCCTGTGAGGTCGCCGCCGCGCTCGTCCTCGAAGAGCGCGACTGGCTCTTCCCGAGCTACCGGGACACCCTCGCGGCGGTCGCCAGGGGTCTCGATCCCGTCCAGGCGCTGACGCTCCTGCGCGGCGACCGGCACACCGGCTACGACCCCCACGAGCACCGCATCGCCCCCCTGTGCACACCCCTGGCGACCCAGCTCCCGCACGCCGTCGGCCTCGCGCACGCGGCCCGCCTCAAGGGCGACGACGTGGTCGCGCTCGCGCTGGTCGGCGACGGCGGCACCAGCGAGGGCGACTTCCACGAGGCGCTGAACTTCGCCGCCGTCTGGCAGGCCCCGGTGGTCTTCCTGGTCCAGAACAACGGCTTCGCCATCTCCGTCCCGCTCGCCAAGCAGACCGCCGCCCCCTCACTGGCCCACAAGGCCGTCGGGTACGGGATGCCGGGCCGGCTGGTCGACGGGAACGACGCCGTCGCCGTGCACGAGGTGCTGGGCGAGGCGATCGCTCACGCGCGCGCGGGTCTCGGCCCGACGCTCGTGGAGGCGGTGACGTACCGCATGGAGGCGCACACGAACGCGGACGACGACAAGCGCTACCGCGAGGACGCGGAGGTCGAGGCCTGGCGGGCGCACGACCCGATCGCCCTCATGGAGCACGAGCTGACCGAGCGCGGACTGCTCGACGAGGACGGTGTGCGCGCCGTGCGCGAGGACGCCGAGGCGATGGCCGCTGACCTGCGCGAGCGCATGAACCAGGACCCGGTCCTCGACCCCATGGACCTGTTCGCCCATGTCTACGCCCGGCCCACCACGCATCTCCTGGAGCAGGAGGCGCAGCTGCGCGCCGAGCTGGACGCCGAGGCGCGCCACCACCACGACGACGAGGACGCGCACGCGGACGCGCACGCGTCTGCGTCTGCGTCTGCGTCTGCGCCGGAAGGAAACACGCGATGACCACCGTCGCGGTGAAGCCGGCCACCATGGCGCAGGCCCTCGGACGGGCCCTGCGCGACGCCATGACCGACGACCCCACCGTCCATGTGATGGGTGAGGACGTCGGCACCCTCGGCGGTGTCTTCCGTGTCACCGACGGCCTCGCGAAGGAGTTCGGTGAGGACCGGGTCACGGACACACCGCTCGCCGAGGCGGGCATCCTCGGCACGGCGGTCGGCATGGCCATGTACGGGCTCAGGCCGGTCGTGGAAATGCAGTTCGACGCCTTCGCGTACCCGGCCTTCGAGCAGCTGATCTCGCACGTGGCGAAGATGCGCAACCGCACGCGCGGGGCGATGCCGCTGCCCCTGACCGTGCGCGTGCCCTACGGCGGCGGCATCGGCGGGGTGGAGCACCACAGCGATTCCTCCGAGGCGTACTACATGGCGACTCCGGGGCTGCATGTCGTGACACCCGCGACGGTCGCCGACGCGTACGGCCTGTTGCGCGAGGCCATCGCCTCCGACGACCCGGTCGTCTTCCTGGAGCCCAAGCGGCTGTACTGGTCGAAGGACTCCTGGAACCCCGACGAGCCGCAGTCCGTGGAGCCGATCGGCCGCGCGGTGGTCCGCCGCCCGGGCCGCAGCGCCACGCTCATCACGTACGGGCCGTCCGTGCCCGTCTGTCTGGAGGCCGCGGACGCGGCGCGGGCCGAGGGCTGGGACCTGGAAGTCGTCGACCTGCGCTCTCTGGTGCCCTTCGACGACGAGACGGTCGCCGCGTCCGTGCGCCGTACCGGCCGGGCCGTCGTGGTGCACGAGTCGGGCGGCTACGGCGGGCCCGGCGGGGAGATCGCCGCGCGGGTCACCGAGCGGTGCTTCCACCACCTGGAGGCGCCGGTGCTGCGCGTGGCCGGGTTCGACATCCCCTATCCGCCGCCGATGCTGGAGCGGCACCATCTGCCCGGCGTCGACCGGATCCTGGACGCGGTGGCCCGGCTGCAGTGGGAGGCACAGAGCTGATGGCCCAGGTCTTGGAGTTCAAGCTGCCCGACCTCGGTGAGGGGCTCACCGAGGCCGAGATCGTCCGCTGGCTCGTCCAGGTCGGTGATGTCGTCGCCGTCGACCAGCCCGTCGTGGAGGTCGAGACGGCCAAGGCGATGGTCGAGGTCCCCTGCCCCTACGGCGGTGTGGTCACGGCCCGCTACGGCGAGGAGGGCACCGAACTTCCCGTGGGTTCCCCGCTGCTGACGGTCGCGGTGGGAGCGCCGGCCTCCGGCGCACCGGACTTCGGCGCGGCGGACCTCGGCCCGTCCGCCTTCGACGCGCCGACCGCCGGCGCACGGGCTGCCGGCGGCGAGGACGAGGGGTCCGGGAACGTGCTCGTGGGCTACGGCACACAGGCGCCTTCGGCGCGGCGCCGCAGGGTACGACCGCCCGCACCCGGTGCGGCGCCGGGTCACCGGTCACCGGGCCCGTCCTCCGGCGCGGCCCGGGCCGTCGCGACGGCGCCGGCGCCTGCGGCGGGCGGGAGTGTCGATGCCGGGCGCCGGGCCGACGGCCCCGTGCCGGTCATCTCCCCGCTCGTGCGGCGGCTGGCCCGGGAGAACGGGCTCGATCTGCGGGAGCTGGCCGGTTCGGGACCCGACGGCCTGATCACGCGTGCGGACGTGGAGCACGCCGTGCGGGCCGGTGCGTCCGCTCCGGCCCTCGCACGGCCGGAGCGGAGCCCGGCGGCGGCACCCGTACCGGCCACCACGCGCGCGTCCGGCACCGCTGCTCCCCGCCCGGGCACCCGCGTCCCCCTCAGGGGTATCCGCGGTGCCGTCGCCGACAAGCTCTCGCGGAGCCGGCGCGAGATCCCCGACGCGACCTGCTGGGTGGACGCCGACGCGACGGCACTGATGCACGCGCGCGCGGCGATGAACGAGGCCGGCGGGTCGAAGATCTCCCTCCTCGCGCTCCTCGCCCGTATCTGCACCGCCGCGCTGGCCCGGTTCCCCGAGCTCAACTCGACGGTCGACATGGAGGCCCGCGAGGTCGTACGGCTCGACGAGGTGCACCTCGGGTTCGCCGCACAGACCGAGCGCGGACTCGTCGTACCGGTGGTGAAGGGGGCGCACACCAGGGACGCGGAGTCGCTGAGCGCGGAGTTCGCCCGGCTCACCGAGGCGGCCAGGACCGGGACGCTCACCCCGGCGGACCTCACCGGCGGGACCTTCACGCTGAACAACTACGGGGTGTTCGGCGTCGACGGCTCGACACCGATCATCAACCACCCCGAGGCGGCCATGCTCGGCGTCGGCCGGATCGTCCCCAAGCCGTGGGTGCACGAGGGTGAACTGGCGGTGCGGCGGGTCGTGCAGCTCTCGCTCACCTTCGACCACCGGGTGTGCGACGGCGGCACGGCGGGCGGTTTCCTACGGTATGTGGCGGACTGCGTGGAACAACCGGCGGTGCTGCTGCGGACCTTGTGACCCCTGGGCCCCGTAGAGCCGGTGGCCGTCCGTCGCCACCCCCGTCCACATGCTGTGCGCGGGGGTGGAAATGATCCACCGGGCACCCATACTCGTGGGGTGACCGCGTTCGAGCCACCCAGCGCACCCGGTTCCTCCGACGCGTTCGGTTCCTCCGGCGCACCCGGTACGGACGGCCATGACGCCGTCGTACTCGCCGGAGGCGCCGCCCGCCGCCTCGGCGGCGCGGACAAACCGGGTGTTCGCGTGGGCGGTCGCGCACTGCTCGACCGAGTCCTTGCCGCCTGCTCCGGCGCGGCCGTCACCGTGGTCGTCGCGGAGCCCCGGCCCACCGCGCGCCCCGTGGAGTGGGCGCGTGAGGACCCTCCCGGCGGGGGCCCGCTCGCCGCGCTGGACGCCGGCCTGCGGCACACCACCGCCGAGTACGTCGTCGTGCTCTCCGCCGATCTGCCGTTCCTGGACCGGGAGACGGTACGAAGGCTGCTGACCACTCTTCACGAGAGCGACGGTGAGGGCGTGTTGCTCACCGACCCCGGCGGCCGCGACCAGCCCCTCGTGGCCGCGTACCGCCGCTCGGCGCTGCGCCGCGAGCTGACGGCTCTGCGCGCCGAGCACGGCGAACTGGCCGGTCTGCCGCTGCGGCGGCTCACCGGCGCGCTCGAACTGACCCGTATCACCGACCCCGTCGCGTCCTTCGACTGCGACACCTGGGACGACATCGCCGCCGCCCGGGCACGTATCAGGGAGCATGGGCACGTGTTGGATGAATGGATCACCGCAGTCAAGGACGAACTGGGCATCGACCTGGACGTCGACACCGACCTCCTGCTCGACCTCGCCCGCGACGCCGCCCATGGTGTGGCCCGTCCGGCGGCGCCGCTGACGACGTTTCTCGTCGGGTACGCGGCGGGCCGGGCCGAGGGAGGCCCCGAAGCGGTCGCGGAGGCCGCCCGCAAGGCCGCGGCACTGGCGCTGCGCTGGGAGGCGGAGGCCGGCTTCGAGGCCACCGCCACCGCCACCGACGCCACCGCGACCCCGACCGCCGCCATCGACGCGACGGCGACTCCGCCGGGCACGGCCGGTGGCGCCCGCCCGGACGAGGGATGACCGCCTCGGGGCAGTACGAGGAGGTCGACTTCGGCGTCGAGGAGGCCCTGGCCCTGGTCAAGGAAGGCGGTGCCCCGGTGCACGACGACTCCGGAACCACCGGAGCCTCCCGACCGGTGCCCTCCCCGGCCCCGGGAGCCGGAGCCGGGAGCCGGAAGGACACCGCCGAACACCAGGCCGATCGCCACACCGCCACGCCCTGGCAGCGGGCCCGCGCCATCGCCGGTCGAGCCCCCCGCCGCCCGGACACCTCCGTCTCCGTCACGCTGGACGCCGCGCTGGGCCTCGTCCTCGCCGCTCCGCTCGCCGCGCTCTCGGACCTCCCGTCCTTCGACACGTCCGCGATGGACGGCTGGGCGGTCGCCGGTCCCGGCCCGTGGGACGTGCGGGCCGAGGGAGTGCTCGCGGGACGGAACGAGCCGCAGCCGCTCACCGACGGCGAGGCCGTCCGGATCGCCACCGGCGCACGGATCCCGCAGGACGCCTCCGCCGTGATCCGCAGTGAGCACGGCCGCACGGACGAGAAGGAGCGGCTGTACGCGACACGGGACGTCGTACACGGGCAGGACATCAGGCCCCGCGGCCAGGAGTGCCGCTCCGGCGAGCCCCTGCTGCCGCCCGGCACGCTGGTCACCCCGGGGGTGCTCGGACTCGCGGCCGCCGCCGGATACGACACCGTCGCCGCCCTCCCCCGTCCGCGTGCGGAAGTCCTGGTCCTCGGCGACGAGTTGCTCACCGAGGGGCTGCCGCACGACGGGCTGATCCGGGACGCGCTCGGCCCGATGCTGCCGCCCTGGCTGCGCGCGCTCGGCGCGGAGGTCATCGCGGTGCGCAGGCTCGGCGACGACGCCGAAGCCCTGCGCAAGGCCCTCAAGAGCTCCGACGCCGACCTGATCGTCACGACCGGGGGCACCGCCGCCGGCCCCGTGGACCACGTCCACCCGATCCTGCGCCGCCTCGGCGCCGAACTCCTGGTGGACGGCGTCGAGGTGCGCCCCGGCCACCCGATGCTGCTGGCGCGCCTCAAGGAGAACCAGCACCTCGTCGGGCTGCCGGGCAATCCGCTCGCCGCCGTCTCCGGCCTCCTCACACTCGCCGAACCATTGCTGCGCACCCTCGCGGGACGCGCGGCCCCGGAGTCGTACACGCTGCCCCTTCAGGACAGCGTGCACGGTCACCCGTACGACACCCGGCTGATTCCTGTCGTTCTGCGCGGGGACCGGGCCGTGCCGCTGCACTACAACGGGCCGGCGATGCTGCGGGGTATCGCCGTGGCCGACGCGCTCGCGGTCGTGCCGCCGGGCGGCGCACGGCCGGGTCAGGAACTTGAGATCCTCGACCTGCCCTGGGCCATGGCCGGGATCGAGGTGTGTTTCACGTGAAACTTCCGGGCCACGACGCGATCGCGCGCCAGGCGGACGAACGCCTGATCACCCATCGGGTGGAGCTGCCCCGCCAACGGGTGGAGCGCCCCCTGTTCCAGGTCACCAAACGCGTCCTCATGGCGCTGCTGGTGCTGGTCGGCACGGCTTTCATCGTCTATCTCGACCGGGACGGCTACACCGACAACTCCGATAAGTCGGTCGACCTGCTCGATGCCTTCTACTACGCGACCGTCACGCTCTCCACCACCGGATACGGCGACATCACCCCGGTCAGTGACGGTGCCCGCCTCACCAACATCTTCCTGATCACGCCTCTGCGCGTGCTCTTCCTGATCATCCTGGTCGGCACCACTCTCGAAGTTCTCACCGAACGGACTCGGGAGGAGTGGCGACTGAACCGCTGGAGGACCACTTTGAGGGAGCACACCGTTGTCATCGGGTTCGGCACGAAGGGCCGCTCGGCGATCCAGACCGTGTGCGCGACGGGGCTGAAGAAGGAGCAGGTCGTGGTCGTCGACCCCAGCTCCAAGGTGATCGAGGCGGCGACGGCGGACGGGTACGCGGGGGTGATCGGCGACGCCACGCGCAGTGACGTACTCCTCCGTGCCGAGGTGCAGCGGGCCCGGCAGATCATCATCGCGACCCAGCGCGATGACACCGCCGTGCTCGTCACGCTGACGGCCCGGCAGCTCAACCGCAAGGCGAAGATCGTGGCCGCCGTACGTGAGGAGGAGAACGCGCCCCTGCTGAAGCAGTCCGGCGCCGACGCCGTCATCACCAGTGCGAGCGCCGCCGGCCGCCTTCTCGGCCTCTCCGTGCTCAGCCCCAGCGCGGGCATGGTCATGGAGGACCTCATCCAGCAGGGCAGCGGGCTCGACATGACCGAGCGACCCGTCATAAAGGCCGAGGTCGGCAAGGGGGTCCGCGAGATCGAGGACCTGGTGGTGAGCGTCGTACGAGGGCATCGGGTGCTCGGCTACGACGACTCGGCCATCGGGAAACTGCAGTTGACGGACCGTCTGATCACCATCGTGCGGGTCAGCCGGCACAGCCAGATCGCACCGGACATGAACCCGCTGCGGCAGGACTGATCGCAGGACTGATCGCAGGACTGAACCCCACGTGGCGGGCGGAATCCCCACGTGACGGGCTGTCGGGAGTAGCCTCGCCCGCATGCGAGCGATCACGATTCCTGAACCTGGTGGGCCCGAGGCGCTGGTGTGGGACGAGGTCCCGGACCCGGTGCCCGGCGAGGGCGAAGTGCTGGTCGAGGTGGTGGCGAGCGCGGTGAACCGCGCCGATCTGCTGCAGCGACAGGGCTTCTACGACCCACCGCCCGGCGCGTCCCCGTATCCGGGGCTCGAATGTTCCGGACGCGTGGCCGCGCTCGGGCCCGGTACGTCGGGGTGGAACGTCGGAGACGAGGTGTGCGCGCTGCTCTCGGGCGGCGGGTATGCCGAGAAGGTGGTCGTCCCGGCCGGTCAGCTGCTGCCCGTGCCCGAGGGCGTCGACCTCGACAAGGCGGCAGCGCTGCCCGAGGTGTCCTGCACGGTCTGGTCCAACGTCTTCATGATCTCCCATCTGCGCCCCGGCGAGACCCTGCTGGTGCACGGCGGATCGAGCGGTATCGGCACGATGGCGATCCAACTGGCCAAGGCAGTCGGTGCGAAGGTCGCCGTCACCGCCGGCAGCAAGGCGAAGCTGGATTTCTGTGCGGAGCTGGGCGCGGACGTGCTCATCAACTACCGCGAGCAGGACTTCGTCGAGGAGATCAAGGCGGCCACGGACGGGGTGGGCGCCGATGTCGTTCTCGACAACATGGGCGCGAAGTATCTCGACCGCAATGTCACCGCTCTCGCCGCCAATGGGCGTCTCGCGATCATCGGTATGCAGGGCGGGGCCAAGGGGGAGCTGAACATCGGGGCGCTGCTGGCCAAGCGCGGCGCTGTCACCGCGACGTCGTTGCGGGCTCGGCCGGGCGGGGAGAAGGCGGCGATCGTCGCGGCCGTGCGGGAGCATGTGTGGCCATTGATCGCGGGTGGGCGTGTGCGGCCGATTGTCGATCAGGAGCTTCCCATGCGTGAGGCCGCGGCGGCGCATCGGGTGTTGGAGGAGAGCAGCCACATCGGGAAGGTGTTGCTCACGCTTCCCTGAGGCCGAGGAGCCGAGCCGAAGGCCGAGGGGCGGCATTTCGGGTGCGGCCCGGTGAGGGCTGGTCGCGCAGTTCCCCGCGCCCCTGAAAGCAAAAGCAAAAGCCAAAGCCAAAGCAAAAGCAAGCGCAAGCGCAAGCGCAAAGGCAAAAGCCTCAGCCCCGGCGTGCTCGTAGGGCCAGGAATGCCAGGCCCAGGCCCAGGCCGATCAGGACCAGGCCCGTGCCCAGGGGAAGTACCTGGAGGACGGGTTCCGAGGCGCGCACCGGGCGGTCGGCCGCCTCGTGCGCGTCGACGGGGCGGGCGGGTGGTTCCGGCGGCGCGGAGGAGGCCTCCTGGGCCTGGTTCTCGTCGCCCTCCGGGCTCTCTGAGCCGTCCGGGTGAGTCGACGGACCGTCCTCGTCCGTCGGGGGCGTATCCCGGCCCGGGCGCTCACGGCCCTCTCCCGCCCGGCTGCCGGCCCGTGACTCGGCGGGGACCGGCTCGTACGCGGCGGCGTACGGCGTGAACGCGGGGCCCGCCAGCAGCGGCAGCAGCAGGCCGGTCACGCGAAGGGTGCGAAGCCATGGAGTCACGTCGGTGACCCCCTCCCGGTACGGAGGACAAGATCAGCGGCTTCAGCCTCACACGGGGTGCCCGCACCGGCATCCGGAGACCGGACGCCCTGTCACGCCCTGACCTGTCACGCCCTGCCTTGTCACGCCCAGCCCTGTCACGCTCGGTGACAGCCGTGGCGTGCACAGGTGTACGGGGTACAGATCGGGTATGTCGATACGCCATGGCCTGCTGGCGCTTCTGGAGCGCGGTCCCCGCTACGGCTCGCGGCTGCGCACCGAGTTCGAGGCGCGCACCGGCTCGACCTGGCCGCTGAACATCGGCCAGGTCTACACGACCCTCGCCCGGCTGGAACGGGACGGCCTGGTCGTACAGCAGGGCGCGGACGAGGCGGGACACGTGCTGTACGCGCTGACGGACACCGGGCGGGTGGAGCTGCGGTCCTGGTTCATCCGTCCCGTTAAGCGTTCGAACCTGCCGCGCGACGAGCTGGCGATCAAGCTGGCCATGGCGGTCGGGGCACCGGGGGCCGATGTCCGGGCGATCGTGGAGGCGCAGCGGCGGTATCTCTCGGAATCCATGCACACGTACACCCGGCTCAGGGCCCGGGCGCTCGCGGAGGCGCCCGCACATCGCGACGAGGTGGCCAGGCTGTTCGTCCTGGAGCATCTGATCTTCCGCGCGGAGGCCGATATCCGCTGGCTGGACCACTGCGAGGCCCGTCTGCTGCGGCTCGCGGAGGCGGCCGCCACGGAGCCGCCGCCCCCGTCGGCACCGTCCGCCTGACGCTGGGCACCGGTTCGTACAGGGTGGATCACGTTCTGGAGGGGGCACCACGCTGGTGACGTGTGTGAGTGCGAGAGAATGGCGGCATGGAGATGCCGAGGAACGAGAGGTCGCCGGAGAACCCCCAGATCCTGGTCGTAGGACAGGACGGGATGGCTCTCGGCGGCGGTGGAGACGAGGACTCCCGTGAGGTCCCGGTGACGGAGATGGTGGAACAGCCGGCCAAGGTCATGCGCATCGGGAGCATGATCAAGCAGCTGCTGGAGGAGGTGCGTGCGGCACCCTTGGACGAGGCGAGCCGGGTACGGCTCAAGGAGATCCACGCCAGCTCGGTGAAGGAGCTGGAGGACGGGCTCGCCCCCGACCTCGTCGACGAACTGGAGCGGCTCTCCCTGCCGTTCACGGACGACGGCATCCCTTCCGACGCCGAACTGCGGATCGCGCAGGCTCAGTTGGTCGGTTGGCTGGAGGGTCTCTTCCACGGGATCCAGACCACCCTGTTCGCCCAGCAGATGGCGGCCAGGGCCCAGTTGGAGCAGATGCGCCGGGCGTTGCCGCCGGGTGCGGGCGGCGAGGAAGAGCTGATCGACCCGCGGGCGGGCGGCCGTTCTGGCGGTCCGTACCTGTAGACGGAGCCGTCATGCGAAAAGGGCCCGGCAGAAATGCCGGGCCCCTTTCGTGCTGTCTAGTGCTGCCTAGTCCTGTCTAGCGCCGTCTCGTGCCGTCTCGTGCCGCTTCGTGCTGTTTTTAGCGAGGTTTCTGGCGAGGTTTCTGGCGAGGGTCAGGCGGGGTTGCCTGTCGACACATAGAGCTGGATCTTGGGCATGCTCTTGGGGTCGACGTCCGACTGCGCATCGGGGAGCTGGCTCATGACCGTGCCCTCGCCGTAGGCGTTCTCGTCCACCGACTTGGTCTCGTACGGCCAGCCCGCCGCCTGGAAGCACGCCTTCACGGACTCGATGTTCTTGAACTTGAAGTCCGGGACCTCGATCTTCTCCTCGTCGTTGTACGACTCGTCGGGCTCGGTGCACTCGGTCGTGTCGATCTTCTTCGTGGTGTCCGGCCCCTTGTGTCCGGACACCTCCTCGGAAGCCGAGGCGCGGGCGCTGGCGGCGGCGTCCGTCTTCTTCTTGTCGTCATCGCCACCACCCAGCGTCAGAGCGGCGATCAGCCCGCCGACGGCGAGGAGCGCGACGACGATCGAACCCACGATCACCGGCATGTTGCTCTTGCGGCCACCACCGGCGGCGCCGGCGGACTGGGGGGACATCGTGTACGGCGGCGGGGTCGTCAGACCCTGCTGCGGGGCGTACGCGGCGGTCTGGTGCGGGGTCGCGTAGCCGCCCTGCTGCGGATAGCCGTACGACTGGGCGGGGGTGTGCGCGGGATTCGGCGCCGGTGTGGGCGCGGGCGTCGACGGGCCGTAGGGGCCGGGCTGGTACGGCGTCTGTACGTTGCCCTGCGGCGCCTGGGCCGCATGGTCGACCGGCGGGAACACCGCGGAGCCCACACCGGCTCCGCTGGACGTCTGCGCGCCCGGCACGATGCTCGGGGGCACGGCCTGGACGGACTGGGCCACGCGCAGGCACTCGTCACGCATCGACTCGGCGTTGACGAAACGCTCGTTCGGGTTCTTCTTCAGCGCGCGGGCGATCAGCGCGTCCACGGCCGGAGGCAGCGAGCGGTTGACCGAGGAGGCCGCGACGGGCGCCTCCTGGACGTGCGCGTACGCGATGGCCAGCGGTGAGTCCGCCTCGAACGGCAGCCGCCCGGTGACCAGTTGGAAGAGCATGATGCCGACCGAGTACAGGTCGGAGCGGGCGTCGACACCGCGGCCGAGGGCCTGCTCGGGGGAGAGGTACTGCGGGGTGCCGACGACCATGCCGGTCTGGGTCATCGAGGTCACACCGGACTGCATCGCGCGGGCGATGCCGAAGTCCATCACCTTGACCACGCCGCGCTTCGTCATCATGACGTTGCCCGGCTTGATGTCGCGGTGGACCAGACCCATCTCGTGGCTGATCTCCAGAGCGGCCAGCACGTCCGCGGTGATCTTCAGGGCCTTGTCGACGGGCATGGCGCCGTACTGCGCGACGTCCTGGTCGAGGACCGAGCCGAGCGGACGGCCCTCCACGTACTCCATGACGATGTACGGGGTCGGCGCACCGGAGCCGCCGTCGAGCTGTGTGTCCTCGCCGGTGTCGAAGACCGAGACGATGTTCGTGTGCGTGAGCTTGGCCACCGACTGGGCCTCGCGGCGGAAACGCTCGCGGAAGGCCTGCTCGCGGCCGAGGTCGGTGTGCAGTGTCTTGATCGCGACCTGCCGGTCGAGCACCGAGTCGTAGGCGAGGTGCACCGACGCCATGCCGCCCTCGCCGAGCAGGTCGCGCAGCTGATAGCGCCCGCCGGCGACCGATCGCCCCACGTACCGGCCGTGTGCCCCGTCCTGGCTCATTGTTCTGCGTCCCCCATCGGCAGTGCGCTGTCACGCGGGCGAAAGTTGGCTGGTGTGGCTCCCGCGGCCGGTGATCTCTGGTGTTATTCCGGCCAAGTCTGCCGGAGGGCACTGACACGTCAAGCTCGGTGCCCGTTCCGTGACCGTACGCGAAAGAAGAGTCGCGGAAGCGTTACAGGTGCTGTACCGCCGGTACACAGAATGTGCACCCGCGGACCGGCCGCGGGTTCCGCGAGCGGGTCCATCACGGACCGGCGGTTCGCGTGGAGGCTGTAGCGTGGCCCGACGGAGACCGTAACAACCACCGCGCGTACTACGTCGACCGGTGCGGACAGAAACGACGGCGAGGACTGATGGCACAGCAGCAGCGCGCTCAGGGCCCGTCCGACCCCGAGGCGACTGGCGGCGGTATGTCAGATGCGCCGGAGTTGTGGGGTAACGGCGGACTGGTCGGGGACGGCCGGTATCGGCTGACCCACAGACTCGGCCGGGGTGGTATGGCCGAGGTGTTCGCGGCCGAGGATGTCCGGCTGGGGCGGACCGTGGCGGTCAAACTGCTCCGCTCCGACCTGGCCGAGGACCCGACCTCGAAGGCCCGCTTCACACGCGAGGCCCAGTCGGTCGCCGGCCTCAACCACCATGCCGTGGTGGCGGTTTACGACTCGGGCGAGGACGTCCTTCCCCACCAGGTCGTCCCGTACATCGTGATGGAGCTCGTCGAGGGCCGCACGATCCGCGACCTCCTCCTCAACGCCGAGGCCCCGGGGCCCGAGCAGGCGCTCATCATCGTCTCCGGTGTGCTCGAAGCGCTCGCCTATTCGCACCAGCACGGCATCGTCCACCGGGACATCAAGCCCGCGAACGTGATCATCACCGAAACCGGTGCGGTGAAGGTCATGGACTTCGGCATCGCGCGCGCCCTGCACGGCGTCCAGTCGACGATGACCCAGACCGGCATGGTCATGGGCACGCCCCAGTACCTCTCTCCGGAACAGGCCCTCGGCAAGGCGGTCGACCACCGCAGCGACCTGTACGCGACGGGCTGTCTGCTCTACGAGCTCCTGGCGCTGCGGCCCCCGTTCACCGGCGAGACCCCGCTGTCGGTGGTCTACCAGCACGTCCAGGACATCCCGGTGCCCCCGTCCGAGGTCTCGGACGGGGTGCCGCCGGAGCTCGACGGCCTGGTCATGCGTTCCCTCGCGAAGGAGCCGGACGACCGGTTCCAGACCGCCGAGGAGATGCGCGGACTCGTCCAGTACGGGCTGCAGATGCTGTACGACCAGGGCGGCCACACCGGTACCTGGAACACCGGCCCGGTGACCGCGCACGACGGCGTCAGCACTCCGGCGCTGGGTCTCGCGGGCGCGGCCGGGCTGCCGTACCCCGGTGACTCGGGCACCGCCCAGATCCCGTCACCGCTCCTGCCTCCGGGCCGGGGCGGAGGCGACGACGGCGGGTTCGAGGGGCACGGCAACCGGGGCAGCGGCCGCGGCAGGATGTGGATCCTCGCCGTCTTCGCGGTGATAGCCATCGCGGCGGGAGTGGCGCTGGCGCTGAACGGCGGTGGCGGCGGTGGTGGCGGAGGCGGCGCGAAGACGACGCCGACCGTTTCGGAGACCGAGAAGGACACCACCCCGAGCGAGGACACCTCGGACGAGCCGACCAACGAGCAGACGGACGAGGACACGAGCACGGGCGGCAACTCGGACTACACGCCGTCGTACGAGCCGTCGCCGAGCTACACGCCCTCGCCCACGGAGTCCGAGCCCTCGGCCGACCCCACGACCAAGGACCCCACTCCGACGGAGACCGAGGAGGACGAAACGCCGCCTGCGGACGAGGAGAGTCCGGCGGAATCGCCTGCCGACGACGGTGGCACGACCGGGGAGCCCGGCGGCGCCGAGGGCTGACCCGTCGGCCGCCTCCTTTACGACTGTCCACGCGCGCGTGGAGCCCAGGAACAGGCTCCACGCGCGCGTGCCGTTTGTCCGGGGCCGGGCGGGGCCTCACCCCACGAACGCCTCGCACACCGCGTCGTACTCCCGGGTCCACCACACCGCCGGCGCGGAGGCCGCGGGGAACTGCGGGTCGGCCCGGGTGTCCCCGCGTTCGTAGTGCCGGCGCAGTATCCAGAACCGGCGCAGTATCCAGAAGTCGTTGAGGCGCTCCCACCACACCCGGTGCACCGCGGCCGTGAGTGCGGACGGGTGGTCCATGCGGAGCGGCGGTACGCGCGCGCGTAGGCCCGTACCTTCGGCAGGTCGAGCGTGCCGACGGGGCGTACGAAGAAGATGACGGCGGCGCGCACCGCCTCCTCGGCCTGCGGCTGGACGCCGAGCCGGTCCCGGTCGACGATCGCGGCGGGGGCACTACTTACTGTGCTCGTTCGGGTGCTCCAGGATGATGTCCGGGGTGATGCCCAGGGAGTGCACGGTGGCGATGCTGGGTGTGATCTCCAGGTACACGGCCTCGAAAGGGCTGCCGTCCACGCGCAGCGGGCCGGGGCCGAAGCGTTCGAGCTGTGCGTCGGTCGGCTCGGCGCTGTCGCACCAACCGACGACCTGCACGGACCACCGTTCCATGCCCACGGGGGCGGAACCCAGGTTGTCCGCGCCGTACGCGACGACACTGCCCGCGCACACCCGGTGGTGCCCGTGTCCCCTGTGCATCCTCAGCAGGACGCGGTCGGCCACGACGATATGGCGGGCCGGTGCCAGGAAGGGCAGGGCGCGCACGCTGGCCGCCACCCGGCCGTACCCGACGCGGCCGAGCAGGCCGGCGGCGATGTGCTGGTCGGTCGGCATGCCCCCCAATCTGCGGCATCCGTAAGAGCCGGGAGAAGGGGCGCCGGGCCCCCGCACGCGGGCCGTAGGTCCCGTTCTCCGCGTGCGGGGGCTTCGTTCACTGCTGTCGGCCCGCCTGCATCCGGGCCACGTAGGCGGCTGCCTGTGCGCGCCGCTCCATGCCGAGCTTGGCCAGCAGGCTGGAGACGTAGTTCTTGATGGTCTTCTCGGCGAGATGCAGCCGCTCGCCGATCACGCGGTTGGTGAGCCCCTCGCCGATCAGGTCGAGGATCTTGCGCTCCTGGTCGGTGAGCTTGGCGAGCCGGGTGTCGCCCTTGGGGCTGCCTCCGTCGCGCAGCCGCTCCAGGACGCGGGCGGTCGCCTCCGGGTCGAGCAGCGACTTGCCGGCCGCGACGTCACGGATCGCCGAGAGCAGTTCGTCACCGCGGATCGCCTTGAGCGCGTAGCCCGAGGCGCCCGCCATGATCGCGTCGAAGAGTGCCTCGTCGTCGGCGTAGGAGGTCAGCATCAGGCACTTGATCGACTCGTCCTTGGAGCGGATCTCGCGGCAGACCTCCACTCCGCTGCCGTCCGGCAGCCGCACGTCCAGGACGGCGACGTCGGGACGCGTGGCCGGAATGCGCGCCAGCGCGTCGGCGGCCGTACCGGCCTCGCCGACCACCTCGATGTCGTCCTCCATCGAGAGCAGCTCATGAACTCCCCGCCGGACCACTTCATGGTCGTCGAGAAGAAAAACAGTGATTTTTCCCGCTTCGCGCACGGAGTCAGTCTCACACACGATCTTTCCGCTTGCGCCAGTCGAGCCCTTCCCGTCCCCGGGGTGACCGGGATAACGTGCCGGTGTTCCGGCCCCCTGCCAGGCTGTTACCAGTGCTGTGACCAGCGACTGTTCCCGACGCGTGCGACATAGTTGGAAGTCCGAGTGAAAAGTACTTGGAACTCCGAGCAAAAACGCAGGTCAGGAGGGGTTTCACAGAAATGTGAAGCACTGGGTAACGTGCTTGTTGCAGGGCGCTCGCCGGGGCACCTGTCACGCCTGTTCCCGGCCGAGGGCACCCACCCCGTGCACGGGTACGAGGACCAGGCGAGCCGCTCCCCCGGCTCTCGACGAGCTGGGGGAACCCCAGTTCCCGGCAACCCCGGGGGCCGGACCGACGGAGGAGCACACGTGACCGTGGAGAGCACTGCCGCGCGCAAGCCGCGACGCAGCGCCGGTACAAAGCGCACCGCTGCGAAGAAGCCGCCGGGCGCACAGCCGGACCTCGTACAGCTGCTGACCCCCGAGGGGAAGCGCGTCAAGAATGGCGAATACGACGCGTACGTAGCCGACATCACCCCCGAAGAGCTGCGCGGCCTGTACCGCGACATGGTGCTCACCCGGCGGTTCGACGCCGAGGCCACTTCCTTGCAGCGCCAGGGCGAGCTGGGCCTGTGGGCCTCGCTGCTCGGCCAGGAGGCCGCCCAGATCGGCTCAGGGCGGGCCACCCGCGAGGACGACTACGTCTTCCCGACCTACCGCGAGCACGGCGTCGCCTGGTGCCGCGGCGTCGACCCGGCCAACCTGCTCGGCATGTTCCGCGGCGTGAACAACGGCGGCTGGGACCCGAACAGCAACAACTTCCACCTGTACACGATCGTCATCGGCTCGCAGACGCTGCACGCCACCGGCTACGCCATGGGCATCGCCAAGGACGGCGCCGACTCGGCCGTGATCGCCTACTTCGGAGACGGCGCCTCCAGCCAGGGCGACGTTGCTGAATCGTTCACCTTCTCCGCGGTCTACAACGCGCCCGTCGTGTTCTTCTGCCAGAACAACCAGTGGGCCATCTCCGAGCCCACCGAGCGCCAGACCCGCGTCCCGCTCTACCAGCGCGCGCAGGGCTACGGCTTCCCGGGCGTCCGCGTCGACGGCAACGACGTCCTCGCCTGCCTCGCCGTCACGAAGTGGGCGCTTGAGCGGGCCCGCCGGGGCGAGGGGCCGACCCTCGTCGAGGCGTACACCTACCGTATGGGCGCCCACACCACCTCCGACGACCCGACCAAGTACCGGGCCGACGAGGAGCGCGAGGCCTGGGAGGCGAAGGACCCGATCCTGCGCCTGCGCACGTACCTGGAGACCTCAAACCACGCGGACGAGGGATTCTTCGCGGAACTCGAAGCCGAGAGCGAGGCGTTGGGCAAACGAGTACGCGAAGTCGTCCGCGCCATGCCGGACCCGGACCGCTTCGCCATCTTCGAGAACGCGTACGCGGACGGTCACGCGCTCGTCGACGAGGAGCGGGCCCAGTTCGCCGCCTACCAGGCGTCGTTCGCCGATGAAGGGGAGGGCGAGTAGCGATGACAGCGGAAAAGATGGCGCTGGCCAAGGCGATCAACGAATCGCTGCGCACGGCCCTCGAATCGGACCCCAAGGTCCTGATCATGGGTGAGGACGTCGGCAAGCTCGGCGGCGTGTTCCGGGTGACGGACGGACTGCAGAAGGACTTCGGCGAGGAGCGGGTCATCGACACCCCGCTCGCCGAGTCGGGCATCGTCGGCACCGCGATCGGCCTCGCGCTGCGCGGCTACCGCCCCGTCGTGGAGATCCAGTTCGACGGATTCGTCTTCCCGGCGTACGACCAGATCGTCACGCAGCTCGCGAAGATGCACGCGCGGGCGCTCGGCAAGATCAAGCTCCCCGTCGTCATCCGCATTCCGTACGGCGGCGGCATCGGCGCGGTCGAGCACCACTCGGAGTCCCCCGAGGCGCTGTTCGCGCACGTGGCGGGCCTGAAGGTGGTCTCCCCCTCGAACGCGGGCGACGCCTACTGGATGATGCAGCAGGCCATCCACAGCGACGACCCGGTGATCTTCTTCGAGCCGAAGCGGCGCTACTGGGACAAGTCCGAGGTGAACCGCGAGGCGATCCCCGGGCCGCTGCACAAGGCGCGCGTGGTCCGCGAGGGCACCGACCTCACCCTGGCCGCGTACGGGCCGATGGTGAAGGTCTGCCAGGAGGCCGCGGCGGCGGCCCAGGAAGAGGGCAAGTCCCTCGAAGTGGTGGACCTGCGGTCGATGTCCCCGATGGACTTCGACGCCATCCAGGCCTCGGTGGAGAAGACCCGCCGCCTGGTCGTGGTGCACGAGGCACCGGTGTTCCTGGGGACGGGCGCGGAGATCGCGGCCCGGATCACGGAGCGGTGCTTCTACCACCTGGAGGCACCAGTTCTGCGGGTCGGCGGCTACCACGTCCCGTATCCGCCCGCACGCTTGGAGGACGAGTACCTGCCGGGCCTGGACCGGGTGCTCGACGCCGTCGACCGCTCGCTGGCGTACTGAGGAGAAGGTCGTGACGACGATGACTGAAACGGCCTCGGGGCTGCGCGAGTTCAAGATGCCCGATGTGGGCGAGGGCCTGACCGAGGCGGAGATCCTCAAGTGGTACGTCAAGGCCGGTGACACGGTGACCGACGGCCAGGTGGTCTGCGAGGTCGAGACCGCCAAGGCCGCCGTCGAGCTGCCGATCCCCTACGACGGGGTGGTGCACGAGCTGCGCTTCCCCGAGGGGACGACGGTGGATGTCGGCCAGGTGATCATCGCGGTGGATGTGGGCGGCGGAGCGGCTTCGGCCGACGTGGCCGCGTCGACTTCTTCGGCCGCTACGACTTCTTCGGGCGCTTCGGCCTCTTCAGCCGCTTCGGCTGTTTCGACCGCTCCGGCCGAGGCCCCGGCCCCGGCTGTGACGGCTCCGGCTGCGACGGTTTCTGCGGCTCCTGCGGCTGCCGCGGAGGCCGAGCCCGCGCCGGAAGGCCGCAAGCCGGTTCTCGTCGGGTACGGGGTCTCGGTGGCCTCCACCAAGCGCCGCCCCCGCAGAGGTGTACCGGCCCAGCAGCCGGAAGCGACCGCCGCGGCCGAGGCGGTCCAGAAGGAGCTGAACGGACACGCGGCCCCCGCAACCCGTCCGCTGGCCAAGCCTCCCGTGCGCAAGCTGGCCAAGGACCTCGGGGTCGATCTGGCGGCGGTCACGCCCTCCGGCCCGGACGGGATCATCACGCGCGAGGACGTGCACGCGGCGGTGGCCCCTGCCTCTGCGCCTGCTCTTGCCCTTGCCCCTGCTCCGGCCTCCGTCCAGGATCCCGCGGTTGCGGCGGCGCCGGCGACGACACCGGCCCCCGTCGGTGCTCCGGCCGCGGCCCCGCTCGCTCCGCCCGCCTCGTACGACGGCGTGCGGGAGACCCGTGTCCCGGTCAAGGGCGTTCGCAAAGCGATCGCTGCCGCGATGGTCGGCTCGGCGTTCACCGCGCCGCATGTCACCGAGTTCGTCACGGTCGATGTGACGCGCACGATGAAGCTGGTCGAGGAGCTCAAGCAGGACAAGGACATGCAGGGGCTGCGGGTGAACCCGCTGTTGCTGATCTCCAAGGCACTGCTGGTCGCCATCAAGCGCCATCCGGACGTCAACGCCTCATGGGACGAGGCCAACCAGGAGATCGTGCGGAAGCACTATGTGAACCTGGGCATCGCGGCGGCCACTCCGCGTGGCCTGATCGTCCCGAACATCAAGGACGCCCACGCCAAGACGCTGCCGCAGCTCGCCGAGGCGCTGGGGGAGCTGGTCGGCACCGCGCGCGAGGGGCGTACCTCGCCGGCGGCCATGCAGGGCGGGACGGTGACCATCACCAACGTCGGGGTGTTCGGGGTCGACACGGGCACGCCGATTCTCAACCCCGGTGAGTCCGCGATTCTCGCCGTCGGGTCCATCAAGCCGCAGCCGTGGGTGCACAAGGGGAAGGTCAAGGCTCGGCAGGTCACGACGCTTGCGCTGTCCTTCGACCATCGGCTGGTCGACGGGGAGCTGGGGTCGAAGGTTCTTGCCGACGTGGCGGCGGTTCTTGAGCAGCCGAAGCGGTTGATCACCTGGGGGTAGGGGGGTACGGGGGTGGGGGTAGCGGGTCGGTGCTCGGGTGCGGGCCGGTGGGGGCTGGTCGCGCAGTTCCCCGCGCCCCTCAAAGACTGCGCCGTTCCCCGCGCCCCTGAAAGCGAAAGACTGCGCCGTTCCCCGCGCCCCTTAAAAGATTGCGCCGTTCCCCGCGCCCCTGAAAGCGCAGGTCGCGCCGTTCTCCGCGCCCCTGAAAGCGAAAGACTGCGCCGTTCCCCGCGGCCCTTAAAAGATTGCGCCGTTCCCCGTGCCCCTGGAAAGGGGCGCGGGGAACGGCGCAGTCAGTTGATCTGGTCAGCTGGCGAAGCCGTAGTTCATGACCTTCTTCGCGTCCGACTCGCGGGCCGTGATGGACGTCGAGGCCAGCACCGTACCGACGACGGTCTTGCCGTTGCGGGTCGCGGCGAAGACCAGGCAGTACTTGGCCTCCGGGCCTGAACCGGTCTTCACACCGATCGAACCGGAGTAGCTGCTGAGCAGACCGTTGGTGTTGGTCCACGCAGCCATCGTGCGGGTGCTGCCGGTCTTCGTGATGGTCTTGGCCGTGTACTTCTTCGTCTTGACGATCGCGCGGAAGTTGGCACTCTTCAGCGCGCTGCTGGTGATCTTCGTGAGGTCACGCGGCGTCGAGTAGTTCGAGCCGTTGCCGATGCCGTCGAACGAGTCGAACTTCGTGTTCGTCAGGCCCAGGTCCTTGGCCTGCTTGTTCATCTTGCCGATGAACGACTTCACTCGGGCGGCACGCGTTGAGCCGGAACCGAACTTGTCGGCGAGGGCGTACGCGGCGTCACAACCGGACGGCAGCATCAGGCCGTACAGCAGCTGGCGGACGGTGACCTTGTCGCCGACGATCAGGCGGGCCGAGGAGGCCGTGTTGGCGACGATGTAGTCGCTGTACGCCTTCTGGATGGTGACCTTGGCGTCCAGGTTGAGGTTCGACTGGGACAACACCACCTTCGCGGTCATGATCTTCGTCGTGGAGCCGGTGGAGCGGCGGGTGTCCGCCGCCTTGGTGTAGAGCGACTTACCTGTGCCGTTGTTCATCACGAACCCGCCCTTGGCGGCGATCGTGGGCTTCGTGAGGGCCTGCGCGGGCGCCGTGCCGAGGGCTCCGGTCGCGAGCACGGCTCCGGTGGTGAAGACCACTGCGGCAGCTCTGCGGACGCGCATACCCTTAATGGCAGTTATCAAGTCGATTACCCCGATTACGTTGGAAACACCGAACTGGTGTCAAATGCCCCAAGAGAGCGCCAACTTGGCAGTGGCGCCTTCTCTTCAGACACACGAGTAGCACAAAAGGATGTGCAGTTCCTGCGTCGGGGTGCCCCTTTTTACCTCGTCCATATCCTGGACCACCCGGGACGATGCGTACGTGTTGTATCTATGCTGTGCGCATGCCTTCCGCCCCGTCCCCCGTCGTGAAGCCGCCGCCCGCCGCCGAACGCGTATACGCGCACGTCAAACGGGCTGTGCTGGAGCGCAGGTACGAGGGCGGGACCCTGCTCACCGAGGGCGAGCTGGCCGACGCCGTGGGTGTCTCGCGGACACCGGTGCGCGAGGCGCTGCTCAAACTGGAGGTCGAGGGTCTGATCCGGCTCTACCCGAAAAAGGGAGCCCTCGTCCTGCCCGTCTCCGCGCAGGAGATCGCGGACGTGGTGGAGACCCGGCAGCTCGTCGAGGAGCACGCGATCCGCAAGGCGGTGCCGGCCTCGCCCGCGCTGATCGAACGCCTCACCGAACTCCTCGCCGAGCAGCAGCAACAGGCCGCCGCCGGTGATCTGGCCGGAGCCGCCGTCACCGACCGCTGCTTCCACGCCGAGATCGTCCGCAGCGGGGGCAACGAGATCCTCTCCCGCCTCTACGACCAACTGCGCGACCGGCAGCTGAGGATGGGCGTCGCCGTGATGCACGCCCACCCGGACCGGATCACCAAGACGCTCACCGAGCACCAGGAGATCCTCGACGCGCTGCGCTCCGGTGACGCCGAGGCGGCGGTCGACCTGGTCCACCGCCACGTCAGCTGGTTCTCCAACCTCGCCCGGGGAGACGTGCGATGAGCGCGTCCTCGTCGTCATCGTCGTCCTCCTCCTCGTCCTCCCTGGCACTCCCCGGCGACCCGCCCGGCGGCCGTCGCGCCGTCACGGTCTGGTCCGTCGGCGTCTCCGTCTACTTCGTCGCGGTCATCTTCCGTACGTCGCTGGGGGTGGCGGGGCTCGACGCCGCCGACCGCTTCCATGTCAACGCCTCCGCGCTGTCGACCTTCTCGATCCTCCAGCTCCTCGTCTACGCGGGCATGCAGATACCCGTCGGCCTGATGGTCGACCGGCTGGGCACGAAGAAGGTGCTGACCTTCGGCGTCGTGCTGTTCACCCTCGGACAGCTGGGCTTCGCGTTCTCACCGACGTACGGAACGGCGCTGGCCTCGCGCGCGCTGCTCGGGTGCGGTGACGCGATGACCTTCATCAGTGTGCTGCGGCTCGGCTCGCGCTGGTTCCCGGCCCGGCGCGGGCCGATGGTCGCGCAGCTCGCGGGGCTGGTGGGCATGGCGGGCAACCTCGTCTCGACGCTCGTACTGGCCCGGCTGCTGCACGGAGTCGGCTGGACGGCCGCGTTCGCGGGCAGTTCGGTCGCCGGTGTCGTCGTACTCGTCCTGCTGCTGGCGTTCCTGAAGGACCACCCCGAGGGGCACGAACCGGAGCCGTTCTCGCACCGGGGAGCCGCCTACGTACGCCGTCAGATCGCGGCGTCCTGGCGGGAGCCCGGCACCCGGCTCGGGCTGTGGGTGCACTTCACGACCCAGTTCCCGGCGATGGTGTTCCTGCTGCTGTGGGGACTGCCGTTCCTCGTCGAGGCCCAGGGTCTGTCCCGGGCGACGGCCGGCGAACTGCTCACCCTCGTCGTGCTCTCCAACATGCTGATAGGCCTGGTGTACGGGCAGATCGTCGCCCGGCACCACGCGGCGCGGCTGCCGCTGGCGCTCGGCACGGTCGTGTCGACGGCGGTCGCGTGGGCCGCCACGCTCGCCTATCCCGCCGAGCACGCGCCGATGTGGCTGCTGGTCGTGCTGTGCGTGGTCCTGGGAGCCTGCGGGCCCGCGTCGATGATCGGGTTCGACTTCGCGCGGCCCGCGAATCCGCCCGAGCGCCAGGGGACCGCCTCCGGCATCACCAACATGGGCGGGTTCGTCGCGTCGATGACGACGTTGTTCGCGGTGGGGGTGCTGCTGGATGCCACCGGGGGGAGCTACACCGTTGCCTTCTCGGCGGTGTTCGTGCTGCAGGCGCTCGGGCTGAGTCAGATTCTGCGGTTGCGGAAGTCGGCGGCTCGGCGGGAGCGGGAGCGGTTGGTCGCCAGTCGGGTGGAGACGGTGCACGTTCCGGCGTAGGTGGGTGGGGGTGGGGGTGCGGGAGTGGGTTTCGCCCCCGCCGCCCCTACCCTCCCCCATCGTCACGTACTGGGGGGGGGGGGGGGGGGGGGGGGGGGGGGGGGGGGGGGGGGGGGGGGGGGGGGGGGGGGGGGGGGGGGGGGGGGGGGGGGGGGGGGGGGGGGGG
>NZ_JBIUVD010000025.1:0-136803 GCF_044742785.1 Streptomyces sp. NPDC087844 | reverse complement strand
TGAGTTGCCTACGTGTCACACCCATCGTCCTACCAGGTCCTACCCACGCACGGGACCAAAACCCGAGATTGATCACGACGTCACACAGGCCCTAGTGTCCTGCGCCAGAGATCCGTCGGCAGAGGCGGGCGAGGGAGTCGAGGATCTCTTCTGCTGTCTTGGTCCAGATGAACGGCTTGGGGTTTTCGTTCCAGTCCTTGACCCATGCCCGGATGTCGGCTTCGAGGGCTTGGATGTTCTTGTGTGCGCCGCGGCGGATCATCTGGTGGGCCAGGTAACCGAACCACCGCTCGACCTGGTTGATCCAGGAGGACCCGGTCGGGGTGAAGTGCAGTTCAAAGCGCGGGTGTTTGGCCAGCCAGGCCCTGATCGCTGGGGTCTTGTGGGTGCCGTAGTTGTCCACGATCAGGTGGACCTGCAGGTGCGCGGGCACCGTCTTGTCGATCCGGATCAGGAACTTCTTGAACTCCACGGCCCGGTGCCGACGGTGCAGGGCCGTGATGACTTCACCGGTCGCGACGTCGAACGCGGCAAAAAGGGTGGTCAGGCCGTTGCGGACGTAGCCGTGAGTGCGCCGCTCGGGCATGCCCGGCATTATCGGCAGCACCGGCTGGGACCGGTCCAGGGCCTGGATCTGGGACTTCTCGTCCACCGAGAGCACCACCGCACCTTCGGGCGGGTTGAAGTACAGGCCGACGACGTCGTAGACCTTTTCCACGAACAGCGGGTCTGTCGACAGCTTGAAGGTGTTCGCCAGATGCGGCCTGAGCTGGAGCTGTCGCCAGATCCGGCCCACGGTCGACTTCGACAGGCCGCTGTGCTGGGCCATCGATTTCCTGGACCAGTGGGTGGCGTTCTTCGGCAGCTGTTCCAGCGTGGTGACCACCACCGCCTCCACCTGGTCGACGCTGATGGTGGGCGGCCGGCCCGGCCTGGGCTCGTCGACCAGCCCGTCCAGCCGCTCGGCGAGGAAGCGCCGCCGCCACTTGCGGACCGTGTCCGCGGCCACCCGCAAATCCCGGGCGACCACGACGATCGGTGGCACCTCAGGGCCCGCACACGCCAGGACAATCCGCGCCCGCAAGGCCAGGGCCTGGGCCCATGTCGCCCGACGCGTCCATCGTTCCAACTCCGCCCGCTCCTCGACGGACAACAGCAACGGCTCCAACTTCGGGCCCCGACGAGGAACTGACGCACCAGCAGCAGTAGTCACACACCTACTAACGAGCAACTACTGGCGCAGGACACTAGTCGTAAGCTTGTTGGCTGCCTTCGCCGGATGGCTGAACCGGCGCATCGAGTGCGGGCAAAGATGCCAGAACTGTCTGGAGTAGTCGCAGCGATCCGCGAGAACCGGACGGCGGCCGAGGTCCACTCGGCGCTCGACAGCGACCAGCATGCACTCGCCGCGCTCGGCATGCGCGTCACGGCGTCGGCGTCACCCGGATGCCGAGCGTTCCGGCCTCACCTCGGCGCAGTCGGCTGCCGAGGAGGCTGAGGCGGCCGATGATGCCGTACTTGCGGGCGATGAGCTTCCGATAGCGGGCCGTGGTGGCGGCGTCGCAGATCTCGGCGGTGGCGGGAACCTGGTTGCCCGTCGAATTGCCGCGTAGATCGCAGGGGCCGACGAGGACATCGGCGCGGGCCCGGATCCGCTTGACCTTCCAGGAGTCCGCGGCCGTCCAGACGCCGAGCGCGTCGCCGTCACGCACCACCCAGACGGGGGTGGCGACCGGGGTGCCGTTCCTGCGGTAGCTGGTGACCAGCAGATACTTGCCCGTACTGAGCCGGTCCAGTGAGGCGTCGTCCATGCCCGCAGTCACAGGTTGTTCGCGTAGAAGCTGGTGAGTCGTTCGACGGCGGCGTCGACGTATGCGGGTTCGTCGTACATCTCGTAGTGGCCGGCGCCGTCGATCACCATGAGGTCGACGGGGTCGGGGGCCAGCTTCCACAGCTGCATGCCCATGTCGTAGGAGCCGGTGTTGCCGATGCGCCCTGCGAGGACGACCTGCAGGGGCTGGGTCATGAGCTGATCGGCCAAGTGGAAGGCGTCATAGCCCAGCAGGAGGGAGTCGCTGCGCAGGAGGCGCTGGTTCGTGGAGTGTTCGTTGCCACCGCGCTCGGTGCGGTAGTAGGCGACGGCCTGAGTGGTGTCGATGTCGGTCAGGCCCGCTGCCGCGGCGTCCTCAAGGGTGTCGGGCAGCCAGTTCACGCGGGTCGTCTCGCCGGAGCGGGCCTCTTCGGTCCGTGCGTCCGCGAGGGGGTCGAGTGCTGCGGCCGGACCGCCGGAGAAGCTGCGGAACGCGTGGCCGATGTTGACGGGGACGACCGTGCCGACCGCTTTGATGCGGTGGTCCGTGCGGGCGGTGTGGACGGCGTAGCCGCCACCGGCGCAGATGCCGAGGACGCCGATGCGCTGCGGGTCGATGCCGGGGGTCGTGGTGAGCGCGTCGATGGCGTAGGAGATGTCCTCGCCTCGGCGGTAGGGGTCTTCGAGGTCGCGGGGCTCGCCCTCGCTCTGGCCCTGGTGGGCGGGGTCGAGGACGAGCGCCGCGATGCCGTGGGCGGCGAGACGGGAGGCGTAGTTGGCGCCGATCTGCTCCTTGACGCTGCTGCCGGGGGTGGAGAGCACCACGGCGGGCAGCGGTGCGCCGCCGTCGGCGTTGTCGGGCAGGTGGAGGTCCGCGGCGAGGTTGATGGGACCGCGCGGGATGGTGAGGTGCTGGATCATGGCTGGCCTCCTTCGCGAGATTGTTGTTCCATAAGAGTCCAGTACAAGACGATATCTTGTACGATCTGAAACTAATACGAAACTGTACCACCTGGAACGGAGGATCGCATGTCGGTCGACGGGGCGCAGCTGTGGACGCTGAACCAGCGGCTGCTGACAGTCGTCATGGATGCCTGCACGGAGGATCTGGCCGAGCTCGGGTTGGAGACGAAGGAGTTCTTCGTCCTGGCCGAGGTGGAGGCATCGCCGTACCCGGCCGAGATCGCGACCGCGCTGCTGCTGCCCAAGGCGAGCGTGACGGTCTACGTCCGCAACCTCGTCGCCAAGGGCTTCATCCGCCGCGAGATCGACGAAGCGGACCTGCGGCGTCACCGGCTCGTACTGACCGACGAGGGCACGAAAGCACGCGATCGAGCACTTGCAGCCCTCGCGGCGGAGTACGACCGCAGGCTGGCGAGGGTTACCCCCCAGGACCGCGCTGAGCTGCAACGCATCCTCAAAGCGATGCTCGACTTGCCCGCGTGAGCCGGTATGCGCGAGTGATCGTGGCAAGGAGAGGACGCTGTCCTTGGAACCGGTCAGTCCCGGACCAGTTCGCGGGGTGCCGGCTGCCCGTTCCTGCGGGAGCTTCGGCGGGTGATGCACCTGGTCATGATGGTGATCGCCGCCCAGGTGATCAGTGATTCCGAGCGCTGGATGAGCCGTTCGTAGTCCCGGGCGCGACGGCGGGCGTGCATGATCCGGGCGAGGGAGCGTTCAACGACCCAGCGGCGGGGCAGGATGACGAACCCGACGGCGTCCTTCGGCCGGCTGACGGTTTTGAGGGTGCGGCCGAGGTGAGTCTTTGCCCAGGTCACGGGCTTTCCGGCATAGCCGGAGTCGGCCCAGACAATGGTGATCTCGGGGTGCATCAGCCGCAGCCGGAACAGGACTTCCTTGGCCGCGTCGCGGTCGGTCATGTCGGCCGGGTGACCATCACGAACAGCGGCAGGCCCTTGGTGTCCACGACCAGGTGCCGCTTGCGCCCGTTAATCTAATGGGCGAGAGCTGAGCTCGTTGAAACACCTCCTCGATGCCGATCGCCGGCGTCAGCACGACGTCCTCCGTTGATCCGGGCCTTGAGCCCTCAAAGAAGACTGACGTGTGCCGGCGCTCGCCGTCGGCATCGAGAACGATCACTTGATCGCCGATGATGATCGTGGTCCAAGCCCTCTGCGGGGACTACCTCTTACGTGCTCGGGAGTCACCAACTCCGATCAAGACCGGGAGCCCTCGCAGGTCGCTGGGGTCATGAACGGCTAATCGGATGTCGGGCCATCGAGCCCTTCCATTAAAGAGACGCATGCCCTGCACGGCTTTGACGAACTGGGAGTCGATCACGGTGGCGACCGCGCCGGGCGCCCGGCCCATCTCACGGCGGATCCGCTTGCGAAGCTGGTCACGGATCTGCCCGATGATGCCGGCAGCAGCCCACCGGGCCATGAAGCCGTAGCAGGTCCGCCTATCAGTTACGTGGAATCAGACACCGCAGGAGCCATCTCGTATCCTGCGGCGTCCCCATGGGCTGAGGAGGCGTGTTGGGCAGCGCGGTGGTGCTGGAGGAGAAGTGGCCGGTCCTTGGCCGGCATGAGCGCGCGGCCGAGTGGCTGCGGGTGTGGACGGATCTTGGAAGGGCTCCGAGGACGATCGACGCCTACGCGTGGGGCCTGGCCGAGTACCTGCTGATCTGCGAGCGGGACGACGTCGACCCGGTGACGGCGGGGCGGCTGCACGTGGCCGCGTTCGTGAAGGACCTGTCCACGCGGCCGAGCCGCCGGGGAGCCAACGTCGTCGCCCTGGACTCGGGGGCAGGTCTGGCGAATGCGACGCTGCAGCAACGACTGGTACCGGTCCGCCTGTTCTACGACTACCTGATCGAGGAGGGACTGCGGGAGTCGAACCCGGTCGGCCGCGGCCGCTACACGCCAGGCCGGAAGTTCGGCAACCACGAGCGCGGGTTGGTGCCTCGCCTGGTCAAGTTGCCGTGGATCCCCAGCGAACAGCAGTGGCTCGACCTGCTGGACGTCGTGCGCCAGGAGCCCGTACGGAACCGGGTGATGCTCGCCCTGGCCTACGACGCAGCTCTGCGTCGAGAGGAGTTGTGCTCGCTGCGTACCGAGGATGTCGATCCGGCCCACCGCACGCTTCGGGTCAGAGCGGAAACGACGAAGACCCGCCGCGAGCGCGTGGTCCCGTACTCCGCGCCGACCGGCGTGCTGCTGTCCGGCTACCTCACGCATCGGGCCACGATCAGCCGGGCACGCGGCCCTCTGTTCCTGTCGGAGTCGCGCCGTAACCACGGGCAGCCGCTGAGCCTGTGGACCTGGTCGAAGGTGATCCGCCGCGTCGCCCTGGCCGCAGACCTGCCGCGCTTCTCCACCCACACCACCCGCCACCTCTGCCTGACCGACCTGGCCCGCATGGGCTGGGAACTGCACGCCATCGCGACGTTCGCCGGCCACCGCCACACCGAGTCGACCATGACCTATATCCACTTGTCCGGACGAGACCTGGCGGAGAAGCTGAACCGCGGCATGCAGCAGATCCACTCCTGGCGCATCGACATGCTCACCCGTGCTGGCCACCCGGGCGGGGTGAACGGCCAGTGACAGCGACGACAAGCTCGTCCGCCTCCGGCGGCGGGCGGCCAGCTGTCAGTTGGCCGTGGCCGCTTGACCTGGCCCGATACGACCGGCGAGCCCTGGTGACCGGCGCCGAGGCGAAGGCGCTCGCCGCCCTGGAGATCAAGCAGTTCAGACGCTAGGGACTGACGCCGCAGGCAGCCCCGCAGCGACTGGTCGAGCCGTTGGCCCACGCCCGGGACTGCCTCCAGTGGGCGCCGGGAGCTGGCAACCAGCGACGTTTCGCCCGGGACGCGGCCGGTCTGGTCCTGATCCGCTG
Source organism: Streptomyces sp. NPDC087844 (assembly GCF_044742785.1). NCBI lineage: Bacteria > Bacillati > Actinomycetota > Actinomycetes > Kitasatosporales > Streptomycetaceae > Streptomyces > Streptomyces sp. NPDC087844. The sequence goes on along the minus strand of NZ_JBIUVD010000025.1, from coordinate 131,132 downwards.
CGGTGCACTCGGCCGCAGCTACTGGGGCTGGTCGGACCAGGACTGGGCCGACCTGATCGACCGTTCCGGGGCCGAGTTCCGGCACCGGTGGGGCGGCCAGATCGGCCCGAACGCGCGCCCGTTCGTGATCGCCTACGCCTACCTCCTCGGCGGCTTCACCGCGTTCGAGCAGGTCGGACGCTTTCAGCGGCCCACGCTTGCCCACCGGGTTTTCGGCGAGACCGCAGTTGACGACGCGGTCGGGAAGATCCTCACGGTCCTCGGGGACTGGGGCTACCAGCGCCGTCCCGAACGCCTCGTCTCCGCTGTCTGCCAGGTCCTGCTGCTGAACCGCAGCCCCCGCTTGGATGATCTGTCCAGCTCAGCCCTGGCCGCGATCCGCGCGTCGGCGGCCATGCAGGAGAGCGAATGGGTCAGCGACCTGCACGGGATCCACCGCGCCGTTGCCGCTCTCGGGCACACCGACCCGCCGCCGCGCCCCCGCCACGGCCCGGGGCCCACGGCGATCGAGGGCACTTCAGGAGCTTGGGCGGACTGGGTCGAACGCTGGCACGCGACCTCGACGCTGACGCCGAAGGTCCGCGCGAGCTATCGGAGTGTGCTCGCGAAGATCGGACGCTGGCTGGCCGCCGAACACCCCGACGTCACCGCGCCGGAACACTGGACCCGCCAGACCTGCGCGTCCTGGGTCGCGGCCGTCGACCGCATGACGGTCGGCGACTACTCGCAGTGGACGGCGGGTATGCGATCACAGGGTCGCATCGGCAAGCCGCTGACAGCGCAGGCGAAGTCCGGCTACCTGAAAGTGCCCCGCGCGTTCTTCCGTGACCTGCACGAATGGGAGTGGATTCCGCAACGGTTCAACCCTGCTCACGCGCTGAGGACGCCTCGCAGTGTTCAGGCCCTTATGGGTCCCGACCCGCGCGTGATAGCGGACGATATCTGGGCCAAGCTGTTGTGGGCTGGGCTGAACGTCGAGTCCGACGACCTGCCGACCGCGGACGGCCGCACCTACCCGGCCGAGTTGATCCGGGCCATCACTCTGACCTGGCTGTTCGCTGGGCAACGCAGCGACGAAGTCGCCCGGCTCCGCGTCGGTTGCATCCGCTGGCAGCACGACGGCATGCCGATCCCCGGTGACTCCGGCGATGTCCTGGCCCGCGACGCGGTCTGCCTGCTCGACGTCCCGACCCACAAGACCGGCACGGCATTCACTAAACCCGTCGACCCGCTACTGGGGCAGGCGATCAAGGCCTGGCAGACTGTCCGGCCCGATCAGCCCGCCCTCCTCGACCAGAAGACCAACGAGCACGCGGACTTTCTGTTCGCCTTCCGCGCCCGCCGGGTCTTCAAGCACTACATCAACGAGACGATCATCCGGATGCTCTGCCGCAAGGCCGGCGTCCCCACCGCCGACGTTCGCGGAAACATCACCAACCACCGGGCCCGCTCGACCATCGCCAGCCAGCTCTACAACGCCAAGGAGCCGATGACCTTGTTCGAGCTGCAGGAATGGCTCGGGCATCGAACTCCCGAAGCCACTGCCCACTACGCCAAGATCACACCGAACACGCTGGCCAGGGCCTACAACGACGCCGGGTACTTCGAGCGCAACGTCCGCACCATCGAGGTCCTGGTCGACCGGGACGCGGTCACCTCCGGAGCTGCCGCGTCGGGCGAACCGTGGCAGTACTACGACCTCGGCCACGGGCACTGCACCTACACCTTCTTCGAGCAGTGCCAGCACCGGATGGCCTGCGCGCGTTGCGACTTCTACACGCCCAAGGACTCCAGCAAGGGCCAGCTGCTGGAGGCGAAAGAGAACCTGCAGAAGATGCTGGTCAGCATCCCTCTTACCGACTACGAACGCGCTGCCGTCGACGACGGCCAGGCCGCCCTCGATCATCTCCTGGATCGGCTCACCGACGTCCCCACTCCGGCTGGACGGACACCCCGCCAGATCGGCGTCCCGGCCACCGCGACGTTGCTGCCCATCGTGGAGGTCCGCAACCGCAAGCCCGGAACGGATGGCGCCTCGCTGTAATGGACTGCCGCAGCCAGCTCAGCGGTGTTTGCCAAGGGTCGGCAAGCCGCCTCGATAGACAGGGCGGTACGGGGTGCGCTCAACCTTCTTGCGGAGCTTGGCCAGAGCCTCAGCATCTTCGATGCTCTGTGCTTCCTCGTCGGAGATGACACGCTTGGGCTGCGTCCACTGCCCCAACGGTCGTGACGGGTCCCAGGTGTGAAGATGGAACAGCCACCCCTCACCCTGCGTTCGGCACAACTCCGCCTTGTCGGCGTCTCTTTCAGCCAGCCACCTCTGACGAGCACGCTCCCACATCATGGCCTTCTCGGCGATTCGGTCGTGCTCACTCTGCGAGATCCAGTCCTTCACCACGCCCCCAAGGCAACGGACAGCACACAGATCATTCCAGCAGCCAGGGCGAACCCGCATCAACTTGACAAAACAGATTCCACAGAAAGGGCGGGAAATCGCGGGGCAGGGCCCGCCACTTACAGCCGGTGTCGACGACGTAGCGGATCGCGTCGACGATTTTACCGAGCGTGCTTCGAGTGACCGGTTCCCTCGATGGAGCGGTCCGCGGGTGCACGCGTGTCTATTTACTGATCGTCACCGTTTCCTGTCCGACGTACGGGATGAGGGGCGGGAGGCCGTGTGCGAAGCGAGTTGGTCCTGGAGGACATCCGCGTACAGCCGGTGAAGCGGGCCGGTGGCGGGTGGTCGTACACGATCGTCTGGCCGGACAGCTCGGTGGACGAGGAGGTGGACAGTTCCCTGCGGACGTACGAGGGGTCGGGGACACAGAAGACCTACGCATACACGCTGGTCGACCACCTGCGGTGGCGGATACGTGAAGGGCTGGGCACGGAGAAGGTGACACTGCTGGACTTGCACCGGTACATGAGGGCGGTCGGGGCGAGGGTGCCGATGCCGTTCGGACCGCCGTGGCGGATGCCGCCGAAGAAGCCGTACGGCCAGTCGGGGCTCCAGACCGCGGCGGCGTGTCTGAAGGGCTTCTACCTGCACCAGTGCGCCAAGCACGGAGTGAACGACGACCTACGGGCCGCACTGGAGACGCGGCGGCTGCCCACCCAGCAGGGCCGGGACCGGGCCCTGCTGGGGCACGCGATGACCTCGGTGCCGGCGAATTGGCTGGCGCCGAAGCAGGGCACGCGCCGCCGACACCCCAAGATGTTGCCCGACGGGGCGAGGCCGGAGCTATTAGAGGTGGTGAACACCGCCGCGACGCGATGGTCGTGACGTGGCTGTCGGACACAACGCTGCGGATCGGCGGCCTGACCGGGCTGCACCTGTCCGACCTGCACCTGCGGGACAACGCGGCCTGCGGGGACTGCCTGAAACGCATGCCCACGTCTGCCACCGGTGGGGCAACCCGAACCGCGCGGCGGCGAAGAGCAAGCCGGAATGGTGGCTGCGCGACGGCGTGATCTGCGGCGGCGAGATCTACCGGGTCAGCCCGGCAATGGTCAGCAGCTACTTCGCCTACATGACGACGGAATACAGGAAGCACGCCACCAGGCACGGGATGCTGCTGATCCATCTGGCAGGCCCCAACCTCGGCGAGCCATGGACAGCGGACGGGGCCCGCGGGATGCTGCGCAGGGCCGGCCGCCGGGCCGAACTGCCCGGCCGGATCAAGCCCCACACCTTCCGGCACACAACAACCTCCAAGATCCTCGGCCTCTCCGGCAACGACCCGATGGTCGCCAAGGTTGCCGGGAACTGGGCCTCCGCACGGACCGTCGAGGAGGTCTACGGGCACCCCGACCAGCACTCCCCGCAGTTCATCGCCGCTCTGAACGCGGTTGGGGGGAGGGAGAGTGACGGCCCTTCAACTGCTGCCTCCCTCTGGTCCCGAGCGGCAGCACCCCGACACGCACGGCTACCGACCGGCTGGAGGTGCTGACCGCACTGCTGGCATCGCCGACGGTCGATCCGACGTTTCGCGAGGACGTCATCGTGGTGCCCCGCGACCATCGTAAGGGGAAGGGCGTGCCATGACTCGATCCTCTCAACTGATCGAGTCCCCTATCGAACCCGGAGTGGTTCACCAGCCACCCACCCCCGGATCGACAGCCGTGACCCGAACCCCTGGGCTCCGCGGTTTCAGGACTCAAGGCTTCAGGGCTTCAGGGCGAGATGTCCAGCCACGCTGTCGCGTCAACTTCGTCTTGCGCCGCGTGAACACGCCACGGCGGGGGTGCACGCCATCCCCCACCGTTCGGGCCGGCCGGCCCGAACACTCACCGGGAAGAGAAGCACGGACTCATCGAAGCGCCGAGCCAGTGAGGACAGCTGTCGTGCCGTCCGCCCGGGGGTCGGTCGCCGCGTCGACCTCGTCTCCGCGCAGTCGGGCCGTCTGTACGTGGCCCGCCTCGTCGTGCGGTCCTGCCGTCCCGGCCACCTCCATACCCAGGCGGTGCGCGACGACGGTCAGGTGGCCGGCGTCCGGGGTGCCGGGCTCCAGGACGAGGGTGGGGTACGGACGGTTCAGATCGCGGGAGCCGATGACCCACCGGGGGCGGGCGAGCACGGCTTCCGGGTCCGGGGCGTCGAGCAGGTCCTCGGCCACCTGGGACAGGATCCACGCCTGGGCCCTGCCGCCCTGGCAGCCCAGGGCCACGACACGTCCCGGGGCGGTGGCGAGCGCCGGGCACAGCGTGTGCGGCGGCCGTGCCCCGGGCCGCAGCGCCCCCGGGTGTGCCGGGTCCAGGCTGAACGCCGATCCGCGGTTGTGGAGCACGATGCCGGTGGCCGGGTCGGCTATGCCGGATCCGAAACTCTGGAACACGCTCTGGATCAGGGTGACCGCGTTGCCCTCGTCGTCGACGGCGGTGACGGCGACTGTGTCCCCGGCCGGTCTGGGACCGGAGGGCAGCGCGGCGACATCACGCTCCGCGCGCAGCAGCAGGCCGTCGATGTCCACTGTGCCCGTCCGGGGGTCGCCGAGAAGCGCGTCCCGGCTCAGTTCCGCCTGTCGGGCGGCGGTCAGCGGATCGGCCGGCGGGTCGGTCGCCCGGTCCGCCCGGCGTGCGAGTACGGCCAGCAGAGAAGCGCCCTGACTGGGCGGCGGGGCCACCCACCAGGTGACGCCGTTCGCGGTCGCACTGAGCGGTGCGGTGTTCTGCGCACGGTGGCCGGCGAAGTCCGTCGCGTCGAGCAGGCTGCCGCGTTCGCGCAGACCTGCCACCAGGCGACGGGCGGTCGGCCCGGTGTAGAAGTGGCGCCAGTCGTCGGAGAGTTCCCGCAGGGTCGCGGCGAGTGCCGGCTGGGTGAGGGTGGCTCCGACGGGCAGTGGGGCTCCCGCCGTGTCCAGCAGCAGTGCCGACAGCCCCGCGTCGGCCCGTACGACGCCGAGGCGGTTGCGGATCGCCCGCGCCAGGCCCTCGCTCACCGGGACTCCGCCATCGGCCAGGGCGATGGCCGGCGCGAGGCTCCGGGCGAGCGGCAGTCGTGCCCCCAGACGGGCGAGTTCCGCCCACCCGGCGACCACTCCGGGGACGGTCACGGTGAGCGGGCCACCGGCCGGCATCCTGTCGCCCGCCGCCCGCAGCGGCGCGGGGTCGGTGGCCGCCGCGGCGGCTCCTGCCGAGAGCACCGAGCGGACCGTGCCCTGTGCGCCGTCGCGGAACAGGGCGACGAGGTCGCCGCCGATGGAGCACTGGTGCGGGTACGCCACCGTGAGCGCGGCTGCGGCAGCGAGCGCGGCGTCGATCAGGCCGCCGCCGGCGGCGGTCACCTGGCGCGCCGCCTCGACAGCGGCGGGGTGGGGTGCGGCGATCGCGATCGTGGCCACGGTCAGTCCCGGGTGGTGAGGATGGCGCGGGCGAAGGAACCGTCGGCGCCGACCAGTTTCGTGGGCAGGCAGGTCAGCTCGTAGGTGCCGGCGGGCACCTGGTCGAGGTCCGCGTTCTCCAGGATGAGCACGCCCGCGCCCAGCAGGGAGTGGTGGACGTCCCAGGTGTCGGTGCGGTGGTGGCTCTCGATGGTGAGGTAGTCGATGCCGACGAGTTCGACCTCGTGCTCGATCAGCCAGTCGGCGGCTTTCGGAGACAGGCCCACCCACTGCGGGGCGCGCTCGGTCTCCTTGAGAGGGCCCGCGGAGTTGGAGGTCTTGAGCAGGACGCGGGTGTGTCCGGTCGCCCCGCCTTCTTCCAGGTGGTGCGGTTCCACGTCGCCCTCTACGTGGGTGAGGTCGATGACGAGGGCGGGACCGACCAGCGAGTACAGGGACACCTCGTCGATGGGAGTGGCGCCGTCGCGGAAGTGGGCAGGGGCGTCGACATGGGTGCCGGTGTGGGCGCCGAGCCGCCACCGCGTGACGTTGGAGGCGTCGCCGTGGGCGAGGGACTCCACGACCTCGACCTCGGGCTTGCGTCCCCAGTGCAGCATCTCGGGGTGGATGGGCAGGGTGATGTCGTAGATCTTCACGCGGTGGCTCCAGGACGGCGGGTCGGGTCGGGACGGTGGGTCGGGTCGGGCCACGGTTCGCTCACGGCGGCCGACACCGCTCGGGCGGTGGTGAGCAGGCAGCGGTCGAACTCCTCGCCACCGTGCTTCGCGTCGGCGTCGGTCACGTCACGGCCCCAGACCCCGGTCTCGCTGACCTGGTCCATCCGGTAGTCCCAGAAGGAGTCCACGTCGATGTGCGAGGTCGCCTCGTCCATCCGTACGAGTTCGGGGTGGAGGTGGAGCATGACCGAGGTCTCGAAGAAGTTGGCGTGCATCAGCGCCCGGCCGTACTGGACATGCCCGTCGACCTCGGGGCCCGGGTACATCGTCACGTAGCCCAGGGCTCGCACGCGCGCGTCGCGGTGACGGACCCTCAGCTTCTCCGCGGACACGTCGAGCGCACCGTTGTTCCAGATGTGCCCGTTGAGCAGGATGAACTGCCGTACTCCGGAGGCGTACAAGGAGTCGATGACGTCCTCGACCACGGCGATCATCGTCTCCGGGCGAAGGGCGACCGTGCCGCCGAAGTCGCCGTGGGAGGCGGAGACGCCGAAGCTGAGCGGTGGCACCACCGGCACGCCGGTGAGGGCGGACACGCCGAGGGCGACGGCACGGCAGATGAGCGTGTCGACGGCCAACGGGAGGTGCGGGCCGTGCTGTTCGGTGGCGCCGACGGGGATGATCACGGCGTTCTGGGCGGCGGCGGTGGTCTCCGCCTGCTGCCAGGTCAGTTCCTCCCACAGCACGGGGGCTCCGGAACCGCCGAGTTCGGCGGCGAGGGCGGGGACGTCCAGGCCGGTGGGTATCCCCGGGGCAGTGGGAAGGTCCGGGCCGGTGGGGACGGGCTGCCCGGCGGGATCGGGGACGGCTGGTGTCATGGTGTTTCCTTCTTCCTCGGGCCAGGTGTCAGCACACGTACGTCTCGGCAGTCAGGTGTCTGCGGGTGTGCTGTGCAACCGGCTGTCACCAGACCCGCCGGCTTTTGTCCGGCAGCAGGTCGAGGGCCCGGACCGGGACGACCTCGTTCTCCTCGACCGTGGTGATCCAAACCGTCGCGTCCGGGCTGTAGTCGCTGATCAGTTCCCGGCACACCCCGCACGGCGCGATCACCCGGAACCGTCCGGCGGGCTTGATCTGGACGGATACGACCGCGGTGACGGACAGCGGCTGTTCTCCGGGGTACGCCGCGCGGGCCGCTCCCAGCGCGACGCCCTCGGCGCAGATGGAGCTGCGCCGGCAGGAGCCTTCGAGGTGGACCCCGGTGTGTACGGCCCCGTCGGCCGTGCGCACCGCCGACGCCACCTCGTGCCGGCCGTCACGCCAGACGCGGGCCAGCAACTCCTGTGCCAGTACGAGCAGTTCGACGTCGTCCTCGCTCATGGACGCGGGCACGGCGACACGCGCGATGCCGGCGGGCGCCGTAGCGGAGAGCGCCCTGCCGGAAAGCGGGGCACTCACGCGGTGATCCCGAGCAGACGGGCCATGTTGCCGCCCTCGACGAGCGCGCGGTCCTTCTCGTCCGGTATCGCCTTCGCGATCTTCATACGCTCCAGGTCGAAGTCGGAGCCGGGCCACTCGCTGCCCAGGAGGATCTTCTCCGGCCCCAGTCGGGCGTAGGCCCGCTTCACGTCGCTCATCAGCGTCGCCGAGGTCTCCAGGTACACGTGGGGCTGCCGCTCGGCGACGATGATCGCCTCGGGAACATTCCACACCGCGCCCATGTGGGCGATGATCGTGGGCACGCCGGGGTGGTCGCGGGCGATCTCCTCGATGGCCAGCGGGGCGCAGAAGGAGTCGTCCAGGGCGTTGACCAGGACCATCAGTCCGCGTCGCGCGCAGGCCTCGAACAGCGGGTCCAGCAGGCCGTGGTCGGCGACGTGGTAGCCGTGCAGGCTGGGGTGGAGCTTGAGACCGACCAGGCCGGCGTCGGCCATCCGGTCGATCTCCTCGATGGCGTCGTCGGCCTGCGGGAGGACCTGCCCGAACCCGAAGAAGCGGTCGGGGTGGGCGGCGACCAGGGAACTGATGAAGTCGTTCTCGATGCGCTGGGCGAGCGAGCAGACCATGGCCATGTCGACGCCGGCGGCGTCCATCCGGTCCAGGATGCGCCGGGGCTCGAACGGGGTGTACGGCGGCGGCGCCTGGCCCTTGCGGACGCCGGTGAGGTAGTCCGACCGTCCCCGGACGTCCTGGGTCGTGTTGTACGCGTCGATGATCACCAGGGATCAGCCTTTCTCAACTGTGCTGGGCACCAGGGGCAGGTGGCAGCGCACGGTGCGGCCGGGTGCGACGGTCCGCAGTTCCGGCATGCGGGTACGGCACTGGGCCTCGGCGAAGGGGCAGCGGGTCTGGAACAGACAGCCCTCCGGCGGGTTAGCGGGATCGGGCAGTTCGCCCTCCAGGACCCGTCGTTCGCGCCGCCCGCTGGGGCGCAGGGACGGCACCGAGGACAGCAGCGCTTCGGAGTAGGGGTGTGCGGGGCCGGCGAAGAAGGCGTCCCGGGACGCGACCTCGATGATCTGGCCCAGGTACATGACGGCCACGCGGTCGGCGATGTGCCGTACGACGCCCAGGTCGTGGGAGATGAACAGCATGGTCAGGCCGCGCTCGCGGACCATGTCCGACAGCAGGTTCAGTACCTGCGCCTGGATGGAGACGTCCAGCGCGGAGACCGCCTCGTCCGCCACGACGAACTTGGGTGAGGATGCCAGTGCCCTGGCGATGCCGATGCGCTGGCGCTGGCCGCCGGAGAACTCGTGCGGCTTGCGCCGGCCGGCCTCGGCGCCGAGGCCCACCCGGTCCAGCAACTCCCCCACGACCGGCGCGGCTTCGGCCCGGCTCGCGCCGCGCGCCCGCAGCAGCGGTTCGGCGACGATGTCGGCGATCCTGCGCCGCGGGTTGAGCGAACCGAACGGGTCCTGGAACACCATCTGCAGGTCGGCCCGGGTGCGCCGCAGCCGCGTACCCCTGAGCCGGGTGATGTTCAGGCCGAGGAAGTCGATGGTGCCGGACGCGGGCTCGATCACCCGCAGCAGGGCCCGGCCCAGGGTGGACTTGCCGCATCCCGACTCACCGACCAGGCCCAGCGTCTCGCCTTCGAGGATCTCCAGATCGACGTCGCGCAGCGCCCGGACCTTGCCGCCCGAGCGTCCGCGGTACTCGACGCGCAGTTTCTCGGCCCGGATGAGCGGGGTTCCGGGCGGCGCCGGGAGTACGGGGGGCGTCGGGCCGGAGGCCGCGGAGACGGGGGTGGTCGGTGGCGAGGTCATGAGCTCCCCTTCTCGTTGCGTACCGGACCCGCAGCGTGCGCCGCCCGGCGTACGGGTCCGGTCAGGACGCAGGCGTCGAGGTGGCCGGGTCCGCCGTGCCGGTGGCGTAGTCCGGGCTGCTCGGCGCACTCGTCCCGGGCGAAGGCGCAGCGCGCGGCGAACGCGCATCCCTCAGGGCGGTCCACGCCGGTCAGCGGGTTGCCGGGAATGGCGGGCAGCCGGTCGGCGACCGGTCCGTCGATGGGCGGCACCGAGCCCAACAGACCGATGGTGTAAGGGTGTTGCGGGTTGAACAGCACCTCGTCGCGCGTGCCCTGTTCGACGATGCGGCCGGCGTACATCACGGCGACGCGGTCGGCGACCTCGGCGACGACTCCCAGGTCGTGGGTGATCAGGAGGACGGCGGTGCCGTGGTCGGCGCTGGCCCGTTGGAGCACGGAGAGGACCTGTGCCTGGATGGTCACGTCGAGTGCCGTGGTGGGTTCGTCGGCGATCAGGACGGCGGGGTCGTTGGCCAGGCCCATGGCGATCATCACGCGCTGGCGCATGCCGCCCGACAACTGGTGGGGCAGGGCACGGGAGTTGGAACGGGGATTGGCTATGCCGACCTCGCCGAGGAGTTCCACGGCCCGGTCCATGGCTGTCGCGTGCGGTATCCGGCGGTGGGCCCGCATCATCTCGGTGACCTGGGCGCCGACCCGGTGCAGCGGGTTGAGTGCGGCCAGGGCGTCCTGGAAGACGACGGCGATGTCCTTGCCCCGGATGGAGCGCAGTTCGCGTTCGGACGCCTCGGCGAGGTTGCGGCCGTTGAAGGCCACCTCGCCGCTGATGTGGGTGCGCGGGCCCCGGTTGAGGCCGACCAGGCTCATGGACAGCGCGGACTTGCCCGAGCCGGACTCGCCGACCAGCGCGAGGATCTCGCCCTGGTGGAGGGTCAGGTCGACGCCGGCGACGGCCGGGAGCCGGCCGGAGGGGACGTCGAAGCCGACCCGCAGCCCGCGGACCTCCAGGACCACGGGCGGCTGCACGGCCTGGCTCTCCTGCCCCTCCTGCCCCTCCTGCCCCTCCTGCCCGCGGACTCCGGCGGGCGCGGGCCCGTTCACGGCGTGCCGCTCACGGCCGTGGCCGCGGTGTGGATCAGGTCGGCGACCCGTCGCGGGTGCACGAGCGTGGTGTAGTGGCTGCCGGGGACGTGTTCGGTGACGGCCTGCATCCGGGCGGCCATGTCGCGCTGCGCGTCCGGGCGCAGGGTGCGGTCGTCGTCGGCGACCAGGTACCAGGAGGGCAGGGTGCCCCAGGCCGGTTTCCCGGTCGGCTGGGTGAAGATGAGGTTCTCCGCCTTGCGTCCCTCGGCCTCGACGACGGCCCGTTGCTCCGGCGAGAGGTCGGGGCCGATCTCGGCCCAGAACTCCTCGCTCGCCTCCGACTTCCACTCGCCGTTCGGGCCGCGCCGCATGTACGCCGAGATCTCCGCGGGCTCGTAGCGTTCGACGATGCCGCTGACGGTCTCGCCCTCCACGGGGCCGAAGGCCGCGATGTAGACGAGGCCCCTGGCCGCGGGGTGGTGGCCGACGTTGGTGATGACCGCACCCCCGTAGGAGTGGCCGACCAGGAGCACCGGTCCCGGCAGCTCCGCCACGGCGGCGGTGGTGTGCGCCACGTCTGCCTCAAGGGAGGTCAGGGGGTTGGTGACGGCGACCGTCCGGTGTCCCAGGGCGGCGAGCAGGGGCTCGACCTCCGACCAGGTGGTGGGGCGTCCGCCCGCTCCGTGGACCAGCACGATGTCCATGCGGCTCAGCCTTTCCTTATGCGTGGGTCGAGGATCATGTAGAGCACGTCCACCGCGTAGTTGACGAGGACGAACAGCAGGGCGATGGCGAGCGCGGCTCCTTGTACGACGGGGTAGTCGCGCTGGAGCACGCCCTGCACAAGCAGCCGGCCGACGCCGCCGTAGGAGAAGACGGTCTCGGTGATCACGGAGCCGCCCAGCAGGGACCCGAACTGCAGGCCGAGGACCGTCACGATGGGCAGCCAGGAGTTGCGCAGGACATGGCGGCGGATCACCGCGGACTCGGCGAGTCCCTTCATCCGGGCGGTCCTGACGAAGTCGTCGCCGAGAACGTCCAGGACGGAGGCGCGCACGATGCGGGTGATGTAACCGGCCATGGACAGCGCCAGGGTGGTGGCCGGCAGGATCAGGTGCTGGATCCAGGGGCCGACCAGTTCGAAGCGGTTCTGCAGGATCGCGTCGAGAACGACGAAGTTGGTCGTGGGCCGGTAGTCCAGCGAACTGGGCAGCCGTCCCAGCACGGGCAGCCAGCGCAGCCAGACGCCGAACACGACGATGGCGATCACGCCGAGCGCGAACCACGGCAGGGAGAAGCTGACGGTCGCCACGGTCCGGGTCGTGGTGTCGATCCAGGTGCCCTTGCGCAGTGCGGCGACCACACCGGTGACCACACCCAGGAGCACGGCCACGGTCATCGCGGCCAGGGTCAGTTCGATGGTGCCCGGCAGGGCGTCGCCCAGCAGACCCAGGACGCTGTTGGAGCCGAAGAACGACTCACCGAAGCGCAGGTGCACCAGGTTGTCGAGGTAGGTGCCGTACTGGGTGAGCAGCGGCTGGTCGAGGCCGAGCGCCTCGCTGGCCCGGGCCTCGTTCTGCGCCATCTCCGCGGCCGTGAGGTTCGTGCCGCCGCCTGCCAGGGAGGCGGTGGGCGAGCCGGGCAGCAGGCGCATCGCGACGAACACCAGGGTCGCCAGGGCGAACAGGACGACCGGGATGCCGAGGAGCCTGCGGTACATGGTCCACACGATGTCGGTGCGTTCGGACCGGGGCCGGTGCGGGCGCCGCAGTCGTGACAGCGGGAGGGTGCTCATGCGGAGCCCTTCGGGTCGAGCGCGTCCCGCAGGTCGTCGCCCACGAAGTTGCAGGCCACGACGAACAGCAGGGTCAGGGCCGCCGGCAGCACCACCAGGCGGGGCGCGGAGTAGAGGAACTCCTGGCCGGCCTGGACCATGTAGCCCCAGTCGGGGGTGGGCGGCTGGATGCCGAGGCCGAGGTAGGACAGGCCGGCGGCGAAGCCGGCCGCGACCGACAGGGTCATGACGACCTGGGCCACCATCGGCCCGGCGATGTTGGGCAGGATCTCCTGCGCCAGGATGCGCGGGGTGCGGGTGCCTCCCAGGCGGGCGGCGACGATGTAGTCCCGGGTCGTCTCCCTGGCCGCGAGGGCCCGGGCGAGCCGGGCCAGACCGGGGGCGAGGGACACGCCGACCCCGATGACAAGGCTGGTGGTGCCCGGTCCGGCCGCGGCGACCAGCAGGATGACCAGGAGGATGGACGGGAAGGCCAGGGCCAGGTCGACGGCGCGCATCAGCAGCTGTTCGACCATGCCGCCCGCGTACCCGGCGAGCAGGCCGACGCCGGTGCCGAGCACGGCGGCCAGGGCGGTCGAGGCGAACGCCACGAACAACAACGGCCGTGCCCCGTGCACCAGCCGGGCCAGTTCGTCCCGGCCCAGGTCGTCGGTACCGAGCGGATGGCCGGGCGAACCGAAGGGCAGCATCGCCGAGGAGGTCTGCCGGACCGGGTCGGCCGACAGCAGTAGAGGCCCCACGAGGGCTATGAGGACGATCGCGACAAGGAACACCCAGGACACCATCGCGGGCCAGGACGTACCGATGCCGAGCTGCCGCAGTCTCGCCAGGCGGCCCCGGCCGCCGCCCCCGCTTCCTCGCCGGCCTCCGTCGCCCTTCGCCGGCCGGCCACTTGGCACCGCTCCGCCGACGGGGGCCGCCGCGAGGCCGTCGCTCGGGCCGATGACGGCACCCGTGTGGTCAGACACTGGCTTTCTCCATGAAACAGCGGTGGTTGCCGAGTGCCGCGCTGTTGATGCCCTTCACCTTGGCTCCGCCGACCACCAGGTTGGTGGAGCAGGCCAGCATGGCGATCACCATGTACTCCTCCGCCCAGCGCCGCTGGATCCTGGAGTAGGCGGCGGTGCGCTTCTTGCCGACGGGGAGGTTCTTGGCCGCCAGCAGGTCCTCGGCCAGGGTGTCGACGCCGTCCAGCGTGTCCAGGCCGGTGATGGTGCTGCCGTAGAGACCGGCGGGGTTGGCCATGGAACCGACCATGTTGTTGGGGTCGGGGACGTAGGAGTTGCGCTCCCAGATCATCAGGTCGTGGTAGTCGTCCTTGCCGTCGCTGAGTCGGCTGAAGTACGACGCCGGGTCGACGGAGGTGGTCTTCACCTTGAAGCCGGCGTCCTCCAGGTTCTGCTTGACGATCTGCGCGGCCTTGGGGTGCCAGGAGTCGCTGGCCGCCATCAGTCCCAGCTCGCGGCCCACCGCTCCGGCCTCCTTAAGAAGCTTCTTCGCCTGTGCGAGGTTCTTCGTGCTCAGGTCGGCGAGGGCGGGGTCGTAGCCGTTCTGGGCCGGCGGGATCGCGTACCCCTTGGGTTCGCTGCCGACGCCGAAGAAGGCCTGCTGGACGATCGCCTTGCGGTCGATGGCCAGGTTGATGGCCTTGCGCACCTTCAGTTCGGGAACGCGCCGGGCGTCGATCATCAAAATCGCGTCGAAGCCCTCCTTGGTGTCGTGGACGGTGACCGCGGGGTCGGACTTCAGCTGTTCCACGGCGGAGTAGGGGGTGAACTGGGTGGCGGACACATCGCCGCTGAGCAGGGAGCTGACGATCGCCGAGGGGTCCTGCACCTGACGCAGGACCAGGCGGTCGATCGGCGGCCGGCCGAGCCGGAAGTCGTCGAAGGCCTCAAGGGTCACGGACTGGCCGGAGGTGGCCGAGGCGAACTTGAAGGGGCCGGTGCCGACGAGGTGCTTGCCTATGCCGTCCCCGTACTTGTCGAGGGCGGCCTTGGAGATGATGCGGCCGCCGATGTCGGAGAGCTGGGCGAGGACGGTCCGGTCGGGCGCCTTGAGCACCAGCTCGACCGTGAGGTCGTCCTTGGCGGTCAGCGAGGCGACGTTGTTGCCGAGGGAGGCGAGCGGTCTGGACGCGCCCTTCGGCAGGGTCTTGTTCTCCGGGTCGAACTGCCGGTTCAGGGTGGCCAGGACGTCGGCGGAGGACAGCGTCGTGCCGTCGTGGAACTTCACGCCCTCGCGGAGGGCGAAGGTGTAGGTGAGCTGGTCGTCGGAGATCTTCCAGCTCCTGGCCAGGTCCGGTGTGGGCTCGTTGGACTCGAAGGAGATGAAGGTGAGGCCGCGGCAGATGCAGTCCACCGCCATCCAGTCCCCCAGCGTCGTGTAGAAGGCGGGGTCGTTGACCGCGCTGGTGGAGTCGATGGCGAGGGTGAGGGTGCCGCCCTTGCCGGATCCACCGCCGGACTTCTCGGACCCGTCGTCGGCCACACCGCAGGCGGCGAGCAGCGGGGTCAGTCCGAAGCCCACTCCGACGCCGAGGATGCCGGCGCCGCGCAGCACGGTCCGGCGGGACACCTGCGGTTCGGCCGGGCGGAGTGCGGGCGTTCCCTGCGACTGATCCGGCATGAGGGCCTCCTTGGGGCACCGTTCCTCTGAAACCTATAAGGAATGGATCTAATCTTATGTTGATTGGATCCAAAATTATCGTGTCCGGCTCGCGAGTCCGAGCCGTGTCCCGGGTGTTACGAGCGCATGAAACCGGGATCTTGGGTGTTATCTGCCTACATCTCTTGACAGGCGCCAATCCATGACTGGCCGTCAGGTCCCGCAGCAGTGGTCCGCGCCGGCCGACGGGTCGGGGATGTCCATGGCCGGATTGCGGTCGAAGAAGCCGTCGGGCTCGAAAACCAGCCGCACCCGGTCGACCGGCATGACCGGCC
Source organism: Streptomyces sp. NPDC087844 (assembly GCF_044742785.1). Classification (NCBI taxonomy): domain Bacteria; kingdom Bacillati; phylum Actinomycetota; class Actinomycetes; order Kitasatosporales; family Streptomycetaceae; genus Streptomyces; species Streptomyces sp. NPDC087844. Next base: position 115,545 of record NZ_JBIUVD010000025.1, on the reverse strand, counting down.
ACTGCTCGGGCCGCGGGAAGTGATGGCTGCCGACGACCGGCCACAGCACCAGCTCCGCCCCGTCCAGCGAGCGGTCCTTGCGCTGCCAGACCTGTACGCCGTCCTCGCCGGGCTCCGCCTGGTTCGGGTACTGCCCGCCGACGTAACTCTCGGCGGGATCGGAGACCGTCGCCCACAGATGCTGGTGGACGAAGGGCGCCCGGCGGGCCATCACCGACTCGGGCCGCGCGAAGGGCCGGGTGGTGTTGGGCAGCAGAAGACGGTACGCCGTCGGGTCCCCGTAGCGGTTCCGCTTCTCGGCGCTCTCCACCCGCCAGTGCCGGGACGTCGCCGGGTTCGTGCGGCGGGCGGCCTGCGACTCCGACAGCAGCGGGGTGCGCACCATGCGGACCGCGTTGCCGTACGGGTCGTGGCGGGGGTCGTCCTCCGCCTCGGCGTTCTCCTCGACCAGGCGGTTGAGCGGGCCGTCCACCGCGGCGTCCAGGCGCAGCCCGAAGTAGTGCTGGTGCGCGGGAGCCTGGACGTTGCGCGAGACGACCCTGCCGTGCCGCACCTCCTCCCCCTCCTCGATGCCGGAGGCCGACAGCATGCCGGTGAGTTTGATCTCCAGCTCGATCCGGCCGTCCTGGTAGAGCGACCAGTAGAAGCCGTAGTCGTAGTTGGCCACCGTCTGGAAGCTGGAGATGATCAGCCGCCGGGAGCGCCGCACCTCGCTCACCCCGCGTCGCAGGTCGTTGTGCTTCCAGAGGATGCCGTCGTCCTCCTCGTGCATGCAGACGGCCTGGGCGACCTCCTGGGCGGCGCCGTCACCGGCGAGGTAGGCCGCGTCGAAGTAGTGGATGACGCCCAGGCAGTCGCAGCCCAGCGCCAGCGAGTTGGTCAGCGGACCGGCGCCGTACTCGCCCCAGTCGAAGAAGTTCTTGCGGAACTGCGTGGAGCTCGGGTCCAGGTAGGGGACGTACATCTCGTTGCAGGCGGCCCGCTTGAGCACCGAGCGCCCCAGGAAGCCGAGGTCGTACAGGACCAATCCCTCGCGGTGGGTGAAGCCGACGCGGAACTCCCAGCCCTGCCAGCTGACCTTGTGCCCGTCGACGGTGAAGCTCGGCCCCTCGGGCTGCACCACCTCCAGCGGCTTCAGCCCTTCGCGGTCCGGACCGAACCCGCCTGCCGCCAGCGGCCCCGGCTCCTCGGAGACCGGGACGACGCCGTGGTCCTCGACCTCCAGCACCTCCATGGTCGCCATGTCGATGATCGGGATGACGCCCTGCACGGGGCGCACATAGGCGTTGTCGTCCTCCTGGACCCGGTGCCAGACCGAACCCCAGGTGATCCTGCGGTCCTTGTACCTCTCCGGCACGAAGCCGCCGATGGACTCCGCGTCGATCACCGTCAGCGACGCGTCGTGGATGCCCCGCCGGGCCAGCACCTCGCGGAACAGCGGGCTCGCCCGGCACGCCTGGGCCGCCGCGCGCGCCTCCGTCGAGGTGATGCCGGGCCGGCGGATGTCCACCGGCCGCCACTCCAGGCAGCGCGGCTCGGCACCGAGTTGCACGTCGATCTCCCAGGCGCCGGGCAGGTCGTGGTCCATCGCCACCAGGCCCACCCGCACCTCCCCCGCGGCATGCCGGCCGGTCATCACCTCACGGGCGAAGTGTTCGTCCAGCACGGCGCCCCAGAACCTGGTCCGCTCCCCCAGCCGGCTGTCGGCCCTCGCCACGGCGACGGCCGCGTCGATCTCCGCGGGAGACAGCGGGTCGAGAGGATGGGCGCGCGCACGCCGGGCATGGACACGGGTACTGACACTTCCGGGTGGGTTGTGCATGGTGTGCTCCGCTCATCTGCACGGGCCACAGGCCTTGGATCCTGCGACCTTTAGAATGGATACATAAAGCTGTGAGGGGCGGTCACCGCCGGCCCGAGCCGTTGCCTTCGCCCTTCCCGACCAGACGGAGACCTCATGGACACCGCCCCGCTCCCCGACGCGGACTCGCCCGCAGGAAAGGGCAAGGCGCTCGTCGACGACACCGCGGCCGCGATCCGCGCGCGGATCCTCTCCGGCGAGATCCCCATCGGGGCTCAGCTGCGCCAGGTCGAACTCGCGGAGACGCTCGGCGTGAGCCGCACCCCGGTGCGGGAGGCGCTGCGTCAACTCCAGGCGGGCGGCCTCATCGAGGTGCTGCCCAACCGTGGCGCCGTGGTCCGAGTCCCCGCCCCCTGGGAGGTCCGCGAGGCGTACGAGGTCCGCGCCGAACTCGAAGGGCTCGCCTGTGTCCGGGCGGTCCGCGCGGTCACCCCCGAGGTGCTGCGGGAACTGCGCGAGGCCAACGAGACGGTGCGCGCCGTCAGTGGTGGTCCGGCGCCGAGCGAGGGTTCCTCGCCCGCCACCTCCGCGAAGGCTGTGCCCTCCCCGAACTCCTCCCCCTCCACCTCCGCGAACGACTGCTTCCACACCCTGATCCACACCGTCGCCGGCAACAGACGTCTCGCGCGCGCCATCAAGGACGTCAACGAGGCGTTCCCGCGCAACGTCTCCGCCCTCGTACTGCAGGACAACCCGCGCCATCGCGAGGACAACATCCGCGAACACGAACGGATCGTCGAGGCTCTCGCCGCCGAGGACGCGGAGCGGGCGCGCAGTGAGATGAAGGCCCATGTGATCAGCGCGGGCGAGCAGTTGGCCCGCTGGTACGAACAGCGATCGGCCACCGTCTTCCACGGCTGACCGGCAGTCCGGGCGGGCGCCGGGACTACCGGGGGCGGCGGTCATGTCGCGGCTCCCGGTCCGGGCCGCTCGGTGATGCCCATCGCGGCCGGGGACAGGAAGTCCAGGTCCGGCCGTTCCTTGCCCTCCGCCAGATCCGCGAGCGCGGCGCCCACCGCGGGCCCGAACTTGAAGCCGTGGCCGGAACAGGCCGCCGCCACCAACACCCTGTCCTCGCCCGGCAGCCGGCCGACGGCGAAGCGGTTGTTCGGGGCCATGGTGTAGCGGCAGGCGATCGTCTCCTCCACCGGCCCGTCGGCCGCCGGAAGGAACCGCGAGGCCAGACCGAGGAGCCGGTCCCGCTCGGCCCCGGTGACCGGCCCGGCGGGCACCGACGGGTCCTCCTCCGGCCCGTGGTCGAGGCCGATCTTGACGCCGGCTCCGCCGAAGGCCGGGATGCCGTACAGCAGACCGACGTCCGGCACGTCGACGGAGAACGCGCCCAGCAGCGGCGGTTCCAGCAGATGCCGCCGCGAGGAGCCGAGGTGCAGGTTCACGATCCGCACCACGCTCAGCGGCCGGGCGAAGGCGGGCAGCAGTTCGCCGGTCCAGGGGCCCGCGCACACGACCAGCAGGTCCGCGCGCAGGACGCCCTGCCCGGTGTCGACGCGTACGCCCTCACCGTCCCGGTGCCAGCCGAGCACGGCGCAGCCGTCCCGCCGGTCCACGCCGTGCGCACGGCCGAGCGCCGCCAGCGCGGTGAGCGAAGTCCGGGCGTCGATGACACCGGCGGCCGGATCGTGGACCGCGGAGAAGCCTTCGCACAGGCGCAGTCCGGGGAAGAGCTCCGCGGCACGGGCGTGGTCGACGTTCTCGCAGCCGGGGCCGCGCAGTGTGGCGGGGGCGCCGGCCGCCCTGGCGTACAGGCCGCCCGTGGTCGTCACCAGCCGCTGCCCGGCGGCGAGTTCGAGTGCGTCCCAAGCGCTGTAGGCGGCGTCGACCAGGCCGTCCCAGACCTCGGCGGGATAGGCCCGCCGGATCATCCGCGTCCGGCCGTGCGAGGAGCCCTCGGTGTGGCCTGCGGGGAACCGGTCGAGATGGATCACGCTCGCTCCACGGGCCGCCAACTGCCAGGCGGCGGACGAACCGTGGACACCGGCGCCGACGACGATCACGTCGGCCCGGTCTCCCGCGGCCCCTGCCGGCCGCGAGAAGGCGGTCCGCAGACCGGCGGAAGCGGGCTCGGGGACAGTGGCCACGCCGCTCCCGGTCCCAGGCCCCGCGGCGGTACCCGTCGCGGAAGCGGGCTCGGGACCGGCGGACGTACGCGTCGCGGATTCCGGAGCCACATCTGACGGGAACCCGGATGTCGCACGCGACAGGGTTTCGGCGGTCGCCTCCCGCGCTCCCCGGCGGCGCCGTTCCCGTGCCGTCAGCGCGGCGATGAGCGCGTCCACGTCGTCCTCGTTGTTGTAGACGTGCGGTGAGGCCCGGACGACCCGTTCCAGACCGCGCCTGCCCAGGTCCCACTGGCCGTGCGAGGCGGGCACGGTCGTCAGCCTGAAACCGGTGGCCCGCAGGTCCCGTACGGTCCGGCGGGGGTCCTCGTCCTCGCGCAGGAACGTCACGATGCCCGAGGCCGCCGCCGACGGATCGGTCCGCCGGATCCCCGGTACGTCCGACAGCCCGGCCCTCAGCCGTTCGGCCAGTCCCGTCACGTGGTCGCGGATCCGTGCGACACCGAGGTCGAGTGCCTCGTCCAGGGCCGTGCCCAGGCCCAGCCGCAGGGCGTGGGAGGACTCCCACGTCTCGTAGCGTCGCGCCCCGGGCACCACCTCGTACTGGTAGGCCGACGACCACTGGGCACCGCGTACGTCCGGGGCTGCGGGCCGCGCTCTCTCCCGCAGCCCCGGGCCGACGTACAGCAGGCCCGTGCCGCGCGGTCCGCGCAGGAACTTGCGGCCGGTGGCGACGACGATGCCGCAGCGCATCTCCCCGATGTCGACCGGGAGTTGGCCGAGCGACTGCGTCGCGTCCAGCAGCAGCGGCACTCCCGCGCGGGCGGCCAGCGCGCCCGCTTCGGCGACCGGCTCCACCAGCCCTGAGGAGGTGGGGACGTGAGCGATCGTCACCAGCGCCGCGGGCTCACGCAGGGCGGTCTCCAGCGCGCCGAGATCCACCTGACCGCTCGCGTCGGCCGGCAGCACCTCCAGCACGATGCCGTGCGAGTCCCGCATCTCCAGCAGGTGCAGGGCGGAGCTGACATAGGTGGAGGACGAGGCCAGGACCCGGTCGCCCGGCTGGAGCCGCAGGGCTCCCATCGCCCGCTGCCACGCCGTGGAGGCGCTGTCCACCAGGGCGATGTCCTGCGGGGCGGCGCCGAGCAGCCGGGCGGCCGAGCCGTACACCCGCTCCGTACGGTCGGCCAGCGCCTCGGCCGCCTCGTAGCCGCCGAGCAGCGACTCCAGGCGCAGGTGGTCCGTGACGGTGTCGAGGGTCGCCGCGCTGGGCAGCGCGGCCCCGGCGGCGTTCATGTGGTGGGCGTGGCGCATGCCGGGGGTGGCGGCGCGCAGGGCCGCGACGTCGAGTGCCGTGACGTCGAGTGCCGTGACGTCGGATGTCGGACTCCGGGGAGGCGGCGGGGGTACGGAGACCGCTGTCGTGTCGGTACTCATAGTGCGACGACCACCGCCTTGCGTTCGCAGTAGGAGTACAGGGCGTCGTCGCCCAGGTCCCGGCCCAGGCCCGAGTCGCCGACTCCCCCGAAGGGCAGCGCCGGGTCGAAGATGTTGTAGGTGTTGATCCACACCGTTCCGGCGCGCAGCCGCGCGGCCATGCGGTGTGCGCGGGAGAGGTCCCTGGTCCACACGCCGGCGGCGAGTCCGTAGGTGGTGTCGTTGCCGATGGCGACGGCTTCGTCGTCGTCCTCGAAGGGGATCACTCCCACCACGGGGCCGAAGATCTCCTCCCGGGCGATCCGCATGCTGTTGGTGACGTTCGTGAACAGCGCCGGTTCGACGAAGTAGCCGGGCCGGTCCGGCACTTGGCCGCCGGTCACCAGCGTCGCGCCCTCGGCGACACCGGCCTCGACGTACGACAGGACCTGGGTCCGCTGCTCCTCCGAGACCAGGGGGCCGACGGTGATTCCGCCGTCCAGACCGTTGCCGACAGGGACCTTGCGCACCGCGTCGGCCAGGCGCTCCTCCATCTCCGCGAGGACGGAGCGCTGGACGAGCAGCCTGCTGCCGGCCGTGCACATCTGCCCGGAGTGGCCGAAGGCGGCCCGCATGGCGGTGATGACGGCGGCGTCCAGGTCGGCGTCGGCGAAGACGATGTTGGGGCTCTTGCCGCCGAGTTCCAGAGTGAGGCGCTTGACGGTGGGGGCGGCGGCGCCCATCACGAGCCGGCCGACCTCCGTGGATCCGGTGAAGGACACCTTGGCGACCCCTGGGTGCGCGGTGAGCGCGGCGCCCACCTCGCCGTCGCCGGTGAGGACGTTCAGCACTCCCGCCGGCAGGCCCGCCTCCTCGCACAGGGCGGCGACGCGGAGCATGGTCAGCGGAGTCTGTTCGGCGGGCTTGACCACGACGGTGCAGCCCGCGGCGAGCGCGGGGGCCAGTTTGAAGCAGCCGGTCATGATCGGGAAATTCCACGGCAGGATCAACGCGGCCACCCCGACGGGCTCGGGCACCGTGTAGACGTGGTGTCCCGCATCCAGCGGCACGACCGTGCCGGTGAGCCGGGCGGGGGCGCCCGCGAAGTGACGGAACGTCCTGGCGCTCATCGCGGTGTCGGCGCGCGAGCGTTCGACGGGTTTGCCGTTGTCCCGGGTCTCCAGTACCGCCAGCTCCTCGGCGTGCTCCTCGATCAGCTCGGCGATCCGGTGCAGTATCCGGCTCCGCTCGGCGGCCGGCAGGCCGCGCCAGCGGCCGTCCTCGTGCGCCCTGGTGGCCGCGGCCACGGCGTCGTCGACATCCTGCGGCGTGGCCTGTGCGACCCGGCTCAGGACGGTCTCCGAGGCGGGATCGATGACGGGGAACGTACGGCGGTCGCCGGGAGCGATCCACCGTCCGTCGACAAGGAAAGGTTCCAGCGGCGCGGGTTGGGCCTTGAACGTGGTCATGGCGTCTTCCGTGAGGGTCGGCCGGCCGCGAGGGGCCGGAGTGCGGTGCGGAGGGGAGAGCCGGGGCGCGGTTCAGACGAGGTCGAAGTACTCGCGCTGCTCCCAGTCCGAGACATGCGCCAGGTAGCGCGCGAACTCCGCGCGTTTGATCGTGGTGAGCCAGGAGACGACGTCCTGGCCAAGCGCCTCGGCGAAGACCGGGTCCGCGTCGAGCGCGTCCAGCGCCTGACCGAGCGAGCCGGGCAGACCGCGCGCCCCGGCGTCGTACGGATCGGTGGTCGGCGGGCCGGGATCGAGCCGCCGGGCCATCCCGTCCATCCCGCTCACCACCTGCGAGACGATGTAGAGATACGGGTTCGCCGCCGGCTCGCCGGATCTGTTCTCCAGTCGGGCGCCTCCCCCGCCCTGGGCACCGACGACCCGCACCATGGCGCCCTTGTTGTCGATGCCCCACACCACCCGGTCGGGAGCCAGGGACATCGGCAGATACCGCTTGTAGCCGTTGACGGTGGGCGTGGTGAAGACGGTGGCGGCGGGCGCGTGTTCCAGCAGTCCGGCGAGGTAGTGCCGGCCCACCGGGGACAGCGTCTCCCCCGGCGCCGGGTCGAAGACGGCCTCACCGGTCGCCCGGGACCGCAGTGACTGGTGCAGATGCCAGCCGCTCGACGCGGTCTGCGCCACGGCGGGACGCGACATGAACGTCGCGTGGTAGCCGTTCCTGCGGCAGATCTGCCGCACCGCCGCACGAGCCGACAACGCGTCGTCCGCGGCCTGCGCCGCCCCCCGCGCGTCCAGGGTCAGCTCCAGCTGGCTGGGCCCGAACTCCAGCTCCAGGGAACGCAACGGCAGGTCGAGTCCCGTCAGCCCCCGGTACAGCAGGTCCACCAGGTCGTCGAGCCGGTCCAGACCCTCCTCGTGCAGCAGTTGCGAGCCACTGCTCAGCGGCTCCACCTCCGGCGCCGGGCCCGGTGCGCCCGGCCGCCCCACACCCACCGGAGCGGAGCCGGCCACGGACCCGTCCGCGGAGGGACGGCGTACGGGCCGGTACACGTGGAACTCCAGCTCCACACCGACTGTGAGGTCGTACCCCGTGTCCGCCAGCGCGGCCAGCCTCTCGCGCAGCAGTCCGCGCGAACAGAACGCCGCCGCAGTGCCGTCGGGATGGTAGAGGTCGCACAGGATCCAGCCGGTCCGCTCGGCCCACGGCAGTACCCGGAACGTCGTCATGTCCGGCACCAGAACGATGTCGCCGGCCCCGGCGAAGCGCCCGGAGGCCAAACCCTCACCGCCGGAGAAGACGGGGAAGACGGTCCGGCCGGAGGTGTCCTTCAGCAGCAGGGAGGACGGCGCGGTGACTCCCGAGCGCAGTGCGCCGGGCACCGCCTCCCGGGTCAGCGTCTTGCCCCGCAGCACCCCGTGCTGGTCGGCGAAGGAGAACCGCACCTTGTCCAGGCCGAGTTCGTCGATCACCCGGCGGACGTGTCCGGCGGCCACATGCTGCCGCTCGTCCCACAGGCCGTGCCGCTCGACGAACCCGCCGGCCCCGGCGGAGGTCAGCGGGCGGGCACCGGGCCCGTCACCACCCTGCGCCCGCGGCCGCTCGTCAGCGCTGCGCACCGGGCACCTCCTGCCCCGCCCACGGGGACCGCGCGCGCCGCTCCGACTCCCGTCGCCGCCAGGCCTCTTCCCAGCCGTCCGCGGGCGTGATGGTGTCGATGGCCGCAGGCCCGGTCAGCTCCTCGGCCTCCCGCTCGTCGAGCGGCAGACCAGGCACCGGATTGCCGTTCTCGAACGAGGTGATCGCCTTGAGCAGGAGTCTGCGGTTGGCGGTCACGGCACGGTCGGAGACGCCGAGCCGCTCGACGGTCCGGTCCTGGACGGCCCCCATGCTCTCCACCGCCCACTGGTCGTGGACGTTGATGTCCAGTCCCATGCCGGTGTACGTCAGTTCCCGCTGCTCCTTGGCATCGAAGCCCCAGTCGTTCGTGCGGTTGCGCAGCGGCCGGTAGTCGGGGAGCGAGACCTCCGCGAGGCGCTGGGCCAGCAGCGTGTCCTTGTCGGTGACCTCCTCGAAGTCGTAGAAGATCATGAACCAGTAGTGGTTCTCGTCGTCGATCGGGACGTGCCACTGGCAGAAGACCTTGCCGTTGCCGAAGGGCACCACGAAGGCGTTGGGGAACACCAGGTTGGTGATCCGCACATGCCGGACGTCCTCGGCGAGTTCACGCAGCGCGAAGACCCGCAGGCCGTGCTCGGCGCTCTCCACGTCGATGTCCGGACGGGAGCTCGCGCCGACCAGTTCCGAGAGCTTCTTCCCGGTGCCCTCCACCTCCTCGCTGAACTGCTGCCCGTACACCTCGCGCGGGTCCTCGCCGACGAAGCGGTGCAGGAAGGAGACATGGCTCGGGTCGATCCCGCCCTCCACGCCCTGCAGCCAGTTGCACTCCCACCAGCCCTTGAAGGCGAAGGTGTACTCCTCGGGAGCGCGGAAACAGTCGTACGCCGGGAAGGGGGGCGGGTCGCCGGTGCCGAGATAGGCGAAGACGAGGCCGTTGCGCTCCACGCAGGGGTAGCTCGGGATGCGCACCTTGGCCGCGAAGTTGCTGTGCTCGGGTTCCGCGGGCTGCTCCAGACACCGGCCGTCCGGCCCGTACAGCCACCCGTGATAGAGGCACCGCAGTCCGCCGCTCTCCCTGCGCCCGTAGGAGAGGTCGACGCCCCGGTGGGCGCAGTACCGCCCGACCAGCCCCCACGAGCCGGTCCCGCCGGCGTCCTTCGGCCGTTCTGCGTCGCCGTCGCCGACCGGGCGTACTGTCTCGACACCGTCGGAGCGCAGTGCCTCGTCGTCGGCCGGGCGCACCGTCTCGTCACCGTCGGAGCGCAGTGGCTCGTCGTCGGCCGGGCGCACCGTCTCGCCGCCGTCCGGTCCGGGACCGTTGTCGTCCCGCCGGAAGAGCACCAGGTCCTCGCTCATGACCCGGATGGCCTTGACCGGCCGCTCGTCCGGCATCTCCGAGACGAGGGCGACCGGCTGCCAGTAGGCGCGCATGAGTTGTCCGAGGGGCGTGCCCGGACCAGTGCGCGTAACGCGCTCGTTGTCCTCGCGTCTCAGCATCGCTCACCTCGTGCATCCGATTGCGTATTGATTGGATCCAATACTTACACATTGAGATCCAGAGCGACAGGGCCACATCACGGAGAACAACGGCGCGGCCTTTTCCGACCGCGCCACCCCTTCCTCAACTCCGTTGCGCTGCAAGCAGCTTGGGCAACTCCGCCGACCTCGGCGACCTGGGTGACCTGGGTGACCTGGGCGCGAGCGTCACCGCCGCCTCGACACCGGCGTCAAGGCAACCCGAGCATGACGGCCATGGCGGTGATCATGAGCACACCGCCCACCTCCCCCAGCAGCAGCGCACGCCTGCCCGGAGAGAGTGCGGCGATCCGGGGCGGCCACGCCTGCCGGACGAGCATCACACCCGCCCGGGCCACGCCCCAGCACGCGACGGAGAACAGCACCGGCCACGGCGCGAGTCCGACCGAGCCGGTTTGCGTCGGTATGAGGCCGGAGAGACCTTCCTCGCCGTGGTGACTTCGTCCTACAACCGCCGCGGCCGCCGCCAGCAGCCCCATCGCGGCCAGGTTCACCGACTCGGCAGCTCGGCGGAACGCACACCCCGCGCGCATCTCCCACAGAGAGGCACCGACAAGTGCGGCGGCGCCCGCCACCAACAGCTTCTGGCCTCCCACTGCGGGAGTCATCGCCGCCATACAGGCCAGCGCGACCGCGTGCGGCAGCCACTGCCGCGCGGGGGACGGCAGATGACCGGCGAGACACAGCACCCCGCCCACCAGCCCCGCCACCCACAGCACCTCATGCATGGGGCTCACACCGGGCGGACTGGTCCACCCCCGCGTGGGCCCTGACGGACGACAGCCGACGACAGGGGCCACGAGCGACGGTACCGGCACCGGCACCACGCTCACGGGAACGCCCTGTGTCGCACAGGGGAGGGAACGAGTGGGGTGACGTGCTCACGATCCTCCTTATGTCACTCGCGCAGGACGACGTCCTCGCAGACACGGACAAACCTGAGCGATACATGTTTCGTGCCCGACCGGCTCCTGTTTCCCGCCCGTAACAGCTCCCACCGTCGCGGTGACGTCACTCTCCTCGGCAAACCGCCCCCGGCCCGAGAAGTTGCCCACGACCTCTCCGCCCACACCGCGCCGGCCACTGGCCACTGGGCACTGGGCACTGGGCACTGAGCACTGGGCACTGAGCACTGAGCACTGGGCACTGGGCACTGGGCACTGGGCACTGGGCACTGGGAGCCGAGCGTTGGGCACTGGGAGCAACTTGTCCATTGAACTTTCCCCTTGGTCGTGGACACCTGGAGACTGGGACCTGAGGTTCCAGAGGAAGTAGCACCAGGTGGGAAACAAGTACACGAAGCGGTACCCCAAGGAGTTCAAACGGGACGCGATCGCGCTCGTCGACTCCTCAGGAAAGACGGTCACCGCGGTCGCCCGGGAACTCGGCATCAGCTCGGAGTCCCTGCGCGGCTGGTACCGGCGGGCCAAGGCAGACCGGGGTGAGGGCCAGCCCGGTGAGCTGACCACGGCCGAACGCGACGAGCTCAAGCGGCTCCGGAAGCAGAACACCGAGCAGGCCAAGACGATCGAGGTACTGCGAAAAGCCGCGGTCTTCTTCGCGAAGGAGAGCGATCGATGAACGGGGCATATACGCGTTCATCGAGGCGGAGAAGACCAACCACGATGTTGCTTTCCTGCGCCGGCTGCTGAACGTGGCCCGCTCCTCTTTCTACGCCTGGCGCTCGGCGGCGGAGACGCGAGCCGCCCGGAAGGCTGCCGACGACGCCCTCGCCCACGAGATCACCGTCATCCATGTCGCGTCCCGCAAGGCCTACGGAGTCCCGCGCATCCACGCCGAACTGCGCAGACCGGGTCGCCGTGTGAACCGCGAGCGCATCGCCCGCCTCATACGCGAGCGCGGCATCCAGGATGCTCATCGCCGCAAGCGGCGCTCGCTGACTAGACCGGACAAGAAGCCCCGGCCGGCTCCGGACCTGATCGGCCGCGACTTCCACGCCGACATTCCCGGAACCCAAGCTGGTCAGCGACATCACGTTCCTGCCGACGGCCGAGTGCTGGCTCTGTCTCGCCTGCTGGCTGGACCTGGCCACCGGGGAGGCCGTCGGCTACGCGATGGCCGGCCATCACCGAGCCTCCCTGGTCGTGGACGCGCTGAAGATGGCCCACGGCCGGGGCGCTCTGCAGCCCGGATGTATCGCCCATTCGGATCGCGGCAGCGAATACACATCGGCCGAACTCCGGCACGCAATGGGTGAGTTGCGCCTCCGCCAGAGTTGCGGACGAACCGGATCATGTTTCGGCAACGCCGCCGCGGAGAGTTTCTGGGCCCTGCTCAAAGAAGAAATCGGCACCCGCCTCTGGCCCGACCGTGCGACCGCCCGGGCCGAGGTCTTCGCCTTCATCGAGACCTTCCATAACCGCCGCCGCCTGCGCAAACACAAGGTCTTCGGCTACCTCAGGCCAGCCGAGACCCGACAGCTGCACCAGCACACCCCCGCGGCATAACGATCACGTGTCCAAGATCACGGGGAAACTTCGGCGGTCCAGGTGACCCAGGAGTCAGGAGCCGTGCCCGCTGGTGACCAGCCGGCCTCCCGGGGCCGCGGCGCCCACCATGTTCCCTTCGAAGAACTCGTTGCTCAGCTCGCTCACGAAGTCGCCGCCGCAGACCAGAGAGCAGCACCGGGCGCTGCGGCAGGAAGTGGAACCGGGCCAGAGCGGCCCTCTCCATCGCGGAGGAGGGCGCCGTCCCGTTGCGGGCGGCCGCTGACTACGTGTACCTGCGGCCCGGCAGAGCTTCTTGCTGTCGGGCAGGGCGAGGGTGGATCGCCATGGGCTGGTCATTGGTGGTGAACGTGTGGCAGTCCACCTTGATCGCGTCTTTGCCCGGCCGCCGGGTGCGCCGGCACGGCGCAGTGTGAGCCAGCCGGACGGAATCGCCTGCTCCCACGGATACGCACCGTTGGATGTCGGAGTGGACGAACTGGTGCGGGTCGCCGGCGCCCGGTGGGCGATCGAGGAGTGGTTCCGCCTGTTCTCCCTGACCCGGCAACTCCTCACCACCGGCCGGCGCCGCACCCTGTGCCTCGCCCGCCACTGGCCCTGGACGGGCCAGGTCACCACCGCCCCCAAACGTCTTGTACTCCTGCCGAACCCCGGCTGACCGTCAACCTGCCCGCTACTACGAGGGAACCGGTCCGGACCGGAGCAGTGGAGCCCGGCGATCACCCGAGACGACACTCGGGCGCCTGGCCTGCCCGCCATCAGCCGCAGAAAGCGACACGGTCCGCCCGATCACGCCGGCAAACCGTCATGACAGACCGAGGTTGGTGCCGCAGATGGCGCGCGGTGGCATCGGTCGCGGCGGCGATCTGCCAGACCTCGTAGAAGGGCTCGAAGGCCCGGCGGAAGCTCTTCGAGCGATCCCGGAAGCGAAGGCGCAGCCCTCAACCATCGGTGAGGCCGTCGCCGCACAGGGGGCCAGTCCGGTCAGTCGGCCGCGGTGGAGACCAGCGGCGTCGATCAACCGGTAGGCCGTGGTGCGCAGGTCGTCGTCGTACGCAGCTCTTCACTTTTCGGGCAGGGCCCGCCGGGGTCGTCCTGTAACGCATTCGGCTCCCTGTTCCAAGTAGAAGTGACAGCAGGACGGACAACGGGAGGTTCACACCTTGGCATCCGACAGCAGAAGCCGGAGCGGCCCACCGGGAGAGATGTACGATCCGGCCGCCTTCGAGGTCTTCTATCGCCGCCATGTCGACACCGTCACCCGCTTCATGGCCAGGCGGGTCACCGATCCGCACACCGTCGCCGATCTCACCGCCGAGACGTTCCTCGCGGTGATCGACTCCGCCCGTGCCTACCGCCCCGACCTCGGGAGCGAGACGGCCTGGCTGTACGGCATCGCACGCAACGTGGTGGCCACGGAAGCCCGAAGGAGCGCGCGTCAGAACGTGCTCGGGGGCCGTATCGCCGGCCGCCGACTGCTGGAAGGCGACGACATCGGCCGGCTGGAGGAGAAGCTCGACGCCGAGGAGGCCGGGCGTCGCGCGCTGGCCGCCCTGGACAGGCTCCCTGACGGCGAGCGCGCGGTGATCGAACTCGTCGCCGTCGATCAACTGAGCGTCACCGAGGCCGCCGTGGCACTGGGCATACGCAAGGTCACCGCCCGGGTGCGGCTGCACCGGGCACGCAGGTCTCTGCGCTCAGCGGCGGCCGAAGCCAACGGGCAGCAAGCAGCACTCACGTACGCAAGGGGAGAGGCATGAGCGCCAGGACGACGATGACCTTCGAGGACCGTCTGCTGAACGAACTCCAGCGGGAACTCGCTCTCAGGACCGAGTACTCGCCGGTTGCGGAGCCGGCGAGCCGCCGCACGATCACCACTCGCCGGGCGCTCGTCGCCCTTGCGGCGTGTGTCGTCGCGGCGGGGGGCGCGGTGGCGCTGCCGGCGTCGACGGGTGGGGCGCAGGCGTATGCCGTCGAGCGGCACGAGGACGGCAGTGTCACGGTCAGCATGGAGGAGATCCTTCTGAGTCGGGACGAGAAGGAGGAACTGACCGAGAGGCTCCGGGCCGAAGGCATCAACGTGAGCGTGGACAATCCCAGGAGCGGCTACGTCTGCGCGCGGCCTCGCGGTGAGATGTACCAGCCACGTTGGAGCCTGACCTCGTCGGGTGACCCCTCCGTGATACCCAAGCACAAGTACACACTGCGTCCGGGTGACTCCCTGGTCTTCGAGGAGCCGGAACCGGCGGGTCGGACCAGCCCTGCCGCAAGCGTGTACGCGGTGAAGGGGGCGGTGGAACCCTGCGCTGAGGTGCCTTGGGACGGGGGACGGCCTTTCGAGGAGTCCCCGGAATCGAAGGAGTGACCGAGGGCCCGTACGGTATCGCCGACTGTACGGGCCCTCAAGGGCCCGTATCAGGCGCAGCAGCGTTGAACGGCTCGCCGCGACCGCGAGCGTGTCCACCAGCCGGGCCCCCGCCCGGCCGGCCGGCCGGTATCAGTGCCAGCTTCTGCGACACCACCTCCGGACCGGCACTGCGCCGGCCATAGCGGAAGGCCAGTCCGCTGACCTGCTCGGCGAAAGTCACCTGCGGGCGCGCGCTCTCATCGCAAAGGGACCGACGGACCTGTAACTCGATCACCACCCGCCGGTGCCCGCCCGAGCGTCGGCAAGGCGGCGTACATACCGGCCGTGCACCCGCGCGGACCTCACTGCGCAGCCGGAACATCCGGCCCGCTCCGTCGTCGCCCGGGCCCGCACGACCACCAACTTACCGTCCGCCACTAAGTTTTCGATCCGAACACCATCGACCCGGTGAAACCACAGGCCCGCAAGGAAGACGTTACCCACGACCGTTCGTGATCGCGGGTCAGTGACCCTCCGTGGCTCCGGCACTGAAGTGCTTCAGAACCATGCTTTTCTGCCCGGACAACCGACGAGCTGCCGCCCCTCTGTCATCGCAGCAGCACTGATCAGCGGTCCTGACAGCGGCACTACTACGGCGGCCCGGGCCCACGGTCCTGACGGATGTCAGGACCCCCGACGAGCCGGTCCTCCTACCGTTCGAGGTGTCGCAGTGTTTCGGGGGAAGAGGGATGAACATGGCCGGACGCACCGGGTCCTGTCCAGGGCGGGGCAAGGCCGTGGCCGCAGTGCTGCTCTGTTTGGCGGCTCCGGCGCTGTCGGCCTGCACGGCCGCACCACCATCCCCGGCTCCCAGGACCACCGTCTCCGAGTCGACCGTCGCCGCCCGCGCGCTTACGCCCGCGGAGCGGCAGACCCTGGCACAGGCCGAGGCGCTCCTGACGCGGAACTGCATGGAGGAGCGGGGATTCTCCTTCCACGTCGTCGGGGACCTACCGGACGGGGTCGACCGCCTCTTCCCGTACGTCGTCGACGACGAGGGCTGGGCCGCCGAGCACGGCTACGGCAGCGACATCCAGCGGAAACGGGACACCCTCGCCGCCAAGAACCCGAACCAGCTCTACTTCCGGAGCCTCTCCGCGGAGCGCAGGGACGCTGCCGTGGACGCGCTGAACGGCCCCGCGCCGACGGGGCTGGAAGCGCGGGTTCCCGGCATGGGCACAGTCCGGCACAGCGATCAGGGGTGTGAGTCCGAGGCGCAACGGTCCCTCTACTCGGACCTGCGCAAGTGGTACAGCGCGTGGAAGGTGACGGACGCTCTGGAGCGGTCCGTACCGCCCGCGGTCGCACGGGACGAGCGCTTCACGGCGGCCGTCTCACGGTGGTCGACCTGCATGCGGGCCAAGGGCCACTCGTACAGCTCCCCGCTGGAGGCACGTCAGCGGTTCGTGCGTCGGGCGGGTGAGTCCCGCGCCACCGAGATTGCGACCGCGAGGGCGGAGGCCCAGTGCGCAGGTCCCTCGGGTCTCGCGAAGACGGCCCGCACGCTCGCTCTCGCTGAACGGGCGAGGGTCGAAGCCGACCATTCCACCGAGTTCATCAACAGGAAGACGCTGGAGTCCGGGGCGCTGAACCGCGCCCGGGACATCGTCAAGACCTGCTGACTCCCCATCTGAGAGGTATGAGGAAATGAAGCGACTGACTCTGCTTGCCACCGGTGCCGCGATGCTCTTCGCGACAGCCGGCCCGGTCGCCGCCGTGCAGGCCGCGGACGGACCGGCCGCCGCACCGCGCGCGGCCGCCGCTGCGGAGGACGGCAGGCTGCACGCGTGGGCGGACCCCTACCAGCGGGGCGCCCACTGTTCCTGGTCGGGGAACAAGCGTGACTGGGACTACGGCGACGACGGTGTGACGGGCAACTGCCAGCCGATGCGCAACCTCGCCTCGTCGCTGGAGAACCGCGGGTTCGCGGGCGGTTACGACGATGTCGACCTTTACTACAACCAGGACCAGAGCGGGGTGTACGCCTGCCTCGGCCACGGTGACGCGTGGCAGGACCTTTCGGGAGGGGACTACATCTTCAACAACGGCCTGTGGTGGTGGTCGGGGAAGAACGAGTCGGTCAACGACAACATCTCCTCGCACTCCTGGACCGACGGCTGCTGACCTGCCGATGTCGATCGTGCCGGGGACGGGGGCCCGGCACGATCCCCCTGCTGTGACCGTCTTCGTCCTGTGCAGGGCGAGGCCCTGACTCGGCTGGTCGGTCCAGGTAGGACCCATGGGAGCGGCGGGCCCATCACCACACCCGGCATCACCACACCCCGCAGGCCGTAGCGCGTGGGTAGCACCCAGATTGCTGGTCGTATCCAAGATCACCAACAGTATCCGGCACTTACAAGCCCGACCAACACCAGTGCCGCTAGGCGCGCCAATCACCCTGCACAAGAACCGCCACCCCGCCCAGCCCCCTGCGCAGCATCAAACACCCCACACACCCCGCCCCAACCACCCACCCGGCTTCTCAACGAACCCACAACACCCCGGGCCAGCAAGCACTCAATACACCAACAAACCCCCCTCCGAGCGTTACCCGAGCCCACGTCCTCGCAGGCGCGCGAAGGCTGTCCGCACGCTTAAATTCTGGTCCGGACTGGGCAGCGCAACGGCCAGGAGAGCAACCTACGGAGGCTGCTGGGCGGCACTGCCCGGGCGTCGCCCTCTCAGTGGTGGTGGGTCAGTTGATCGACTCGCAGCCGCTGCGGTCGCCGTTGATGTTGCGGTACCGCGGGAACTTCAGGTATTGGCGGCTCTCAGTGCCGTACCGACCGTCGGCAGAGATGTTCTCCCGTCCCTGAGCGGTCGCGAGGGCATCCCGCGTGGCCGGCCCGAAGTCACCGTCGGTCGCGAGGTTGAATCCGTAGCAAGAGTTAAGAGTGAACTGGAGCCAGCTGACGCCGGATCCCGCACTGCCGTAGTCCATCCAGCAGTTGGCGGTTCTGCTGATGCCGGTTTGATATGCCGGCCGGGTGATGGAGTACCCGGAGGTGACCCCGGTTGCGGTGACCTGATTGCTGTTGCATTGCCCGGCGTATGCCGCCGCCGCGGAGGGGGCGACAGCCATGGCCCCGCCGAGGAGGCCGGCTGTGAGGGCACCGATCGCCATGATGCGAGGGGCCCGTGAAGTCGAACGGATGATCATGAAAATGCTCCTAGGGTCTCGGATGTCAGGAACTCGTCCCCTGAACCTGCTGAGAAACATTAGGATCATCGCGGCCTCGCAGCTTTGTCGTGCGTGCACGGAACTTGATCAGTCGTGCACCAGTTCGAGGGGACGCCGCCGCACTCGGTGAAACTTCGATGCTTGACGCTTCCCCGGCGCGGGAACCGCCTTGGAAGCGGCTTCGTGAGCCGAAGAAGAGAGGCACCGAGCAAGCAGCGGCAAAGCGGGCGATCGAGGACCGGACCAGGGTGCCGTCCGTGAACCACAACCGGTCCATGTCCCGGCCGGGCCGGAAACCGGCTCGATCGCGAGCAGCGGTCCCAGCCTCTGGATCACCCGGCACAGGGTGGAGGACGAGACGCCGGACAGCGGGCCGAGCTGCCGCATAGTCAGGTTCGTGCGGTAGTACACCGCGACCACACCAGCACCCACTCGGCCAGCGGAAGCGACCACAGCCGGCCCCCACACCCGCCCAGCCTTCAACACCCCAGACATACAGCAGAGATGGCCAGCTCACGGCCTTGTGCAGCACCCTTTAGCAGCGCTTCGCTGCCTGCCAACTCGCACAGATCCCTCAGGATTGCTTGCTCCTGCACGTGTGCATATTCCAGCCCTTACTTGCGCCTCTGTAGAGAGATCAATCGCCCCACCCCTCAGGAAGTGTCAGACGGGCAGGCCTCATCGACCAGATCAAGGGGCGGAGTTTCAGCGAATGAGGGCCGGTCCGCGGGAACGTCGAAAGGCTTATGGAGATCCAAAGCGCTCGCACCCCGCGGTCATTGCCCCCCTTGTGGCGGTGGCGCCCCTGCAGTTTTCCGAAGGTACGGTTCGCGGTCGAGAATCTGAAGCTGCTGGACGGCGGATCTGCGATTCAGTTCAAGCGCTGCAGCCCGGAGTCCGCCGACGACACCGAACACGCCGGACAGTCAGAGACAGCTGGTGGTTCAGGGAACGCTTCGTCACGTCCGTCGAGCCATCCAGCCAGGCGTTCGGCCAGAGTGACCCCCTCAGGAAAGAGAGCGTGTTCGAGGCAGCGCTGGTTGGGATCCCACGCCCACATCCGGCCGTCGGAAGTGCTGAAGTCGACGAAGGACCAGATGGCACAACCCCACTCCAGCAGCGGAACGACCGAAGCAGGGTGACCGGGCTTGTCACGCCACCCAGTGAGATAGGCCTCGACCAGCCGCGGACTATCGCTGAACTGGTAGGTCGTATCCGTCAGCGACAATGCCTCGCCCCACCGGCCGAACCCGCCGTCAGCGACCTCGAGATAGATCCGCTTGAGCAGGGCCGGCATGGGATGCCCCACCGCCGCTTCGACCTCGGCGACAGCCTCCGCGGAGCCCGGTGCAGGCTGATCACCAGGGGCAGCCTCGGCGCGTATCTGGTCGAGGAGCTCGTCATCGGTCATAGGCGCAGTCAATCAGGCTCTGACCTTGTTCTTTATCTACCAAGATCTTCCGGGCTTGCCGATGGCCTTGAGGGTCTCGGGGCGTTTGACGGTCTTGCCGACGTCGTAGAGGGGTGCCCGGTGCTTGTTCTTGGCGCCGGGAGGCCGTCCGGGGCCGACGCCTCGGAGTTTGGGAACACGGGCCGGGCAGGCGAGGTGAGCGCGGATGTTCCTGAACCCCCGGCGGACCCGTGCCGGAGTGAGCCGGTCGAGGGTGGTGGGCTTCTCCCAGGGCCTGCGAAGGTCCGCGGCGAGTGGCCGGGCCAGTCGAAGCTGGGTGTGGGCGACGATCAGGATCCAGGTCCAGCGGTCCGCGGCTTCGGGAGTACGGAGTTTCGGGGTGGTCCAGCCGAGGGTCTGCTTCGCGAAGCGGAAGGTGTGCTCGAGGTCGAAGCGGCGGAGGAATGCCTGCCAGAAACGGTCCACGTCGTTCGGGGTAGCGCCGGTCTTGGAGGACCACAACCACACTGGTGGAGCATCCCGGTCCTTCGACAGGTGCTCAACCTTCAGCCGTATCAAAGTGCCCTCCATTAAAGGCAGTTCGCCCTCGTGGTCGAGCCATGAGGAGCGGTGGGTGAGTCGTGGGTGGACCCGGTCCCACGCCTGGGTTTCAGCCTTCCCGTAGTTGCTGGTGTCCGTGATCGTGGTGATCGCTGGCTCCGGCCAGGTCTCCGGCTTGGCGAAGCGGAATTCCGGGCCGTGCTTGGGCGGCCGCCCGCCCTTCGGGTCGTGGACGCGAGGCGGCTTGGGCAGCCGCATGACGCGGTCGGAGCGGACCCGGCCGACCAGTTCGACGGGCAGGTCGCGCAGGACCCAGGCCAGGCGGGTGACGTCGTAGCCGGCATCGCTGACGATCACGATGTGCGGGTCCCCGACCTGCCACTGGCCGGCGGCGATGAGCCGCTCGACAACTCCTCGCAGTTGGGCTGCGGTGACCGCCGTCGCGTCGTCCGTAGGCCCGAGCCGGACCGCGTCGAGGATCGCGGTCCAGGACGTGGCGCCCGGCTCCAGCACGGCGACGAAGGAGTACGGCCAGCCCGGAATGAACTGCGACGCCGTCTTCGCACGGCCGTAGACGTGGCAGAACAGACGGTCCGCCGAACACGGCGCATCCGAGCGGAGCCACGGCGACACATCGACCGCCAGGACCAGGCGCCCGCCGTCGAAACGCGGCAGTGGCAGTCCGGCCAGCACGGCCCGCAGCCGCCCGACGTCGATGCGGCCGTGGTTCAAGCCGCCGTACATCGCTCCGTGCCCCCGACGGTGCTCGGGCAGCAGAGTCAGGTCCACCGGGGACCTCACCGCACCGTCCGCGCACAGCACCGCGTCCACGAGCTCGAACAACTCGTCACGCCGGGCGGTCAGACACTCGTAGAACTCGCCCCGGAAGCGTGACGCTTCCGCGAACGCCTCCCTCCGGGCAGCATCAGGCAGCAGACTCACCCTCACGGCCTTCGTCGTGGTCACGTGCACCTTGGTCGGAGCACATGATCAGACGAGGGCCGCCCCCACGTCCGGCGAATACCCGGGTGAGCGAATCCGTTCGAGATGCCATTCGAGACCGTGGCACCATGTACCGCATGACGACGAACCGAAAGGTCCATGCCGCGTAGGCGGCCAGGACGGATCCGTGACGGCGCCGCCGGCAGCCACCGGACAACGGCTGCACGGCCGGTCATCGACGGCCTGTCTTCGCGTGCGCTGTCCGAGATCATCGAACTCGAGCGCACCCGAAACCATCTGCAGCCAGGCGACGTCAGCGCAGCTGTGAGCCTGTGGAAGAACTACGTCCACCAGCCCGAGCATGATCTGTGGCACGACTACGAGTGGGGCAACGTGCACTGGTACTGCTGCGGCAACCCTCTCGAAGCCCGAGCCCTCCTCGGCACCGTGATGCAGGCCGTATCACCACGAAGCGCCCGCGAACTCCGAAAGATCGTCAGCCGGTCAGATGCCGTCTGGAACCTTCCGTCCCCGCCCTACGACGCGGACGGAAGATAAAGAACAAGCTGACATGCCGTGGTTCTGACTCGCAGAGGGACTGAAGGGTTGTACGGCGTACTCGGTAACCCAGCCGTTCCAGGAGATCCAGGCGGCTTGCGTCTGCACCAGGTCGTCGGGGAGACGCGCCTGTGACGCCTTGCAGACGCACCATCGGTCGCAACGGTGCCCGGCTCAGCGGTCCACGGCGGGCAGGTGGGCCAGGCCGGTGACGTTCATGATGCGGTCGACGGTCTCGTGCAGGGCGCTGTCGCCGCCGATCACGGTCTCGATGCCGCCGGGCAGCAGATCGCGTTCCCGGTACCAGTCGCGCAGTTGCCTCTCGTCGACGTCGTCGGCAATCGGTTTGGTGGCGTGCCGGGCAAGGGTTTCGCCGAACGGCACGTCCAGGTAGTAGCCGTGGGTCGGGCCGCGGTGGTCGGTGCGCAGCTGGGCGAGCATGTCGCCGTAGTGGTCGGCGTAGAGGATGCCTTCGAGGACGACGTGGAATCCGGCGTCCAGGGCGTAGCGGGCGGTCAGGTCGATCAGGCCGATGTTCGCGGCGCCGGGACGGTCGCGCTCGCGGAGCACGATGCGGCGGAGGTTGTCCTGGCCGACCAGGGCCAGGCCGCGGCCGAACCGCTCGCGCAGGCCGGCCGCGACGGACGACTTCCCTGAGGCGCTGTTGCCACGGACCACGACCAGTCGGGATTCTTCGGTACCCACCATCACGGCGGACACGTTATCGACGGCCATACTGCGGTGTGACCCGTTCTCGGTAAGCCCCCTCGGGGCCGCGTCTGATCCGTCCGGGGACGGGCAAGCCGCGACTGTGGCGGGTCTGGAGGTAGGAAGCGAGGGTGTCCAGGGAGACGTCGGTGTGCTGCTGGCAGTACGCGGCACTCAGCAGGGAAGCCATGTCCAGGGTGTCGGAGGCGTCCGTGGCCCGGTACAGCGTCATCCTTGTCCAGTCGTGCGCAACGTTCGGCTCGGTGTAGCGCAGGACTTCCTGGCAGTTCATCACCGCCTCGATCCGCCTCGAATACTCCCGCCGCCGTGTACGACGCTGGCGCAGGCGCTGCACGATGCGCGGTGTTCTCATGCTCCGTACATGCCGGGACGCCACCGCCCGGTTGCGGTCGCTCATGGGCAGCCACTGCTGGTAGAGCACGCTGTGCACGAGCATGTTGCCGTGCGTGCCGAATCTTTGACACGGTCGCGGCTCGGCTTGCTGTAGGGCTGGTCTTGCCGCCCTGATCACCGTCTGCCATCGAAGTCGGATCAGGGGCTGCGGTTCGCCGGAGTCACGGCCGGTTCTCTCCCGTTTCCTGGTCGGGGATGTCTCGTTGGTCTGTCTGGTGACTGAGCTGCCGGCTGAGTCGCTCAATCAGTCCACGGCGGTGTGGCTGTTCCACACCGCCGACGAAGAGAAGGAGACCCCGCCATGCGTCGGATCCACTCGCTCGCCGTCACCGCGGCCGCCTTGGTCACGGCTTTCGGGGCGGTACCCGCTGCCGCCGCCCCCGCCCCGGCCGAGGCCCCCGCAGTGATCAGCAGCCTGGCGGCCTACAACTGCACCCCCGGATACTTCTGCATCTACAGCGACTGGAATGGCGGGGGAACCCGCTGTCAGTGGTCGCAGGCCAGTAAGGCGAACACCGCCGACGACTGTTCCTTCATCCAGAGGGGACAGAACGTCCGCTCAGTCTGGAACAGGACAGGGCACCGCGTGCAGTACTACACGCAAACCAACTACAACTCACGCGTCGGGTCCACCCCCACCGACGCCGGCGGCAACCTGCAGGGCAGCTACCAGATCCGTTCCTTCAAGCCGCAGTAGGGAATCCGGCAGGACCGCAAAGGGCAGCAGCCACATGTCCAGGGGCCTCCCGGAGGCCCCACGGGACCGGACACGCGCATGACGCGGGGCCCGCCGAGCGCCCGCACGGCACAGCCGCGCCGCTCCCGCAGCCCGGTTACGGTCGCGTGCGGTACGACCATTGCCCCCGCTTGCGTGAGGAGAGGCCCAACTCCGGGCGGGCCACGCCCGGCCACCGCTAGCTAGAGCTCACATGTTCTCGAAGATCGCACTCACTGCTGCCGTACTCCTCGCTTTCCCGCTCGCCGCTGCCCCCGCCGCCGCACACGAGGCGCGAGCGGAGCCCCTGCCGCTGACCGACGCCGTCCACATCCTGCCCATCGCAGCCGAGTCCCGCGACGGCTACCAGCGCACCAGCTTCAAGCACTGGATCGACGCCCACCGCGACCGGCAGTGACGCGGGATTCAGCATGCCGGGCGGGTTGAGCAGCACCAGTCGTCTCCAGGACAGATCAGGGCGATGTGGTCGGTGGGTGGGGGTGGTCAAGAGGCTCGGCGGAGGGCGGCGGCCGGGCCGATCGCGCCGGGCCCGAACTTCCTGCGGATGCGGTCGCTGACCGCCTCCGCGACCAGCCGGTCCTCTCGCGCCTGGTCGAGGCTGATCTGCTCCGCGACCTGGTCGGCGTCGGCCAGGTACTCGCCCTTGAGGACAAGTCCGGTCAGCCGGCCGCGCTGCAGGCCCGCGGCATCGATCAGCCGGTAGGCCATCGTGCGCAGGTCGTCCTCGTGCGCGGACGCCTCCGGCAGACGGCGCGTCTTCTCCCACGCAGTGCCGCCGGCGAACCGCAGGGACAGCGTCAGGCCACGCGCCACCTGGCCGCGATCGCGCAGCTGGAGGCCGAGCTGAACGACCAGGTCGAGCAGGGCGCCGCGGACCACGGCGCCCTGCAGGGTGTGCTGGGCAAAGGTGTGGCGCACGCTCGTGGACGCGGGTAGAGCGCGCGGAGCGACGGGACGGGGGTCGATACCGCAGGCCCTGTCGACGGCGATCCGGCCGGCCTTACCGCCCAGCAGGCGCTGCACGGTGGCCGGAGGGATGGTGGCGAGCAGGCCCACGCAGTGCACGCCGTACTCGCGCAGCGCCGCCGCCTGCTTCGGCCCCACACCATGCAGGGCCTCCACCGGCAGCGGCCCAAGCCAGTCAAAGACCTGGTCCCGGTCCACGGCGAGAACACCGCCAGGGCCGTCGATCTGGCCGGAGGCGGTCGCCGCGACCGTGATGGTGGGGCCGATCCCGACGCGGACGTCGACACCCAGCCGCGAGAGCGTCCGCACCCGCAGCACCTCACCCAGCTGCCCGGCGTCCGTGCCGTGGTAGCGCAGGGCGCCCTTCAGCTCGACAAGGGCAGCTGTCGGCCGGAGTGCCTGGACGGTCGGGGAGAGCTCCGCGCACTGCTCCAGAACCTGCCGGAACGTCTCTTCCGGCAGCCGGTCCGGGCAGCGCACATGCATCACACTCGACACCCACATCTGGTCTTCCGCTGCCGCCATGGCACCCCACCTCCTCCACCCGTAGAGTATCGAACTAGTATTCGAACACGCGAGTGGCGGGCCACTCCGCCACGTAACCAGGAACGGGAGTATGTTCGACGACCTACCGCCTGACCTGGCACGACTGCTCACTTTAAGGACCTGGCACGCCATGTGGCTTCAGCGCATCGACGCAAAGATCGCTGCTGTCCGGGAACGGGAAGCCGAGCAGGAACACGGCCGGCAGACCCGGCTCCCGGGACCGGAGTGGGTGATCGAGCTGGGCATGGGTGCCGGCCACCCGCCCGTCGAAGTCCACGCCGGGCACTGCTACGCCATCGGCAAACGACACAAGCCCATCAGCCGTGACGAAGCCCGCCGGCTCCTCGACGCGGGACTGCGCGCATGCGGTCACTGCACCCCGGACACCGCGCTCGACATCCCCTTATACAGCCGCCCGGCCCTTGCCACCGCGACGCGCTGACCGGCTTCCCGCACTGTCACGGCCTGCCACGCTGCACCGCGGTGTCCACCCACTTGCCCCCGGACAGGACACCCCCGCGATGACCAGCACTCCCCCGCCACCGATCAGCGAACCCGACCCGTCGACCTTCACCGCCTCCAGCAGCTACGTCGGACCGTGTTCCGGCTGCCAGCGGCCCACGCACAAGTACGGCAGCGGCGGACTGCCCCTGTGCCAGTGGTGCCTCTCCCCCGTACAAGAAGGCTGGGGACCGGCCGTCCGTTTCACCAGTACCCGTACGCAGGCTCGCTGAGAAGCAGGACCGGTTCGGTGACCGGCGCGAGGCTGCAGTCGCGGTGCGCGTGCCGGTCCGGCCGGCTCCTCGTATGCTGAAGGCCTCGGGGCCGTACAGGAGGTTTGTCGTGCCCCGAACTGTCTGGTCAGGTGCCATCTCGTTCGGTCTGGTGACCGTGCCGATCCACGTGGTGTCCGCGACCGAGAAGCACGCGATCCGCTTCCACCAGTACCACCTCGACGACATGAGCCGCGTCCGTGTCCGCAAGATCTGCGAGATCGAGGACCGCGAGGTCCCCCAGGGCGAGATCGGCAAGGCATACGAGATCAGCAAGGACACCCTCATCGCGATATCCGATGAGGAACTGCGCGAGATGCCGCTGCCCACCGCGAAGGCCATCGAGATCGCCGCGTTCGTCCCCGCCGCCTCGATCGACCCCCTGCAGGTCGGCGACGGCTACTACCTCCAGGCCGACGGCCCCGTCGCCGCCAAACCGTACAAGCTGCTGCGGATGGCGCTCGAACGCAGCGCCAAGGTCGCGATCGCCAAATACGCGTGGAGCGGCCGCGAACGCCTCGGCATGCTGCGCGTCCGCGACGACGCGATCGTGCTGCACGCCATGCGCTGGCCCGACGAAATCCGCTCCCCCAAAGAACTGGTCCCCGACGCGGTAGAGGTATCGGACGATGAGATCGAGGGCGCACAGGCCCTCATCGACCACATGACCCGCGACAATCTCGAAGGCAGCGAGTTCGAGGACCACTACACCGACGCCCTCGCCGACGTCATCAAAGCCAAACGCGAAGGCCACGCACCCCCCGAAGCACCGGCACCCGAAGCGCCTGCCGGGAAGGTCGTCGACCTGATGGCCGCCCTGGAAGCCTCCGTGAAAAAGGCCCGGACCTCCCGCGGCGAGGGCAACGCCGACGTCCACGAACTGCACGCGAAGAAGAAGACAACAGCCAAGAAGACGACGAAGAAGCCGGCCGCCAACAAGACCACCGCGAGGAAGACCGCCAAGAAGACGGCGGCGAAGCCGAAACGCAGTGCATGACGTACCGGGCCACAACCGGTCCGTAACAGCGAAGACTTGCCCGGCCGTCGAGTCACGAACGACTCAAGGCGTCTGATCGCAGGTGGGCAAACAGTGCTTGTACCTGCTGCGGGTCGTCGCCGTCCGTGGTGAAGGACAGAGCGCCCGGAGGACATGGCGGGCGAGGTCGCCGGTCGCCCGGACGTCGTCGCCCGCACTGCGAGCCCAGCCGCACCTCATGCCCAGCGCCACCGTGGTCATGCGCTTGAGAGGGTCCTTCCGCAACTGCGCCAGCGCCTCTTGCCGGTCAGCTCCTTCAATGCCTGCGATGCCGGTGACGAACAGCAGCGCGCGCTCTGCCCTGCTCGCCCCGTACTGGGCAACCAGTACCGCCAGCGGCTGCTCACCGTGCCCACCGCGCACCAGAGCGGCCAACGCGCCGCGGTCATCGGCCCATGCCGCTTCCAGCGCGGCAACCACGCGCATGACCTGATCCGAAGTCAGCTCGGACGGCATAGAGGGCACCGTAGCCACCCCGCACAGCCCTCGGGCGGAAACCGGAACACTGGCCCCGACACCACGCGCGGGGCTTGCACACGGCAGCGGCCGGAATGTAGGTAAGCGGCCTGCCGACCCGAGAGCCAGCTCGGTCCGGGACACCCGCAACATCAGCGTGACGGACAGGCGTCACGCCGTGACACCTGTCGCAACGGGCGCACGGCCGCATCACCGGCCACCGTCGGCGGCCTCGCGCCGCAGCCGCCAGGCCCTCGTACGGCACTTCGGCGAGCAGTGAGCCTCCGCCAACCTGAAGAAGCAGGTCAGCGGTCTGGCGTGACCGACTCTCGAAGTGCTCACGCTGGTCGTGGGCGGCTGTCCGCGGAGTAGATCGTCTGACAGAGCCGGACGGTTCGCTGGTTTCTACTCGCTGGGTTCAGGCTGCCATTTACGATCCGGTGCATGGATCCCGAGCTGCTGGAACGGATCACCGCGCGACGCGCGGAACTGGATGAACTCGAAGAACAGCTGGCCAAGCAGCTGGCGGAGGTGCGCTGAGCGAGACGAACTTGCTGTCGCCGAACGGGTCCTTTAGCGGGCGAGCGGGCGAGCGAACAGATCACTGATGAGCGCGTCTCGGCCTCGCCGGTGCCCGCGCAGGTGGGTGGCGGTCATGCTGATCCCACACCGCACCTCCGATGTGGAGGAGAACGTGCTTCCGCCGGACTACCAGCGCATTCTCGCCGTCGTGTGGCAGCCCGCCGGACCGGTCATGGCTCGGCAGGCCGGCAAGATGCTGGGAGTGGACGTCAACATCCGGTCCAAGCTGGAACCGCTGCGCGGAAAGCTGGTCAGACTTGTCGACCGCGTTTGGCTGCGGAAGCTACCCGGCGGCCGGTTCGCCACCTGCCTGTGACCGGCTGCCGCTGATCACGCACTTCGCCTCATCCGACACATCGTTGCCAGCGGATAGGGAGCTGCTCGGCTCGCCTGCTGAAACTCTCGACAGAAGTCGCCCATCACCGCGGCGACCGGTGCGTAACGGACAAGGAGCGCCGCGACCGACGCGGGAACCCCCCGAGAGCCGGTCACACCAGCCCTTTGGCCTGCGACTTCAAGTTGGCGGAGGCTCGGCGCGCCGCATCCTGCTCGCCGAGGGTGTGCGCCGGCGCCGTACCCGGTCCTGGATGCGGTCCAGGGACCCGGACTTCGTCCCAGAAGGACGAGGATCATCGGCCTCTGCACCCACCCGCCCGTCGGTGCGGCAGTGATCTGCGCCGACGAGCTGGGGCCGGTGATCCCCCGCACCTTCCCGCCTGCGCCCGCCTGGTCACCGGACGGGCGCCGGATCAAGGCGGAACTCGACTACAGCCGCGGACCGGAGAAGACCTGGTCTACGGCGGCCTGCGACCCGCCGACGGCCAGGCCCTCACGATGACGGCGTCCTCCCGCAACAGTGTCTTCCACCAGCAGTTCCTGTAACAGATCGAGGACGCCAACCCGACCGGTGAGATCTGGATCGTCACCGACAACCTGTCCAGTCACAACAGCGTGTCCACCCGGACCTGACTCAAGGACCATCCCCGCATCCACCACGCCTTCGTCCCCGTCGGCGCGTGCTGGCTCAACCTGCAGGAAGGCTGATGGCGCATCTTCCGCAAGGCCGCCTTCGCCGGCCAGTCATTCGCCAACCTTGACGACAGCACTCACGCCACCACCCTGGCGACCGACCAGCTCAACTCTCGTCCCAGTCACTGGATTTGTGGCAGACCCGCACACCAACCCGTCAACTACGGCGCCGGTATGTGTACACCATGTGAGGAACCCACAGCATTGGCCAAGGCCAAGCAGGCTTTCTCCGGATCCGACCTCGAACTGGAGCTGATCCGGAAGACGCCGCAACCCGAGGGCAGAAGCATTCACTCATCAGAGGCGTTGTCCGCCAAAGCCGCGAATTGCTGCACCGGCCGTCGCTAGCTTCCTGGCATCGCCGTGTACTGAGAGCGAACAGGGGGATGCCATGCCCAGAGGCGATCAGAAACGCCCGTCGAGCTGCGAGGGTCATCACGACGGGATGTCCACCCTCGCCGGCATCGATGTCCAGCAGCAGCTGGAGACACTGATCCAGAGTTTCCAGACCGGGGATCCGCCGATGCCGGTCGTCGTGCTGCACGCCGAGGACGCCGCCGCCGACAACCGTGTGACAGCTCTCGTCGACGAACTGCGCGAAGGGCAGCGGCACCACGGCACCCGTTACGCCGTGGCCCTCGACGCATCGGCGGTCGGCAGCGGTCCCGCGCGCCCGGACGGCGGCGGGAGTCCGACGGAGCGCGCCGTCCACTTGGTCCGTCACCTCGGCGATCCCCGCGGATGGGGTGAGCGGTCGGCGAGCTACCGTCGGTACTCCTTTCCCAGGCTGAACCTGGTGCGTGCCATCCACGACGCGGTGGAGGCTCCGGAGATGCGGGCGCACTGGTCTCCGGAACCCGCCGACGACCCCTCGGACACTTTGAATTGGCGCCCCGGCCCAGTGGCCAGGGCAGGAGCGCAGCAGCAGCTGCTGCGGCTGCTGGCCAAACAGCACTGGCGCCCGAGGAGGTCTTCCGGCGGGCGGTATCAACTGCTGTCGCCGGCCATGCAGCAGATCGTTCTCACCGGCCTGCTCGGTGGTCTGACCGCGCTCCTCAGCCGTGCCGAGTGGTACGTTTTCATCCCCGCGAGCGTCGCGCTGGTGGTCGTGCTGCTGGCCATGCTCAACCAGGTGCCCGGCCGCGCCCCGCTCCTTCTGTGGCTGCGCAGGGAGAGCCGCTGGTTCCTGACGACGACCTTCCTCCGGGCGGGCATGCGCCAGCAACCGACCGACGTGCGCCTCCTGCATCCGGTTCGTTCCTGGCGAACCATCGCGGCCCGTGCCTTCGATGTGGCCGAGGAGCTGCGAGGGAGCGGGGAGTTTCCGCTCCGACTGTATGTACTGGCCCTGCTGGAGGATCTGCGCGACAACCACCGCCGCTGGAGCTGGGACCTGCGCGGCTTCAAGAGGAACCGGCCCCCCATGCTCTTCCTGCAGGGAATCGGCAACGAGAACGGCGGCATCGAACTCATCAAGGCCGTCAGCGACGTCCGCAGCAGGCGAAGCGAAATCGACCCGCTGCTGATCGTGGCCAGTGTCGACGCCGCCGACGTGCCCCGGCTCGAACACAGCATCGTCCGTCATACCGGCTCCGACCGCGAAGACTCGCAGCGGCTGCGCCGTCGGCTCAGCCGCTGGTATGTCGAGTGGGCGGGAAACCTGCGGTCCGGCCAGTCACCGAGTCAGGAGCAGACTCTGCCCTGGGTGCTGAAGATCCCGCTGCCCGCACGTGACCTGTCAGAACTGCGGGAACACGAGTGGCGGTGCATGAAGGCCCGCCCCCGGCTCCCGGTCGCCCGTGCGCTGTGGTCCGTGTATTCACTGACCGCGTTGATGGCGCTGCTGGGGGCCACCGGTACGACGTGGTACGACGACAGGTACGGCGACCACTGCTCCAACGGCCTGCTCAGCGTCAATCAGTACACCACCCGGAAGGAGAAGGGTGCCGGTGAGATCGAGTGCATCGGCATCGCGACAAACGGTTTCCGCTTCAGCGGACAGGGCCCGAAGAACAAGGACACTCCGGGCCTGAAGCAACTGGAGAAGGACATCGGCGCCGCGAACGCCGAGGTGCTGAAGAACCACCGTGACCACTACGTCACCATCGTGTACGCGGGACCTCTGAGTCCGGACGACAAGGGAACGTCCCCAGTCAAGGGCGTCGAAGAACTGAAGGGTGTGTACCTCGCCCAACGAGTCATCAACAGCGTGGGTACGCCCGTGAAGCTGCGCGTGCTGGCCGCCAACGGCGGTGTGGACCTGCAGGACCAACTGGACATGGCCGGTCACATCGCAGATTACGCCGACACGGACCGGACCGTGGTGGGAGTCGTCGGTCTCGGCCGTGACCTCGACTCCAGCGACGCGGTGGTCGCGAAGCTACGGGACGCGGGACTACCCGTAGTTTCCGGAACGAACTCGGCGACGTATCTGCCGGAGCGGTACATGAACTGGTTCAGCCTCGCGGCCACCGACAAATGGCAGGCCGAGCAACTGGGCCGGATCGCAGACCAACTGGTCGACACCAGGAAGGAGGCCGTGGTGCTCGTCCGCGACACCAACGACAAATACACCAAGGAACAGGCCAAGTACGGGTTGGAGATGCTGAAGAAGAAAGATTTCCAGCTGGCGGGACAGGGCGGGTTGCTCAAGTACGACCTGCCGAAGCGTGATGTCTTGAGGATGGCGGACTCCGTCGACGAGATCTGTGTCAAAGGCGGGCCGTCGGTCATCTACTTCGCCGGCAGGGTCGAGGACTTGTGGCGGCTGGCGGAGTTGCTCAACAGCACGTCGAACTGTTCGGAACGGGATATGGCCATCCTCACCGGTGATGACCTCTCCAAGGGCGGGAACATGGAGCACGGGCACGGACTGGCGTCGAACGTCACCCTGTACACCGTCGGACTGACTGCTCTGGACGAGTCCAAGGACAGTACGCAGTTCTACGCTGCCGCCAAGAAGTATCTGAAGATCGACGCCACACCGGACAGCTTCGCCAGCGGCCAGACGCCGCTCTCGCACGACGCCACCAAGGCGCTCTTCGAGGCCGCGAGCAACGGGGGGACGGGATCCGATGCCTCCGGCGAGAAACCTCAGACCAGGGCCGCCACCGCAGCGAACCTCTGGCAGTTGAAAATCGCGAACCAGGCCACGGGCAACATCGATTTCACGACCGCCGAGCCCTTCGGCGGGCGCACGGGCCACAGCATCCGGCTGACGGAAATTCCGGACGCCGGAAAGGCGAGGCGGCTGTGTCAGCGTCCGGCAGGCGTCACCGACGACCTCCACTGCAAAAAGGTCGACCTGTCACCAGGGAAGTGATCGCGAGCTCGACGCCGGTGTCTCCGCGTTGAGGCCGCTGCCCCAAAATCAGCGACAGAGCCAAGAAAGTCATTCCGGCGAAGGCCGGCACGATCACAGTGATCTCGACTCCGTGCGACATCTCCATCCCCATTTCGCTACCTGCCGGTGCGCTCGATCTGCTTGGTGTGCTCGTAGTCGTCGGCGCCGAGTTCGAACCCGGTGGCCTTGCCGTCGAGACGGTCGGCCGCGGTGAGCATGAGGATGGGCATGCCGCAGCCGGGGGCGACGATGTGTTCGGCGAACTCGTCGCCGGACGGTCCGGGGATGTCGTAGGCGTTGACGCTCAGGAGCTCCAGAGCGGTGTCGCCGTCACCTGCGATGTCAGCCGCGATCGGTTCCAGGCGTAGACCGTCGCGGATGGCTTCCGCCAGATACGGTTCGTCCTCGACGACCAAGACACGCATGCGCTCGATGCTACGAGCCGGCGCATGTCGTCGACATATCGAAAACCACGGACGTGGCGGCAACACCGGACTGCCTTGACTGGCAGCATGATGCAAACCCCACCATCGGCACGAACACCGACCCGCCCGGCCCGCTTCGCCCGCCGTCGGCCGGCGTACGAGACCTGGCACTTCATCCACCGGCACTTCATCTACCGGCAGTTCGTCGGGGTGGCCCCTTGGGCGGTGCCCTGCGAGCCGGTCCCGGCCGTCGGCTGCGACTTCCGCCTAGAGATCGGTCGTCAGGATGACAGGCCGCGCGTGTCGAGGAGGGGGATGTCAGCGAGGGTGAGGTCGGGGCGGGCGCGGTGCCAGCTGGCGGGGTGGCGCCAGCGGCCGGAGGAGAAGTACGAGAAGACCGTATGGTCCTCATCGCTGTGGATGAGGACCAGAACGTGCTGACCTTCATGGGCTCCGAAGAGTCCATGACCGTGCTGGCGGAGAATATTCGGGACCTGGGCCAAGAAGGAGATCCAGGAGAGCATCGAGCACTGCCGCGCGTGCAGCCACCGCGCCTGGACACCGCGCTCGGTATCCCCCTACTCAGCCGCCCGGCCCATGCCGCCGCGGCGTGCCGGAAGAACGCACCCGCCCGGACGGCTGTCACTGCCGCGGACATCCACCCGACTGACCCCGCACGCTGCCGCCCGACAGGGTGGAACACATCCGACATGACATGGACGCTGCCGGAACCGATGCTCACCGACACAGTGCGCAGCCCTAACCCTGCCACCACGGTCGGCCGCTGAGCCGAAGTGGGACGGGTTTCGGGCCGGCCTGTCCGTCGACGGCGGCCAGGTCGCGCTGCTCACGCCGCGGCACCCAGATGGCGGCCGCGTTCCCCGAAGTGGTGGCAGGCGCCGTACAGCTGCCGGACGCCACCGCCCTGGACGGCGAAATCATCGTGTGGAGTGCCGACGGGCGGCTCGCGTTCGAGCAGCTGCAGAACCGGCTGCACCGCCGTGGCCCCACAGCCGTCCAGGCCACCGCGCAGCAGCCGGCCCACTTCGTCGCCTTCGACGTCCTGCGCCTCGCGGGCACCGACACCACGGCGTGGCCGTACCAGCGGCGCAGGGCCGCGCTCGATGAACTGTTCCACGAACACCGGCTGTCGGCGCCGTGGGCACTGTGTCCGTCGACCACCGACCCCGACACCGTCCACGAATAGCTCACCTCGTGGACCGCGGTCGGCCTGGAGGGCGTCGTCTTCAAGAGGCACGACAGCCCGTACAGCCGACGGCCAAAGGGTGGTTGAAGTACAAGGTGCGCGAGACGACCGAGGCCATCGTCGGCGCCATCACCGGCCCGGCCACGGCACCGCGCTCGCTGCTGCTCGGCAGATACGACACCGCCGGGCGCCTGCAGTACACCGGCCGCACCACCACCCTGCCCCGCGCAGCCGGGCGTACCGTCGCCGGCCTACTCGCCCCGGCGGACCCCGGGAGTCCATGGACGAACCGGACGGTCACGCCCTCGGCCGATCCTGCGGAGGCCTGACCACCCAGTTCATCTCACCTGCGACGGCAAGGGCCGTCCGCTCGTGATCTTGCTGACGCCCGACCCACGCCACGACGGTGTCTGCGCCCGCTCTCTTCTGGAACGGATCCGTCTTCCCCGAATCGGCGCGGGCCGGCCGCGCTGCAGGCTCGACCAGGCCATCGCAGACAAGGCCTACAGTTTCCGAGGCTTCCGGGCCTACCTGCGGAAACGAGTATGGCGCACACCATCCCGGAGAAGACCGACCAGCAATGACACCGACTGAGGCGCCGTTGCCGCGGCGGCCGACCGCCAGGATTCGACCGGGAGACCTACCGGCGGCACAACACGATCGAGCACTGCTTGAACGGGCTCAAGAACTTGTGCGGAATCGCCACCAGATACGAGAAACCGCTCTGGGCTACCGGCTACCGGCGTCCGGCCAAGGCCGGTGCCGTGTGCGGCGCTCCCCGGCTCAGCCGAAGTTCACGTCGCTGCACCACATGTAGGCCTGGTCGAGGTGCGAGGCCTGCCAGATCACGAACAGGATGTGGTGTCCGGTGTAGCCGGAGGTCTGGATGGGGAACGTGATGTCCTGCGCCGGGGCGAAGCGGCCGGTCTGCGTGATGAAGTCGAGGTTGCCCCAGCCCAGGGTCTGGGTCTGCGGGTTGAAGCCCTGCTTGCTCACGTAGACCTTGAAGTAGTCGGCACCATGGGACGCCTGGTCGTACAGGTGGACCGAGAAGTTGTTGCCGACGGTGGTGGTCTTCCACTGCCCGGGCTTGTTCAGGCTGGCGTTCCTCGACAGGTTGTTGCTGCAGAGCGTCCCGTCCGGGGTCTGCGCCTCGAACTGGCCACCCAGGCCGTCACGGAGCGCGCTCATCCAGTTCCACATGGTGTCAGGGTTGGCCTGGAAGGCCTGCCAGCACATGGGGTCTTCGGTCTGCATGGCCGGGTTCGTGTGGTTGCTGCCCCACGTCTTCCAGCATTGGTATGCGCGGGAGGCGGGGTCGACGATGGTGCCGTGAGCCTGGGCGGGGGCCGACCAGGTCAGTGCGCCGACAACTACGGCGAACAGCATGACGAGCGCTTCGAGAGGTCGGCGGAGGGACCGCGAACGCCCCGTTAACGGGATCTGTTTGCGCATGTGGGGGAACTCCTTCCAGTTCCAAGACTGTCATGGGAGCGCTCCCAACGGTACGTATCCTGAGCTAAATGTCAATGAAACAACCGGAGTTGAGCACCCAGCGGTCCTCGGCATCAACCTTGCGATTGTCCAACGCAATCCCGGGACCAGGGAGCCTTCACTTCCGAAACGGCGGGCTGTGGAGCGAACCTACGGCTGGCTCATGCTCCGCCGCCGCCTTGCCCGCGACTACGAAACCCACCCACACCGCTCCGAAGCCATAATTCACCTCGCGATGACCGACCTCACGGCCCACCATCTCACTGGCGAGAACACCATCTCCCAGAGCGACCCGACACCAGAACATCAAAGCCACATCTAGGGATAGAACAACAGGGTAAAACGCTCTTCACTGAGGTTTCGCCGTTACGCAGCGATTGCTTCGCTGGTGGGGGGTGTTCTCGCCACATAGGGCGGATGTGCCCTGGACCGTGGCGTTGCTGCTTATCCGGGTGCGCCGGAATGCGATGATCACGTCTTCGATGGAGACGTGGCGCTTGTGGCGGTACCAGGGGGCCTCCTGGCGGCGGGAGTTGAGGTCAGCGGCGGGGTGGCCGGCGTGGTCGTACTACAGGACCAGAATGGTCAGATTCGCCAGTCCCAGGGGTGTGGTGCGTTCGACGGCGGCGAGCAGACGGTTCTGGGTATCGCCCGCCCCCAGGAGGTTCTTCCCGTCCTTTATCGACTGCTCTTTGGACCAGCGTGAGGCGTACCGGGCCACAAGATGTTCGCCGCTGGTGGTGAGGTCGGTGCCGGCCAGAGCGAGAGGGTAGGGGCGGGTCTCGTCCAGGTCGCGGACCGGGACCACGCGGACTGGGGTGCGGTGCAGGCTGCCCACCACAGACAGGCGACCTCTGCGAGGTCCACGTCCTCGGTCACGCTGTAGCGCGTCACGCGAGCACGGGTCCAGGTCACGTCGACGGCCATCTCGGCAGCGGTGCCCAGGCGTTCGCCCTCCAGGCGGGGTGTCCGCGTTTGCCGGTGCGTGGCGGCCAGGGTCCGTACAGGACCGCGTTGGCGGCCAGGCGGGTGGTGAAGGTGACCCGAGCGGGCAGGTCACGCCAGGCCGGCCCCCGGGTACCAGGCGTCGCCCACTATGTGGACGACGCGGTCGGGCAGGGCTTGGACGAAGAGGTCGGCCATGGTCCTGGCCTGCTCGGTCTTAGTAATGCTGGTCTTGGCAATGCTTGGTCTTGGAGATGCTTGGTCTTGGAGATGCTGGTCTTTTGGATGTGCAGGCGGAACAGGACGGGCAGGCAGACTTGACGGGCCAGGAACAGCACGGTCACCACCATCCCGATGATCACGAAGCAGTTGCCGCGCCCGATGCCGTCGCGTCCTTTGGCAGAGCCGTCGTGCTGGTACTTGGCACCGTGGACCTTCTTTCCGTAGCGGTGGAACAAGGTGCCGTCCACCGCAAGGGTCACCGCGGCGCCCCGGGGCACGAAGCGAGCCGCGACTGCGGGCGTATGACCCCTTCCGCCGCACCGCGTGCGGACCGGCCCACCCGCGGCGCCGTCACTGCACACCCTTTCCCACTCCCGTAAGAACTGGCCTGGCACGGAGGTTTTTGTCCGCCACCACGGCCCGTTCCGCTTCTGCGGACGGTCGACTCGTGTTGCCGTCTTTGCACTGCGAAGCTCGGAGCCGACCAGCCTGCTGTATGGCCAGACGGCTCCGAGATTCACCCGGCTGACGCGGCCTCTGCGTCGGAGATGTGGACGTGCTGCGTAAGGAACAGGGCTGCGCGGTCCAGTGCCTGGTCGGCCTCGTCGAGAACACCGGCGAACGACTGGAACACGTGCGGCACGTCGGCGGTGATGTCCAGGATGACGTCCACTCCGGCGGCCCTTGCACGCGCGGCCAGGCGCGTGGAGTCGTCCAGCATGATCTCGTTGGTACCCACCTGGATGAGCATCGGAGGGAAGCCGGTCAGGTCGGCGAGGACGGCTGGGCTGAGCATGGGCTGGCGCGGGTCCTGCCCGGCGAGGTACATCGCTCCGGTGTGTTCCACGGACTTGCGGGTGAGAATCGGGTCGATGCCTTCCTTGGTGTCCATGCTCTCGCCCGTGCGGGTGGCGTCGAGGCCCGGGGAGAACGTCACGACGGCGGCGGGCAGCGGCAGGCCCGCGTCGCGGGCGGCCAGGCAGGTCGTGATGGTGAGGCCGCCGCCGGCCGAGTCACCGGCGAACGCGATGGTCGAAGGGTCCCGACCCCTGTCGAGGAGGGCGCGGTAGGCGCTCAGTGTGTCTTCGATCGCGGCCGGGAACGGGTGCTCGGGGGCAAGCCGGTAGTCCACCGAGTATGCCCCGAGGCCGGTCTTGGCAACGAGGCGTCCCGTCAGCGACAGGACGCTCTCGGGGGAGCCGTATACCCAGCCGCCGCCGTGAAAGTACAGGATCGTCCCGGCGTTCGGCCCGTTGTCCGGCTCGACAAGCAGTGCGGGTCGGTTGCCGAGCGTTGTCTGCCTGGTGCGGATGCTGTCAGGCACGATCAACCGGGCCATCAGAGCCTTGAATCCGGCTCGGATCGCCTCGACCGACCGAGGGGCCCTCGGGGCGCGGCTGCCGCAGCATTGCGTCAATCTGCGCGCGCTGTTCCTTTCGGCACGCCCACAGGCTGACGCGTTTCCGCAACCCGGTCGAAACAGCAACGGCCAGGCATGGCCAGCCTCGGCGCACCATCAGGATCTGCCCCGGACTGATGCCTCTTCGCGGTCCGCAATTGGGTGCCGTAGGCCGGGACGCGCGCACATGCGTTCAGGGCCTGGCGTCTGGGTCGGCCCACCCGCCAACCTCTGCCGACCAGCCAACCTCACACACCGTCACCGCCGCAACCCGCAACCCGCAACCCGCAACCCGCAACCTAGTAGCCGATCACGAGAATGGCGAAACTTTAATCTTCATACAAGCCCCCAGCTTTCGGGGCGGACTGTACGAATGGCTACGGTCTGCCCGCCCGTTGATCAGCGTCAATACACGTGCACGAAGAGATCCATGTCGCCGGACGGCTTCCCGGACGCCGACTGCTTCCCTACGGCGCCCCTTCCGGTGCCACAACAGTGCCCGGCCCGAGGGTCCGTCTGCCTTTCGGCTCGACCGCGTCCTGGTGGGCGACTCCACCGGGAGCGCCCCCGGCCCGACTCGTTCGGCGGGCAGAAGCCACAGGGAGGCGTCTGTCGGCTCGGTGCTCCTGGCGTTGCCGGGACCTGTCCCGAGAGGGCATCGCATGGCGCTCACCGGGGAGGACTTCCCACGCCCGCCCCCGGTGGTACTGCCGCGACCAGTGGCGGTCGCGTCTCTCGTCGCGCTCCTGGTCGCACCTCCGGTCGCGTCTCCGGTCGTACTTCTGGTCCTACTTCTGGTCGCGCTTACGCGCCAGGCGCGTGCCCCGGCGCGCCGCTGACCGGCCGCGTTCGCCTAGGAGCGGGGAGTCGCCGACTCCCCGCTCACGCGTTCCCGCGCCCCCTCACGGGTGCGGCCCGCGGCGACCGGGCGGTCCGGGTTGCGCCGCAGGTACTCACCCTCCAGCTGCGCCATGCGCTCGCTGTGCGCCCGCAGCGCGTCGTTCGACGGGTAGAGCAGCGTGTCGTGACGCGTACGGTGGATGGTCTGCAGCTCCTTCATGAGCTGCTGGTCGTCCAGCCGGGCGGCGTCGACTCCGGTCGTGGTCAGGTCCCGCTCGTCGTGTTCGTTCATAGCCCCCGGGTACCCGCCCTACACGCACTCCCACCGAACGGCATCGGGAGATCACCGGACTCCCGCCTTCCAGACCAGCCCGGCCGGACATCCGCAGGCGCCTGGCGGCCTGGGCGCGCGGGCACTGGACGCAGACCCGGGCGGCCCGCCGGCCCCACTGCCCCGCAGCGGCCCGCCGAAGTTGTCGCGCACCGTGTCCGGAATGATCATCCGCGAAGGGCCGTCAGCGCTCGCTTGGCGGACCGTCCGCGGCCCGCGGCCCCCGGCCACCGACCCCCGCCCGGCCGCCGCTCCTGCCGGGGCCAGACCCGGCCAGGGCCCACTCGCGCGCGGCCCGACCAGCGCGCGCGAACAACCGGCCAGCGCCCCTATCCCCCGGCCGCGCACCTCGCACCCGGCCCCGCTTCGTCTCCTGCCTTTCCCCTTCTTCTTCCAGGTGGGCGGGCGTGGGGTGCGCTGAGAGGGATGTCAGCACCCCGACCACACCCCTACAAGCATGGGACCTGCGCAAAGGGCGATCCGCGTACACCAACTGTCTGCCGCGGACGGCGAAAGTCGCAGTAACGAGGTCAGCAAAGCCCCGCAGGGCCTCGTCACTGACGTCGTCGGCTTCCGCGAGTCTGCGCAGACGGTCACCGTAACCTCGGCTGATCTCGCGCACGGTCCGTTCACGTTCTGTGGCGTCGGCGGCGAGGAGTCGGGTCCCCGCCTGCAGGTCGTCGACACGACACCAATCGCGTCCACCCCGCGCCCCTGTCGCTGCCGGACGCCATCAGCAACCTGTCCGGCCACCCCGGCGACCGTCTACTCAAAGCCCTGCCCGACCTGTGCACCCCAGACCTCACCCGACACCAGCCTCCGGCATGCCAGCCCCTCGACCAAGGCTGCTCAGGTTCTGGATGCCGGTGCGGGTCAGGGCTTCGACGACGAGCATGCCGACCGAGCCGCATCCGACGACACCCACGTGCAGGCCGGCTGTCCGGTCCCATTCCGACCATTTCCGACCAGGGGTGCTGGCACCGACTCTCTCGCGTGCAGAACACGGGCTCGCGTCTTGGCAGCCTCCAGTACCTGCCGTGCCTCATCCCGCCTTATCGTGTAGGCACCGCGTGGCAGGGGCCGCTGCCGCCGGGAGACCGCGAGAACCATGCCGAGGGCGCGGAAGCGTGCGCGGCTGGTTGTGGAGGTCTGAGTGCTGAAGTCGATGTGGCGCTGGATTTCTTTTTCTGCTGTCAGCGGCCAGTTCGGAATCCCCACGTACGGCCAGCTGCGATGTCGCTCTTGGTTACGGCCCGGGCTCGACGTCTGATGCGACCAGTCGTATGCGGATGGACGCGACCGACTGTCGGGCCACATCGGTGCCAGGCACAGGCGATCAGTCGTCTGCGGACTGGGCGTCGGCGAGAAGTTGTGCCGTGAGTTCTATACAGCGCATCCGGGCGGGAGAGAAGTCGTAGGGCATTTTGGTGATCGCTACGACAACGCTCATCTCTGTGTCCTCCTCCCCTTTGAGGTCGGCGTCGTAGATCTCCAAGAGCTTCTCCTCGGCCGCATCAAGCCCAGCTGCCTCGATGGCCTGATCCAGGGCCATTTGTTGGGCGCATCGCTGTACGGCGAGTTCTTCGACGCGTGGGTCGTGGGGATCGACGCCGTCGTCGAGGGCGGCCTCGGCCGCGTCGAGGCGGTCGTTTTCGGCCCTCAGGTCGGGGTGGGTGGCCAGCACGATGAACACGCTGGCTTGGATGGCGGCGCCAAGTGGGCTGAAGATCCGTTCCGTGACCAGCAGGGCATCCAGGTCGGAGGGGCGCAGCGCGCCCGGGGGCAGGTGGCTCAGCCGGTCCGTGACCAGTTCGGCGAGCAGCCCCAGCGGGCTGCCCACCACCTGCAGGCGCTGGACAGCCGCGCGCTGACGTCTGATCTCGGCCTCCCGCGCCGCCAAGGTTTCCTCCAGGCTGCTCAGGATCTCCTCGATGTTCCGGGCTTCGCCGAAGGCGGCCCGCATATCGTCCAGGCTGATGCCGACCTTTGCCATCCTGCGGATCCACAGCAGGCGGATCATGTCGTCGTAGCCGTAGCGGCGTCGACCGTCTCCGCCTCGCTCCGGCTCCGGCAGCAGGCCGATCTCGTGGTAGTGGCGGATGGCACGTGGGGTGGTCCCGGCGAACGCGGCCGCATCACCGATCTTGACCCGGCGGGGAGGCGTGCTGGAGGGGTACATCAGACAGAGCCTTTCGTGCTGTGGTGCCTCGACCACACCACATGCCGCTACGTCAGGTGCAACAGCACCATCCAGGTTCCACCGGAGCCAGGCCCTGGCTGCCGCCGAGACGGATCTCCAACTGGCCGCCGACACTCTGCCCGGCCGACACGGGCGAAGCGGTCGCGGTAGGCCTGCTCGATCTCGTGCTCTGACATCGGTGCGGGGTCTGTTGCTCCGGGGACTGTCCTGGATTTCGGGCCTTCAAGTGGACTGTCCTGAACGACGGGATCATCTATCGCCGCCCTGGGCCGCGACCGGCGCCTGGCCGACATGACGGGTGGCGACCGGAGAAGGACAGCGACAAGATGACCGATCCGAGGGCAAGGCGAACGCGGAGCGTGCCCAGGCCCTTGATGTTCGGGGAGCCCTTGCGGGAGATGACCGGCAGGATTCGTCGGTGTGGCGATTTACGCCGCACGGTTCGCGAGTTCCGTTCCCGTGTGGTTCCGGGCCCTACCGGTGACCTCCAGCAACGCCTGAAGGTCACCGGTCGGGCCATCGCGCTCAGGGAAAGGCGGGTGCGACGTCCATGTGGACCCGGTAGTCGCGGACCAGGTCCCCTTCCATCCAGATCACGGTCACACACGGCAGGGCAAGGTCCGTACCGTCGGGGGCAGCGGTCCTGATCGTGAATCGACAGAACAACTGGTCTTCCACCTCCGCTACTTGGTCGACGACGTGCCGTACCCATGGAAGGGCGTCCGCGACCTCGACGGTCGCCGCCACGACGGCGTCCCGGCCGACCAGTGTCTCGTTGTTGGCGAACGTGTAGGTCGCGTCCTCGGCGAACCAGGAGCCGAACGACTCCGCCTCGCCCGCGTCGACGGCGGCGCACATGGCGTGCACCATGCGCACCCGGTCCGAGGCCGCGTCGTGGATCTCGGTGGTCATCAGCCGCTCATTTCCTCAGTGACAGGCCGTGGCGTTCCATCACCTGGGCGACCAGGCGCATGTCCCTGGGGCCGGGAGGGAGCTCGCTGAGCTCCTGGTAGTACTTCTCCAGACCCGGCGGCGAGACCACGGCGACGATGCGGGCCTCCTCAGTGAAGGGATTGTGGAACATGTGCGGCACGCCCCGCGGCATGAGCAGCGAGTCGCCCTGGTCGAGAACGTACTCCTCGCCGTCCAGCTCGATCGCGACCCGTCCCTGGGCGCAGATGAACAGTTCGTCCTCACGGCTGTGGATGTGCGTCGGCGGTCCTCCGAGAAGGGGAGGGACCACGTACTCGAACAGCGAGTAGGCCCCCTTGGTGTCAGCCCCGGTCAACCGGGTGAAGATGCCCAGCCCGATCGCGCCGACGTCGGTTCCCTCACCGGAGCGGACCGCGTGGTGTTTCCGCTCGAACGGGGTGTTCGTGTCCATGGAGACTCCTCTTCGCGTTCTCAACGGGGTGCCTGGATGTGAGTCGGCGTCCCGTCTTCGTGACTGGCCGTCGTGGGCGATTCTGCGGCCCGCAACGGGGCTGTGTGTGCGGAGAGTCGCTTCAGCAGTTCCGGCGTGACTCCTCGGTATGCGGCGGGGTTCACCGGATTCAGCCAGTGCACGGCCCGGGTGAACCGGCCGATCTGAAGGCCCAGGTCGGCCAGTACCTCATCGGCGTGATGCATCGAGAAAGGAATGATCTTGGTACCCCGGCAGTGGTGCATGTCGGTCGCCTCGTCCATGAAGGCGATCTGCGCGATGACGTCGGCGCGTCTGGCCGATGTCATGGGGAGGTCCAGAGCGCCCGCGAGATCGGCGGCGATCCACAGTGCTGCCAGTTCGGCGTTGAGAGGGCTGAAGAACGACGAGTTGTAGCCATTGAAGTAGAGGCCGGGCACGTCGATCGGCTGAATCTGCCGGTACAGCATGAAGGTGCCGCGCTCGTCGAAGATCCGCTCCAGCACCGCCTCGTCGAGGAAGGGGACGCCCTGGGTGAAGCCTGTCGCGCAGACGATCAGGTCGGCTGGGAGGACGGTGCCGTCACTCAAGCCGGCTACCGGTCGTCCGTCGGCTGCCCCCAGCCAGGCGATGGTCGTGTCCCGCCGCACTCGGATCGCACCGTCGGCGACCGCTTCGAAGAAGCCCTCGGTGACCAGGCCGATCGCGCCCTTGACGATCTCCTCCATACTTCCCCGGGGAACCAGACCGTGCCGGGCGAGACGGTGCTGGCGCACCGCAACCCTCCCCAGGGCGTTCAGCAGTCCCCGTCGCAGTCTGTCGCCCGGGCCGTGCAGGAACTTCTCGACGCCTCGCAGCCGGCGATAGCGGAACAGTGCTTCTCCCATCCGGGTCAGCATCAGCATCTTGAAGTTGAGGAGACCGGCGATCCGGCGGGGAATCTTCCACAGCAGTTGGCGGGCGATGACATCAGTGGAACGGGCCACGCGGCTGATGGGCACGGTGACGTCACACGCCGACTTCCCGTAGCCCACGACCAGAGCGTGGCGGTCGCGAGCGTCTTCCTCGTCGTGGAAGTCCGAGCCCGCGGTCACCTGTCCGCCGGCAGCCTCGAAGTCCTCGCGTCCCGGGAAGACGGGGATCGACGGTTCACAGAACACCCCGTTCGCCACCACCACGCGGTCGTAGTAGGCCGTTGTGCCCGGCACCTTTTCGGCCGCTTCGCCGGCCGGACAG
Organism: Streptomyces sp. NPDC087844; assembly: GCF_044742785.1. Taxonomy (NCBI): domain Bacteria; kingdom Bacillati; phylum Actinomycetota; class Actinomycetes; order Kitasatosporales; family Streptomycetaceae; genus Streptomyces; species Streptomyces sp. NPDC087844. The sequence goes on along the minus strand of NZ_JBIUVD010000025.1, from coordinate 71,770 downwards.
GTGGTTACCGTCCATCCGGGTCCCGACGGCGCCACCGACACGACGGAGGTTCCCAGCCGAAGGTGCGGAACGAGCCCGAACTCAGCGGCGTAGGACTGCACATACTGCTGTACCTGCGCACCTGTGGGCCACTCCGGGTAGTCCTTCGGCATGGGAAAGTCGGAGAACTCGTACTGGGTCTTGGGGCTCTGCGTGGTGACGCCGGGATAACGACGCGAGCGGCTCCACACACCGCCGACGTCGTGTGTCCTGTCGAACACCTCGATCTCGTGCCCCGCTGCCAGAAGTACCTTCGCAGTGGTCAGACCTGCTACACCGGCCCCGATGATGGCGACGCGCATGGGTGGTCCTCCCTGATCCCGCGCAACATCTGGACGCCGTCGTCCAGCGCGGAGCCCATCGTGGGACCCGGACGGTCGGCGTTCCAAGAGCGCCGTCCCACTCACTGGGACCGGAGTCCGCCGAGCCGACGGGACACCTCCCAGCGCCGGCTGGAGTACGCACGGCTTGCCGCTGCCGCGGCCATCCGCACCGCGGGGCCCATGTGGTGCGGGCGCACAGTCGCAGTGTGGCCGGTGACGGACAGCGCTGCCACCACATTCCCCCGGCCGTCGAAGATCGGTGCGGCGATGCAGTTGACTCCCGGATTGCCCTCCTCTTCGTCGAACGCCAGCCCTCGCCCGGGAATGGCGTCCAGTTCCCGTCGCAGCGCATCCGGGCTGGTGATCGTGCGCGGAGTACGCTGTCGCAGCCCTTCTGACACGACGGCGTCGAACGCCGAGACGTCCGACCAGGCCAGGATCGCTCGCCCCAGGCCGGAACAGTGCGCCGGGATGGTGCCGCCCACTCCGGAGAGCATCGGCAGCCTCTGATCTTCTCCACCACCAGCACCTGGCTGCCGTCCAGCGTGCCCAACTGCACAGTGGTGCGAACCGCCGTGAACAGATCGTGGAGGAACGGCAGAACCGCCTCGCGCAGTTCATGCCGTACCGGCACCAGTCCCGACAGCTCGAACAGACGGTTGCCGACCCGGTAGCGCTCGTTCGGCTTGTCCAGCCAGCCGAGTTCGATCATGCGTGCGGCGGTGCGGTGAACCGTCGAGCGGGGCAGTCCCGAGCGGCGCACCAGTTCCGCCAGCCCCAGCTCTCGATGGGTGCTGTCGAAAGCGTCGAGCAGTGCCGCGGCCCGCTCCAGAGCACCGCTCGCCGTGTCCACCGCACCGAAGGGGGCGTCCCGCGCAGCGGGACTCATGCTTGGCCTGCCTTGTTCATGGCACGAATGTAGGACGAACCATGAACCCCAGCCAGTCCCCTGCGGACACTTCCCCTGCTGCCGCCGAGGCACACGTTCCCCGCACCGCACTGGTGGGCGGCGGAGCCGGAGGCATCGGTGCGGCTGCCGCGGCCGCACTGCGCGCCGCCGGACACCGTGTCGTGCTCCTCGGCCGCACCGCCGAAACGCTCGCCCACACCGCCGCTGCCCTGGGTGACGACGTCGACCACCTCGTGTGCGACCTGGCGGACTCCGGCACCGCGGCCGAGGCCGTCGCCGAGGTCCAGCGTCGGCACGGCACACTCGACATCCTTGTCGTCTCCTCGGGCGGTCCGGCGCCGGGAAGCGTTCTCGAAATCGCCGAGCCGCAGTGGAAGCACGATGTCGACCTGCTGCTCCTGGCTCCTCTGGCACTGATGCGGGCCGCTCTCCCCGCGATGGCCCGGCGTGGCTTCGGGCGAGTGGTGGTACTCACCTCGACGGCGGTGCGCCAGCCCCAGCCGCAGCTCGCCTCCTCCAGCGTGCTGCGGCCGGCGGTCACGGCCGCGGTCAAACTGGCTTCCCGGGAGTACGCGCACAGGGGCGTCACTGTCAACTGTGTCGCTCCCGGCGCCACCCTCACCCCCCGCCGCCTGGAGGTGCTGCAGAGCCGTGCCGACGCGGCCGGCCTCGACCTGACCACCGTCATGCGGCAGGACCAGGCCGACATCCCTGCCCAACGGGCCGCGCACCCCGCCGAGATCGGCGCGGCGGTCGCGTTCCTGGCCTCTACGGAAGCCGGTTACGTCAACGGGACGGTCCTCACCGTGGATGGCGGCCGTACCGAGGTCCCCGGATAGATTCCCCGCATCAGCCCAGACTTGGCACCATGAGAGGACGACACCCGATGAGCACTTCAGGCCCCGGTTTCGTGTTGGGTGACTTCCTGGCCGCCCTCACTCCTGTCGTACGCCCTGGCGGTGCGCGACCGCTGGTGGTGCATGACGAGGACCTGGAGACCATTCCGCCCGGGACCGTGCCCAACCCCACAGAGCTGCGGGTCGCGGGCAAGCTGCCCACCTCCACCTTCGAGCTCTTCCGCCAGGTCATCCCGCCCAACGAAAGCTCGGACATGCAACGGCACTACCACGAGACCGTGCACTTCGTGATCGCAGGCGAAGGACACAGCGAGATCGAGCGGGCCGACAGCTCGGCGGGGAGCCACCGCGACTCCGCGCACGGGGGAACGGACGCGGAAGCCGACTCCATCACCTGGCGCTCCGGCTCCTTCATCTACACCCCTCCGTGGGCGTGGCACCGCCACTTCAACGATTCCGCCGAGCACCCGGTCGAGTTCCTCACGATCGAGAACTCCCGGCTGCTCGCCCTGTTCGGCCTGGCCCGCAGGGAGAGCGCGGGACTCGTCACTCTCGCCGAGGCCCGTGCCCGCTTCGAGCAGCGGCGTTGACCGCGCATGCCCCGATCCGACCCCCGTGAGGAGCCCTGAACGCCATGGAAGGCATCGACACCGCAGGCCGGACAGAGCCTCCGGCGACCGCACCTGTCACCGGATCCGCCATCCCCGAACACATCAGCGTGTGGGCTGAACTGGCTGCCCTGGACCACACTGTGCGACACGTCGACGTCCGGCTGTCCGGCCGGTCGGTGCGCACCCGCGTTCTCCAGGCGGGCGCCGGCCCCGAGTTGGTGCTGCTGCACGGCACCGGAGGCCACCTGGAGGCATACGCCCGTGACATCGCGGGGCTGGCCCAGGACTTCCACGTCACCGCCTATGACATGGTGGGCCACGGCTGGTCGGACCTGCCGGACCTGCCGTACACCATCGACGTGCTCACCGAGCATCTGGTCTCTCTCCTGGACGTCCTCGAAATCGAAAGGGCTCACCTGTCCGGGGAGTCGCTGGGCGGATGGGTGGCGGCGTGGTTCGCTGCACACCATCCCGAGCGGATAGCACGGCTGGTGCTGAACACTCCCGGGAACATCGCCAACAAACCCGAAGTGATGGCCCGGTTGCGGGACAGCACCTTGGCGGCTGTACGCGATCCGAGCGACTCCACGGTCCGTCGCAGGGTGGAGTTCCTCTTTCACCACAAGGAGATGGTCACCGACGAACTGGTCAATCTGCGCCGACAGATCTACTCACGGCCCGGGTACATCGACGCCGTCGCCAATACCTTGGTCCTCCAGGATCCTGAGGTGCGGCGCCGGTTCGCCTGGGATTCCGCGTGGGTGTCCCGGGTGACCGCGCCCACGCTGCTGCTCTGGACCAGCCATGACCCGACCGGGGGCCTGGACGAGGCGCACATGCTTCTGGACTGGCTGCCCGATGCCCACCTGCACGTCATTGACGACGCGGGCCACTGGCCGCAGTGGGAGAAGCCGGAGCAATTCCTCACCGCCCACCGCGACTGGCTCCGCCGCGGAAGCCCGAAGAGCCCCGAAAGCTCCGAAAGCCCCGAAGGTCTGGGAAGGAAGCAATCCTGATGGCCGAGGTCATCGGCTTCGTGGGAATGTCCCACAGCCCGTTCGCGAGTCTGCTGCCCCCGAACCGCGCCGATGGCCCCGGTGCGCGGTTCCTCACCGACGCGGAGCGGGTGCGCCTCGCGGTCGACCGTCTCGCACCCGACGCCGTCGTCGTCATCGGCCCCGATCACTTCCACGCCAACTTCTACGACGTGATGCCCCCGTTCATGCTGGGTGTCGAGGAAGTCACCGGTTTCGGAGACTACGGCGGTACCCCCGGGCCACTCCCCGTCGCGCGCGACCTCGCCTGGTCCGCCCACACGAGCCTCACCGGGGCCGGCTTCGATCTGTCCCTGTCGTACTCCCTCACCGTCGACCACGGCATTGTGCAGACCTACGAGATGATCACAGGTGCTGTCGCCGTGCCGCTGGTGCCGCTGGTCGTCAACACCGCCGGTCCTCCCCTGCCGTCGCTGGACCGTTGTGTGGCCCTGGGCCACGCTTTGGGGGCGGCACTGCGAGACGCGGAATATCCCGGCAGGGTGCTGGTCGCGGCCAGCGGTGGGTTGTCCCATTGGCTGCCCACCAACGACCCCCGCGACGTCGAAGTGGTGGGCGAGCGCCGTACGGCTCTGATCCATGGCCGGGCCGATGTCCGGGCCTTCGCCGTGGCTCGCGAGCCACGCGTACGCGCCTTGGGAGGAAATCCGGACGCACGGGTCAACAAGACCTGGGACACATGGTTCCTCGACCGCCTCTCCGCAGCCGACGCGCAGTCCGTCGCCGCGCTGGACGACGACGGACTGGAGGAACAGGCGGGCAGAGGTGGGCACGAAGTGCGGTGCTGGCTGATCGGGCAGGTGGCGGTGGGACAACCGCTGCAGTGGACCAGCTACGAGCCGGTGCCGGAGTGGATCACAGGTATGGGGATCGGCACGACGTTCCCCGTGGACTGATCCCGGTTTCCAGTCACGTTTCCGGTCACGTTTCCATTCATGGAGTGACTCGTTCGCGGTACGGGCCCGTTGGGAGCAGGCGCGAGGAACGCCACCGTCGCGAAAGCGAAGCGCAGGCTTCCTCCCCGCCGACGTTCGGCGCGCCCTCACGCTCAGCCACATCGACGGCACCACGTATGCGCGGAATCCGAAAATGATCTCAGAGTATGGAGGCACGAAATGAAGAAGCGCCCCATCATGGCCATGGCCATGACCGCAGGAATCCTGGCCGGACCGGTTGCTCTCACACAGCCGGCTGCCGCATCGACGTCCGACTGCTCCGGATACGAGTACGTCCAGACCCGCCCAGCGGCGGCCGGCGAAACGTCACTGCCCTGGCGATACCTCATATCCCTGCAGACAGGCACGATCGACGTGTGCCTCGACGGTCCGGACGGTACCGACTACGGCCTGAAGCTGGTACGACTCGTCCCGGGCGGCCAGGAGACTGTCGCTACCGCGCCGACCGGTGGGTCCGACAAGACGCTCTCCTACGTGGGACCGGTCAGCGGTTATCAGGTGCAGGTCACCGCCGACAGCGCCGGTACGTACACCGCGGGTGTCAACCTCCCGTAGAAACGGTCCAACAGCGTCACCGATCGCTGCGGGACCTGTAGGGGGTTGGCAGTCGTGGTCATGACTGCCGACCCCCACCTCCATAGCTGGTTGTCGATCGGGGTGACCTGGACGACTTCGCAGGCCGGCCGGTGAGGAGGACCCCGTCCGCGATGTGCAGGCAGCTCGTCGTCGACGGCAAAGACACTGGCCACGCATGCGTCGGCGAACCCGCCGTACCGTTCCGAGGCCAGGACGTGCACCTCAAGGGTCAGTGCCGACGTGACATTCGCGGCTGCGATGTGCTCCGGCGTCATCGCACAGCCCACCGTGCCGGAACCTTGGGACCCATGAGGCCGGCGCGGGCGATGGTCTCCACGACGTCCTGGGGAACTCGGGGAACTCACGGGCACGGTAGTACGCGGCGGCCTGTCGGCGATCTTCACGGGTGGGCCGGAACCAGCTGGAGATGACCGGCATGGGAGGCATGACCAGTGGGGCGCCGAGCGGTGTTTCCAGCGACGGTACCGGGGCCGTCAACTGCTGCGACCGAGCCCACGGCGACCGCCCGGCCCTCACTCCTGGTCCGGATGGTCGCCGCTTCCCACTCCCGGTCACATGTGAGTCACATGCGATGCGGGCACACATGCAGTTTGGCCCGCCCCCCGGAAGGCTGAGAACGCACCGGTGTGCTCGGAAATCAGGCGGTGGTACGGTCCGCTGCCAGGTCCAGGGCGATGTCGGTGATCATGTCCTCCTGCCCCCCGACCATGCCCCGCCGACCGACCTCCACGAGGATGGCCCGGGTGTCGACGCCGTAGCGACGGGACGCCGCCTCGGCGTGGCGCAGAAAGCTGGAGTACACGCCGGCGTATCCGAGGGTGAGGGTCTCGCGGTCGACCCGGACCTCGCGGTCCTGGAGAGGGCGTACGACGTCGTCGGCGGCGTCCATGAGCGGGAACAGGTCGCAGCCGTGGTCCCAGCCCATCAGGTCGGCGACCGCGACGAACGCCTCCAGGGGGCAGTTGCCCGCGCCGGCGCCCTGGCCTGCGAGGGAGGCGTCGACGCGGGTGACGCCGTTCTCGACGGCGACTACCGAGTTGGCCACGCCCAGGCCTAGGTTGTGGTGGGCGTGGATGCCGATACCGGTGGCCGGGTCGAGGATATGGCGGTAGGCGCGGACGCGGTCACGGACGCCGTCCATGGTGAGCCGGCCCCCGGAGTCGGTGACGTACACCGCGTGGGCGCCATAGGACTCCATCAGTTTGGCCTGCTGGGCGAGTTCGGCGGGCTCGGCCATGTGGGACATCATCAGGAACCCGGCCACGTCCATGCCCATCCCGCGGGCTGCGGCGATGTGCTGGGCGGAGATGTCGGCCTCGGTGCAGTGCGTGGCGACGCGCACCGAGCGGATGCCGAGGGAGTGGGCCTGCTTCAGGTCGTGCAGGGTGCCGATGCCGGGCAGCAGCAGTGTGGTGGGAATCGCCCGCGTGACGGCGCCCACGACAGCTTCGATCCACTCCCAGTCGGTGTGGGCGCCGACGCCGTAGGTGATGCTGGAGCCGGACAGGCCGTCGCCGTGGGCGATCTCGATCGCGGCCACCCCTGCGGCATCGAGCGTGCCGGCGATGGTGCGGGCCTGCTCGACGGTGTACCGGTGGCGGACGGCGTGCATGCCGTCCCGCAGGGTCACGTCCTGGACGTAGAGGGGGGTCATCGGGATGCCACCTCCGTGGCGCGGTGTGCGGCCATGCGCTCGGCGGTGCGCAGGGCGGCCGAGGTCATGATGTCGAGGTTGCCGGCATAGGCGGGCAGATAGTGAGCGGCGCCCTCCACTTCGAGGAAGACGGACACCTTGACGGCGCCGGCCCTGCCGGGGGCGAGGGCGCGCAGCGGGTCGTCGGGCGCGACCCGCTCGAACTGCACCTTCTGCTTGAGGCGGTAGCCGGGCACGTAGGTCTGCACGCGGGCGATCATCGCTTCCACGGAGGTGGTCACGGCCGCGTCGTCGCAGTCGCCGACCAGGCAGTGCACGGTGTCCCGCATGATCAGCGGGGGTTCGGCGGGGTTGAGGACGATGATCGCCTTGCCGCGGGCCGCGCCGCCGACCTTCGCGATGGCCGAGGAGGTGGTCTCGGTGAACTCGTCGATGTTCGCGCGGGTGCCCGGACCGGCCGAGCGGGACGAGATGGAGGCGACGATCTCGCCGTAGTGGACGGGGGTCACGGCGGTGACAGCGGCCACGACCGGGATGGTGGCCTGTCCGCCGCAGGTGACCATGTTGACGTTGCGCGCGTCCAGGTGGGCGTCCCCGTTGACCGGCGGGACGACGTAGGGGCCGAGCGCGGCCGGGGTGAGGTCGACGACCGTGCGGCCGAGGGCGCGCAGCACCTCGTCGTGGCGGCGGTGGGCGCCGGCGGAGGTGGCGTCGAAGACCATCGACACGTCCGTGAACTCGTCCAGCTTTACCAGGCCGTCGACGCCCTCGTGGGTGGTGGCGACCTTCAGGCGGCGGGCGCGGGCCAGACCGTCCGAGTCCGGGTCGATGCCCGCCATCGCGGTGATCTCCAGTGACTTCGAGAGCCGCAGTATTTTGATCATCAGGTCGGTACCGATGTTGCCCGATCCGATGACGGCTACCTTCATGGTCATGCTGCCGCTCCTTCCGCGAAGCTGGTCGTGACCGTGCCGAGCCCTTCGATGTGCGCGGTGAACTTGTCACCCTCGGCGGCGACCGCCATCGGACCGAGTGCGCCGGTCAGGACGATGTCACCGGCGCGCAGCGGGTCACCGAGTCCGGCGAGGGTGGACGCCAGCCAGAGGGCCGCGGTGAGCGGGCTGCCCAGGCAGTCGGCGCCGGTGCCCTGCGAGACGCTCTCGGCGTTCCTGGTCAGAGTCATCGTCACAGCGCGTAGATCGACGCGGTCCAGGGGGACGGGGGTGCCGCCGAGGACGTACAGACCGCAGGAGGCGTTGTCGGCGACGGTGTCCACGATGGTGATGTCCCAGTCGGCGATACGGCTGTCGACGATCTCCAGCGCGGGCAGCGCGAAGGCCGTGGCCCGCAGCAGGTCCGCGACGGTGGCATCCCGGTGCGGCAGGTCCGTGGCCAGCACCAGGGCGACCTCGGCCTCGACCTTCGGCTGGAGCAGCCGGCCGGGTGCGATCGGCTGCCCTTCCGGTACCGCCATGTCGGCGAAGAGCGCCCCGAAGTCCGGCTGGTCGACTCCGAGCTGCTTCTGGACTGCGGGTGAGGTCAGGCCGATCTTGCGGCCGACCAGCCGCCGGCCCTCGGCGGCAGCACGGTCGACGTACAGCCGCTGCACCGCGTAGGCGGCCTCGACGTCCTGCTCGGGAAGGAGAGGGCGCACCGGCGGACACGGCACTCCCGTGCGAGCGGCCTCGGCGAGGACGGCGGCCACCTTCGTCGCGGCGTCGGCGGAAACGGACTCGTGAGCGCTCATGCGGGACTGCCGGGCGAGGTGGGGCGGCGGTGCGGATGGGACATGCGGGGGTACCTCCGGGACGGGGAGACGCGTCGGTGACAGGCGGCAACGGCAAGCGTGCCGGTACAGGACAGGTATAGGAGTACGGGCGGAGACCCGGCAAAATGTGTTCCATGACACGGAACAGCACCCACGGGAACATGCTCGACAAGGCCGCGACGATCCTGGATTGCTACCGGCCCGACGGCGGGGCGTTCCGTCTGACGGAAATCACCGCCCGTACGGGACTGGCCAAGGCGACCGCGTTCCGGCTGTGCGCCGACCTGGTGCGCCTGGGGCTGCTCGACCGCGACGCGGACACCTACCGGCTCGGCGGCAAGCTCTTCGAGCTGGGATCGCTGGTGCCACGTCGGCACGACCTGCGGGAGACGGCGCTGCCCTTTCTCCAGGACCTCTTCGAGGCCACGCACGAGACGGTGCACCTCGGGGTGCGGGAGGGCCGGGATGTGGTCTACGTGGAGCGGATCCACGGTCATCAGACGCTGGCACTGCCCTCCCGGATCGGTGGCCGGCTGCCGTTGACGTGCACGGGAGTCGGGAAGGCGCTGCTGGCGTTCTCCGGATCCGGTCTGACCGAGGAGGTGCTGGGCGGGCCACTGCCTCGGCTGACCCCTCACTCGGTCACCGATCCGGCACGGCTGCGCACCGCGATCGAGCAGATCCAGGTGTCCGGGCTCGCCTACGAGGAGCAGGAGGCGGCCCTCGGGGTCAGCTGCATCGCCTCACCGGTGTTCGACGGGCCGACGGCGGTGGCCGCGCTGTCCGTCGCCGTGCCGCTGGCTCGCTTCCGCCCGGCCCAGCTGGCACCTGCTGTACGGACGGCGGCCCTCGGCCTGTCACGGGTACTGCGCTCCGGCGGGACCGGGTGAGAGGGCTCGGGGTTCTCTGCCTTCCAAGAACCGGGCGGGCCATGAGGCGGGCCGGAGGGCGAGCACTTGGCCGGTGCAGCCCGCGCGAATCGAGTCCGCCGTCGTGCCGACCGATCGCATGCTCAGGCCCTCCGCACTGTTCATCAGCAGGCGCACGGGCTCGCCCGGAGCCCTGCCGAGCAGTGCCTTCGCGGTGCAAGACACGGTCCCCTCCGTTACGCCGAAGTCCGTGAACACGATGCGATTGCCGGTGGTCGCCGGGACGCCGGTGCTCTTGTTGGGTGGCTCGTGGTGGAGGGGCGGTTCCGTCCTGCGGTGTGGGGTGCGGGGGTGCGATGAACATCTCGGGTGCCGATTCTGCCCCGAGCAGGGCGCCGCGCCGGGTGGCGGGGAGTGGTCCGTCTGATCTTGATGCGTGGTTGCGGGGATGGCGGCGTATGCCTCCTATGGGCATCAGCGGGAGTTCGCTCTGCGGGGCGGCGCGGATGAGGTGAGCGCGTCCTTGTGGCCGTTGTCGGTGGAGTCGTTGGCACACCGGCCGGCTGTGCAGACGGATGCGGAGCATCGTCTCGGAGAAGGAGCCGAGGCCGACGGGGTTGGTGATCGGGCCGGACGTCGACCTTTGATCGGCACAATGTGACGTTGTCGCGAAGCCGCGCAACTGGCCGGCCGACGCCGCGCCGAGGACGACCTCCTCGCCCTCGATTCGGCCCTGGCCGGGCGCCGCGCCGGCGCGAGTGGGAGCGACACCGTGTTCGTCGGTGTCGGCGGTCGTGGTCAAGATCCGCTGGGTTACGGGTCTGTCCCAGTGGCCGGTGAGCGCGAAACCGTGGGGTACGGGAAGAGGCCGGTTCTCCCTGTGATGGGCCTGGTGCGCCGGGTTGCGTATGTAACAGGGGTGTCGCGGGGGTGGGTCGGGTGGAACGGTTCGCCGGGTCGGTGGGCTCTTGGTGATCAGAAATGCCGGCTCGGTACGACTCGGACCGACGACTCGGGCCGAGCAGCCGGCACCCCCCACCGAGACTGAGGAAGAAACAATGCGCGTTCGCAAGCTCACCTTCGCCGCCCTGGCCGTTGCCGCGGGTCTCGCGCTGACGGCCTGCAACGGCGATGGCGTCGCGGTGCAGCCCGATGAGTCGTCCGCGGCCTCCGCGTCTTCCTCGGGCGGCGGTTCGGGCTCGGGCGGTTCGGAGCAGGGTGGCGAGAAGGACTCCGCGGGGGAGGGTTCCACCGGGAGTGGCTCCGGCGCGAACGCCGGGGTGGGCAAGTGCCGTACCGACGAACTGGAGGTCACCGCGACGGACAGCACCATCGACGGCGACCCCGAGAGGTCGGTCGCGGTCACGTTCAAGAACGGCGGCGGCCGGGACTGTTCCCTGTCCGGATACGCGGGCGTCGATCTGAAGACCAGCGAGGGGGACCTGTCCGCCAAGCGCAGTGGTCAGGACACCGGCCCGACGACTCTCAAGGACGGTGAGTCGGTGTCGTTCGGCATCAACTACCCGGTCAACGACTCGGGTGGCTCCGGCGTCAAGATCACCGGGCTGGTGGTGACGCCGCCGGACGAGACGAAGTCGGTCACCCTCGCATGGCCGGGCGCCGCCAGTCTGCCCGTCACCGACGGCTCCGGCTCCGCCGTCGAGGTCGGCCCGATAGGCAGCGCGGGCCAGGGCGGGGCGAGCTGACCGGTACGCCTCAAGCGAAGGTGTACAGCTGCGTGAGACGTACGGCTGTGTGAGATGTACGGCTACGGCCCTCGACCTGTTTGTGTCGGGGGCCGCGGCCTTGGGTGCTGGTGGGCCGCGGTGGGTCAGCCTTCCAAGTACGCGAGGACGGCCAGGATCCGGCGGTTGTCGTCCTCGGACGGTTCGAGCCCGAGTTTGGTGAAGATGTTGTAGCTGTGTTTGCTGATGGTTTTTTCGGTGACGAACATCCGGGCGGCGATCGCGGTATTGGAGCGGGGCCATCAGTGAGAGGACCTCGTGCTCACGTGGGGTCAGCGCCAGCAGGTGAGGATCGGCCGAGAGGTGGGTCAGCAGGGCGGCGGCCACGTCGGGGTCCATGATCGTACTGCCTGAGGCGACCTGCCGGACGTGGTCGACGAACTGGTCGACGGCCATGACCCGGTCCTTCAGGAGATAGCCCACGGCCCCAGCGCGGTCCGACATCAACTCTCTCGCGTAGAGCTGCTCGACGTACTGCGACCGGCACCCTGGTCACCCACCTCCGCGAGGACGTCATTCCGGCCGCGGAACGCGGGACCGGTCTGACCGTCCACGTGGGCGGCCCGACGGCGGCATCCGCCGACCTGGCCGACATAGTGACCGGCAAACTGTCACTGTTCCTCGCGGTGATCGTCGGACTCGGCTGTCTGCTGCTCATGATCGCGTTCCGCAGCGTCCTGGTGCCGTTGACCGCCGCCGTGATGAACCTGCTCGCCTCGGCCGCGTCCTTCGGGGTCGTCGTGGCCGTATTCCAGTGGGGATGGGGCTCGGAACTCCTGGGCCTGGGCAAGGCCGGACCGGTCGAGGCCGAACTGCCCCTGATCATGCTCGCGATCCTCTTCGGCCTCTCCATGGACTACCAGGTCTTGTGGGCAACAGTGAGCGTTGCCAGAGTGGTCACCGATCGGGTGACGGGGCGGTGTGGGGTCGGGGTGCGCAACGGACAGGGCCCCTGTGCCGTTGAGGGAGACGTTCGACGTCTCAACTCAGCGGCACAGGAGCCGTGTTGGATCCCTATCCTGCCGCAATCGACCTGCCGCACGCCCTGGTCGTCCTGTTCGAACGCCCCAACGGCGTCATACCGCCAACGGGCCGTCAGGACAGCATCTGACCCCAGTTGCGGCTTGTTCGCCCGGGCGACGACGTGGCCGCGGGCGGGCCCGGCTGTCGTGGTAAGTCCATGCTCTTGAGCCGGGCGGCGGTTGCGTAGATCCCGGTCGGAACTGTCCCGCCAGGCGGCGAAGTGCGGCTGGCGGGCTCTGGTGTCGGCGGGCGCGGGCACCGGGAGACTCCCGTGCCGTCCTGGGTACCGGCATCCCGATGCAGTCCCCACCGCATGACGTCAATCGCCAACGCCATCCTCACTCTGGAGCAGCAACACTGAAGAAGCTCATTCTTCGGGGAAGCGGATGTTGCCACGGACGACATCCTGCGGACAGGTGCCCGGCGGGTCCGGCACGTGCTCATCGCGCCGGGCTCAGCGGCAGAACCCTGCGGTACACCGGCACCGCGATCACCGCGACCGCGATGTGCATCAGGAGCAACGCCACTACACCGGCCGCCCCGCCCTCGCCGAACAGGAAGAAGTCCGGAACGCAGGACACCACGACGACCGAGGGGACGAGCCGGCGGAGCAGCCGTTCGGGATCGTGGGAGAACCTGCGGACGAGGGCCCACCCGGCGGCTCCCGCCAGCACTCCCAGCGCGGTCGGAAAGACGTACGACGAGGGCTCCAACGGGTCGAAGCCCTCCGGCGCACCCAGCGTGTGCGCCAGCACAGCGATCAACGCGTTCACCGCGGAGGACAGCAGGAAGGCGGCGAACACACCCTGCGCCACCACGAGCGGACCCCGACGTACGGGAAGCGTCGCAGAGACATCAGAGGTATCAGAGACAGGGGACATGGCAACTCCAGATCATGAGAGGGAACATGGTGGGAATGTGGTCAGTTCTCGGGCTGCCGGTTGCAGCCACTCGTCGAGAGGCACGGCCGACGTCGACACCGGCACACCTGTCGGCCGTGCGCCGTGCCGTAGCCAGGAGGTGGGCGACGGCGACGGTGAACACCAGCAGCACCGTCCAGTCGTTCAGGCGCAGGCCGAGGAAGTGGTGGGCCCCGTCCACCCGCAGGTACTCGATCCACAAGCGCCCGACGGTGTACGCGGCGGCATACAGCGCGAACGCCCGCCCCCGGTCGAGACGCCGACGCCGATCCGCGAACACCACCAGAGCGACCACGCCAAGACACCACAACGACTCGTACAGGAACGCCGGGTGATACGTGGCAGGTCCGCGGTGGCCACGGGCCGGTGCGCGGAATCGATCTCCAGGGCCCTGCTGCACATCTACGCCGAGCTATACGTCAGCGACCGGACCGCCGCTGTCACCTCCGCACTCGGCCGGGGAATCATCCGCATGGACTGAAGGCATCACAGGGCATTGTCCGGCGGTACGCGGAGCGGCGGACGGCCAGGACGGCGACGCCCTCTGACAGACACTGATGCCTTTTCCAACCTCCTGTCGTGCGGTTGGAAAAGGCTCACTCATAGTGGCTCCACTTGGGGTGTGACGGGGCCGGGGTGAGGAGCGTCAACCTGGCAGGGGTCGGGCGGGGGTCTCGCTGTCAGCTCGGCATGGTCAGTTCATGTGTGTCGGCGCTGGCCCCTCCTCCGCAGTCGGGCGAACCGGCGACGAAGTACGCGCGGCCGCCGATCTGCGCCGCGCCGAACCCGTGGCGGCTGCCCGGCAGTTTCGTGACGGCACTCCACCGCTCGGTCCGCGGGTCGTAGACGGTGACGTCGTCGAACGTTTCGGTGCTGCTTCCCGGCCTGCACTCGCCACCCGCGTAGACGAGGCGTCCGCCGAGGGCGACCGCCGCACCGGCGGACCGGGCGACGGGCAGCGGCGCCGCCCTGACCCAGCGACGACGGCGGACGTCGTACACGTCGTGGCGGGTGAGGTTGTCGTCGATGTCCTCGACCCGGCCGCCCACGAGATGGACGCGGTCACCGAGGACTGCCACGCCGGCGTGGTCCCGTCCCTCGGTCGGCAGGGGGTCGGCGGTGACGTAGGTGTTGCGCCGGGGGTCGAAGACGTGATGGGTGCGAACGGTGCCGTACCCCAGCGAGAAGGGCGACCCCTCCGGGGTGACGACCCGGTGGGAGTCCCGCCCGCCGAGCAGGTGAAGGCGTCCGTCGACGGACGCCACCGCGATTGACCCGAGTGCCACCGGCATGTCCGGGAGACGGTCCCATACGTCGTGGCGCGGGTCGTAGACGTACACGTCCCGCTGCGGATTCATGTGGACAGGGCTGGTGAACCCGCCGAAGGCGTACAGTCGGCCGCCCAGCGCGGCCACTCCGACGTGCGTGAGCGGCTTGGGCAGTGGGGCATGGCTTGACCACTCGTCCTGCCGGGGGTCGTAACTGTGTACCTCGGTCGTCGCATATACGGGGGCTTCATCGCCCCTCTGCACGGTGCCGCCCACGACGTACAACCGTCCGCCGACCGCGGCCACCCCGACCTCGGCCCGCTTGACCGGCAGCGGGGACCGTGCGCGCCACAGCCCTCGGGGCGTGGGCAGCGTCGGGTGCTCCGTCGCCTGCGCCGAGGACTGCCGGGACAGGGCGGACACGCCCGCTGCCGCCAGCCCGCTGGACACCACGGCTTTGACGACATTGCGCCGCTGCCTGTTGAACTCCATGAATACTCGCCTTTCCTGTGCGGAAGTACCGGGTACGGCGTCCGCTCTCGTGTGTCGCGCCGGTTGTCCGCCGTCGGCCGAGGGGCGGACGCATCCGGGTGCGGGACAACGGGCTCCCCTGTCCCGTTTGCCTGCCGGCATCGGCGGGGCATGTGGTGCTTTGATTTGACCGTCCGGTGACGGTGCCTGTCCAAGACCTCTTTGGTTTCCTCGATACCTCACCGGTATCGCCGGCCAGGTGGCTCGCGCAGGGCCGACTTTCGGCGTCCGGCTTCAACACCTCGCACTACTGCCCGTGTTGGCCGTACGGGTCTGAGGTTGAAGCTTTCCCTTGCTCGTGGACACCTCGCCGCCGGCGGTGCCGTCGTCCTCGACGAAGGCGAACTCGACCTCACTCCCCGACTAGTCGACGGAGCACTCCAGTTGCAGATCGACGATCGCAGCAGCGGTATGACCGTCGTGCGGGAACCGTCCGCGGTCGTGCTGCACGCGGTGCCGTCCACATTGCAGTACACCCTCGATCCCCTGGCCACCGCGCTGGGCACCACCACCCTGGACAGCCGGCAGTTCAACGGCTGGGAGGCGGGGAACATCTTCGCGCCGGAGCCGGATGAGCGGGAAACTCCCCGACGGGAAGGCCGTGAGCGACACGGAGACGGTGACCTTCGTGGTCGGTGACACCGATCCGTCGACGGTGGCACCGGGCGACGACTCGGACAAGAGTTCCACCGGCTCCTCGGATTTTGCGGATTCCTCGGACGCGTCCGGCTCGGGTTCCGGCCCGGGCTCCGGCTCCACGGACGGTTCGACGTCGGACGGCTCCGACGGGTCGATGGCTTCCACCGGCGCCGGCGGCGCCATGATGGCCGGCACGACGGCTGCCGCGCTCACCGCGGCAGGCGTCGTGTCCTTCCTGGCCGCCCGCCGCAGAAGGACCGCACGTGGCTGACGGCACGGACCCGCTGCTACGAGTCGTCGGCGCGACGGTGTCCCTCGGCGGACGCACTGTCCTGGAGCGGGCCGATCTGTCGGTCTGCGCCGGGGAACTGGTCGGCCTCATCGGCCCCAACGGGGCAGGGAAGACGACGCTGTTGCGCGCTGCCCTCGGACTCGTGCCGCTGGCCGCCGGGGAGGTCACTGTGGAGGGCCGAACCGGGCGCCGGTCCGGGCAGGGTGTCGGCTACGTACCGCAGCGGCACGAGTTCGCCTGGGACTTCCCCATCGACATCGCGGGAGCGGTCCTGACCGGCCGGACCCGACGGATCGGCTGGCTGCGTCGGCCGGGCGCCGCGGACCGGGCCGCCGTGGACCAGGCGCTGGAACTGACCGGGCTCACCGATCTGCGGCGCCGACCGGTCGGCGAGCTCTCCGGCGGCCGGCGGCAACGGGTCCTCGTGGCCCGGGCGCTGGCCCACGTGTCCTGCTCCTGGACGAGCTGTTCACGGGGGTCGACGTCCCCACGCAGGAGCTGTTGAACGAGTTGTTCGGCCGGCTGGCCGCGGAAGGCAATGGGCTGCTGATGACCACGCACGACCTGGCGGCAGCCGCCCGGACCTGCGGCCGGGTGGTGCTGCTCAACCACACCGTGGTCGCCGAGGGCGGGCCAGAACTCCTGTCCGATCCGGAACAGATGCTGCGGGCCTTCGGCCTGGATCGCGCGATCGGCACGGTGACCGCACCATGAACGCCCTCATCGGTTTCCTCGCGGATCCCTGGCAACTGCCTTTCATGCAGCGGGCATTCGCCGTTGCGTCGATCATCGGGGCGGTGTGCGGTGTCGTCGGGGTCTATGTCGTGCTGCGCGGCATGGCGTTCATCGGGGACGCCGTGGCCCACTCGGCGTTTCCGGGTGTGGCCCCTGCCTACGCCTTCCAGGGCAACCTGCTGCTCGGCGGAGCCGCGGCCGGTGTCACCACGTCCGTGCTGATCGCCTTCGTCTCGCAGAACCGGCGGTTGAAGGAGGACACCGTCATCGGTGTCTTCTTCGCCTTCGCCTTCGCCTTCGGGCTCGGCATCGTGCTGGTCTCCACCCGAGACAGCTGGACCACGGATCTGTCGTCCTTCCTGTTCGGGCAGGTACTGGCGGTCAGCGCCGGGGACGTGGGACCGTGGCCGTCATCGGCGCCGTGCCGGTGCTGGTCGTCCTGGCGATCGGCAAGGAACTCGTGACCGTCAGCCTCGACCGCGAGACCGCCAGGTGCGCGGGCCTGCCGGTGTTCCGCCTCGACCTCACCCTGTACATCCTGGTCACCACGACGATCGTGATGTCCCTCGAAGCGGTCGGCAACATTCTCGTCCTGGCCCTGCTCATCACGCCCGCGGCCACGGCCCGCATGCGCACCGAGCGGCTGTGGGCCATGACCGTGCTGGCCTCGACCGTGGGGTGTCCGGGGAGCATCGCCGGGCTCTGCGTCTCGTACACGTACGACCTGGCCGCGGGCGGCTCGGTGGTCAGGGTGCTGACCGGTCTGTTCGTCCTGAACTGGTGTCTGGCACCGCGCCACGGGCTGCTGGCGAAGCTGGTCCGGCCCCCGGACGCCACGTCCCTGGTCGCGGCCGGCCACTGAGCCCCCTTTCGGCCGCGCCGGCGGTACACGACTGCTCCCGCTGTCCTTGCGACCGACAGGCCGCGAGGACAGCGGGAGCGGTGGGTCACCGGATCCGGTCAGTGTCCGGCGACGACACCCGACAGTTCGTTCGTGCTCTTCGGCAGGGTCACCGAAGTGACCTTCTTGCCGGTCTTCAGGTCGATGGCGTGCAACGCCTTCTCGCTGGGGTCGGAGACGTAGGCGGTCCCTTCGCGCACGAACAGGGTGGGCCGGGGCTGCTGCCAGTCCAGCGGCTCCTGCCACTTGCCCACGGCCGGGATCTTCTTTTCGACCTTGCCGCTGTTCTGGTCGATGACGTGAATGGCGCCGTCGGTGCCCAGGACGAGCGCCTCGCCCTGCGGGCCGCGGCCCAGCGAGCGGAAGGAGTAGCTGGTGCCCAGGTCGACCAGGCGCAGCTTCTTCTTCTCGGTGTCGATGAGGGAGACGCGGGTGGGCCTCTCCAACTCGGCCTCCGCATCGGTCTTGTAGTCGCCCAGGAGGACCGGGGAGACGTCACTGCCGGCCTGGTTGCCGATGCGGCCGTAGTCGTCAGGCGCGTCGATCTTGGTGAACTTGCCGTCCTTGTAAATGAGGATGCCGTCCTCGCAGCCGACCGCGATGGCCTCGTTCTTCGCGGCCGCCTCGCCGTGCACGCCGGGGCACTTCTCGTAGCGTGCGATTTCCTTGTTGTTCTTGTCCAGCACCAGCGAGCCGGTCCGCTTCTCCTCGGTGCCCAGTGTGCTGAGGAGTTCACCGTTCGCGAGTTCGATGGCGACACCGTGGTGTGCCTCGGCGGAGGCATAGGTGCGTCCCTCCGGCTTCTTCCCGCCGCTCAGGTCGGCGGGGTCGAAGACGTTGACCTCTCCGGTGCCGTCGGTGAAGAGCACCGTCTTGCCCGCGTGACGGACGACGTGTCCGGGCTTCGAACCCTTGTACTCGATGTCGGTGAGGGCCTGCCCGGCGGCGTTCAGGACGCGGAAACCGGTATCGGTGGAGACGACGACATGGTCCTCGTCACCGGCGGGGTTGACGCGGTTGAAGCCAGGGAGTTGGAGGGTCTTGGTCAGTTCGAGGCTTTCGCCGTCCAGGATGTACAGGCCGCCGTCGAAGGAGGCGACCAACGGGTCCTTGACCGCGGCGGCGGGCGTCGTGCTCGCGGTGCCCTCGGTCTTGGCATCGGAGGAGGAGTCGTCTCCACCGCAAGCAGTCAGGACCGTGGACACCGCCAGGGCCAGTGCCGTACCCGTGAGAGCTCTGTTGCGTATCGACTTGTTCATCTGTGTGTTCCTTTCCGGGCCGCTCGGTGGCGGCAGTGGTGTGTGACAGCTCCGGCCCGTCGGCCGGTGTGCGTGGCAGTAAGGGGGAGTCAGCCGGTGGTCAGGCCGTCGGTCATGGCGGTGGTGTTGGCGCGCATCATCCGCAGGTAGGTGTCGGCGCCCTCGCCCTTCGCGGTCAGGGACTCCGAGTAGAGCTCCACGACTTGAACCCGGTCGTTCAGTTCCGTGCGCAGGACCTCGGCGAGCTTCGTGGGCTGGGAGGAGTCGGCGAACACGGTGCGTACACCGGCCTTCTCCATCACCTCGGTGAGCGAGTGCAGATCGGAGGAACTGGGTGAGGCCAGCGTGGTGCCGCTGGGGACGACCGCCCCGATCACCCGGAAACCGAAGCGGTCCGCGAGGTAGCCGAAGACATGGTGGTTGGTCACCAGAGCGCGCTTGTCCTCGGGGATGCGGTCGAAGGACTTCTCCATCCAGGCGGTCAGCTCGCCGAGTCGCTTGTCGTAGCGGTCGGCGTGGGTGCGTATCGCACGGTCGTCCACCCCGTCGACGTGCTCGACCACCTGGTCGGCTATGAGGCCACTGACCTTGCGGACCCGGTCGGGATCGGTCCAGAAGTGCGGGTCAGGCTGTCCTTCTCCGTCCGCGGGGCCGCCGCCGTCGGCCGTGTGGAAGGTGAGAGGTTCGGCTGCCTCGCCGACCGCGAAGGTGGCGACGCCTGACGTGCGGGCGGCGTCCACGTGCCGCAGAACGTTCTCCTCCAGTCCCAGGCCGTTGTGGACCACGAGGTCGGCGCGCTCCAGCTGGGCGGCCTGCCGCGCCGACAAGCCGAAGGAGTGGGGGTCGGCGTTGGGCTTCATCAGGACAGTGACGTCGGCTTCGTCACCGACGATCTCCCGGGTGATGTCGCCGAGGATGTTGGTCGTGACGACGATGCTCGGCCGGTCCCCACCGGTGGTGCAGGCGGAGGCTGCGGCGACTGTGACGAGTGCGAGCAGGCCCACGATCAGGCTGCGCAGCCGTGCCGCGCCCACCCGTACGCGCTGTTTCGCCGTGGTCCGGCTCATCGGCCGGTCTCCGCCATGAGGACCGGCTCGATGTCCAGGTCGAAGGTGCGCGCGATGCGCAGGTCGTCGTTGTAGTCGATCTCGAACACCCTGTTACCCTTGGGGTCGTTGACGTAGGCGCGACCGCGGTCGACCGCGACCACCGGAGCGCTGCCGTCGGCGCCGGTCGGCTCTTCTCCGGTCAGGAGCGTCTTGGTCCGTGCGACCTGCTTCCCGGTGGCGATGTCGTAACCGTGCAGCGAGCCGTCCGTCTCCAGGACGAGCAACGGGGAACCTTCCCCAGCGGTGTTCGCCGCGATGACAGGACCGGTCTCCACCCGGGTCCACGTCCGGTCAGTGACGTCCAGGACCCATACGGCGTCGTCTCCGGCCGGTGCGGTGAGGGTGTCGCTGCCGGGGCGCTGCCGGAAGGCGGTGGCCCGTTCGTTCCGCGGGGCGTCCTCGGGGTAGGGAATGGCCTCGGCGGTGAAGGCTCCGTTCTTGTGGCTGACGAGCAGGGCGCCGTCTGCGCAGCCCAGCACCACCCCGCGCCGGGTGACGGCGTCACCCCGGGGCTCTTCACACTCGGCGGCCGGTGAGGCGACGCTTTCGCCCTTGCGGTCGAGCACGACGAGCTTCGTCGTCGCACCCTCGTCCGCAAAGGCCAGCAGGTGCTCCTCGTACGGCACGACAGCGCCGGTGTAGGTGCCCGTCAGCGTCCGGGAAGACGCGATCTCGCCCTTCCCCAGTTTGCTGCGGTCGTACAGGACGCCCTTCCCGTCCTCATCGGTCACCGTGGTCACGACGATGTCGCTGCGCGCCTGCGACCGGCCGCCCGCGGGAAGTTCACCGACGTCGCGTATCTCCGCGCTGTAGTAGTGGACGTGGTCGCCGTGGTCCACCATCCAGGCGCCGCTGTCGAGCACGTGCGTGCCCTCGGAGGTGTGGAGGTAACCGAACCTGCCGTCCGTGTCCAGCCGGTCGGCGCCTTCCACCCGGGCGGTCCTGTGCGTTTTGCCGGTAAGGAGGTCGAGGACGCGGCTGTCTCCGTCGGCGGGGTCGTTGAGGAGCAGACGGGACTGCTGTTCAGCGGCCTCCTTCGCTCCCTCGACGTACCCGTGTGGGGTGGCGGAGGCGGAACCCGTCGCAGGTCGGGAGGCACTGTCCTTCTGTCCGGTGCAGCTCGTGGCGAGCAGCGCGGTGAGTACCAGTGCGGCCGAAGCCCATGGAGTGACGTTTCTGCGGACGGTCATGGCAATCGCCTCAAGCTTCTTTCAGTTGACTTCGAGAGCGGGAACGGGTGCGGGGTGCGCACGGCGGTGACGCAGACCGGACAGCACGTGGGAGAGGAAGAACAGGCTTACGGCGAGGGCCGAGACGGTCGCGCCGGCGGCGGTGCCCAAGTGCCAGGACAGCAGCAGGCCACCGAACGTGGCGGCAGCCCCGAGGAGCGCGGCGAACGCCATGACCCCGTGGATGCTGCGCGCCCACGGCAGGGCCGCCGCCGGAGGAGCGATGAGCAGGCCGAGGACCAGCAGCGTTCCGACGATGTGGAACGAGGCGACGATCGCCAGACCGAGCAGGCCCAGCAGGACGGCGTGGGCCAGGCGTGGCCGCAGCCCCAGAGTCTTCGCCTTGCGCTCGTCGAATGCCAGGGCCACGAAGGCGCGATGCCCGAGGGCCGACACCACCAGCGCCACCAACAGCGCCACTGCCAGCAGCAACAGGTCCTGCTCGCGGACGGCGAGAACGTCGCCAAACAGGAAGCCGGTCAGGTCCACGGCGAAGGACTGCGAGCGCGACACGATGATCACGCCGAGCGAGAGCATGCCGACGAAGAGCAGCCCGATGCCGGTGTCCTGCGACAGCCTGCGTACACGCCCGAGCACGGAGACGCCCGCCGTCATGACGGCGGCGCTGGCCACCGCGCCCACCATCAGGTTCCCGCCGAGCAGCGCGGCCAGCGCGACCCCCGGCAGCAGGCCGTGGGACATGGCGTCCCCAAGGAAGGCCATTCCCCTCAGGACCACCCAGGTGCCGGCCAGCGCGCAGATAGCGGACACGAGGATTCCGCCCCACAGGGCTCGCTGCACGAAGGTCACCTCGAACGGGGCCGTCAACCATTCCATGCCGATGACATTACAATGAAAATCATGTTCAAAGAACCGGACCATTCGCCCGCTCCGCCCCTGGAACGGACCCCCCACATCCGCTTCACCGGCCTGTGCGCGGGCTATCCAGGACGTCCCGTACTCCACCAACTCAGCGCCCACATACCGAGGTTGGCGACAACAGTGCTCGTCGGGCCGAACGGCAGCGGCAAGTCGACCCTGCTCGGCGTTATCGCCGGTGTGATCCACCCGACATCCGGCGAACTGCATCACGACGGAAGCCGACCCCCCGCGTTCGTGCCGCAACGCGGAGCAGTCGGCGACACCCTGCCGCTCACCGTCCGGCAGACCGTGGAAATGGGGCGCTGGGGCGAGCGCGGACCATGGCGTCGACTGACCCGCCAAGACCACGCGACCGTCGAGACCGCGCTCGACCGGCTCGGCATCGGCAGCCTCGCCTCACGCCAACTGGGAGAACTGTCGGGCGGCCAACGTCAACGCGCCCTCATCGCGCAAGGGTTGGCACAGGAATCGGACCTGCTGCTGCTCGACGAACCCACCACCGGTCTGGATCCGGAGGCCAGGTCGCGGATCGCGGAACTGCTGACAGCACTCGTCGCCGAAGGCGTGACGGTCATCCAGGCCACCCACGACTTGGAGGCCGCACGCGCGGCGGACGCCTGCCTCCTGCTCCAGGACGGCCACCTCGTCGGCCAAGGACCTCCCGACCAGGTCCTCACCACATCGGCGCTGGCCCGGATTTGGCAGCCCCTCCAGGCCATGGAGTCGTCACCCACCCGCTAGCAATGAACACCGTTTTCATGTAGGCGCCGGGAAGGGCGACCCTGCTCAACCATGTCCTGACCAACCGCGACGGACTGCGTGTGGCGGTGATCGTCAACGATGTGAGCGAGATCAACATCGACGCCGCGTTGGTGCGTGGGGGCGAGGCCGCTCTCTCGCGGACCGAGGAGCGGCTGGTGGAGATGACCAATGGCTGCATCTGCTGCACCCTCAGGGACGATCTGCTTCAGGAGGTCGACCGGCTCGCCCGGGAAAGCCGCTTCGACTACCTGCTCATCGAGTCCAGCGGCATCTCCGAGCCGATGCCGGTGGCCGCCACCTTCGCCTTCGCCCGCGACGACGGAGCCACCCTGGACGAGGTGGCGCGCCTCGACACCATGGTCACCGTGGTCGACGCGGCCAACTTCCTGGCCGAACTGGCGGGCGGTGACGACCTCACCGAACGCGGACTCGCCCTCTACAAGGACGACGAGCGCACCGTCAGCGATCTGCTGATCGACCAGGTCGAGTTCGCCGACGCGCTCGTACTCAACAAGCTGGACCTGGTCGAGAGAGTTGACGCGGACCGGCTGCGCGGCGTGCTCACCCGGCTCAATCCCTGTCGCGTGACGGCTTCCGGCACGAGGCGGCGGATGATGCATCAGGCGTCTTCACGATCATGGCGACCAACTTCGGCCGGCCGCGGCATCCCGCCTGGTCCTACCACCTGCTGCGCGACCTTCAAGCCGCGGTCGACTGGCATGGTGTAACCCTGCCGGTGCTGGCCCACCTGCTCACTCCCCATGAGCAGTTCGAGCATGGTTCAGCTGGCGGTCCAGTCGCGCAGTTGGCGTGCGATGCCGGCGACGCCCCGCGCGCCGGAGGAGGCGTCGCGTACGAGCTCGGCCGCGGCCTTCATGGGGTAGTCCAGGCGTCGCTCGTGAAGCATCAGGTAGGCCTCGGTCGCATGCCAGGCGAACGCCGCGTTGGAGTGCTCCAGGCAGGGCAGCCGGGCCAGGGTGTGCAGGAGCGCTGCCGCCTTCAGGTTCAGCGAACCGTAGACATCGTGCTCCAGGGCCCGGGCGTTGACCCGCCCGATGGCTGCGTACAGCGGCCCGAGATCGTCCACCTGCGGGTCCCCGTCGAGAAGTTCCGCGGCGTGCAGCAGAAAGGACACATCCAGGGGATGCTGCGGTTCGGGTCGGCTCACGCGGCGTGCCCCTGCGAGGGCGCCTCCACCTCGGCGCGCGCGGCCTGCTCCGCAGCCCGCTGCTCCGCACTCGGATCGAGTTCGGTGAGGTTGCGGAAAGCCTCGCCGCTGCGGGCCCGGGAGGCCTGGAACGCTGCCAGGAACGTCTTCTCGACCGCAGTGGCCCGGTCGACGGCGGCCCGCAGAATGTACTCCTGCATGCTCACGCCTTCCTGCCGGGCCGCCGCCTCGATCGCTTCTCGCTGGCCCGGGTCGGGAAACCTCAGGTTGAGAGCTTTGGAACTCGTCATGATACCGATGGTACTACTGGCCCCATCCGGAAGCCAGCACACACGGCCGCAGCCACCGATCCCGATACAGCGCAGCGGGCCGGAGAAGAAGCGGGCCAAACTGTGGAGCCGCGCCACCGTCGACGCCACCTGCCGGCCGCCCTGAGTAAGGCCGGCCTCGCGCTTCACGGCGGGGGCAGGGGCGGGCTCAATGCTCGCGGGACTTGGCGGCGATCACCCTGCTCGACGTCTACCAGGCGATCGACCGGAACCGCTTCTGGCACCGCGGCGCGACGCCGGACCCGGGGTGCGTCGCGGGTCGGCATCGGGACGGCGATGCCCACGCCGGGACGTCTTCCTCGGCGCCGCACAAGCCTGCCAGGAGCTGTTGTCCGCTGTGATCAGCAGCACCTCGGCTTCGGCCCGCGCTCTCCCGCCCTCGTACCCAGGCGGGTTCGCGCCATTGCCGACCGGAGTGCAGTGCCGCCGGCCGGGGGACGCTTCGACTGCACGGTCGCCACCATTTTCCTGGAACCGTTGCATCCGCTCCTGCGGCAGCAGTTCCAGGCACCTGACAGCCGTCCGGCGCACACGTCGGTGTGCGTGGCCCACTGGCGCGGACCTGAGCCGGTACGACCGGGCCGTGTCCTGTTTCGGTGCTCAACACGCCCCTGTGGTCCCCGAGTTCGGTACACATGCTCCTGTCATGGGCCAGACTCCGCCACAATGTACCCGTGTCCACCACCACGAATTCAGAGTTCGAGGACGGTACTCCGGTCAGGTTTCTGCTCACCCCCGCCCGGGCCGGGACGTCCCCGGGCGGGGCGGTGCCGGCGCCTGACGTGGACCGGCCCGAGGGAATGGGGAAGGCCGTCCCCGTGGCCGCCGGAGGCAGAACGGCCGTCAGCTTCGCGGCCGGCGCCCTACGCGGCGCGCTCCGACCGCTCGGCCCGCTGCTGGAGGAGGTCCACAACTCTGTGCAGTCGACACCGCACCCGCCCGACGAGGTGAGCGTGACCTTCGGGGTCCAAGTCGGCCAGGACCTCAAGTTCGGAATCGTCGGCGGCAGCGGCCAGGCCCACCTCACCGTCACCGCCGCCTGGAAGCCCACAGCGGCGGCCGACCCCGCCGCGACACCGGGTGCGGAGTGATCCATGGGGTGGTTCAGCGCGCTGGGGAACACCGGCGGCAGCGCCATGGGCGCGTGCGTGGCGTCCGTACGCCGAGCGCAGGACGGCACGGTGGCGGGCGCGGGCTTCATCCTCGCCGCCGACACCGTATTGACCTGCGCCCATGTCGTCAACGACGCTCTGGGCAGGGAGTTGTTCGACGCCAGGCCGCCGGGTCCCGACGAGGTCCCCGTCGAACTCGGCGGACCGCGCGGCCGCAAGAGGTACCCCGCACGGGTGGCGCACTGGATCCCGCCGCGCAGCATGGCCGACGGCCCGGTGGGCGTGGACGAGGACGAGTGGCTGGGCGATCTCGCCGTACTGCGGGTCGACGCGCCGGGTGACGGCGTGCACCCGCCGTCGCACCGGACCTTGATGGAGGCGGGGCAGGAAGTACGCGCCTGGCACGGCAGCGGCAGTGGCAACACCTTCGCGGATCTGACGGTCAAGTTCGCCGAGGGGCAGATCGGCTACCTCGACGGGGACACCACCGGCATGGCCGTCGGCCCCGGCTACAGCGGCAGCCCCGTGTGGTCCCTGAAGCACAGGGCCGTGGTCGGTCTCGTCGTCGCACACTTCATGCCGCCCCGCGACCCCGCCACCGGAGCGTTCCTGCCGTACAGCCCCCAGCACCTGGTCCGGCGCAGCTGGGGTATTCCGTGGCAGCACGTCGAGGCCGAGCTGCGGTCGGTGGGAGCCCTGGACAGCGAGGAGTTGTCGTACGCCGAGTCCGATGAGCCGGCCTTCGTGCTGCTCATCGAGGCGCTCGACACCGCGTTCCCGACACCGTCCGGGCGCGGCGACGTCGCCCGCCAGCTCGCCCGTGCGTGCGACGTCGAGGACGGCGGCGAGGTGACACCGCCCACCGTCGAAGAGTTCGCGGACTTCCTCCTCACGCATCCGCGCGCCCTGGCGGCCTTCACCCAGATCCTGCGGCGCCGGGACGCGACGGCGACCGGCCATGTGCTGGCCGCCGGCCGCCTCGCGCACGGGCCACGGCTGCTCTCCCCCACGGAGTACACCCGCCTGCACCAGCTCCTGCGCGGCGTCGACAAGTCCGTGCTCGGGCGGTTCGGGGAGGCGATGCGCGCGGCGCTGCCGCTGGCTGCGGCGCTCCCCGGCGGGAGTCTGGACACGCTGCTCGACCGCCTTGAGGCACTGCCGGGCGACGGCCACTCCGAGGACGGCGAGCCCAGAGTGCCCGCGCTGCTGCGAGTCATGGAGTACGTCGGTGTGCTGTGCGCCGGCCCGCAGCGCGCCGGGCTGCGGATGTGGTCCGACGGGGTGTCCGTCCGGCTCGGGATTCCCCGCTCGGCGCTCGCCGAGCGCCGCTCGGACGCCCAGGACTGGGCGCGTGAGCTACGGACGCGTTCGGCCCGCGTACGGGTCCTGGTGGAGGTGCGGCGGGCCGAACCGGGGCGCCACCGGCTGCGGATCTGGTGCGACGAGGGCGCCGGGCCGCGGCAGGTGTCCGTGACGGCCGCCGTCTCCTACTCCGCGCCGGAGGCGGCGCGTGAGCTGCTGCGCGTCCTGGAGTCCCTCGGGCCGCTGGCCGTGGAGGGTCAGCGCCCGCTTGTGGAGGTTCTGGTGGACCGCACCAGCCTCAACCTGCCCGTCGATGAATGGGCGGGCGGCGCACCCGACGAGATCGTCCCCGGAGTGCTGGGGGTGGAGTTCCCGCTGGTCGTGCACTGCCCGGAGCTCCTGCTCCGGCACGAGCGTTTCCTCCCCGACTGGCGGCGCCGATGGAACCGCCTCGACTCCGGAGCGACTCTCGTCTTCTCGGACGCGTCCAAGGATCCGAACCAGATCTACTACGAGTTGATGGGCAAGCTCGACGCGGTGCGGGTCTCCGTCGACGTACCCCCGGGTCTGCGGGAGGGCATCGTGCAGATCTGCCTCGCGGTGGGCGTACCCGTAGTGGTGTGGGACCGCGGACGCGACGAGGACTCGCACGTGGTGAAGCACATGGCGGAGGTCTCCACCCGGGAACTGCCCGACGGCGTGCGCTCCTACCGCGCCAACACCATGGCCCGCCCGCAGGAGTTCCCCGGCCGCCCGGTCCTCGCCTGGGCGGACGCCGATCGCACGGTGCCCCGACTGCACCTGATCGAACCACAGGAGAGCCCATGACGACCGCTCCCGACGCCGACTGGCGTCTGTTTCGCGGTGACGGCGTACCCCGGGCCGTCACCCTGCCCTCGGCCCCGCCGTGGCGCCGCTTCACACCCAGCACGGCCATGCGGCCCGAACTGCCGTACCTGATCGAGCCGCAGCACGCCGATGTGGTCAACGCCGCGCTGCATCTGCGCCGCCCGCTGCTCGTCACCGGTCCCGCCGGCACCGGGAAGTCGTCACTGGCCCGCGCCGTCGCACACGAACTCAACCTGGGCGAGCTGCTGCGCTGGCCCGTCAACAGCCGCTCCACCGTGCGCGAGGCGCTCTATCAGTACGACGCGATCGGCCGCCTGCGTGAGACGACCCTCAGTCGCGACCGGGGTGAACGGGAGCCGTCCATCGGCACGTTCGTCAGGCTCGGCCCGCTCGGCACCGCGCTGGTCCCCTCCGCCGTGCCGCGCGCACTGCTCGTCGACGAGATGGACAAGGGCGACGTCGACCTGCCGAACGATCTGCTCACCGTCTTCGAAGAAGGCGTCTTCACCATCCCCGAACTCACCCGGCTCCCCGAGGACATCGCCGACGTGGACGTGCAGACCGCCGACCACCGGGGCACCGTGCGCGTGCACCAGGGGCGGGTGCAGTGTGACGAGTTCCCCGTCGTCGTCATCACCAGCAACGGCGAACGGGACTTCCCGCCCGCGTTCCTGCGCCGCTGCATCCGCCTCGGCCTGCCCGTGCCCGACGAGGAGCGGCTGCGCGCGATCGTCGCCGCCCACCTCGGCGAGGACGCGTTGCGGGAGGCGGACGACCTGCTCGACTCGTTCCTGCGTCGCCGCGCCCCCGGCGAACTCGCCACCGATCAACTGCTCAACGCCGTCTTCCTGCGCCTCGGCGGCGTCGACCTGGATGCCGAGGGCCTCCTGGACGCCGTACTGCACCAGCTCACCGGGGCGATGTGACCGTGGCGAGCGGCGGTGAGGGACGTGCCGGGCGGCGGTGAGCGGCTCGCCGAGGCGCTGCGGGCCCTCGGCCCGTCCGGCCAGGACCTGGACGCCGACCAGGTCCTCGACGTGCTGTGGCTCGCACGCCGGCTGCCCGTCTCCGAAGCCGCCCCGCTGAACCGTGGCCTGCGCACGGCCCAGGAACCCCCGTCGCCACCCGCCGCTCCCGAACCCGGCAGGCAGCTCCCACGGCAGCCGGCACCGGAGCCGGACGACCCGGATCTGCCCGACCTCACGGCTCCCTCCCTGTACGCGGCGGCGCGCCAGGCACCGGTACCGGACGTACAGTTGCGAGGACCAGCCCAGGAACCGCGCAGGGCACTGCCTGTCCGGGTCCCCGAAGGCAAGGCCCTCGACGACGAGCTCGAACTCGGCCGCGCGCTGCGTCCGTTGCGCCGTCGTCAGCTCAGCCGGCACCGCATGGAGCTCGACGAGGAGCGCACGGCCACCGAGCTCGCCGAGACCCGGCTGCCGGACGTGGTGCAGCGGCCGGTCCAGGAGCGCTGGCTGCACCTGGTCCTCCTTGTCGACGACGGCCTGTCGATGCTGCTGTGGCACCGGCTCGGCGCCGAACTGCGCACCCTGTTCGAGCGCCTCGGGGCCTTCGCCACCACCCGCGTCCTCGGCCTCGACACCCGCACCGCCGACGAACCGCGCCTGCACGCTCGGCCGTTCCAGCACGACAGCGCCCAACTGCCTCTGAGCACGGTCAACGATCCCTCGGGTCGCACCCTCGTCCTGATCGTCAGCGACGGGATGGGGGCCGCCTGGCGGCGCGGCACGATGCACGAACTGCTCGCGGTGTGGGCTGAGCGGGGTCCCGTCGCGCTCCTGCACACCCTGCCGCCCGAGATGTGGGAGGCGTCCGGCATCCGCGCCGAGCGCTGGCAGGCCACCACCCGTCGGGTCGGCGGCGCCAACGGGTCCTGGGAGATCACCGACCGGGTGCTGCCCCTCGACCTCGCCGACTTCAAGGGCGTACGGGTGCCGGTCCTGGAGCCCACCGCCGCCGCGCTGCGGGAGTGGGCGCACCTGCTCGCGTCCCCCGGAACCACTGTGGAACTGCCACTGCTGGCCCGCCCGAGCCAGTACGCCGCCCTGGCCGCCTCCCACGATCTGCACACCGCCCAGCACTTCCGGGACGCGGCCACCCCGGAGGCGTACCGTCTGGCGGCCCATCTCGCGGCCGTCTCCCCGCTGTCGGTGCCGGTGATGCGGCTCGTGCAGTCGGCGGTGCCGTGGCCGGCCCGTACCTCCCATCTCGCGGAGGTGTTCCTCGGAGGTCTCATCCGGCCGCGTCCGGCACCCGTGCCGGGCCCACTGCCCGCAAAACACCTCATCTTCGACTTCTCCGACGAGTCCAAGTCGGTACTCCTCGATGCGGTCCCGCAGGCCGAACTCCTCAGAACGGGCAGCAGCATCGGGCGCCGCCTGGAACAACTTGCGGGCAATTCCCCGGACTTCCCCGCCTGGCTCGCCCACCCGGACGGAAACGCCCACCTCCCCGGCTCCCATCGCCCGTTCACGAGTGTCGAGCGACGGCTGCTGACCCGCTTCGGTGTGTCGGTCGAGGAGGCGACCCGCGGACCTGCTGAGCCGGGGGAGCTGGGGCGGCCCGCCGCCGGGGCGGACGACTGGGGGCCGTTGAAGGACGACGATCCGCCGCGGCTGGGACCGTACGAACTGGTGGGACGGCGCCGGGGGCGGCGGACGGTGGTGTACCGGGGTATCGACCGGCAGGGCCTGGAGGCGGGCGTACGCACCCCACGCCCGGATCTGCCCGTCGCCACCGCCCAGTTGCTCGACGTGGAGGCCCAGGTGCTCACCCGGCTGCGCGGGCAGTACGCACCCGTCCTGACCGGGAAGGGCCTTGAGAACGATCCGCCCTGGCTCGCCATGGCGCTGATCGCCGACGCCGACTCCCCCGACGCGCAACCGCCGCGCCTCGCCGACATCATCAACCGCGCCATCCAGGAGAGCACCGCCCCCTTCGACAAGCTCGCCGGACTGCTCGTCGGCTGGCATCTGGCCAGCGCACTGGCCGTCTGCCACGTCAACAACCTGGTGCTCGCGGACTTCACAGCCGACAGCGTCTTCGTGCTGCGCCGCTCGGTGGTCCTCGGCGACCTGTCGGACTGCGTCGTCGACGGGCGATACCTGGGAAAGGGGGCGGTCCCCACGACCGAGGACAACGTGCGGTCCCTGGGCGAGCTGCTCCAGCTCATCAGCACCAAGGCGGGCTGGGAGATACCGGGCCTGCCGGAGGGCATGCACCTGTGGCAGGGCGACACCTGGGAGCCGTTGCGGCTGCTCGTGCTGCGGTGTCTCGACCCCGACCCGGCGCAGCGCCCCTCGGCGGGCGAGGTCGCGGAACTCCTCGCGCGGTACATCGCGCTGTCCCGGACCTCGCGCGGCGCCACCGATCCGGTGGGCCCGATCATGTCCTCGGACCGCACCACACCGCGTGTACCGCTCTCACCGCCATCGGTCGCCGGTCAGCCGCCGCTGGACGACGCTCCGCTGCGCCTGGCGCGCTTCGGCGCCGCCCGCCGCGAGGGCCAGGCCCGCCTCAAGCAGGTCCGCACACCCCTGCGCCACGGCCGCCGCCTCACCCTCGTCGGGGCCTACCACTACAGCGGGAGGGCCACGACCACGGTGATCCTCGGCTCGGTGCTCGCCGCCGTCCGCGGCGAACCCGTACTGGCTCTGGACGGGGCGGCGTCGGACGGTGCGCTCCACTCCTTCCTCTCCCCCGCCCGCAGGCGGTCCACGCTGCGCGACCTGGCGGCCCTGCCGCCCGATCCGCCGTACGAGGACATTCGCGCCCACACCACTCGCCTGGACTCGGGTCTTGAGGTGATCGCGCACCGCTCGGGGCACTTCAGTGCGAACCCCACGCACCCGCAGGAGTACGCGCGGACACTGAGACTGACGGCGCCGTACTACTCCTTCGTGCTGACCGACTGGTCGCCGCTTCGGCTGGAACGGTCCGACGACTTCGTCCTGGCGTTCGCCGACCGGCTCGTGCTGTGCTGCGGCACCGCCGAGTGGTCTCCCGAAGCCGCGGTGAACATGCTCGGGGTACTGCGCCGCGCCGGGCATGAGGAGCTCACGGACAACGCGATCGTGGTGGTCACCGACATCGAGGGATCGAGGGGCGGCCCCTACTCGCCCGCCGGCTTCGCCCGGCGCCTCGATATCGGGGCCGGGCAGGTGGTCGGCATCCCCTACGACCCCTCGCTGCGGTCGCCCGGGTTCCGGGAGTTGGGCCGGCTGCGGGCCGCGACGACGCGGGCGTTCCTGGAGCTGGCGGAGCTGGTCGTCGGGGATGGAACACGCTGATCCCCGGGGAGCCGCCCGTCATCAGTTGGAGCAGGATGCCCCATGCCGTGGAAGGCCACGTTTGCCCGTGAAGGAGCGGCGTCATGAGGCCCTTCCCCTTCGAGCGAGGCCGAGAACAGGGGAGCGTGCTCTCGGCTGCCGGCCGAAGGCCCCTCGTACAGGACGTACTCGGGTCTTCGGCCGGTGCGGCGACCGGGCGTGCCGGGCGTCACGACGAGGCGAGGGGTGCCTGGCACCAGGGCCTGTCGCGAACGTGGAGTTGTCGGACTGGACGTGCCCTGCGGAAGGTACCTTTTCAGGTCAGGCTCTGGGGGGCCGCTGCCCCTGGGGGCTGTCAGTTGCAGTCGGGAGGCTGCGCAGTGTCAGCAAAGCCGGTGGGGGACAGCGGTTCCTTGGCCGGGTCGGTGCGGAACGACTGGAGCAGATGAGCCGGCCACCAGGCGCCGGGACGCCGCACCGACATCCGGTAGGGCGGTCACCAGACCGCGGTGTGCCAACAGGACCACGGCGAGGCCGGAAGGGTGGAAGTCGGCCCGCAGCGCCCCCGACGCCTGGACCCTGCGTACCAGGGTCGTGAAGTCCTGCTCGTTCGTTACCGGGACTGCCCGTGTTCCGACGTACTTCCGGGGAGGCCGCGAAGAACGCCGCCGAGAACCCGCCTCTCTCCCGTTGCAGAGCGCAGACCGTCCCGACCGGCTGCCAGGCCATTCATCAACGTGAGAGGGGCAGCCCGAAATGATGGACTGTGGACCACACCGCCGCCCAGCCGGGCGATTTTCGGGCGAACTCAACCGACATCACACGAAGATCGATAGTCACCCTGCGTGCGCGACCACACGAAGTGGACCAGATCCGAGGAATGACTCCACCTGGCGGGCGCCGCTGCGACCGATTGGGAACCCGTATGTGAACGTCTCTCACGGGGCTGCTGAAGCTGGATGAGGCTGTGCCGCTCCGCGCAAGTCCTTGGAGGGGTGTGAGGACTGTTCACATGGTTTTGAGCGGGCTTCCGTCGTAGGTCCACTTGTATGGCTTCGCGGTTTCGTTGCGGCCGATGACGTAGACGTCCAGTTTGTCGATGAGGTCGTCGCGGCTGGAGAAGTCGCCGTGGCGGAGGACGCGGCGGGTCATGGCAGAGAAGTACAGCTCGATTCGGTTCATCCAGGAGGCGTGCGGCGGGGTCCGGTGCACGGTCCATCGGGGGTGGGTTGCCAGCCACTTCTTGGTGTGCTCGGCGGTGTGGGAGGACCCATTGTCCAGAACCATGTGAGTTTCCTGGCCGGGGCGATGATCGCGGCAAGTTGGTCGAGGAAGGCAGTGCAGGTCACCGCGTCGTTTCGGGCGATTACCCCGGTGAGGACCTCGCCGGTGAGCACGTCCAGGGCAGCGATCAGGGACGCGGTGCCGTGGCGGCGGTACTCGAACTCCTCGCGGGCGGACTCACCGGGCCGGGCGGGGCGGCCGGGGTGCTGCCGGGAGCGGGCGGCGGTCGCGGTCTTCTCGTCGATGGATCGTCGATGGACGGGACCATGACGCCCTCGGGTGGGTGTCGGTAGAGGTCGCACACGTCCGCGACGCGGTCCCAGAAGTCGGGGGTGTCGCGGCGGGTGAGCCGGCCGCGAACCCGGTGCGGCTCAAGGTTCAAGTCCGCCAGGCTACGACCGACTTGGGAGGCAGAGATGGCGGCGAAATCGGTGTCGGCGACCTGGGCGGCGATCGTGCGGTGCGACCCGGTCGCCGCCGGGTGCGGGGGTGCGCTGGTGGCCGCCGCCACGATCGCCACCTGCACATCGGGGCCGTAAATCTTGGGACGTCCCGGGCGGTAGGCGTCCTTGAGTCCGTCCGGTCCCTGGAGTGGGAACCGGCCACGCCACGTGCGGACCGTGTTCACGGTGACCGCCAACTCCCCTGCGATGGCACCGTTACTCAAGCTCTCGGCGGCGGCCGGCACGATCCGCGCCCGGAGAACTTCTCTCACCTGTGCTTTTGTCGAGAGGATCACCCCTGTCAGACGCTCGCGCACTGCCTCGTCCAGTTCCCCCACCACGGCATCCACGCCCGGCACCCCGCCCACCCGCCCGACCAGAGACGCCAAGGCACACGGAGCACGGTGTTCCCTGGGTGTTTCGTCACCGGCTGTGGCCACCGTTTCTCGTCGCGCTCGGCGGGCTCAGGGGTAGAGGCCGGCCCGGAAGGTGAAGGAAACGAGTTGCGCCCGGTCACGTGCGCCGACCTTCGTCATGGCCCGCACGGCGTGCGTCTTCACGGTGAACGGCGAGACGTACAACTGGGCGGCGATCTCGTTGTTGCCGAGACCCCCCGCAATGAGAACGATCACGTCCCGTTCCCTGGGTGTCAGAGCGCTGAAGCGTCACAGCAGTTCCTGGTCGATCACCGGGGGCGGACTGTCGGTCATGTGACCGATGAGCGCGGCCGTCGCGGCGGCGGACAGCGCACCGCCACCGGCGAGGACCTCGGTGATTCCGGCGACGAGTTCAGCGGGGCTGACGGTCTTGCTGAGGAAACCGTTGGCGCCCGCACGAAGGGCGGCGAGAACGATGTCGTCGTGGTCGAAGGTGGTCAGCACGATCACCCGCAACTCTTCGGGCGGGTGCTCCTTGCGGATCCGGCGGGTGGCTTCGACGCCGTCGATGCCGGGCATCCGGATGTCCATCAGGACCAGGTCGACGGGATGGGTCCGCAGGAAGGGAACGGCCTGGAGCCCATCGGAGAGATCACCCGCGACAACGAGACCCGGGTCGAGCAGAAGCATCGCCCGGATGCCGGCCCTGATGTCGTCCTGGTGGTCGACGATCAGAATCTGCGTCATCGGACGACAACTCCCGCGGGGCTGAACTCCGCACGGACCCGGAACCGCCCGCCGTCACTGTCGATCGTCAGCCGCCCACCGGAGGACTCGACGCGTTCGCGCATCCCCACGAGTCCGAGTCCGCTGCCCGGGTCGGAGCCGTGCGGCGCATGTCCGACGCGATTTTCCACGGTGGCGCAGATCCTGCCGTCGTGCTCGCGCACATCCACCGTGGCCGTCCCCTCTCCGTGCCGGTAGGCATTCGTCAGTGCTTCCTGAACGACCCGGTAGACCGTCACGCCAACACTGGGCTCCACGAAAACGGCGGGGACTGCGATGGAGGACCGGACGTCGAGGCCGATGCTCCCGAAAGAGGCGACAAGTCCTTCCAGACCGCTCAGCGCCGGGATCGGCCGGAGCGCCTCACCGTCGGGGATGTCGTCGGACCACGTGCAAGAGGCCGAGCATCCCCGGGTATGGGGGGCGCTCACGTGCTCGTGCACGGTCGGCGGCGGCGCACGACCCGGGGTAACCAAATGTGGCTAGTACGCCCGAGGCGGAGTACGCTCCCGCAGTAGCCAAATTTGGCTACCCAGGCGGAAGGGGTTCGATGAAGCCGCTACGGCTTCTGGTCCTGGGAGCGCTGCGCAGGCGCGGTCGCGCACACGGCTACCAGATCCGCGCGGATCTGGAGTCCTGGGGCGCACACGAGTGGTCCACCGCCACATCGGGTTCGGTGTATCACGCGCTCAAGAGCATGGCCGGACAGGGCCTGCTGGCGGGGACGTCCGACGCGGATCCCTCGGTCGCCGGGGGCCCGCCGAGAATAGAACACGAGCTGACGGAAAAGGGTGAGCAGGATTACCTCAGCCTTCTGCGCCGGGCCTTGGCCGACCGCGAGCCGAGGCTGGACGTCCTGTGTGCCGCGGTGGGCCTGATCGAGGACCTGCCCCGGGAGCAGGCCCTGCGAATCCTGCGCACCCGAGCCGACGCGATGCGCGACTGGCGCACCAGCATCACCGCATACCTGCCCGCGGACACGGAGCTGGACGCCTGGGGCCCGGTGGGCGAGGTCATCTCACTGTGGCTGGCGACCGCCGATACCGGCGCCCAGTGGACCCGGCGGCTGATCCACCGCCTGGAAGAGGGCGCATTCAGCATGGCCGGCGAGCCCGGTTCCCTCACCCGCCGTCCCGCGCAGCCGACCGAGTAGCAGCCGCGAGCACCGGCGAAACCTTCCCTTCTAGACGGAGCAATGTCATGGCCCACGAGATAACCGTCCCGCTGCTTCCGTGCGGATCCATCGACGAGATCGTCGAGTTCTACACCATGCTCGGCTTCACCCGGACCTACTACCAGCTCCGCCCGAACCCGTGCGTGGGCCTGCAGCGAGAAGACCTCCAGCTGCAGTTCTTCGGCATGCCGGGCTTCAGGCCCGAGGACTCCTACGGCAGTTGTGTGGTCATCGTGCCCGACACCCAGCAGCTCTTCGAGGCGTTCGCCGCGGGCATGCGCGCGGTCCACGGCAAGCTCCTGGTCTCCGGAATCCCGCGGATGACCCGCCCGCGGAAACGCAAGAACGCCGACCACCAGTCCGGGTTCACGGTCATCGACCCCGGTGGGAACTGGATCCGGATCTTCCCGTCCCCGGGTACCGGCGGCACCGGTGCGCCCGCGGTCGGCAAGCTGGCCAAAGCGCTGGAGAACGCCGTCGTGCTCGGCGACTCCAAGGGCGACAATCAGCAGGCGGCGAAAATTCTGGACGCCACGCTGGCCCGGGAGCAGGATGGCGCATCGGCCGCCGAACTGGTCGAGGCGTTGGCCTACCGCGCCGAACTCGCCATCCGCGCCGACGACACCGCCGCCGCGGTCGACGCCCTCACCCGCGCCCGCGCCGTCCCCCTCACCGAAGCCGAGCGCAGCGAACTCACCGCGCACTTGGTCGGCCTCGACGACCTGGAGGC
This sequence comes from Streptomyces sp. NPDC087844, assembly GCF_044742785.1. NCBI lineage: Bacteria > Bacillati > Actinomycetota > Actinomycetes > Kitasatosporales > Streptomycetaceae > Streptomyces > Streptomyces sp. NPDC087844. The sequence goes on along the minus strand of NZ_JBIUVD010000025.1, from coordinate 34,993 downwards.
CGTCGTCGGACTCGCGCCCTAGTGTCCTGAGTCAGGCCTTCGGTTCGCATATCCGGCGAGGCGTTCGAAGATCACTTCTGCGGTCCTCGTCCTGGGCGCATCGGCAACGGCACCAGCCTCACCAGAGCCACCCGGCTACGCGGCCACGCGGCCACGCGGCCACGCGGCCACCGAAGGATCAGAAGTGCCGTCCCCATGACAGCGAAGCGGAGCGGGGTGTATCGCCCCATGACAGCCACACCCGCCACCGATACCGCTCGACAGCAGTGACGCTGTCACAGAGGTCGCTGCGTAGCGGATCTTGGACTGGTGCGGCTCCCGTTGTGGTCAAGTCCGGAGATCACCCTTCGCCCGGGGCCGGCCCCGCCAATTCCGTTGTACGGGGCCGGCGTTGTGGGAAATCATGCGTGTTTGTGACCTCGCGAGCAGATGAACCCATCCACGACGCGGCACCGCCCGTTCCCACTGTGGCCATTACCCTCTCCACCCCGGTGAACCGGGACGGCAACGTCCTGCGCTGGCTGATGGCCTACACCTTCTCCGTGGTGGGCGACGCCGCCTACTTCGTGGCGCTCGGCTGGGCCGCGCAGAAGGTGGCCGGACCGGCCCAGGTCGGCCTGGTGATGGCGGTCGGCGCGATACCCCGGGCGATCCTCATGCTCGGCGGCGGAGTGATCGCCGACCGGTTCGGCCCGCGCAGGGTGGTCATCTCCTCCGACGCGGTCCGCGCTGTGGTGATCCTCGCGGCCGCCGCAGCGCTCGCGTTCAGCACTCCCGGCCTCTGGTTGCTCGTCGCGCTGGCCCTCGTCTTCGGCGTCGTGGACGCCCTGTTCATGCCGGCGATCGGAGCCATGCCGCCCCGGCTCACCGGCCGCGACCAGCTGATGCGGGTGCAGAGCCTGCGCAATCTGGTGCAGCGATCCGGGCACATCGCCGGTCCGCCACTTGCCGGGTTCTCGATGGGGCTCGGCGGCCCCGCCGCCGCGTTCGCCGTGACCGGCGTCCTCTTCACCCTCTCGCTGTTCCTCCTGGTCGCGGTCCGGCTCGCCCCGCTGCCGCCCGAGGAACAGCCCGCCGCGGACTCCACCGCCCGCCGCGATCTGGTCGACGGCATCGTCTACCTGCGCCACGAGCCCGTCGTCGGCCCGCTCGTCCTCTCCGGACTGCTCTCCATGATCGGCTGTATCCCGCCGATGGCGATCGGCGTCATCATGCTCGCCGAGGAACGCGGCTGGGGCCCCTCCGGCGGTGCCTGGGTGAACGCCGCCCTCAGCGCCGGCGTCTGCACGACCTCGCTCCTGCTCGTCGTGCGCGGCCGCTTCCCCAGGGCCGGCCACTGGCACAACATCACCCTGCTCGTCGCCTCCGCCGGCATCGGCCTGATCGGCGTCATGCCGAACCTCGCCCTCGCGGTCGCCGTGGCGCTCGTATCCGGTCTGGTCTCCGGCCTCTGCAGCGGTCTGTCCCTGGCCCTGATGCAGGCCAACACCGCCCTCGCCTTCCAGGGCCGGATCGCCTCCGTCCAGGCACTCAGCGCGGTCGGCATCGCCCCGGTGATGTTCCCGCTCTTCGGCCTCCTGGTGGAAGCCTGGGGCGCCGGCCCCACCTTCCTCCTCTTCGGTTGCATCAGCATGCTCGGCGCCACGGTCTCCACCGCCTCCCACGCCGTCCGGCATGCCGATCTGGACTTCACGAAGACCGCGGACGGCCTGCCCGCACCGACGCAGAAGGGAGACTGACTGCTGGTCGGCTCAGCCCTCCTTCTGCGTCCGGCCTCGGCGCGCTATGGACATGCGGACGCCGTGCCTCCGCGACAGCCGGCCGACCACGAACAGACCCATGCGGCGCGAGACCGAGACGTCCACGGTGGGCGGCAGAACGAGCCGCTCGTTGATCGCCGCGAGGTCCTCGGGCGAGAGGCCGATGCCGGTGTCGGTGTCGGTGTCGGTGTCGTGGATCTCGATCAGTACGCGGCCGTCGGGCAGCGCGTGACCGGTGACCTTGACCTGGTCCGCGGCGGGGAGAACGACGTGGCGTTGACCAGCAGCTCGGCGAGCAGGTGCACGAGGTCGTTGGCCACGCGGCCGGCGACCTGGATGGTGGGCACCGACGACGCCTTCGATGCCATCGATCCATGCACTGCCGCGACAAGGGCCTTCGACTGCCTGAAAGGCGCGTTGGCCGGGCCGGGAGTCGGCCGCGCTGTCCCCTCACGAACACGAGGACCTTGTCGGGCTTCAGGGCCGTGAACTGTTGCGGCTGCCGTTCCAAGCGCATCTCGATCTGCGGGAGATGCGGGAGCGGGAACAACTGCTGCAGACGAAAGACCAGGTGGTCCGTGGTGCGGACGGACACGTACGCCCGCACCACGAGATGGGACATTCCCGCCTGCCGGCCTGCGTGTTCGGCACGGTCACCATCACGCGGTGCGCTTGGCGGGGCAAGGGCCAGAGCAGCGTGCACCCGGCGACACTGAACTCTCACTGCCCGCCCACCTGCACTCCCACGGCCTGCCTCAGCTCGCCGTCCTCGAAGCCGTTCGCGGCTTCTACGACCAGGCCAAGGAGGCAATTGGCCGCAACTGCGGGAGAGTTCCGGACAAACGGCAGGCCCAAGTGCTGGTCGTCGCCGCAGCGGTGGACGTCGATGACTTCTACCGGTGCACAATTCCTCTCGCGTCGACCGTCGCGACCGCGCTCGTGATGCAGGTCGATGGCAAGGGCGTCGTCATGCGGCCCGAGGCTCTGCGGCGACGCTCAAGGCACACCTGAACGGCCGGCGGGCTCTGCGCACCCGGCGGCGATGCCGCCCGTGCACACGCCCAATGCTTGTGCCGCATCCTGCTGGAGGTCCGCCCGGCCGGCCCGCACTTCCCCCAGCTCCAGGCGGCCTGCGATCCCACCCCCGCTTATCGCCTGGGGCGACGCTCGGCACCGCCTGGACCACTCTGATGACGCGTCAACTCGCCCGCCCTCCGATCCATCCGAATGAATTCAGCCACATCCCACTTGCCCGACACCTGCACCCACATCACACACGCGGAACCGCGACACCTTGCCGCGGGGCTCACGGGAGATGGGAAAAGGGCGGTTCGGACACCGACACCTATTCAGCCGCCCGGCCGGGCTCCGCGCTTCGCAGGACTAAGCAGCAATGAGCCGCATCGAATACCCGCACCTTGCTTTCTTTACACTATTTGATCCTCCAGAATCCAGATACATGAGAGTTGGAATGTCTCATTCCGCCCTAGTCGCTCCTTAGGCATAGTTGCTCCCTTAACTTCGACCTTGCATGATGGACGATCTCTTCGGTGGCCGCCACGGTCGGTCGACGATGATCCACAGTGGCGGTTCCCTTGCCGTATTTCCGGAGAAGGGAACGATCTTGCCTGCCTCCCATTTAGCTGATCTTTCAGACCTATGGCTTCGACGCTTCCGGCCCCATCCGGACCCCAGAGTTCGCCTGGTCTGTTTCCCCCACGCGGGCGGTGCAGCCACCTACTACCACGCTCTGGCACAATCTCCCACGCTCATGCCGGCGGCGGAGGTGCTGGCGGTGCAGTACCCCGGAAGACAGGACCGGCGCAAGGAACAGCTCATGGACAGCATTCCCGAGCTGGCAGACCGGATCACCGCGTCACTCACTCCGTACGACGACCGCCCACTCGCCCTCTTCGGACACAGCATGGGGGCCGTTCTCGCCTTCGAAGTCGCACGGCGGCTACAGGAGCGCGTGGAGAACCAACCGCACCGGCTCTTCGTATCAGGGCGCCGCGCGCCGTCCCGCCTCCAGGGCGGCACCATCCATCTTCTCGGCGACGCCGAGCTGGTCGACGAACTGCGCCGGATCGGTGGTACCGACCCTCGTTTCCTTGAGGACGAGGAACTGCTCGCGGAGATCATCCCGGTCGTACGCAACGACTATCAGGCGGTCGAAGAGTACCGATGGAGTCCTTCGTCACCAGTCAAGTGCCCGATCACCGCCCTGACAGGCGACCGGGACGCTCAATCCCCGCTGGACGACGTCGCCGCCTGGCGGCAGCACACCGACGGACCCTTCGACCTCAAGGTCTTCCCCGGCGGACACTTCTACCTGGACACGCACCGGCAGGGCGTGACGGACGTCGTCTCCGAGGCTCTTGCGCAGATCACGGGCGAGCACGAACCGGTCAGGGGGACCGCTCGGTGAGATACGAGATTCTGGGTCCGCCCCGTATCCTCGATGGGAACAAGTACTCCAGCATCAACGCACGTAAAGTGGAAGTAGTCCTCTCCGTCCTCCTCATTCGTGCCGACCAAGTGGTCTCCCTGGAGCAGCTGATGTTGGAGGTCTGGGGAGAGGATCTCCCTCGGCGCGCCACTGCGGGACTCCATGTCTACATCTCCCAACTGCGCAAGTTTCTCAAGGCTCCGGGCACCGCCGACAGCCGCGTCGAGACGCGCGCGCCGGGGTATGTGCTGCACAAGGGCGATGACGAGATCGACGCCCATCTGTTTCCGCAACTGGTCGACGCGGGGCGGTCGTTCCTCAGGGCGAAGCAGCACGATATGGCCGTGCCCCGCTTTGAGAACGCGCTCGCGCTGTGGCGCGGTCCGGCGCTCGGACACGGCGGCAGCGGACCGGGGGCCAACGGGCCGATCATCGACGGGTTCTCGACCTGGCTGACCGAGATCCGTCTGGAGTGCCAGGAGATGCTGGCCGAGTGTCAGCTCCAGCTCGGGCGTCACCGGGAGGCCGTGGGGATGCTGTACGCCCTCATCGCCGAGAACCCGATGCGCGAAGCGTTCTACCGCCAGCTCATGCTGGCGCTGTACCGCTCCGAGCGGCAGGCGGACGCACTGAAGGTCTATCAATTGGTGCGACAGACACTTAACAGCGAAATGGGTCTGGAGCCCGGACGCCCCCTCCAGGCTCTGCAGCGAGCCATACTCGCCGGAGACACGCGCTTGACGGCCACGCCGTCGGTCCCGTCCGGGCGCTGACCGGAGTGCCGCGCATCACTCGCCGCTCGGTGTGCGGTACTCCGGTGTGTCCGGGCCGGCGTCCCCCACGGGCCAGGTGGGCGCCCAGGCGGACGTGCGGACCCACCGCGCCGAACATGACGTTTACGTTCGACCCGCGGGTGATGTCGGATCGGTACGGGCCGGGGAACACGCTCCCTGGTGATCGGTCACAGCGCCTCGACGTGTACCCGGTGGGCCCGGTCGCGGATCTGCTCCACCAGTGCGGCGTTGTGGACGGAGGACGTGGCGAGTTCTTCGAGGCGGTCGCCGGTGCGTACGGCGTGGGCGAAGGCCCGTACGACGTTGGGGAACTGGGCATCGGCTGCCAGCGTCCGCTCTTCACGGTGGGCCTGCCGCTCCAGACGGAGCACCGGCTGGTACGCATCGGGCGGGGTGAACACCCGGTCCAGCGACAGCCGGCCGCAGGAGCCCGTCAGCTCGTAGGACGTCCGGTAGCAGTGCTCCATCCCAAAGGTGAGCTGCGCGGTGCCCCCGTCGTCCGGGCGGACGAGCTGCGCCGCGCCGGAGAGCACGGCGCCGGTCCGCCGGTCCAACCGCAGCGCCGCGCCCACGAGTTCGAGGCGGGGACCGAGGAAACGCACGGCCGCGCGGATCGGATAGACGCCGACCTCGAAGAGCGCGTCGCCGCTGTCCGGGGAGTCGCGGACTGCGTCCGCAGGTCTGGGCGGGATGGTGAAAGCGCTGGAGAAGCCGCGTAGGTCGCCGATCGCGCCATCGGCCACGAGCTCGTCCACGGCCCTGTGCTGCGCGTGGTACAAGAACATGAAGTTTTCGAGCAGGACGAGATCACTGGCCCGCGCGAGCGCCACCAGCTCCCGTGTCGCGCGTACCTCCGTGGTCAACGGCTTCTCGGCGAACACGTGCTTGCCCGCTTCCAGAGCCCGTCCGACCCACTCGGCGTGCATCCTCGCGGGCAGCGGGACGTAGACGGCGTCGATGTCATCCCGCTTCAGCAACGCCTCGTATCCCTCGACGGCGGCGCAGCCGAACCGCTCGGCGAACCGCTCCGCCTTCGCCGCCTGTCTGCTGGCGACGGCGACGAGATCGACGCCCTTCTCACCGAGCATCGCGGGCAGGGTGCGCCGCCAGGCGATGTCCGCACAGCCGAGCACCCCGATCCGTACGGGCCGTCCCCACACCTCAGCACCGGTCACAGCACTCCGCCCTCCGTTCCGTGGACCTCGCGACGTCCTCAGCCTTCCGGCGGCTGCTGAAGTATGGCCAGAGTCAGGCTGTCGGCGCCGATGCCCTCGCCGCCGTCGGGACCTCATGCGAAGGGGTTGCCGTCCCCTGGCCGGGACCTCGCTGCACGCGTGACGATGGAAAGGTGAACCGCGGGCTCTCCTCTTCCGGGAGGGGGGCCGGGCCGGGCCGCGCCTGAGGTGAACGGGGGAACACTCAAAGGCACGGACCCAGCCGCCCCCTGGCAGTCGTCCGGGGTGAACGGCTGCCAAGTCTGCACAGCGGTCGTCCCGGCCGACCGCACGCGTCATGTCATGTCATGTCACTTCATGCCACGTCTCGTCCCGTCTCGTCTCGTCTCGTCTCGTCTCGTCGGCGTATCTCACGCCGCGCTGATGTCGCGATGCCGAGTCCTGACCAGGCCGGTGGCGATGAACGCCGCCGCGATGGCGAGCAGCGCGAGGATCGGTCCCAAGGTCAGGTCGTTGCCGGGGACTTGGGGGACGTGGGTGAACGGGGAGATGTCCAGGAGCTTCTGGTCGAACTCCAGCGCCCGGCCGAACTGCCCCAGGATGCCGCACAGCCCCAGTGCGCCCCAGGCGGCAGCCGTCATCCGGGGCAGCAGTGCGAACAGCGCCAGGGCGAGCCCCGACAGCACCCACACCGCGGGCAACTGCACCATGGCGGCGCCGAGGATGGGCGGCGTCTGGCCGCCGATGTCGCCGCTGTTCGCGCCGTGCACCAGTCCGGCTGACACTCCGGCGACGGCGAGCCCGGCGGTCGGCCCCAGGAGGGCGAACACGAGATGGCTCAGGACCCAGGGGGTCCGGCCGGTGGTCGTCAGCAGATACTCCGCGCGTGTCGCCTCCTCCTCGCTCCGCAGCTTCAGGGCCGCCTGGATGCCGTAGGCCGCGGCGACCAGACCGACCAGGCTCATCATCGAGGCGATGTAGGAGTCGATGAGCCCCTGCTGGCCGCCCATCCGCGCGAACACGTCCTTGAGGTTCTCGTTGTCCTTCATGAGATCGCCGATGCCTTCGGCGATACCGCCGAAGACTGCGCCGAGCACGGCGAACGTGACGAGCCAACCCGCCAGCAGCGTCCGGTGGAGGCGCCAGGCGAGGCCGAGCGGACTACCCAGCCAGGACGGGGCGTCGGGCGGACCGAGCCGGGCCGCCAGCAGCCCGCCGCCGATGTCCCGGCGCGAGGAGACCAGCACGGCGACGAGCGTGACCAGCACCGTGCAGACCGCGAACAGCAGCGCGATCCACCACCGCTCGTCGGCGAAGGCCCGCATCTCGGTCACCCAGCCCAGCGGTGACAGCCAGTTGAGCCAGGTCAGCCCGCTGTCCTCGCCGCCGGTGTCGGCGGCGAGCCGGATCAGGAAGAAGGCTCCGATACCCCCGATCGCGATGCCCCGCGCGCTGCCCGCGTTCTCGGTGAACTGGGCGGCCAGACCTCCGACCGCGGCGAACACGCATCCCACGGCGGCAAAACCGAGCCCGACGGCCAAGGAACCGGAGGCGGGCAGTTCGGCACGCAGACCGAGTCCCACGAAGAGGCCGACGACCAGGTTCGCGACCATGGTCACGGCCAGGGCCGCGGCCAGTCCGGCGTGGCGTCCGCACACCGCGGCGCTCAGCAACTCCCGCCGCCCCGCCTGCTCCTCCGTCCTGGTGTGCCGGATGACGATGAGCACGCTGATGAGCGCGATGAACAGCGGGATGGCACCGATGCGCTGAGCGACGATGCCGCCGACGCTCGTGTCGTGCAGCGGGCCGTAGAGCGCCAGGAACGTCGGATTGGTGCCGGCCGTGCGCGCGTACTCCGCTCGGTCGGCGGCGGTGGGGAACTGCTCCTGATAGGCGGAGGCGAGGCTGACCGGGATGAGGATCAGCCACAGGATCCACAGCGGCAGGACCCACCGGTCGCGCCGCAGGATGAGTCGGACCAGCTTGCCGGTCCCCACGAGAGTGTTCACCGGGCCGCTCCCACGTTCGCGCCCTTGCCGTGATTGTGCCCGGCGGCCTCGTAGTGGCGCAGGAACAGATCCTCCAGCGTCGGAGGCTGGCTGACGAGGTTGCGCACGCCCACGCCGGTCAGGCGGCGGAGCGTCTCGTCCAGTTGGTCGGTGTCGACCTCGCAGCGCACGCGCGTACCGTCGACGCGCAGATCGTGCACGCCGGGCAGCCCGTCGAGGCCGGTGGGCTTCTGCCGGAGCGTGGCGTCGATGGAGGTACGGGTGAGGTGGCGCATGTCGGCCAGCGTGCCGACCTCCACGCGGCGGCCTGAGCGGATGATGCTCACACGGTCGCACAGCGCCTCGACCTCGGAGAGGATGTGGCTGGACAGCAGCACCGTGCGGCCCTTGTCACGCTCCTCGGTAATACACTGGCGGAAGATCTCCTCCATCAGCGGGTCGAGTCCGGAGGTGGGCTCGTCGAGAAGCAGCAGCTCCGCGTCGGACGCGAGGGCGGCGACCAGGGCCACCTTCTGCCGGTTGCCCTTGGAGTAGGTGCGGGCCTTCTTCTTCGGGTCGAGTTGGAAGCGCTCCAGCAGGTCGGCCTTACGCTGCTTGTCGAGCCCGCCGCGCATCCGGCCGAGCAGATCGATCACCTCTCCGCCCGACAGACTGGGCCAGAGGTTCACATCACCGGGCACATAGACGATCCGCCGGTGCAGCTCGGTGGCGTCGGTCCAGGGGTTGCCGCCCAGTAACCGCACATCGCCCGCGTCGGCGCGCATGAGCCCCAACAGAACCCTGATGGTGGTGGACTTCCCCGCTCCGTTCGGCCCGAGGAAGCCGTGCACCTCACCGGTGAGCACGTGGAGATCGAGCCCGTCCAGTGCTCGGGTGGGGCCGAACTTCTTCACCAGTCCTGTCACTGAGATCGCGTCAGTCACGGCTCTGCTCCTCTGTGGTCATGTGAGTGCCTTCTTTCGTGGTCGTTCCCCTGGCCGAGGGGGAGTCTGAGCGGGTCGGGGAACCGTCCGGTTCCTGGGCAAGGCTCTTCCGGGTCGAAGCCGCGTACTCCGCGCTGACAAGGCTGTGGGAGTAGATGTCGAGCATCGCCAGGGCGGCCTTCCGATCTCCCTCTTCGGAGAGAAGATCGACGCCCATGAAGCGAGAGATGTGCTTATGGAATGTGGCGATGCCCAGCGACTGCGCCACCATCAGGGCGGCACGGGTGGTCCGGTCGACGGTCGGCGGATCGGGGCGTTCGGCATCCGCGTGGGCGAGCCATCCGTCGAGCATCTTCACCATCTCGTCGAACATCGGCGCCGCGACGGAGGAGTCGTCCATCAGGGCGCTCACCAGATAGCGCTGGTACGGGTTGAGGGCGTGCCGGTCGGAGATGGGCGGCTCGGCGTCGCCCCGCCCCCGCAGAGCCTTGTCGTTGACCCGGTGCAGCGCTTCCAGGACGTACATGTCGCAGGCGCTGCGCAGTTCTTCCTTGGACCCGAAGTGGTGGCGCACCAGTCCGGGCGACACCTGGGCCGTACGGGCGATCTCCCGGATCGTCGTCTTCGCGAAGCCTGATTCGGCGAAGTGCTGCAGCGCCGCGTCCCGGATCCGGGCACGCGCCGTCAGGTCCTCCGGGGCCGGACCGTCGGCTCGATTGATTCTCACCCACGGTGCCTTTTCTGCTGAGCCGTACTCATGCCGTGCTCCCATTCCTGCGTATCACTGGCTGTACACGCGTACAGCCAATGATGCACATATATAGCACGCTCTCAAGAGAGCCTGATGTCAAGAACTCGTCAAAGCCTCGGGGCAGTTGCCGGGACCCACGCGCGACCTCGGACTTTAGGCGGGCGTTGCCGCCCCTTCGGCGATCACTGAGTGGGTTCTCCCAGGCAGACCGTGCCGGACCACCCAGCGTTCAGGAGGACCGCCATGACGACCCCCTCAGCTCCGCCCCCGACGAGCGACCAGGTGACGGACTACTACAGCGCGCTGGGCCCGCTCCTGCGAATGGCCTGGGGCGACAACCTGCACTTCGGCTATTGGGAGGGGCCGGGGGACGGGAGTTCGCCGCAGGAGGCGACGGATCGGTTCACGGATCTGTTGGTGTCGCGGTTGGGGGTGGGGGCGGGTGATGTGGTGTTGGACGCGGGGTGCGGGATCGGGAGTCCGGCGTTGCGGTTGGCGTCCTTGACGGGGGCGCGGGTGGTGGGGATCACGATCAGCCCCCAGCAGGTGGAGCAGGCGCGGGAGTTGGCGCGGGAGGCGGGGATGGCGGAGCGGGTGGAGTTCCGGTACGCGGATGCGATGGACACGCCGTTCGAGGCGGAGTCCTTCGACGCGGTGCTGGCCTTCGAGTCGATCGTGCACATGGAGCGTCCCACCGCGCTGCGGGAGATGGCCCGTGTCCTCAAGCCCGGCGGACGCCTCGTCCTCACCGACACGTTCCCGCCGGACGGCGGCTCCCAGGAGAGGGATTTGTCCGGCGACGTCGCCTCGATGGCACGGCTGGAGGAGTACCCGGACCTGATCGCGGGTGCCGGGCTGGCGCTCGACGAACTGACCGACGTCACCGACCACACCAAGTTCACCTTCACCCGCGTGATCGACGGCATTCTGCGCTGCCGCCGAGACTTCGAGCGGGAGCACGGGATCAGCGTGGAAGAGGTGCTCGACACGCTCAAGCCGGCGCATCCCCAGGTGTCGGCCCTCGGCGGCGCCCCGCAGGTCGGCTGTCTGGTGGCGGTCGCGCACAAACCGTCCGCCGCCGAAGCCGCATCCAGCGCGCGCTAGGTGACAGGCCATGAAGGGCATCATCCTCGCGGGCGGAAACGGCACCCGACTCCAGCCGCTGACCTCGGCGGCTTCCAAGCAACTGGTGCCGGTCTACGACAAGCCCATGATCTACTACCCGCTCTCCATCCTCATGCTCGCGGGGATCCGGGACATCCTCATCATCACCCGCCCCGACGATCTCCCGGTGTTCCGCAAGCTCTTCGGGGACGGCAGCGGGCTGGGGCTGGCCATCGACTACGCCGCGCAGGCGGAACCGCGGGGTATCGCCGACGCCTTCCGCGTCGGCGCCGGCCACATCGGCGGCGAGGACTGCGCGCTGATCCTGGGCGACAACCTCTTTCACGGCGCGAACCTGCCTTCCCTGCTGCGCCGCAGCGCGGAGAAGCTGCGCGGGTGCGTGCTCTTCGGCCATGAGGTCGCCGACCCTCAGCAGTTCGGCGTCGCCGAGATCGACAGACGGGGCAGGCTCGTCTCCATCGAGGAGAAGCCGGTCAAGCCCCGCTCCAACCTGGCGATCCCCGGGCTGTACTTCTTCGACGGCGGTGTCGTGGACATCGCCAAGGGCCTGGAACCCTCGGCCCGGGGCGAGCTGGAGATCACCGATGTCCTGCGCGCCTATCTGGAGGACGGCGCCGCCGACCTCGTGTGGCTGGGCCGGGGCATCACCTGGCTGGACACCGGCACCCACGAGACGCTGCTGGACGCGGGACGCTTCGTGCGGGACGTACAGCACCGTCAGGGCACCCGCCTCGGCTGCGTCGAGGAGATCGCCATGTACATGGGCCTGATCGGATCCGAGGACTGTTACGAACTGGGATCCGACATGGGCAACTCACCCTACGGCCAGTACGTCATGGACCGCGCCCGCTCCTACGGGCTGGGCATGCCGCCCGCCGAATTCCTGGAGGGCGTATGAATCTCCTCGTCACCGGCGCCGCCGGGTTCATCGGTTCGGCCTACGTGCGGATGCTGCTCGCGGAGCCTGCCGGGCCCGACAGGATCGCCCGCGTCACGGTGCTGGACAAGCTCACCTACGCGGGTACGCTCGACAACCTCGACCTCACCGACCCTCGGCTGACGTTCGTCCAGGGGGACATCTGCGACACCGCCGTGGTGGGCACGCTGATGGCCGGGGCCGACCAGGTGGTGCACTTCGCCGCGGAGTCCCATGTGGACCGCTCGATCGCCTCCGCCGACACGTTCGTCCACACCAATGTGACCGGCACCCAGACCCTGCTCGACGCGGCGCTCCGGCACGGTGTCGAGCGCTTCGTCCATGTGTCCACCGACGAGGTCTACGGCTCCACCGAGGTCGGTTCCAACACCGAGGACGACCCCCTGTCCCCCAACTCGCCCTACGCGGCGTCCAAGGCGGCGTCCGACCTGGTCGCACTCTCCTACCACCGCACCTACGGCATGGACGTACGGGTCACCCGCTGCTGCAACAACTACGGTCCCCGCCAGTTCCCCGAGAAGGTCGTCCCGCTGTTCATCACCCGGCTGCTGGACGGCGGGGACGTGCCTCTGTACGGCGACGGTCTGCACGTGCGCGACTGGCTGCACGTCGAGGACCACTGCCGTGGCGTGGAGCTGGTGCGCGGTCTCGGGCGGGCCGGTGAGATCTACAACATCAGCGGTGGCACCGAGCTGAGCAACCGCACGCTCACCGAACGCCTGCTGGCAGCCTGCGGTGAGGACTGGGGCCGGGTGCGGCACGTGCCCGACCGCAAGGGCCACGACAGGCGCTACTCGATCTGTGACGACAAGGCGCGCACCGAGCTGGGCTACCGGCCCCGGCGCTCCTTCGAGACCGGGCTCACCGAGACCGTCGACTGGTACCGGCACAACCGCTCCTGGTGGGAGCCGCTCCAGCGCCGGTTGAGCGCCTGAGCCGAGCGGTCACAGGGCGCCTGACCTGGTGTGAGAGGCCAGGCGCCCTGTCCTGTCCGTCGAGGTCCTGACGGTCCTGGCAGTCCGCGTCCGGACGCTCCCCTCGTCCCCCTCGTCCCTCAGCGGGCGCCGCCGCGCAGGAACATGGCGTGGAGGCAGCTCAGCAGGGAGCGCGCCTGCACGTTGACGTAGTGGCTGTGCCGGGCCAGTTCCGCGAGCTGGCCGAGGGCCACCCAGCGGAACCCCGGCGGCGGCAGCAGCGGCGCCTGGCTCTCATCGGCCTCCAGCACCAGATAGCGGCTGACCGCGTTGAGGAACCGGCCGCCCTCCTCCGAGTGCAACGCCGAGTAGCGCACGCGGGACGGGTCGGGGTCCGACACCAGGTCCAGGAAGGGCGGCCGTCCGGCGGCGGGGAGACGTCCGTGGTTGCCGGGGGTGCACTGGACGGTGGGGCCCAGCTCGACGTCCCGGAAGCCGCCCTCCGCGCGGGCGCTGACCAGTACGTGCGGCACACCCTCGATCTCGCGGGTCACAAAGGCGACGACCCCCTCGCCGCACGGCTCGATGAGGGGCTGTGTCCACTGGCCGACCTCGCGGCTGCCCGCCCGCACCGATACCGCGACGACCGTGAAGTAGCGTCCGTGCTCCTCCTCGACGCGGGAGACGCCCCGTGTCCAGCCGGGTACTTGGGCGAGGGGGACGCGTTCTGCACGTACGGGGAAGGCCGCGCGTTCGGCGGCGATCCACGACAGCAGCTCCGTGTCGGAGTGCCGCGCCCGGGACGGGTACCGGCCGGCCAGGCCCGCCAGGACCGAGCGCGCGTCCATGTTGACGGCGAGGTCCCGGTGGAGCAGCTCAGCGATCTGGCCGAGGGTCAGCCACCGGAAGTCCTCGTGCTCCGGTACGGCCTCGCTCACTTCGACGATCATGTTCCGGTTGCGTTTGCGGTAGAACCACGAGCCGTGCTCGGACTGGAGCACGTCCGACAGCACTCGGCCCCGCCCGGGGTCCGTGAAGTAGTCGACATAGCGTACGGCCGCGCCCCGGTGCACCTTGGTGTAGTTGCTGCGGGTGGCCTGCACGGTCGGGGAGAGCTGGAGCAGATTCGGGTTCCCGGGCTCCATCTTGGCCTGCATCAGGAAGTGCAGGACGCCGTCGAACTCCTTGCCGAGGATGCCGAGGATGCCGATCTCCGGCTGGCACAGGATCGGCTGGCGCCACGCGGCGTCCGGCGGGTCGCCCACGGAGGCCCGCAGCCCCTCCACGGTGAAGAACCGGCCGGTGCGGTGGACGAGATTGCCGGTGTGCTTCTCGAAGGACCAGCCGTCCAGCTCTCCGAAGGGGATGCGGTCCACGGAGAACGGGATCTCCCGGCGGCGCCGCTCGACCCACTCCAGGATCTCGTCGGTACGGGCCGTACGCCCACGGGACGTCGCCGCCGACCGGGCGAGCCGCCCGGGCAGACGTGTCTCCTCCCGCTGCCGGGTCAGCGCCCGCACGGCCGCGGTACTGGTCACCGCCGGGCCTCTACGAAGTCGGTGACGGAGGAGATCACATAGTCGATCATGTCGTCCGTGAGTCCCGGGTAGACGCCGATCCAGAACGTCTGGTCGGTGATGAGGTCGCTGTTGGCCAGATCGCCGACGACGCGGTGCGGGCGGTCCAGGTAGGCGGGGTGGCGGGTCAGGTTCCCCGCGAACAGCCGCCGGGTGCCGATCTTCCGGTTCTCCAGGAAGCCGACCAGTTCCGCCCTGCTGAACGGGGCCTTCGGGTCGACGGTCAGCACGAATCCGAACCAGCTCGGATCGCTGCGGGGGGTCGCCTCGGGCAGCACCAGCCAGGGCACGCCGTCCAGCCCCTCGCGCAGCCGCCGCCAGTTGTGCCGCCGAGTGGAGCAGAACATGTCCAGCCTGCCGAGCTGGCTCAGCCCGAGCGCCGCCTGGAGGTCGGTCGACTTCAGGTTGTAGCCGACGTGGGAGAAGATGTACTTGTGGTCGTACCCGGCCGGGAGCGTGCCCATCTGGTAGCCGAAGCGCTTGCGGCAGGTGTCGCTCTCCCCCGGTTCGCACCAGCAGTCGCGCCCCCAGTCCCGGAGGGACTCCACGATCCGGGCCAGCGCGAGGTTCGAGGTGAGCACACAGCCGCCTTCCCCCGTGGTGAGGTGGTGGGCGGGGTAGAAGCTGACGGTCGCCAGCTCGCCGAAGGTCCCGGCGAGCTGTCCGTCGTAGGTGGAGCCCACCGCGTCGCAGGTGTCCTCGATCAGCACGAGGTCGTGCTCCTCGGCGAGCCGCGCCACCTCCGCCGCCTCGAAGGGGTTGCCCAGCGTGTGCGCCATGATGATCGCCCGGGTGCGCGGCCCGATGGCCCGCTCCACCCGTTCAACGGTCGTGTTGTACGTCCGCAGTTCGACGTCGACGAAGACCGGGACGAGTCCGTTCTGAAGGATGGGGTTGACGGTGGTGGGGAAGCCTGCCGCCACCGTGATCACCTCGTCGCCGGGGCGGAGGCGGCGGTCGCCGAGCAGATGCGAGGTGAGTGACGCGACGGCGAGGAGGTTGGCCGAGGACCCGGAGTTGGTCAGATGCGCCTTGCGCCGCTTCATCCAGCGCGCGAAGTCCGATTCGAACTTGCGGGAGGTCCGGCCCGCCGCGATCCTCATCTCCAGGGCGGCCTCGACCAGCGCCACCCGGTCCTCTTCGTCGAGTACGGCGCCGGACGGCCAGATCTCGGTGACTCCGGGGACGAAGCCCCGCCCGTCCTGGCTGTCCTGGTGGTGCTTGCGCACCTCGTCGAGTATGTGTGCGGTCCGCTCGCTCATCTGCCGTCCTTCTCTCGGCCCTCCGGGGCTTCTTCCGACTGCCGTCCGGCGAGGCGGACGGCCGGGACGCCCACTGCGGCGAGCAGATCGCCCAGCGAGTCCTCCAAAGTGCGGCGGGGTGCCCAGCCGAGCAGCCGCCTGGCCCGCGAGATGTCGAGGCACTGCCACTGCGCGTCCCCCCGCTTCTCCCGGCCCGTCGGCTCCTCCACGACGCTGAGCCGGCGCCCGCTCAGCGAGATCATCAGTTCGACCACCCGGTGTACGGGCACGGCCTCGCCGCTGCCGACGTTGACGACGCCACCGAGGACGGCAGCCGGTGCCCTGGCCGCCGCGAGCACCGCCTCGGCGACATCCCGGACGTCGACCAGATCCCGATGGGCGCGCAGCGGCGAGAGCCGCAGTTCACCGCGTCCCGCCGCCAGATGGGCCGCGACGATCCCGGGCAGGCTGGTGGGGGGCGCCCCGGGGCCGCAGGCCACGGAGACCCGCAGCACCACGGCCTCCACGCGGCTCGCGTCGGCGGCTCGTACGACGGTCTGCGAACCGTCCAGCTTGGTGCGGCCGTAGACGGTCGCGGGCGCGGGCGGCCAGGTCTCGTCGATCACCACGCCGGGAGCGGCCGGGCCGTACTCGTAGGCGCTGCCGAGCTGGATGAGCCTGGGCCGCTCGGGCAGGGCGGCGACAGCCTCCGTGAGCCGGCCCACCAGATCGGTGTTGAGCTGGGTCATCCGCTGCTCGGTGCCCTCCCATACGGCGCCCGCCGCGTTCACCAGCACACGGGCCTGCGTACGGGCGCAGAGCTGGGCGAGTTGCCGAGTGGGCGCCTCGATGAGGTCCAGGGCCACGGTGCGGCACCCACTGTCCGCTTCCTCGTGCGCGGTGCGGCGGACACGCACGACCCGGGCGCCCGCGGCGGTGAACGCCGCGCAGATGTGCCGCCCCAAAAATCCGGAGCCGCCGAGCACGAGGACCGGGAGGCCGGTGAGGTCTCCGCCGGTCACGAATGGCTGCCGCTCTTCCGGTAGAGGGCCTGCCAGAAGTAACTCCACGGAACTCCCCGCCCGTCCGCGGCACAGGTCCAACCGTCGGCGGGCCGGTAGGCGGAGATGAACTCCGGCACCGCCGCCTCCACGGCCTCACTGTCGTGGATGTCCAGCACTTTCCTCAGAGGGCCGTTCTCCAGCGCCATCTGCACGGCTTCGTCGCCTTCCAGATAGCCGTCCATGCTCTTGTCGATGTACTTGCCGACGGGATTCTTCACGAAGAAGGCGGAGCATTTCTCATCGATCAGCGCGAGATACGCGTCGACGGTGGCGGGGGTCATCTCCGTGAAGGAATGCACATTGATGCACAGATCGAAACGGGATGACTCCAACTCGGCCCCGATGTCTCCGACCTCAACGAAACGCACCTTGGCGAACTGCTCGTCGTCCAGGACCTCTCGAAGATAGCGCCGACTGAGCATCATGGTGTTCTTCAGGTCGACGATGCAGTATTCGTCGAGGTCGTAGTTGGACAGCATCGCATGGCAGGTACGCGCGTATCCGGCGCCGATCTCCATGACCCTGGCGCCCCGCAGTTCGACCTCCTTCTCGATGAAGCCGATCTCCAGCGACGCCTGCAGATAGTCCATACACACGCTCTTGCCGTCGACACGCACCGTGACGGGATTTCCCACCTCGCGGTTCGGGACCTTCTGGATCCTTTCCCAGTCCTCCGGCTCCAGCCGTGTGGCCAGCTCGTACACCAGGGCCTTCAGATACCTGATGCCGTTCGTCCGGGGGTCCCAGAGTGAGATCTTGTAGTTGACCCGGTCCGACTTGAAGTCCGTCAGATCCACGGAAGCCTCTTCGGTGACCCAGAGCTCGCTGATGCGCTCCCACTGCCTGCTCGCCTGAAAACTCTGTGTCATCCCACTCTCCCGATCACACTCTTGATGGGTCTCACATCCCGGCCGGTGCAGCGTCGGCGACGCCTCTAAAGCTGGCCTAACGCTCGACGACACGGCGCCGGCTGCGGAGTCCTCCGATGGGCGGAACCCGCCACCGGGGCCCGGCCCGCACCCATGTGCAGCACGTCCTGACCCCCATGACCTGCAACCCAGCCGTCTCGCCAACTGGTACGACACCGCCCCATCGGCCCGCCGGGCACCCCGCTTTCCAACCCCCCGCACCACAGCGGGATCGCCATCACCTGACCACCCGAGATCACCAGCGGAGTCACGGCACTGCCTTAGGCGCTCTTTAGAGGCCGCCCCGACAGTGGCGGACGCACCGTCAGCGGCGATCTGTGGAGTCGAGAGTGAACATTCTGGAATCGCGCCATGGGCAAGCAGGCCGGACTCAGCCGCACGCGCCATGGCGGACATGGATCCGGAACGCTCCCCTGGTTCTCATCAGCGCCGCGTTGATTCTGGCGGTGATCGCACCGGTCGGACACACGGAGCCCACCGCCCGGGACAGCGCAGGCGGCGGCAAGGGCACGGCGGCACGCCCGGACAAGCCCTTTCCCCCGCCACCCCGGATGCGCGATCTGGACTTCCTGCTGGGCTCCTTCACATGTGTCTACACCCCGCCGGGCCAGCAGGAGGAGAAGGTCGTCCTCACGAGCACCAAGCGCGCGCTGAGCGGCCATTACTACGACTCCCTGACCACGATCCCCGCCGACAACCTGCACAGCCGTCAGATCTTCGGCTGGAACCCGGCGGACGGGAAGTACGTCATGCAGTTCCATGACGACTGGGGAAGCTCGGGGACCGCCGAGTCACCCACCCCGCAGGACGGTGCGCTGAAGTTCTCGGGCTCCTATCTGCTGATCGAGGCGCCCAGCGCCGACGGCACGGCCAAGGGCAACCGGGCGACGGTGGACGACGAGATCACCCCGTTGGACGGCGACCGATACCGGGACGTCCAGACGCTGACCTTCAGCAATGGATTCACCTTCCAGCTCACCTACCTGTGCCGACGCAGCAAGGCCGGCCATGGCGAGTGACGAAAAGAAACTCCTCGACTACCTCAAACGGGCCACCGCGGATCTGCGTTCCACACAGCGGCGGCTGCGGGATGTCGAGGCGGCCGGCCGGGAGCCCGTCGCGATCGTGGGGATGGCCTGCCGTTTCCCCGGCGGGGTGACATCGCCGGAGGAGCTGTGGGACTTCGTGGCCCGGGGCCGCGACGGAGTCGGCGGCTTCCCCACCGACCGCAACTGGGACCTGGACTCGCTCCGGCAGGGCGCCCCCGGGCAACCCGGCACGACGTACACCAGCCAGGGCGGCTTCGTCGACGATGTCACGGCGTTCGACGCCGCGTTCTTCGGCATCGCGCCCCGCGAGGCCCTCGGCATGGCGCCGCAACAGCGGTTGGCGCTGGAGGTGTCCTGGGAGGCCATCGAGCACGCGGGTATCGACCCGCACGCGCTCCGCGGCAGCCGCACCGGCACCTTCATCGGCTGTGACCACCTCGACTACTACTCCGACCCCTCCCAGGTGCCCGACGGCTCCGCGGGATACTTCACCATCGGCAACACGGCGAGCGTCGTGTCCGGTCGCGTGGCGTACCTCCTCGGCCTGGAGGGGGCCGCGGTGACGGTGGACACCGCCTGTTCCTCCGCCTCGGTCGCCATGCACCTGGCGTGCCAGTCCCTGCGCCGGTCCGAGTGCTCCATGGCCCTGGCCGGCGGTGTCGCGGTGATGTCGTCGTCGGCGCCGTTCGTCGGCTTCGCCGACCTCGGCGTACTCGCGCCGGACGGCAGGTCCAAGGCGTTCTCTGCGGACGCCGACGGCATGACGATGTCCGAAGGAGTCGGCATCCTGTTGCTGGAGCGCCTCTCCGACGCCGAGCGCAACGGCCACCGGGTGCTCGCCGTCATCCGCGGCTCCGCGATCAACCAGGACGGCACCAGCAACGGGCTGACGGCCCCGAACGGCCCGGCGCAGCGGCGGGTGATCGCCGACGCGCTGGCCGACGCGCGGCTGTCGGCGTCCGAGGTCGACGCGGTCGAGGCGCACGGCACCGGTACGTCGCTGGGCGACCCGATCGAGGCGCAGGCGCTGCTGATGGCGTACGGCCAGGACCGGCCCGACGGACGGCCGCTGCTGCTCGGCTCGGTCAAGTCGAACATCGGTCATACGCAGATGGCCGCCGGAGCGGCCGGTGTCATCAAGATGGTGATGGCGATGCGGCACGGGCTGCTGCCCGCCTCGCTGCACATCACCGAGCCGAGCCACGAGGTGGACTGGAGCACAGGCGCCGTCGAACTGCTGCGGGAGAACACCGCTTGGCCGCGCGCGGAACACCCGCGCCGGGCGGGGGTGTCGTCGTTCGGCATCTCCGGCACCAACGCGCACACCATCCTGGAGGAGGCACCGGAACGATCGCAGCCGGAACCCTCCGAGGCCACCGGTGGAGCGCCGGAGGAGGACTCGGGTCCGGTCGGCGCGGGCACGGCGGTGCCCTGGGTGCTGTACGGACGTACGGCGAAGGCGCTGCGTGACCAGGCTCGGCGGCTCGGCGAGCATCTGTCGGCGAGGGCGGAGCCCGGGTCCGAGCCCGGGTCCGAGTCCGACTCCGGGCAGAGCGTGGACATACGCGATGTGGCGTGGTCACTGGTGTCGGCGCGGCCGGTGTTCGAGCATCGCGCGGTGGTGACGGGTGAGGACCGGGCCGGGTTGCTGACCGGTCTGGGCGAACTGGCGGAGGGCCGTCCGCACCCGGATGTGGTGACCGTGCCTGGTGCGGTGGTGCAGGGGGGTGGGACGGTTTTCCTGTTCAGTGGTCAGGGCAGTCAGCGGGTGGGGATGGGGGCGGGTCTGTACGGGCGTTTCCCGGTGTTTGCTTCCGCGTTCGACGAGGTGTGCGGGTATCTCGACGGGGAGTTGGAGTATCCGCTGCGGGAGGTGGTCTTCGCCGGGGTGCCGGGCCGGGAGGGGTTGTTGGACCACACCACTTATGCGCAGGCGGGGCTGTTCGCGTTGCAGGTGGCGCTGGTGCGGCTGCTGGAGTCGGCGGGGGTGCGGCCCGATGCGGTGGTGGGGCATTCGGTGGGGGAGGTCGCTGCGGCGCATGTGGCGGGGGTGTTCGGTCTGCGGGATGCCTGTCGTCTGGTTTCGGCGCGTGCCACGTTGATGGGCGCACTGCCGCGGGGCGGGGCGATGACCGCGATCGAGGCGAGCGCCGCGGAGCTTGAGGAAGATCTTGCCGGGTGCGGGGGGCGGGTGAGTGTCGCCGCCGTCAACACCCCGAGCAGTACGGTGATTTCCGGTCCGGCGCGGGAGGTGGCGCGGATCGGTGCGCTGTGGGCCGGGCGGGGGCGCAGGACGAAGGAGCTGACGGTCAGTCATGCCTTCCATTCCGTGCTGATGGAGCCGATGCTGGAGGATTTCACCGCGGCGGTCGCGGACCTGGACTGTCACCGGCCGGTGCTGCCGCTGATCAGCAACCTGACCGGCCTGCCCGCCGGTGAGGAGATCGCCACCCCCGCCTACTGGGCACGCCACATCCGTCAGCCCGTTCTCTTCGCTCCCGCGATCGCCCACCTCGCCCCCGACACGGGCACCTTCCTGGAACTGGGACCCGACCCCGTCCTGACCACCGCCACCCAACACACCCTTCAGCACCACCACATCGCCGATACCCGGGACGACGGGATCGAGCCGCCGACCGTGGCGGCGCTGAGCCGTAAGCGGCCCGAGGTGACCGGTCTGCTCCAAGCGCTGGCCAGGGTCCATCTCTCCGGCGCCGATGTGAACTGGGCGCCCCTCATCGACTGTGAGGCCCGCCGTCCGCGCATCGTGGCGCTGCCCACGTACGCGTTCCAGCACGAGCGTTTCTGGCCGGCCGCGCCCGACCGCTCAGGTGCGGGCGGCGGAGAGCGCGACGCCGACGAAACCCGGCTGTGGCGGGCCATCGAGGAGGGCGACGCCGAGGCTCTGGCCGCCACCCTGCGGCTGGGCGACGACGGAGCCGAGTTCGACACGCTCCGTCCCGCGCTGCCGATCCTGTCGGCCTGGCGGCGTCGGCGCCGGGAGGACGCGGCGCTGGAATCGTGGCGCTACCGGATCGCGTGGACCCCACTGTCCGCGACCGGGACGCCGACGCTGACCGGGCCATGGCTCGTCCTCGTACCCGAAGGGCAGGAGGAGGATCCTGCTGTCCTGACGGTCCTCCAAGCTTTGCGCGAGCACGGCGCCGAAGCCCGGGTCCGCTCCGTGGACGCCATCGAGGCCGACCGTTCCGCCCTCGGGGAACTCTGCGCCGACCATGGCGACGACGGAACGGCGCCGCACGCCGGAGTCGTGAGCCTGCTCGCTCTGGACGAACGGACACTCCCCTCGTGCCCGGCCGTGCCGGCTGGGCTGGCCGCCACGACCGCGCTGATCCAGGCCCTGGGCGACACCCAGGTCGAAGCACCACTGTGGTGCCTGACCCAGGGCGCGGTCGCCGTCTCCCCGACCGACCCCCTCCCCCACCCCCAACAAGCCCACATATGGGGCCTCGGACGCGTCGCAGCACTCGAACACCCACAACGCTGGGGCGGCCTCATCGACCTGCCCGACACCATCGACACCCATACCCCCGCACACCTCGCCGCACTGCTCACCCCACACCACCCCGAAGACCAGACCGCCCTACGCCTCTCCGGCACCTACGCCCGCCGCCTGCGCAAAGCCCCCGCACCAACCTCCCCCCACACCCAATGGACCCCCCAAGGCACCACCCTGATCACAGGCGGCACCGGCGGCCTGGGAACACACCTCGCCCGATGGCTGGCACACAACGGCGCACCACACCTCCTCCTCGCCAGCCGCAGAGGACCCGACGCACCGAACGCCGACACCCTCACCGCAGAACTCCGCGCCCTCGGCACCACCGTCACCATCACCTCCTGCGACACCTCCGACCGCACCGCCCTCCAAACCCTCCTCGACACCATCCCCACCACCCACCCCCTCACCGCCGTCTTCCACACAGCAGGCACCGCCGAGACCGGCCCGGTCGCCGGACTCGACGCGGAGAGCCTCGACCGTCAGCTCCGTTCCAAAACGCAGGGCGCGACCCACCTGCACGAGCTGACGCGGCATCTGCCACTGAGCGCCTTCGTGCTGTTCTCCTCGAACGCCGCCACCTGGGGCAGCGGTCAGCAGGGCGCGTACGCGGCGGCGAACACCTACCTCGACGCACTCGCCGAACACCGACGCGCCCTCGGCCTCCCCGCCACCAGCATCGCCTGGGGCCCCTGGGGCGAGATCGGCATGGCCGCCGACGACAGCACCCTCGCGTACCTCAGGAAGCGCGGCCTGTCCCCGCTAGCCACGGCGCCGGCCACCGTGTGTCTGCACAGGGCGCTCAGTGACGGTGACACGACCCTCACGGTCGCCGACGTGGACTGGGAGCGGTTCCCTGTCCCCTTCACCGCTCAGCGCCCCAGTCCGCTGCTGAGTGAACTCGCCCGTACGGCGAACGACGCGACCGACACCAGCTCAAAGCCTTCCGCGGCGCTCACGAGCCCGCTGCACCAGGAGCTGGCGGACAGCACTCCGGCGCAGCAGCTCCACACCTTGCTGCGCCACATCCAGAGCCATGCCGCGAATGTGCTGGGCCACCCCGAGCACTCGGCGATCCTGCCCGGCCGGCCATTCCAGGAACTGGGCTTCGACTCCCTCACCGCCGTCGAGCTGCGCAACCGGCTCACGACACTCACCGGTCGGAGCCTCCCGCCCGCAGTCGTCTTCGACCACCCCACTCCCAAGGCGCTCGCCGCGTATCTGCGCTCGGAACTGGCCGGTGTCCGTACGACCGCCACCACACGCGCACCGGCCCTCGCCGCCGACGACGAGCCCATCGCGATCGTCGGCATGGCCTGCCGCTTCCCAGGCGGCGTACGGTCCCCCGAGGAGCTGTGGGACCTGGTCGCCCAGGGTAGGGACGCCATCGCGGAGCTACCGACCGACCGGCACTGGGACCTGGACGCGCTCTACCACCCGGACCCTGACCACCACGGCACGAGTTACGTACGCGAAGGTGGCTTCCTCTACGACGCCGCAGGCTTCGACGCCGGATTCTTCGGCATCAGCCCGCGTGAGGCGCTGGCCATGGACCCGCAGCAGCGGCTGCTGCTGGAGACAGCCTGGGAGACGTTCGAGAACGCCGGTCTCGACCGCACGGCGCTGAGCGGCAGCAGCACCGGTGTTTTCACCGGCGGCACCTTCCAGGGCTACGGCGCGGGCGGAAGTTCCTCGGCGCCAGACGTGGAGGGCTATCTGCTCGCGGGCGGCACCCCCAGCGTCATGTCGGGCCGTCTCGCGTACACCTTCGGGCTCGAAGGCCCGGCCGTGACCGTGGACACCGCCTGTTCCTCGGCGCTGGTGGCCATGCACCTGGCGGGCCAGGCGCTGCGCCAGGGCGAGTGTTCGCTGGCGCTGGCCGGTGGGGTGGCCGTGATGGCGACGCCCGCCACCTTCGTGGAATTCTCCCGTCAGCGCGGACTGGCGACCGACGGCCGGTGCAAGTCCTTCGCCTCCGCCGCCGACGGTACCGGCTGGAGCGAGGGCGCCGGCCTGCTGCTCCTCGAACGCCTCTCGGACGCTGAGCGCAACGGACATCGCGTGCTGGGCATCATCCGGGGCTCCGCCGTCAACCAGGACGGCACCAGTAACGGTCTGACCGCCCCGAACGGTCCGTCACAGGAGCGTGTGATCGGACAGGCGCTGGTGCGGGCCGGGCTGTCGGCGTCGGACGTCGATGTGGTGGAGGCGCATGGTACGGGGACGACGCTGGGTGATCCGATCGAGGCGGGGGCGCTGCTGGCCGCGTACGGCCAGGATCGGCCCGCGGACCGCCCGCTGTGGCTGGGCTCGGTGAAGTCGAACATCGGGCATACCCAGGCGGCGGCGGGTGTGGCGGGTGTGATCAAGATGGTGATGGCGATGCGGCACGGAGTACTGCCCGCGTCCCTCCACGTCGACGAGCCCACCCCGCACGTCGACTGGGAGTCGGGGGCGGTGTCCCTGCTGACCGAACCGGTGGAGTGGCCGGAGAACGACGACCGCCCGCGCAGGGCGGGAGTCTCCTCCTTCGGAATCTCCGGGACCAACGCCCACGTGATACTGGAGCAGCCGCCGCGGGAGCCCGCCGGGGCCGGCGAGCCCGAACAGCCGCAGAACGAGCCCGCCCAAGATGTCGTGCCGTGGGTGGTGTCGGCGCGCAGTGACGAGGCGGTGCGTGGTCAGGCTGGGGCGTTGGCCGAGTGGGTGGATGCCGATTCGGGGCTGACGCCTGTCGGGGTGGGGTGGTCGCTGGCCACGGCGCGGTCGGTGTTCGAGCGGCGGGCGGTGGTTCTGGGTGACCGTCGTGAGGGGCTGGTCGCGGGTGTGCGGGCGTTGGCGGCCGGTGACGCCCACCCCGATGTGGTGACCGTGCCTGGTGCGGTGGTGCAGGGGGGTGGGACGGTTTTCCTGTTCAGTGGTCAGGGCAGTCAGCGGGTGGGGATGGGTGCGGGGCTGTATGGGCGCTTCCCGGTCTTTGCTGCCGCGTTCGACGAGGTGTGCGGCTATCTGGACGGGGAGCTGGAGCATCCGCTGCGCCAGGTCGTCTTCACCGGCGTACCGGGCCATGAAGGACTGCTGGACCACACCACCTACGCCCAGGCGGGACTGTTCGCCTTGCAGGTGGCGTTGGCACGGCTGCTGGAATCGGCAGGAGTACGCCCCGACGCGGTGGTGGGCCACTCGGTCGGGGAGATCGCCGCCGCGTATGTCGCCGGGGTCTTCGACCTGCGCGACGCTTGCCGACTCGTCGCCGCGCGCGCCACGTTGATGGGCGCGCTGCCGCGGGGCGGGGCGATGACCGCGATCGAGGCGAGCGCCGCGGAACTTGAGGAGGATCTTGCCGGGTGCGGGGGGCGGGTGAGCGTCGCCGCCGTCAACACCCCGACCAGTACGGTGATTTCGGGGCCGACGGAGGACGTGGCACGTCTCGGTGCGCTGTGGGCCGGGCGGGGCCGCCGGACCAAGGCGCTGACGGTCAGTCACGCCTTCCACTCCATGCTGATGGAACCCATGCTGCAGGAGTTCACCGAGGCGATAACGGACCTGGACTGTCACCGGCCGGTGCTGCCGCTGATCAGCAACCTGACCGGCCTGCCCGCCGGCGAGGAGATCACCACCCCCGCCTACTGGGCCCGCCACATCCGCCGGCCGGTCCTGTTCGCTCCCGCGGTCATCCACCTCGCCCCCGACACCGGCACCTTCCTGGAACTGGGACCCGACCCCGTCCTGACCACCGCCACCCAACACACCCTCCAGCACCACCACACCCTGCACCACACACAGAGGGCCACTGACGAGCGTCCCGCACCGCTGGTGCTTTCGGCCCTCACCCACAGGCAGCCCGAAGTCCACGCCTTCACCCGTGCCCTCGCCCAGTTGCACACCCACGGAACCGACATCGACTGGGCAGGCTGGTTCCCCACCGACCCGGCACCGCACACGGTCCAACTCCCGACATACGCCTTCCAACGCGAGCACTACTGGCTGCCTGCCGGCCCGGACGCGGTGTCGGTCGCCTCCGAAGGGCTGGACGACTCCCCGTTATGGGACGCGGTGGAGCAGGGTGACCTTGAGGCCCTCACCCGTACTCTCGGTTCTTCCGACGAACAGCAGCCCATGCTCAGTGAGTTGTTGCCCACGCTGTCGGCCTGGCGGCGGCAGCGTCGCGAGCGCGCCGCCGTGGACGCGTGGCGCCATCGCATCGACTGGAAGCGTCTCTCCAAGACCTCGGCTCCCGCCCTGAGCGGGACCTGGCTGGTGCTCGTCCCCTCGGGGCGTGACTCGGATCCCGTCGTCGACGCCGCCGTCAGGGCGCTCGACGCGCATGGGGCCTCTGCCGTCACCCGGGCCGTCGTCCCTGCCAAGGCCGACCGCCAGGGCCTGGTCCGGCTCATATCGGAGTTGACCGCGGTCGTGACACCGGTGGGCGTGCTCAGCCTGCTCGCCCTGGAGCAAGCGGCGCACCCCGGCCATCCCGCCGTGCCGGCTGGGCTGGCCGCCACGACCGCGCTGATCCAAGCCCTGGGCGACACCCAGGTCGAAGCACCACTGTGGTGCCTGACCCAGGGCGCGGTCGCCGTCTCCCCGACCGACCCCCTCCCCCACCCCCAACAAGCCCACATATGGGGCCTCGGACGCGTCGCAGCACTCGAACACCCACAACGCTGGGGCGGCCTCATCGACCTGCCCGACACCATCGACACCCATACCCCCACACACCTCGCCGCACTGCTCACCCCACACCACCCCGAAGACCAGACCGCCCTACGCCTCTCCGGCACCTACGCCCGCCGCCTGCGCAAAGCCCCCGCACCAACCTCCCCCCACACCCAATGGACCCCCCAAGGCACCACCCTGATCACAGGCGGCACCGGCGGCCTGGGAACACACCTCGCCCGATGGCTGGCACACAACGGCGCACCGCACCTCCTCCTCGCCAGCCGCAGAGGACCCGACGCACCGAACGCCGACACCCTCACCGCAGAACTCCGCGCCCTCGGCACCACCGTCACCATCACCTCCTGCGACACCTCCGACCGCACCGCCCTCCAAACCCTCCTCGACACCATCCCCACCACCCACCCCCTCACCGCCGTCTTCCACACAGCAGGCACCGCCGATATCGCCGCCATCGACGCCACCGAGATCTCCGACCTGGGCGAGGTGCTGTCGCCCAAGGCGCTGGCCGCGACCCATCTGCACGAGCTGACGCGGCATCTGCCGCTGAGCGCGTTCGTGCTGTTCTCCTCGGGTGCCGCCGCGTGGGGCAGCGGTCAGCAGGGCGCGTACGCGGCGGCGAACACCTACCTCGACGCACTCGCCGAACACCGACGCGCCCTCGGCCTCCCCGCCACCAGCATCGCCTGGGGCCCCTGGGGCGAGATCGGCATGGCCGCCGACGACACTGCCGTCTCCTACTTCGCCCATCTGGGCCTCACCCCGCTGCCCCCCGAGCGGGCCATCGCCGCCCTGCAGTACACCCTCGATCACGGGGAGACCACGCTCACCGTCGCCGACATCGACTGGGAGAGGTTCCCCGCCGCCTTCGCCACCCAGCGACCCAGTCCGCTCCTCAGTGACCAAGCGGCCGAGTCCTCGCCGGTGTCCGGCGGGCGCGACGACGCGACGGGAACGGACCAGGACCGTACGGGCGGCGGTGCGGAGAGCGCGCTGCGGCGCCGGCTCGCCGAGGCTTCACCTGCCCAGCGGCATCACACCGTGCTGCGTCTCGTGCAGACGCAGGCGGCAGCGGTGCTCGGCCACTCCGGCGCCGATGCCGTACCGTCCGGGCAGCCGTTCCAGGAGCTGGGATTCGACTCCCTCACAGCGGTGGAGCTGCGCAACCGGCTCGGTGAGGCGACCGGGCTGGACCTGCCGCCCTCGCTCGTCTTCGACCACCCGACGCCCGAAGCGGTCGCCGTCCTCCTCCGCGAGACGCTCACGGGCGGGGCCGCGGTCACCGCCGAGCGGACCGCGACCGTCGCCGCGCATGACGAGCAGATCGCCATCGTGGGCATGGCCTGCCGGTTCCCCGGCGACGCGCGGAATCCGCAGGCGCTGTGGGAGCTGGTCGACGCCGGCCGGGACGCCATCACCGCGATGCCCACCGACCGCAACTGGGACCTGGACCTCCTCTACGACCCGGACCCCGACCACCCCGGCACCAGCTATGTGCGCGAGGGCGGTTTCGTCCATGACGCCACCGGGTTCGACGCGGAGTTCTTCGGTATCAGTCCGCGCGAGGCGCTGGCCATGGACCCGCAGCAGCGGCTGCTGCTGGAGACGGCCTGGGAGACGTTCGAGAGTGCCGGGATCAGCCGTGAGGTGCTGCGCGGCAGCAGCACGGGTGTGTTCACCGGTGTCACCTCGCAGGACTATCTGTCGCTCACCAACATCACCCCCAGCGACGTGGAGGGCTATGTCGCCACCGGCAACATCGGCAGTGTCGTGTCCGGCCGGGTCGCGTACACCTTCGGGCTGGAGGGCCCGGCCGTGACGGTGGACACCGCCTGTTCGTCGTCCCTCGTGGCAACCCATCTCGCGGGGCAGGCCCTGCGACAGGGCGAGTGCTCCCTGGCTCTGGCCGGCGGGGTGACGGTCATGGCGACGCCCGGCGCGTTCGTCGAGTTCTCCCGCCAGCGCGGAATGTCCGCCGACGCGCGCTGCAAGGCGTTCGCCGCGGGAGCCGACGGCCTCGTCTGGGGCGAGGGTGCCGGTCTGCTGCTCCTCGAACGCCTCTCGGACGCTGAGCGCAACGGCCACCAGGTGCTGGCCGTGATCCGCGGATCCGCCACCAACCAGGACGGCGCGAGCAACGGCCTCACCGCGCCCAACGGCCCCTCGCAGCAGCGGGTGATCCGCCAGGCACTGGCCAACGCGCGGTTGTCGGCGTCCGAAGTGGACGTGGTGGAGGCACACGGCACCGGCACGGCCCTGGGCGACCCGATCGAGGCGCAGGCCCTGCTGGCCACGTACGGACAGGAGCGCCCCGACGGCCATCCCTTGTGGCTCGGCTCGGTGAAGTCCAACATCGGGCACACCCAGGCCGCCGCCGGAGTGGCCGGTGTCATCAAGACGGTGATGGCGATGCGGCACGAGGTGCTGCCCGCCTCCCTCCACATCGACGAGCCCACCCCGAACGTCGACTGGAGGTCCGGCGCCGTGCACCTGCTCACCGAGCGGACCGCATGGCCGCGCGGGGAACGACCGCGCCGCGCGGGCGTGTCGGCGTTCGGCATCAGCGGCACCAACGCGCATCTGCTCCTGGAGGAGGCTCCCCGGCCCGCCGAGGCGACGCCGCATCCGGGCGACGCCTCCACGACCGGGCCGTACGGGATCGAGGCGTCCGGCAGCGAGGCACCCGGGGCCTCCGCGAGCGAGCCGGAGCCCGCTGGATCCCTGGCCGGGGAGAGCACCGAGCCACCGCTGGGCGCGACGCCGTGGGCGTTGTCCGCGCGCAGTGGCGAGGCGCTGTCCGGTCAGGCCGCGGCGCTGGCCGATCATGTGGCCGCCGCCCCGGGGCTCTCCCCCCTGAAGGTCGGATGGTCCCTGGCCACCAGCCGGTCCGCGTTCGAACACCGGGCCGTGGTGGTCGGCGAGGACAGCGACGAGCTGATGGCGGGGATACGGGCGCTGGCCGCCGGTGAGCCGCACTCCGCAGTGGTCACCCGCGGCGAGGCGGCGGTGGCGGTGGGCGCGGGCCCGGTGCTGGTCTTCCCGGGGCAGGGGGCGCAGTGGGTCGGAATGGGTGCCGAACTGCTGGAGTGCTCGACGGTGTTCGCGGAGCGGATCGCCGAGTGCGAGTGGGCGCTCGCGCCGTACGTGGACTGGTCGCTCGGCGACGTGCTCCGCGGCAACGGGGCGGAGGCCGGTCTCGACCGGGTCGATGTGGTGCAGCCCGTGCTGTGGGCCACGATGGTCTCCCTCGCCGCCGTCTGGGCCGACCACGGTGTGGCACCCAGCGCGGTCGTCGGTCACAGCCAGGGTGAGATCGCCGCCGCGTGCGTCGCAGGCGCTCTGTCGCTGGAGGACGGCGCGAGGATCGTCGCGCTGCGCAGCCAGGCGCTGCGGCAGCTCGCGGGCGGTGGCGCCATGGCCTCCCTGGCGATGGACCGGGAGCGGGCGGCCGACCTGTTGGCCCTGGTCGACGGGCAGGTGGGGATCGCCGCGGTCAACGGGCCGTCCTCCACCGTCGTGTCGGGCCCGCCCGAGGCGGTCGCCGCCGTGGTGGCCCGCGCCGAGGCCGAAGGGCTCCGGGCCCGACTGATCGACGTCGACTACGCCTCGCACAGCGCACAGATCGACCGGCTCAAGGACGAGCTGACCGGGACGCTGGCGGGTGTTCTGCCGACCGAGGGGGAGGTCGCGTTCTACTCGACGGTCACCGCGGGTCCCCTCGACACCTCCGAGCTGGACACCGACTACTGGGTGACCAATCTGCGCGAGCCCGTACGGTTCGCCGAGACCATCCAGGCGTTGCTTGACGACGGGCACCGGATCTTCGTCGAGGCCAGTGCCCATCCCGTGCTGACCGTCGGCATGCAGGAGTGCTTCGAACAGGCCGGTGTCTCGGCGGCTGCGGTGCCCACCCTCCAGCGGGACCGAGGGGGCCTCACCCAGGTGCTGCGGGCCCTGGCGCTGGCCTTCGCCGCGGGGGCCGGGATCGACTGGTCCACCGTCTTCCCCGCGGAGCCCGCCCCGCGCGTGGTCCCGCTACCGACGTACGCGTTCCGGCGCCGGCGGTACTGGGTGGAGCCGCCCGCCGCCGGAACCGGCCGGACCGGAGAGGCGCGGGACCCCGAGGAGGCCCGCCTGTGGCACGCCATCGAGGAACTGGACGCCGACGCGCTGGCCGGCACGCTGCGCCTCGGCGCCGACAGCGACGCCATGAACAGCCTGCTGCCCGCTCTGCCGATCCTCTCCGACTGGCGCCGCCGGCACCGGGAGCGGACCCTGCTCGACTCGTGGAGGTACCGCGCCGTCTGGACGCCGGTGCCCGAACCGGCGGCCCCTACGCCGTTGTCCGGGGCGTGGCTGCTCCTCGTACCCGCCGGGTACGAGGAGCACCCCGCGGTGCCCGTGGCGGCCGGGGCACTGCGCGGCCACGGCGCCACCGCCGAGGTCCGCGTCCTGGCGGCCGTGGATACGGACCGCGCGAGGCTGACGGCGCTCCTGGAGGAGTGGAACGCGGAGATCCCCCCGGAGGGCATCGTCAGCCTGCTGGCTCTCGACGAGGCTCCCCATACCGCCCCCTCCCGCGTTCCGGTCGGACTGGCCGCCACCACAGCGCTCGTCCAGGCACTGAGGGACGCGGACATCGAGACGCCCGTGTGGTGCCTTACCCAGGGCGCGGTCGCCGTCTCGCCCGGCGATCCCCTGCCCAGCCCCGTACAGGCACAGGTGTGGGGACTCGGCCGGGTCGCCGCGTTGGAGGAACCGCAGCTCTGGGGCGGGTTGATCGACCTGCCCGGTACCCTCGACGACGCCGCGTCCGACCGGTTGGCGGCCCTCCTCGCCCATGACCAGCCCGAGGACCAACTCGCCGTACGGCCCACGGGCGCCTTCGCCCGCCGACTGCACCGCGCACCCATCGTCGACGTGTCCACGACCGCCGCACCCACCGCCGACGCGCCGGCCACCGGTACGAACGGCAGCGGCGCCAACGGCACCAGGGCGAACGGCGCCGACGTCAACGGCACCGGCGACGTGCGCCCCGCAGGCACCGCGCTCATCACGGGCGGCACCGGCGGCATCGGCGGGCGGATCGCGCGCTGGCTGGCGGAGCGGGGCGCGCCGCATCTGCTCCTGGCCAGCCGCAGCGGTCCACAGGCGCCCGGCGCCGACGAACTCGTGACGGAGCTGGAGGCGCTGGGCACGAAGGTCACCGTCGTCTCCTGCGACGCATCCGACCGCGAGGCGTTGCGGGAGCTGCTGGCCGAGATCCCCACCGAACATCCGCTCACCGCCGTGTTCCACGCGTCGGGCATCCCGGAGAACGCCCCCTTCGCGGAGCTGGACCTGCCGCACATCGACGACATCCTGCGGCCCAAGGCCGAGGCCGCCCGGCATCTGCACGAGCTGACCCGGCATCTGGAGCTGAGCGACTTCGTACTGTTCTCCTCCGGCGCCGCTGCCTGGGGAAGCGGCCTCCAGGGCGCGTACGCCGCGGCGAACGCCTACCTCGACGCGCTCGCCGAACACCGCAGAGCGATCGGGCTGCCCGCCACCAGTGTGGCCTGGGGTCCCTGGGGCGACTCGGGCATGGCGTCCGACCGGACGGCCGTCAATTACTTCGGCCGCCGGGGGCTCTCGCCGCTCGACCCGGACCTGGCCCTCAAGTCCCTCCAGCAGGCACTCACCCAGGGCGACACGACCGTCGCCGTGGCCGACATCGACTGGCGGAAGTTCGCCGCCGCCCTTACCACGCGCCGCCCCAGCCCCCTCCTCTCCGACCTGGCCGGGCCCGGCGAGCAGGAGTCCGCCGAAGGAGACGGGGACGAGCCCGGCGGGCACGCGCTGCTGCGGCAGCTCGTCGCCGCCACCGCGGAGCAGCAGCGTCATCTCCTGCTCCGGCATGTCCAGGCCACCGTGGCCGCGGTGCTGGGCTATCCCGGCCCGGACGCCGTACCGCC
Organism: Streptomyces sp. NPDC087844; assembly: GCF_044742785.1. Classification (NCBI taxonomy): domain Bacteria; kingdom Bacillati; phylum Actinomycetota; class Actinomycetes; order Kitasatosporales; family Streptomycetaceae; genus Streptomyces; species Streptomyces sp. NPDC087844. Next base: position 2,142 of record NZ_JBIUVD010000025.1, on the reverse strand, counting down.
GGGCCAGCCGCTCAAGGAGCTGGGCTTCGACTCTCTCACCGCGGTCGAACTCCGCAACCGTCTCAACGCCACGACCGGGCTCGGCCTCCCGCCGACCCTCGTGTTCGACCACCCTTCGCCCAGCGCCCTGGCCGACCTGCTCCGCGAACACCTCGTCGAGGAGGGGACGGCGTCCGAAGGGCAGGTGCTCTCCGGCCTCGACCGGTGGGACGCGACCGTCGAACCCACCGCGCTCGACGCCGCCGCCAGACGCCGGATCACCCAGCGGCTGGAACTGCTGCTCGCCAAGTGGAGCGGGGGCGGGACGACAGCCGACGTCGGGCATTCCGCCGCCCACCGCGATCTGGAGGCGGCCACGGCGGAGGACATCTTCGACCTCATCTCCGACGAGTTCGGAAAGTCATGAGCCCGGTGATCCCGATACTCCGCGTCGCGACTAGGAGCGTGGACTTCCATGCCGAATGAGGAACAACTCCTCGACCACCTCAAGTGGGTCACCGCCGAGCTGCGCCAGACCCGCCGACACCTGCGCGAGGCCGAGTCACGGGAGCCGGAACCCGTCGCGATCATCGGCATGGCCTGCCGCTATCCGGGGGGCGTACGGTCCCCCGAGGATCTGTGGCGGCTGGTGGCCGAGGGCGGTGACGCCGTCTCGGACTTCCCCACCGACCGGGGCTGGGACGCCCAGGTGCTCTACGACCCGGATCCCGACCACCCCGGGACCACGTATGTGACCGAAGGCGGTTTCTGCGAGGGCGCCGTCGACTTCGACGCGGCGTTCTTCGACATCAGCCCGCGCGAGGCCGTGGCGATGGACCCGCAGCAGCGACTGCTGCTGGAGTGCGCGTGGGAGGCGTTCGAACGGGCCGGGCTGCCCCGTGAGGCCCTGCGGCGCAGCGAGACCGGTGTGTTCGCCGGGGTGAGCTCGCACGACTATCTCTCCTTCATCGGGGATCTGACCAGCGATGTCGAGGGTTACGTCGGCACCGGAAACCTCGGCAGCGTGGTGTCGGGCCGGGTCTCGTACACGCTCGGGCTGGAGGGCCCGGCGGTGACGGTCGACACCGCGTGCTCCTCGTCCCTGACGGCGATGCACCTGGCCTGCCGGTCGTTACGGGAGAGCGAGTGCGATCTGGCGCTGGCGGGCGGGGTGTCGGTGATGGCCACGGCCGGTGCTTTCATCGAGTTCTCCCGGCAGCGGGGGTTGGCCCCGGACGGCCGCTGCAAGTCCTTCGCCGCGGGCGCGGACGGCACCGGCTGGTCCGAGGGCGTCGGCCTGCTGGTGCTGGAGCGGTTGTCGGAGGCGCGGCGCAACGGTCATCGGGTGCTGGGGGTGGTGCGTGGCTCGGCGATCAACCAGGACGGTGCGAGCAACGGCCTGACCGCGCCCAACGGCCCCGCCCAGGAGAGAGTGATCCGCCAGGCGCTGGCCAACGCTCGGTTGACTCCTGATCAGGTCGATGTGGTGGAGGCGCATGGCACGGGTACGACGCTGGGTGACCCGATCGAGGCGGGGGCGCTGCTGGCCACGTACGGACGGGACCGGCCGGAGGGCCGGCCGCTGTGGCTGGGGTCGGTGAAGTCGAACATCGGGCATACCCAGGCGGCGGCGGGTGTGGCGGGTGTGATCAAGATGGTGATGGCGCTGCGGCACGGAGTACTGCCCGCGTCCCTCCACATCGACGAGCCCACCCCGCACGTCGACTGGGACTCGGGCGCCGTACGCCTGCTGACCGACCCCGTCGGCTGGCGGCACCAGCCGGACGCGGAGTGGCCACGTCGCGCGGGGGTGTCGGCCTTCGGGATCAGTGGGACGAACGCGCATGTGATTTTGGAGGAGGCGCCGGGCGAGCCGGTACCGCCCGAGGCCGACGAGGGTGGTCGTGTGGCCGGGGTGGTGCCGTGGGTGGTGTCGGGGCGTGGTGACGAGGCGTTGCGGGGGCAGGCTGCGGCGCTGGTGGCGCGAGTGGCCGGTGCTCCGGCGATCGATCCCGTGGTGGTGGGGTGGTCGCTGGCCACGACGCGGTCGGTGTTCGAGCACCGTGCCGTGGTGATCGGCGATGGCCGTACGGAGTTGCTGGCCGGTCTGGAGGCTTTGGCGGCGGGTGAGCCGCATCCGGGCGTGGTGCAGGGCACGGCCGT
>NZ_JBIUVD010000024.1:0-146771 GCF_044742785.1 Streptomyces sp. NPDC087844 | reverse complement strand
ACCCCCCAGGTCATGCCTTCGACAGGGGGACACAGTCATGCCGGACCCGGAGGCCAGCGGCCCCGTTGCGGAACCGCAGAAAACATAACGGGGGCTGGGTGGCTACTCGTCGTCCTCGTCCTCGTCGTCGTCCAGGCGGGCCAGCCAGGTTGCGAGGCGTTCCACCGGGACCTCGAAGTCCGGGTTGAGGTCGACGAACGTGCGCAGTTGCTCGGCGAGCCACTCGAAAGTGACCTCCTCCTGGCCGCGCCGCTTCTCAAGTTCCTCGATACCGCGATCGGTGAAGTACATGGTGGTTGCTCTCCTGCGTGCGTACCCGGTGGTTCTCCTGCGCACAGCCTACGAAACCGGTCGATGCCCGTCGGCGGGACGATCCCGTGACTACGGTGTGCATCTGGCGCAGAAGGGGTAACTCCCCTGTCCTGAAGCCCTGTTCATAGCTGTGCAGACGGGCCGGAAGGTGAACGCCTGGCGGGCTCGAAGCAGAGGCCGGACGACGCAGGGCCCGGTCCGCGACTGTCGCGGACCGGGCCCTCCATGCGTACCGTGTGCCTACCTTCAGGCGTCGAACACCTCGCGGACCAGCTGCTCCTGCTCCGCCTGGTGGCGCTTGGCGGAGCCGACCGCCGGGGACGAACCCGCCGGGCGGGAGATGCGGCGCAGGCGCTCCCCGTGGGGGACGTCCGCGCCGACCGCCAGGTCCAGGTGGTCGATGAGGTTCAGGGCGATGAACGGCCACGCACCCTGGTTCGCCGGCTCCTCCTGGGCCCACAGGTACTTCTCGGCGTTCGGGTACTTGGCGATCTCCGCCTGGAGCTCGGCACCCGGGAGGGGGTACAGACGCTCGATGCGGATGACGGCCGTGTCCGTGATACCGCGCTTCTTACGCTCGCCGTCGAGGTCGTAGTAGACCTTGCCAGCAGTGAAGACGACCTTCTTGACCGCCGTCGGGTCCACCGACGAGTCGCCGATGACCGGGCGGAAGCCGCCCGTCGTGAACTCCTCCGCCTTCGACGCGGCCGCCTTGAGGCGGAGCATCGACTTCGGGGTGAAGACCACCAGCGGCTTGTGGTGCGGGTTGTGCACCTGCCACCGCAGGAGGTGGAAGTAGTTCGACGGGAGCGTCGGCATCGCGACCGTCATGTTGTTCTGCGCGCACATCTGGAGGAAGCGCTCCGGGCGCGCGGACGAGTGGTCCGGACCCTGGCCCTCGTAGCCGTGCGGGAGAAGCAGCGTGACGCCGGACGTCTGGCCCCACTTCTGCTCCGCCGACGAGATGAACTCGTCCACCACCGTCTGGGCGCCGTTGACGAAGTCGCCGAACTGCGCCTCCCACATCACGAGGGACTCGGGACGCGCCAGCGAGTAGCCGTACTCGAAGCCCATCGCCGCGTACTCGGAGAGAAGTGAGTCGTAGCAGTTGTAGCGGGCCTGGTCCTCGGAGAGGTACTGGAGAGGCGTGAAGTCCTCCGCCGTCTCCCGGTCGATCAGGACCGCGTGGCGCTGGCCGAAGGTGCCGCGGCGGGAGTCCTGGCCCGAGAGGCGCACCGGGGTGCCCTCCAGGAGCAGGGAGCCGATCGCGAGCGTCTCGCCCATGCCCCAGTCGATCGTGCCGTCCTCGACCATCGCCGCGCGGCGCTGCAGCTGGGGCAGCAGACGCGGGTGGACGGTGACGCGCTCGGGGATGTTGACCTGGGACTCGGCGATCCGCTTGACGACCTCCTGGGAGACGGCCGTGGTGACCGCCACCGGGAACTCGGGCTTCACGTCGGGGGCGTGCGCCTCGCCCGGCGCCGAAGCGGCCTCACGGACCTCCGTGAAGACCTTCTCCAGCTGGCCCTGGTAGTCCTGCAGCGCCTGCTCGGCCTCTTCCAGCGTGATGTCGCCCCGGCCGATCAGCGACTCGGTGTAGAGCTTGCGCACCGAGCGCTTCTTGTCGATCAGGTCGTACATCAGCGGCTGGGTGAACGCCGGGTTGTCCGACTCGTTGTGACCGCGGCGGCGGTAGCAGATGAGGTCGATGACGACGTCCTTGTTGAACGCCTGCCGGAACTCGAAGGCCAGCCGGGCCACGCGGACGACGGCCTCGGGGTCGTCGCCGTTCACGTGGAAGATCGGGGCCTCGATCATGCGGGCCACGTCGGTGGCGTACATGGACGAACGCGAGGACTCGGGAGCCGCGGTGAAACCGACCTGGTTGTTGATGACCACGTGGACCGTGCCGCCGGTGCGGTAGCCGCGCAGCTGCGACATGTTCAGGGTCTCGGCCACCACGCCCTGGCCCGCGAACGCCGCGTCGCCGTGCAGGGCGACCGGCAGGACGGTGAAGTCCGTGCCGCCCTTGTTGATGATGTCCTGCTTGGCGCGGGCGACGCCCTCCAGGATCGGGTCGACCGCCTCCAGGTGCGAGGGGTTCGCGGCCAGCGAGACCTTGATCTGCTCGCCGTCCAGGCCCGTGAAGACGCCCTCGGCGCCCAGGTGGTACTTGACGTCGCCGGAGCCGTGCATCGACTTCGGGTCGAGGTTGCCCTCGAACTCCCGGAAGATCTGCGCGTACGACTTGCCGACGATGTTGGCCAGGACGTTCAGGCGGCCTCGGTGGGCCATACCGACGACGACCTCGTCCAGACGCGACTCGGCGGCGGAGTCGAGCACCGCGTCGAGCAGCGGGATGACGGACTCGCCGCCCTCCAGGGAGAAGCGCTTCTGGCCGACGTACTTCGTCTGCAGGAAGGTCTCGAAGGCTTCCGCCGCGTTCAGCCGGCGCAGGATCCGCAGCTGCTCCTCGCGCTCCGGCTTGGAGTGCGGGCGCTCGATACGGTCCTGGATCCACCGGCGCTGCTTCGGGTCCTGGATGTGCATGAACTCGACGCCCGTGGTGCGGCAGTACGAGTCGCGCAGCACGCCGAGGATGTCGCGCAGCTTCATCAGGGACTTGCCCGCGAAACCGCCGACCGCGAACTCGCGCTCCAGGTCCCACAGGGTGAGCCCGTGCTCGGTGATGTCCAGGTCGGGGTGCTTGCGCTGGCGGTACTCCAGCGGGTCGGTGTCGGCCATGACGTGGCCGCGGACCCGGTAGGAGTGGATCAGCTCGAAGACCCGGGCGGCCTTGGTGACGTCGTCGTCGTGCGAGGCGTCGATGTCCTTGAGCCAGCGGACCGGCTCGTAGGGAATGCGCAGGGCTTCGAAGATCTCGTCGTAGAAGCCCTGCTCGCCGAGCAGGTAGTTCGCGACGACGCGCAGGAACTCGCCGGACGCGGCGCCCTGGATGACCCGGTGGTCGTAGGTCGACGTGAGCGTCATGACCTTCGCGATGCCGAGCTTGTTCAGGGTGTCCTGGGAGGTGCCCTGGAACTCCGCCGGGTAGTCCATCGAGCCGACGCCCATGATGACCGACTGTCCGGGCATCAGACGCGGGACCGAGTGGACGGTGCCGAGGCCGCCGGGGTTGGTCAGGGAGACCGTGACACCGGTGAAGTCGTCCATCGTCAGCTTGCCGTCACGGGCGCGGCGGACGATGTCCTCGTAGGCCTGCCAGAACTCGAAGAAGTTCAGCGTCTCGGCCTTCTTGATGCCCGCGACGACCAGCTGGCGGTCGCCGTTGGGCTTCACCAGGTCGATGGCGAGGCCGAAGTTCACGTGCTCCGGCTTGACCAGGGTCGGCTTGCCGTCCTTCTCCGTGTAGGAGTAGTTCATCGACGGCATGGCCTTGATGGCCTGCACCATCGCGTAGCCGATGAGGTGGGTGAAGGAGATCTTCCCGCCCCGGGCACGCTTCAGGTGGTTGTTGATGACGATGCGGTTGTCGAAGAGCAGCTTCACCGGGACCGCGCGCACGGACGTGGCCGTGGGGACCTCGACGGAGGCGTTCATGTTCTTCACGACCGCGGCGCTCGGGCCGCGCAGCGTCACGTACTCCGGCCCGCCCGAGGACGCGGTGGCCTCCGGGGCGGGCGCGGCCTTCGCGGCGGCCGGCTTGGCCGCGGCGGGCTTCGCCGGTGCGGCGGCCGGAGCAGCCGCCTTCGCCGGTGCGGCGGCGGGCTGCGCGGCAGCCGGTGCGGCCTGGGCCTGAGCGGCCGGGGCCGGAGCCTTGGCCGGAGCTGCTTGAGCAGGAGCCTGGGACGGTGCGGCCTGGGCCTGGGGCGCGGCAGGAGCCGCCTTGGACGCGGTGGTGGTTCCCGCGGCCCCCGCGGCCGCGGTACCCGCCGGAGCCGAGGCGGCCACGCCGCCGGGCTTGTAGTCGGCGAAGAAGTCCCACCAGGCTCGGTCTACGGAATTCGGGTCCTGGAGGTACTGCTGATAGATCTCGTCGACGAGCCACTCGTTCGGGCCGAAGGCCGCAGCAGGGTTCTTCCCGGCTTGGTCCTCGGTCGAGACGCTCGATGAGTTACTGGGGGACTGTGGCGACACGGCGGCAACCGCCCTCTTCCGCTTCACAAGGTGATGGACAGCGGGAATAAAGGCTACGCCCCCCGGACCGGCTAGGTCAGTCCGGGCCTGGTCATCGTCGCGTAAGTCACATCGAAAAGCGTGTTTCGGCGTTCGAAATGGCGGGAAACAAGCGAGGTTCCGATGCGAAACGGACGCGCCGACTCGGGGCTGCGACCTCGGAAGGCCGAACCTCCGTGCCAGGAACGCACGATGACACGTGTCCTGCTGCCCCATCACGTGGATCTTGGGCTCTCGCTTCGAACCCTACGTCAACCTGTCCGGCGAGGGCGCTCCCGGAAGAGTGACCTGGATCCGGCAACCGCGCTGGGATTCGGCCACGCCGATCCGGCCACCGTGCAGATCGACCGCCCAGCGGGCGATCGCCAGCCCCAGACCCGTACCGCCGTCGCTGCCCGGGCCGTGCGGCGCGACGACCCCGCCGCGGTTGAACCGCTCGAAGACCCGGTGCCACTCCGAGCGCGGGATGCCGGGGCCCTCGTCCAGGACTTCGAGGTCCAGGGACTCGGGGCCGTCGCCGCGCCGGGCCTTCACCGTGACGCGGCCGTGCGGCGGGCTGTGCTTGACCGCGTTGTCGATGAGGTTGGCGACGACCTGGTGGATCCGCTCCGGGTCCGCGTGCGCGGTCAGCTCGGGCGGCGACACGTCGAGGTGCAGATGGACGTCCGTACGCGTGTGACTGCCGGAGCCGGAAGCTATGCCCGCGCGCGCGGAAGCCACCATGTTGGCCTCCTTCAGCACACCTGACAGGTACGGCCACACCTCGAAGCGGCGCTTGCGCAGCGGTACGACGCCGTTGTCCAGACGGGAAAGGTCGAGCAGCGTCTCCACCAGCCGGCCGAGGCGCTCCGTCTGCTTCAGGGCGGTGCGCATCGTCTCGGGGTCGGCGGCGGAGACACCGTCCACCACGTTCTCCAGGACGGCGCGCAGGCCCGCGATGGGGGTGCGCAGCTCGTGCGAGACGTTCGCCACGAGCTCCTTGCGCTGCCGCTCCTGGGCCTCCAGGTCGTCGGCCATGCGGTTGATCGTCTGGGCCAGGTCGCCCAGCTCGTCGCGGCGGTCGGCGCCCCTGACCCGGCGGGTGTAGTCGCCGTGCGAGATGCCCCGCGCGACGGTGTTCATCTCGTCCAGCGGAGCGGTGATCGAGTGCGCCACGAACTGGGTGATCAGCAGGGTCGCGATCATCGAGAAGACCGTGATGAAACGCAGTTCCGTCTCGGTGCGCACCGCGATCATCAGCAGACCGGTGGTGATGAAGACCGCGACGACGACCAGTGTGCCGAGCTTCGTCTTGATCGAGAAGGGGCGCATGTCACCCCAGGATCCCGAGCCCGAGCCTGCACCTGGGCCGGCACTCGCGCTCGTTCCGGACGTGGTGCCGGACGTGGTGCCGGATGTTGTACCGGACGTCCTACCGGCGCCCGGAGCCGCGCCCGGAGTTGAAGTCGGAGTCGAAGTCGGAGCTGAACCCGGCGTCGGGCCCGGCGCCGCGAAGCCGCCCGCGCCTGTGCCGACAGTGGGACCCCGACCAGGTTCCGGCCCCGTACCCGCGCCGGAAGGCGCGCCCGGACCCGCCCCGGCGGCCGGGCCGGAACCCGTGCCGGAGACCGGTCCCGCGCCCGCCTTGGCCCGCTTGCGCAGTACGCCGAGACCCCTCATCACATACGCCCCCTCGGTCAGGGTGCCCGACTCTAGGGTGTCGGGGTCTCCAGCGCGTAGCCCACGCCGTGCACCGTACGGATCCGCTCCGCGCCGATCTTCCGGCGCAGCGCCTTGATGTGGCTGTCCACGGTCCGGGTGCCGGAGGCGTCCGCCCAGTCCCAGACCTCGGCCAGCAGCTGCTCGCGCGAGAGGACCGCGCGGGGCGTGTTCGCCAGGCAGACCAGCAGGTCGAACTCGGTGGGCGTGAGGTGCACGTCGTCGGCGCGCACCCGGACCCGGCGCTGGGCGTGGTCGATCTCCAGCTCGCCGAGGCGCAGGATGCCGGAGCGCGGTGTGGACGCGGCCAGCGTGGCCCGCTCCACGCGCCGCAACAGTACGTGCACGCGCGCGGCCAGCTCGCGCATCGAGAAGGGCTTCGTCATGTAGTCGTCGGCGCCCACGCCGAGGCCGACCAGCATGTCCGTCTCGTCGTCGCGGGCGGTGAGCATCATCACCGGTACCGGACGGGCCGCCTGGACGCGGCGGCAGACCTCAAGGCCGTCGAAACCCGGCAGCATGATGTCGAGAATCAGCAGGTCGGGCTGCCATGCCTCGGCCGTGTCGACGGCGGCCGGTCCGTCACCCGCTGTTTGCACGAGGAACCCCTCGGCGCGAAGCCGGGCGGCGATGGCGTCGACGATTGTCGGATCGTCCTCGACCACCAGCACCCGGCGCTGAGCGCCCGGCGTGGCCGCCGTGCCGTTGTGCGAGGTGTGTGTCTGCTCCATCGCCCGCCCCTGAGTGTGCTTTCCGGAACCAGTGGGGTGATTCCATGACTGCGCTTGACGCTTGAATGATCGGCGTCAGAGCAGCAGGGTACGGGCAGTGACCGTCGCTCGGCTATCCAGGTCTTACCGCGAGATGCACCACGTCCGGAACGCCCCGGGCAACCGGGATCTCTTCGGTACGCACCTGTTGGAACCCGGCATTCCGCAAGGTTCTTGCGAAATCAGGCGAAGGTTTGGCCGACCAAACAGCGAGTACCCCGCCCTCCCGCAACACCCGTGCGCACGCGGCGAGTCCGGCCCGGGAGTACAGATTCTGGTTGCCCTCCGTGACGGTCCACTCGGGTCCGTTGTCGATGTCGAGGCACAGTACGTCGTACGTGTCGGATGTCTCAGTGACGTGAGCGACCAGATCGACCTCGATGATCTCGGTGCGCGGATCCGCGAGCGCGGGGGCCGACAGCTCCGCCAGCGGCCCGGACCGGTGCCAGTCGATGATGGCGCGCTCCCGCTCGGCGACCGCGATGCGGCCCCAGCGGGGATCGGCCGCCGCGTGGACGAGGGAGAAGCCGACGCCGAGGCCGCCGATCAGGATCTCCGGCGCGTCGCGCCCGTCGAGCGCGCCGAGCGCGGCGTCGACCAGCAGTCTCTCCGAGCGGCCGTCGGAGGTGTCCATGAGGAAGCAGCCGTTGGCGATGATCTGCAGCAGTTCGCCGTGACGGCGCAGCACGACCTCGCCGTACGGTCCCTCGCGGCGGTCGATGACTTCGGGGCTGCCGTGCGGAGTGGCGTACGCGGTCATGGGCCCATCCTGGCAAGGCCGCTACGGGCGGGCAGCCGATTTCCGCCGCGCCGGGCGGCTCCGGAACCGGCTCCGTAACCGGCTCCGGAACCGGTTCCGAAACCGCCCGGCGCGGGGAGCACGCTGGGACCTGGACATGGACGGCCTGTGCGGCCGGTGTGAGACCCGCCGGAAGCCGGCTCCGCGGTCCGGTGCACCCGGTGCGCCCGGCGCACCCACGGCCAGATGGCGATCCCGACGGTCAGGGCCAGCAGGTGTGCCCGTTCGTCAGGGTGTCGGTGTCGGGGTCGGGGTCGGATTCGGGTACCGGCCCGGTGTGGGCTGGTCGTGCAGTTCCCCGCGCCCCTTATGAGGCCGGGCCTGGTGGAGGCGCCGGCCGGTGCCGGATGCGCGGGTGGGCTGGTCGCGTAGTTCCTCGCGGCCCTTGTGGGGGCTCGGGGGCGTGTTTCGCGCGCCCTCCGCTGTACCGTCCGGGGCTTCTTCCGTCCCGCCCACCCTCGGCGCGCATGGTCGCGCTGAAACCGACGAAGTACGAGACGTACGGCGAAGTACGGCGGAGTACGGCGAGGTGCGACGAGGTGCCGGCGACGCATCTGTGACGCGGGGACCTGTCCGGACGTTCGGCCGGCGCTCCGGAATATGCCCGCTCCTCAGGTGATCGCTCACAGCGAACAGCGGAAAGGGAACAATCAGAGGCTCACGTGCATTGAGTCGACATAGCTCAACTTGAATGCCGAAGGGGAGATCATGACTTTGACGTCCGAACCGCTCACTCTGCCCGTGCTGCCGCTCGACGACGAGGTCGTGCTGCCCGGCATGGTGGTGCCCCTCGACCTGAACGACGCCGATGTGCGCGCCGCGGTGGAGGCCGCACAGGCAGCCGCCCGTTCCACCGGTGCCAGCAAGCCGAGGGTGCTTCTTGTTCCGCGGATCGACGGTACGTACGCGAACACGGGGGTGATCGGCACGGTCGAGCAGGTCGGACGCCTCGCCGACGGTGACCCCGGCGCCCTGATCCGCGGTCGCGGACGGGTACGTGTCGGCGCCGGTACGACCGGTCCCGGCGCCGCTCTGTGGGTGGAGGGCACACAGGTCGAGGAGACCGTGCCCGACCCGCTGCCCGGCTCCGTGACCGAGCTGGTCACGGAGTACAAGGCGCTGGCCACCAACTGGCTGAAGAAGCGCGCCGCCTGGCAGGTCGTGGACCGCGTCCAGCAGATCGACGACGTGTCCGCGCTCGCCGACAACTCCGGTTACTCGCCGTTCCTGACGACCGCCCAGAAGGTCGAGCTGCTTGAGACCACCGACCCGGTGGCCCGGCTGAAGCTCGCCACCGAGCAGCTGCGCGAGCACCTCGCCGAGCAGGATGTCGCCGAGTCCATCGCCAAGGACGTACAGGAAGGCGTGGACAAGCAGCAGCGGGAGTTCCTGCTGCGGCGGCAGCTGGAGGCCGTGCGCAAGGAGCTGCGCGGGCTGAACGGTGAGGCCGAGGGCGAGGAGTCCGACGACTACCGGGCCCGCGTCGAGGCCGCCGACCTCCCCGAGAAGGTCCGCGAGGCCGCGCTCAAGGAGGTCGAGAAGCTGGAGCGCTCCAGCGACCAGTCGCCCGAGGGCTCCTGGATCCGCACCTGGCTCGACACCGTGCTCGAACTTCCGTGGAACGAGCGCACCGACGACCGTGCCGCCGGGTACGACATCCGGGGGGCCAGGGCGATCCTGGACGCCGAGCACGCCGGTCTTGACGACGTGAAGGAGCGGATCACCGAGTACCTGGCGGTCCGCAAGCGGCGCAACGACCGGGGTCTCGGTGTCGTGGGCGGCCGGCGCGGCGGTGCCGTGCTCGCGCTCGTCGGCCCTCCCGGCGTCGGCAAGACCTCGCTCGGCGAATCCGTCGCGCACGCCATGGGCCGCAAGTTCGTCCGGGTCGCCCTCGGCGGCGTACGGGACGAGGCGGAGATCCGCGGTCACCGGCGTACGTACGTCGGCGCGCTGCCCGGCCGGATCGTACGGGCGATCAAGGAGGCCGGGTCCATGAACCCGGTGGTCCTGCTCGACGAGATCGACAAGGTGGGCTCCGACTTCCGGGGCGACCCGGCGGCGGCCCTCCTCGAAGTCCTCGACCCGGCCCAGAACCACACCTTCCGGGACCACTACCTGGAGGTCGAGCTGGACCTGAGCGATGTCGTCTTCCTGGCCACGGCCAACGTGCTGGAGGCCATCCCGGAGGCACTGCTCGACCGTATGGAACTGGTGCGGCTCGACGGGTACACCGAGGACGAGAAGGTCGTCATCGCCCGCGACCACCTGCTCCCGCGCCAGCTGGAGCGGGCCGGTCTTGAGACCGACGAGGTCACGCTGGACGAGAGCGCGCTGCGCAGGCTGGCAGGCGAGTACACCCGCGAGGCGGGCGTACGCAACCTGGAGCGGTCCGTCGCACGGCTGCTCCGCAAGGTCGCGGCGCAGCACGAACTCGGCGAGCGGAAGCTGCCGTTCACGGTCGGCGCGGACGATCTGCGCGCGCTGATCGGCAGGCCGCACCACGTTCCCGAGTCCGCCCAGGACCCGGCCGAGCGCCGCACCGCGGTGCCCGGTGTGGCGACGGGCCTCGCGGTCACCGGCGCGGGTGGTGACGTCCTCTTCGTCGAGGCGTCCCTCGCCGACCCGGAGACGGGCGCGGCGGGTCTGACCCTGACCGGTCAGCTGGGTGACGTGATGAAGGAGTCGGCGCAGATCGCGCTCTCCTTCCTCCGCTCCCACGGCGCCGAACTGGAACTGCCGGTCGCCGACCTGAAGGACCGGGGCGTGCACATCCACTTCCCGGCGGGCGCGGTACCGAAGGACGGTCCGAGCGCCGGAGTCACGATGACGACGGCACTGGCCTCACTCCTGTCGGGCCGGCTGGTCCGCACGGACGTGGCCATGACCGGTGAGGTCTCGCTCACCGGCCGGGTGCTGCCGATCGGTGGCGTCAAGCAGAAGCTGCTGGCCGCGCACCGGGCGGGCGTCACCACGGTGATCATCCCGCGGCGCAACGAGGCCGACCTGGACGACGTCCCGGCCGAGGTGCTGGAGAAGCTCGACGTCCACGCGGTGACGGACGTCCGCCAGGTCCTTGAGCTGGCGCTGGCGCCGGCCACCAACCGCGCGGCGACGGAGGTCGCGGCGGCGGCGTGAGCGGCGTGAGCCGTGTGAGCCGTGTGGCCGTGTGACCCAGGCTCCGGTGGCGCAGTGACGGACGCCATCGGTCGGTAGGGCCCGGGCCCCTCTTCGTGAGGGGTCCGGGCCTTCCGCGTACGACGTGTGCACGGGGTGCGGGGTGCGGGGTCAGCCGTTGGCGAGTGCCACCACGCGGTCGAGGGCGCCGTTGAACTTGGGTTCGTGCAGTACGTCCCCTCGGCGGCCTTCGCATGGACCCGGCCCATCGCGCCGAGGCGCGTAGGGTTCGGCGGCTGCCCTTGGTCCATTCCTGCGAAATACTGGCCGAGCTGCGGCAATGGCGGTCTTTGGCGGAAACTTTCAGGATCGGGAAACCGGGTCATGGGTGCTGACGTGCACGAGGGCGGTAAGGACGAGGGGCACCGGGCGGAATCCGGCGCTCCGGGGAGTGGTGTGGACCAGGGGGCCGGGGTTGGCGGGTCCGTGGATCAGGGGTCTCTGGATCGCGGGACCGTGAATCACGAGTTTCTTGCTCTGGAGCGTGAGCTGACCGTGCTGCTGAGGCGGGCGCGCGCGTCCTCCGGGGAGATGGTCCGCGAGGTCCATCCCGACCTGGAGTCCTCCGCGTACGGGTTGCTCGTGCGGCTGGAGGAGCGCGGGCGGCAGCGGGCGACCGAGCTTGCCGCCTACATCGGGGTCGGCAAGGCCACGATGTCGCGGCAGCTGCGGGCGCTGGAGGAGCTCGGGCTGGTCGCCCGGGAGCCGGATCCCGCGGACGGGCGGGCGTGGCTCGTTCACCTCACGGAGGTGGGGCGGGAGCGGTTCGGGACCGTGCGGGATGCTCGGCGGGCGCGGTACGTTCGCGAGCTGGCCAGTTGGGAGCGGGCGGAGGTGGCTGAGTTGGCCCGGTTGTTGCATCGGCTGAATCGTGGGGTTGAGCGGGGCTGACCGGCCGCAGGGGTTGTTCGTCGGGTGCAGGACGGTGGGGGTTTGTTGCGCCGTTCCCCGCGCCCCTGAGGACGTCGGCTGGCCGTGCGTCGTCCGCTTGTTGCGCCGTTCCCCGCGCCCCTTCAACAGGTTCACAGCTCGGCGTGGACCACCGTCGCGTCGTCGTGTGTCTTGGAGCGGCCCAGGAATGTGGCGGCCGTGTCCGCCAGTTCCAGGGCGCGGACGCGGTCGATCAGAGACTGGCCGCCCTCCTTGCGGATCAGGGTGAACAGGTCCGTCCAGTCGCCCTCGCCGAACTTCTCCACCCAGCGGGTCGCGCCGTCCGTGAGGGCCGTGAGGGCGCGGACCTCGGAGCGGGGGAGCGTGCCCGTGACGGCGCGGGCCGCCACCGAGGGGTCCGCCGCGGCCGTGAAGAAGCCGCCCTCCTTGTTGCGCAGAATGGCGTCCGTCGCCGCGGCCGACCTCAGCGTGGCGTGCGGGACGCGCGAGAGGCGGTCGTCCAGGACGGGGATGACCGCTCCCGCCGGGGATTCGATGAGCAGCGCCGAGTCGGAGAGCACCAAGTACTCGACCGACGCCTCTGACCAGCGCGCCAGCACCACCGTCGCCTGGGGGGTGCGCGGGTGAGAAAGGTCACAGGTGGTCCGATGGGCGTCGGCTGTACGGGTGATGGCATGGCCCAAGACCTCAGTGAGCGTCAGATCTCGCCGTGAAACGGACAGTTCACTCAACGCGCCACCGAGCCGGGCGGTGAACCAGGGGACGGAATGCAGACATCCCTGATCGGTCGCGGGAGGCGTCACACCGTCCAGGACGACGATCGAACCGCCTTGTCCTGAGGCGGGAAGCCCGACCGATGCGTAGTCCTCGTCGGGGCGGGTGGGGTCACCGGGTACCGAGATCAGTTCCGAGCGCATCCGGCCAGTCTGCACGACCCCTTCACGAGCTTCACCAAAGGCTGGCAACCGTCGGTCAAATGGTCCGGACAAGCAGGTCAGGCGCCTGTTTTGCGACGGATTCACCGACTCCGGCGAAGCGTGGCGGCGCATCCTGCCATCGGTTGCCGTGGACGTCCAACCGGCCTGCCGCGCAGGGGTCTCGCACGCGCCAGGGGAACTTGCCGGGCCGCTCCCCGGCGATGTTCACTCCTTCGTGTGGCGGGTCAGGCGATGCGCGACCACTGCCCACCGGCACTGGGAGGGTCGGGAGCCGAACCGGGACGACACGCGAGTTGACGGATCGTCACCCGGGCCCATGGGGACACGAGTCAAGAATGCGAGCACCGGTGCAGAAAATGCGGCCTCGGCGCAATGGCAGGCAGCCGGCCTCGGGCGGAGCCTCCGGGCCCACCCCGAACTCACCGGCACCGCAGGACACTCCGCAACCCGCGGGACGAGGTCGACCCGCGCACGTACGCAGTCGGCTGATCGTCGCCGTCGCCGTCGTGGCCGCCGCGATCGCCGGAGCGGGCGCTCCGTCCGTGATCGCCGCCTCCGGACAGCTGAACGACTCCCAGAACCTGGTGACGTCGGCCGAGCGGACCCAGGACGCCCTGGCCCTCGCCCACTCACTGGCCGACGAACGCGACGAGGTCACCTCGTATCTCGCGGCCGGCCGCCCCAAGGGCGCAGGTCCCTCGGAGCGCCGCAGCGCCCGTGTGGACCGTCAGGTCGACGAACTGCGCGTCGCCGCCGTCGAGGCGGACGCCCCCGCGTCCTTCCTGGAGACGCTCGACGCGATCGCCGCCGTCCGCAGGTCGGCGCTCAGCGGAGAGGGCAGCGCCCTCGAAGCACACCAGGCGTACTCGACGGCCCTCACCGAACTCCACGGGCTCGCCGAGGACCTGGCCGAGAAGATTCCGCCCCGCGCGGGCTCCGGCGCGCACGCCCTCGCCGACCTCGACACCGCCGTCCAGCAGGCCGCCTCGACCCGTGGTCTGCTCCTCGCCGCGCTGAGCGTGCCCACCAGCAGGCAGACCACCACCGACCCCATCACGGGCCTGCCCACCACGACCACCACGTCGTCGGCCGCCGCGACGAAGCAGCGCGACGCGCTCACCGCCGCGGCCCAGCAGGCCAACGTCCGTGAGCAGGCGGCCCTGGCCGACTTCGCCGGCACCGCGCCGAAGGCGGACCGGACCTCGTACGACTCCACGGTCAACGGGCCGGATGTCGCGTCCGCCGAGAAGTACCTCGCGGGCCTGGCGGACCAGCCCACGCTCGCCGACGCCGAACTGGCCACCAGCATCAAGAAGCTGGACGCGGCGCTCTCCTCGCGCGTCGAGCTGATGCGCGGCGTAGAGGCGTCCCTCAACACCCAGCGCGCCAAGGAACTCGCCCAGCTGCGCGACGACGACGTCACCGCGCTGGAGATCCGGGTCGCGATCCTCGGCGCGCTGATGCTGCTCGCCGTCGGTGTCTCCACCGGCATGGCCCGGTCGCTCACGCGCCCGCTGTCCGTTCTGCGCCGCGGTTCGGCACGTCTGGCCGCCGAGCCCGGCACCGGCGACCCGGTCAAGTTCACCGGCCGCAACGACGAGTTCGCGCAGGTCGTGCGCTCCGTCAACACGCTCCACACGCACGCCCTCGCGCTCCAGGAGCGCCTGGGCACGCTGGAGGGCGACCGCAAGCACCTCATCGGCCAGCGCCAGAAGATGGCCGACGAACGCGACAAATTCCGTACCGAACTCGCCGAGGCCACCGCCCGTCTGGAGCAGGTCCGGCAGAACATCCACGGCACCTTCGTCAGCCTGGCACTGCGCACCCTGGGCCTGGTCGAGCGGCAGCTCGGTGTCAT
Source organism: Streptomyces sp. NPDC087844 (assembly GCF_044742785.1). Lineage (NCBI taxonomy): Bacteria > Bacillati > Actinomycetota > Actinomycetes > Kitasatosporales > Streptomycetaceae > Streptomyces > Streptomyces sp. NPDC087844. The sequence continues at coordinate 132,194 of NZ_JBIUVD010000024.1, read as the reverse complement.
CGAGGGCCTCGAAGAGCGCGAGCAGGACCCCGAGCGCCTCGCCACCCTCTTCAAGCTCGACCACTTCGCCACCGTCATGCGCCGCCACAGCGAGAACCTGCTGGTCCTCGCGGGCGCGGAGCACGGCCACCAGCACCCCGGCCCCGTCCCGCTGGTCGATGTCGTCCGCGCGGCCGTCAGCGAGGTCGAACGGTACGAACGCGTCCGTATCTCCGCGCTGCCGCCGCACGCGCACCTCGCCGGGTTCGCGGCGGACGACATCAGCCACCTGGTGGCCGAACTCCTGGAGAACGCCTCCTCCTTCTCGCCGCCCGACATCCCCGTCGAGGTCTCCGGCTGGCTCCTGGAGAGCGGTGAGGTCATGCTCTCCGTCCAGGACGAGGGCATCGGCATGACCGGTGAGCGGCTGGAGCGGCTCAACACCCGCCTCGCGGCCTTCGACCCCGAGGACCCGTACGACGACGAGAGCGGCGAGGGCCTCGGGCTCGGCCTGTACGTGGTGGCCCGGCTCGCCCACCGGCACGGCGTACGCGTGCAGTTGCGCGAGCAGAAGCAGGGCGGCATCGCGGCCGTCGTGGTCCTGCCCAAGGCGCTGCTCGCCGCCGCGCCAGCCGTGGCCGTGCCCCAGGCGACCACCGCCCGCACGCCCGGGGACGCCTCCGCGATGTCCCTGCCGGGAGCGGACGCCGAGGTCAACTCCAACGTCCTGTACGGCCGTCAGGGCCGCGACCCGCTGATCGCGGCGGCGGAGGACACCCTGCGCGAGACCGACGGGGCGGGCAGGGCTGCCGCCCCGGAGTCGGCTGCCGCCGACCAGTCAGCCGCCGCCGCCCCGCCTGCGGCTCCCGCGGCCCCCGTCGAGCCCGCCGCCCCGGAACCGGATCAGCCCGCCGGCCCCGAGACCACCATGGTCCTCATGGCCCCGGTGCCTCCCGCGTCTCCCGTGCCCTCCGTGCCCTCCGTGTCTCCGGCGGACGAACCCGCCGCAGCCGCCGAACCCGGCGCCGCGTCCCCGCCACAGGCCCCGGCGATCCGGCTCCCGGCCCAGGCCACCGCGGACCACCACGCCGAAACCCGGCGCGCCGGCGACCCGTACGCCATCGGTCCCGATGCCCACGAGCGCGTCCCGGACGACGTACAGACGTCACAGGCAACCCAGGAGTCACAGGGGACCAAGGAGTCGGCGGAGTCGGCGGAGCGGATCACCGACAAGGGGCTGCCCAAGCGGACCCCGAGGGTCGCCGCGCCCGCACCGGCCGCCGGCCCGCGCCGGACGCCCGTCGACGCCGAGGCACTGCGCCGCCGCCTCGGCGGATTCCACCAGGGTGCCAGTGAGGGCCGCCGCGATGTCGAAGCGGAGATCGCCGAACAGACGTCGGAGCTGCAGACGCCCGCCGCACATGCCGTAGAAACCAAGGGGGACACCGTCGAGGAGGCAAGCAGTTGACCGCGCCCACTACCTTCGGACTGAGCCATGAAGCCCGTAACCTGCACTGGCTGCTGACGAACCTCGTCGAGGAGGTGCCGGGCCTCCTGTCGGTCGCGGTGGTCTCCTCCGACGGCCTGCTGCTCCTCTCCTCCGACCCCGGGAGAAACGCGCAGGCGCGGCAGGACGAAGGGAGACCCACGGGTCCCCGCGGGTCCGCGGCGGACCTGGCCACCATCGTCTCCGGCATCGGCAGCCTCGCCATCGGCGCCGCGAAGCTGATGGACGGCGGCACCGTCAAGCAGACGATGGTCGCGATGGACGAGGGCGGGCTCTTCGTCATGTCGATCAGCGACGGCTCGCTGCTCGGCGTGCACGGCGCCCCGGACTGCGACATGAGCGTCGTCGCGTACCACATGGCGCTCTTCGTGGGCCGGGCGGGACACGTCCTGACTCCCGAACTCCGCAGCGAGCTGCGCCAGTCGCTCGCGGCCACGACGATGGAGACGGCCAAGTGAGCGACGCGAGCGGCACGGCCGGTACGCCCGGTACGACCGGTACACGCGGCACGGCCAAACTGCCGGTCCGCGGCGGTGACAGCAAACCCGCCCGCGTACGCCCGTATTCGCTCACCGGTGGCCGTACGCGCTTCGGGCACGTGCTGCTCGTCGAGACGTTCGTGGCCGCGTTGGAGGCCCCGGATGAGCGGCGTGAACTGGAGAATGGTTCACTCTCCACCCGGGTGATGCCGGAGATGAGGGCCATCGTCGAACTCTGCCGCCGGATGCGTACGGTGGCCGAGGTCGCGGCCCTTCTGAAGATGCCGCTCGGTGTGGTCCGGGTGCTCCTCAGCGACCTGGCGGACCAGGGCAAGATCCGTGTGTACGGAACAGGTCACGGCCCGGGGCAGCCGGACCGCGCTCTGCTGGAAAGGGTGCTGAGTGGACTCCGTCGTCTCTGACGTCTCCCGCGTCTCGGATGTCTCCCGATCGTCCGGCCTCCCCGAAGTCGTGGAGCCCGACGAGGAGTTGAAAGCCTGGCAGAAGGATCGGACCCGCGCGCCGATCGCCACGAAGATCGTGGTGGCGGGTGGTTTCGGGGTGGGCAAGACCACCCTCGTCACCGCCGTCTCCGAGATCACGCCTCTCCAGACGGAGGCGTTGATGACACAGGCGAGCGAGGGCACCGACGACCTCAGCTCGACCCCGGAGAAGACCACCACGACCGTGGCCATGGACTTCGGCCGCATCACGCTCGACGACGACCTGGTGCTGTATCTGTTCGGTACGCCCGGGCAGCAGCGGTTCTGGTTCATGTGGGACGACCTGGTGCGCGGGGCGATAGGCGCCGTGGTCCTCGCCGACACCCGCCGCCTCAAGGACTGCTGGCCGGCGCTCGACTACTTCGAGAGCTGCGGGCTGCCGTACGTCGTCGCCGTCAACCACTTCGACGGCAGCGAGCGGTTCGATCCCGACGACGTGCGGGAGGCGCTCACGATCCCCCGGCACATACCTGTCATGATCATGGACGCGCGCCGCAGGATCTCGGTCGTCGAGAGCCTGCTGGCACTGGTGGGCCACGCGCTCGACGTCAGCCCCGACTAGGACGTCAGCCCCGAACAAGGCGTACGCGTACGCAGAGTGCAGAGTGAGGACCAGCATGCGGAAGATACTCGTCGTCGGAGCCGGCCAGTCCGGACTCCAGCTCGCCCTCGGCCTCCAGTCGAACGGGTACGAGGTCACCCTGATGTCCAACCGGACGGCGGACGAGATCCGTACCGGGCGCGTCATGTCCACCCAGTGCATGTTCCACACGGCACTGCAGCACGAGCGCGATCTCCAGCTGAACTTCTGGGAGTCCCAGGCCCCGAAGATCGAAGGACTCGGCGTCTCGGTGGCGGCCCCCGGCTCCTTCGACCCGGGTCCCTCGCAGCGCGCCATCGACTGGGTGGGCAAGCTCGACGGGTACGCGCAGTCGGTGGACCAGCGCGTGAAGATGGCCGGCTGGATGGAGACGTTCGCCCAGCGCGGCGGCCAGCTCGTCATCCACGGCGCCGCGGTCTCCGACCTCGACTACTTCGCCCGTACGTACGACCTGGTCCTCGTCTCGGCGGGCAAGGGCGAACTGGTGTCCATGTTCGGCCGCGACGCCTCCCGCTCCCCGTACGCGGAGCCGCAGCGCGCGCTGGCCGTCGCGTACGTGCACGGGCTGGGCCCGCGGCCCGAGCACCCGGAGTTCGACGCGGTCCGCTGCAACCTCGTACCGGGCGTCGGTGAACTCTTCGTCATGCCCACGTTCACCACCTCCGGCCGGGCGGACATCCTCTTCCTGGAGGGCATACCCGGCGGCCCGATGGACGTCTTCCAAGGCGTCAAGGACCCGGCCGAACACCTCTCCCTGACCCTGGAACTCATGGAGCGGTTCACGCCGTGGGAGTACGCCAGGGCCACCAAGGTCGAACTCACCGACGCGGGCGGCACGCTGGCCGGACGCTACGCGCCGACCGTCCGCAACCCGGTCGGCCGGCTGCCCGGCGGCGGCCTGGTCCTCGGCGTGGCGGACGTGGTCGTGGCGAACGACCCGATCACCGGCCAGGGCTCCAACTCGGCCTCCAAGTGCGCCGCCTCGTACCTCGACTCGATCCTCGGCCACGGGGAGAAGGAGTTCGACGAGACGTGGATGCGCGCCACCTTCGATCGCTACTGGGACACGGCCCAGCACGTCACGAAGTGGACGAACGCGATGCTCGGCGCCCCGCCGGAGCACGTCCTCGAACTGATCGGCGCGGCGGGCCGGCTGCCCCCGGTCGCCGACCGCTTCGCCAACGGCTTCAACGACCCGTCGGACTTCGAGAACTTCTTCTACGAGCCGGAGAAGACGGGGGCGTACCTCGCGTCCGTGACGGGTGGCTGAGGGCCGCTTCCACGTGCCGCGCCGTCGTGGCTGGTCGCGCAGTTCCCCGCGCCCCTTCGAGGGCGCCCGCCGCGGGGCGCCCTACGGGATGTCGTAGCCCTCGTCCGAGCCGTCTGTCGCGTTGTCGGGGAGCTTCGGTGGTGTGTACCGCCGCAGCGGCTTCCCGGACGGGTCCGGGCGTACCGCGCCTAGTACCGGGTTGGCCGCGATCGGGGACACCTTGATCCGCGCTCCCGGCCTCGGCGCCTGTACGACCAGGCCGTCGCCCAGGTACATCGCCACGTGGGTGGCTTCGGGGAAGTAGACCACCAGGTCGCCGGGGCGCAGGTCGGGCAGGGGGACGCGGGGGAGTTCGGCCCACTGTTCCTGGCTGGTGCGCGGGACGGGGCGGCCCGCGTCGGTCCAGGCCTGCGAGGTGAGGCCCGAGCAGTCGTACGAGTCCGGGCCCTCGGCGCCCCACTCGTACGGCTTGCCGATCTGGGCCACGGCGTAGCGCAGTGCCTCGCTCCCCTCCCGAGTGGGCCGGCGCGTGCTGCTGAGCGCGCCCGACGCCACCAGTTCGTCCTGGGCCTCCGCCACCCCGGACCTCTCCAGCTCGGCCACCCGCGCGAGCTGCTCCTCGGTGAGCGAGGCCAGCAGCTCCTCGACCTCCTTCAGCCGCTCGCGTACGAGGTCGCGGTCCTTCTTCTGCTCCTCGGCGAGGGCGAGCCGGCCGTCGAGGGCTCTACGGGCCCGGTGCGCCAGCTCGGCGGTCCGCTGTTCGTCCCCCGCCAGCCGCTCCATCGTCCCCGCCCGCTCCTGCGAGACCTGCCGGATGACGTGGCCCTGGTCGAGCGCGTGCTGAGGGTCGCGGGCGAGCAGCAGCCGTACGTACGAGGAGATCTCGCTCGTGCCCTGGTACTGCTGCCGGGCGAGCCTTCCCACCGCGCCGCGGCTGCCGTGGAGCTCGAGGCGGGCCGCGGTGAGCCGGCCGTTGAGCTTCGCGACCTCGGCCCGCTGCCGTTTCAGCCGCTCCTCGGTCGCGTTGTACGCCTCGGTGGCCCTCTCGGCCTCCCGGTACAGCCGCTGAAGCTCCGTCAGCAACTCGGCCACGGGGCGCTCGATCGAGGGGCGCTCGGCCACGGGGGAGTGGCTCTCGTCGGGGTCGGGCGCCGCCGAGGCCGGTGCGGGTAGCGGTACCAGGATCGCGCCGGCCGCGATCGCCGCCGTGCAGACCAGTCGCAGCAGCCTTGCTGACACGTCGTCACCTCCGGTGCGGGGCGGTATCTCCGCTCCTCCGCACCGTGAGCATCGGACGTCCGCGCGGGCCGCGCGCGCCGACCGTGGGCGGACCGGCCCAACCAGGTCACCCGTGGGTGTCCTCCGGCTTGACGTCCGGCGTGGCGTCTGGCCTGGCGTATGGCGTGGCGTCCGACGCCGGATCGGGGGCGGGGTCGGGCGCGGGGTCCGGCTTCGACCATGGCCACCTGAGCCTGCCGGCGCGGCCCGTGAGGTCGTACTCGTACTTCCATCCCTGGTGCAGGCCGAGCCGGCTGCTCGCGCCCGCCTGTACGCGGCGGTAGACCAGGAGGGTGGGCGGGCCGCCGTCGGCGGCCGGCACCGGGACGCGGTACACCTTCGGAGGGTGGCCGGTCGGGCCGAGCAGGACCGGCAGCACACGGCCGTCCAGGGGGCCGCCCTCGAAGGGGGTGTCTTCGCTCTTCACCGGGCCAGTGTCACAGCAGGTGCGCCGCGTCGCTGACCACGGGCAGCACCCGGCGGGCCAGCGAGCCCATCGGTCCGTCCGCGGACTCCAGCGTCAGCGCTGCCCGTACGACCGCGGCGGTCTGCTCGTCGCGGGCGGCCGTCGCCACCAGGCACGCCACGAACTGCTCGACGAGCCAGTCGCGCAGCTCGTCCAGCGGGGGTTCCTTCTCCTCGTCCAGCCAGATCAGCGAGGCCGCCTCGACGGCCGTGATCCACATTCGGACGGTCATCCGCAGCCGGTTGCCCGGCTCCTCGACGGCCAGGTGGCTGAGGATGTGCTCGGCGGCGGCCCGTCGTACGCCGTCCACGATGGCCGTCGTCCTCGACGTCTCGACCACGCTGCCGCCCTGGAGCAGGGCGCTGAAGCCGGCGTCGTGCTGGTCCACGAAGGCGAGGTAGCGGTCCAGGGCGTTGGAGAGGCGGCGGCTGAGGGGGCCGTCCGGCGGTTCGGCGAAGCAGTGCTCCAGCTCCTCCGCGGCGGAGCGGAGGGCGGCCTCGTACAACTGCTGCTTGCCGCCGGGGAAGTAGCGGTAGACCAGCGGCCGTGAGACGCCCGCCGCTTCCGCCACGTCGTCCAGGGAGATGTCCTCCGGGGCCCGTACCGCGAACAGTGACAGCGCGGCGTCGAGGAGCTGACTGCGTCGTTCCTCGACGCTGAGGCGTCGGTATGCGCGGGTGGGGGCCTGCGAGGTCATGTCTCGCAGCGTAGCCCGTTCCCGGGGGTGCGGAGTGGGGTGGGAGGTGAGTGGGGGTTCGTGGGTGGGTGCGGGTCCGGTGGGGGCTTGTCGCGCAGTTCCCCGCGCCCCTGAGAAGCGGGGCTGCGCCCCTGAGGAGCAGAGCTGCGCCCCTGCCTGCCAGCCCGTGCTTCCGGCTGGAGGGTGGGTGGTCAGGCCAGTAGGCCCGAGGATTTCCACAGGCGGCGGCCCGCGCCTCGTAGGACGCCTATGTCGTCCAGGAAGTCCGTCAGGCGTTTCGAACCCGTCTGCATGATCTCTCGGCGGTGGCCGCTCGCCTTCACCTGAGCGACGGCCTCCCGCCTGTCCAGGCCGATGTTCGTGTAGACCTCCGGGTTGACGAAGGCGACCGAGAAGACGCGGGCGAACTCGCCGGAGGTGACGCGGGTGAACTCCTGCGACCAGCGCGGCGCGGTCATCATCTGGCGGCGCAGCTCCTCACGGGCGTACCGGACGTGGCGTGCCTCCTCCACCACGTGGATCCGCGTCACCCCGCGCACCAGCGTCTGCACCCGCTCGTCCGGGAACGTCAGCCGCTGCATCCAGTCGAGCACCTCCTCGCCCAGCAGCGTGGCCGTGAACGAACCGGGGGTCGTGGACACCGTCTTGAAGAGCCGGCCGAGGTTCTGGTGCGCCCGGCTCACCGGGTAGTGCGGTGTCCCGCCCCGGCTTATCAACCGGGCGAACATCTTCGAGTGACGGCATTCGTCCTCGATCTCGGTCAGCGCGTAGCGCACGTGCGCGCTCGTCGCCGCCTTGTCGTAGATGTGCCGCACCAGCAGCTGCATGAGGATGATCTCGAACCAGATCCCCAGCGAGGCCAGCGCCGCGGCCTCGTGCCGGGAGAGCAGGATCCGCTGTTCCTCGCTCATCCGCTTCCAGATCGGGGTGTCGTAGAGCGACACCAGCTCCGGCGGCCAGAACCACTTGCCGTCCTCGAACGGCGCGTCCCAGTCCAGCTCCTCGTCCGGGTCGAAGGAGTGCTTCGCGGAGGATTCGAGCAGCCGCTCGGCCACCTGCTCCCGGTCCTTGAGCAGGCCGAGCGCGTCGCGCAGACCCGCGACCGCACCGTCCTCCGTCGTCACGGTCGTCCTGCCCGTCACGGTCGTCATGGCTGTGCCCACCTCGCCGTACGTCGTCGCACCTTGGCGTGCCTCGTCGTGCCTCGTCGTGCCTTCGTCGTGCCTCGTCGTCCCGGAAGTCACCTGGGTTACCGCCGGTCACGTCTTATGAGACTGCCTGTCAGCAAGCTCGTCAATCCCCCCTGCGCAACTTGTTGACCCGCCGACTACCACGTGTGAGCCTGCGAGACATGCCGACCTACGACCTGTACGCCAAGGACCCCGGAGCTCCCCTCTGGCAGGTGCCCGCGACCGGCGCGGCACGGTTCAGCTGGGAGTACGACGAAGGGCGCGACCGACTGCTGGCCCTGTACCAGAAGGGCAAGGACAAGCAGTGGGACGGGCAGAAGCGGATCGACTGGGACCTGGAAGTCGACCCGCACGACCCCATCGGCACCCCCGACGAGTCGATCTCCATCCACGGCACGCCGTACTGGGAGAAGATGAACGACCGCGACAGGGGTGAACTCCGCAAGCACGTCGCCTCATGGCAGTTCAGCCAGTTCCTGCACGGCGAGCAGGGCGCCATGGTCTGCGCGGCCCGCATCGTCGAGTCCGTGCCCGACCTGGACGCCAAGTTCTACTCGGCGACCCAGACGATGGACGAGGCACGGCACGCCGAGATCTACGCCCGCTTCCTCCACGAGAAGGTCGGGATGGTCTACCCGATCGACGACAACCTCCAGTCGCTGCTCGGCGACACCCTGCGCGACTCCCGCTGGGACATGCCGTACCTCGGTATGCAGGTCCTCATCGAAGGGCTCGCCCTCGCCGCGTTCGGCCTCATCAGGGACACCACGGAGAAGCCGCTGCCCAAGCAGATACTGGCGTACGTCATGCAGGACGAGGCCCGCCACGTCGCCTTCGGCCGGATGGCGCTGCGCGACTACTACAAGCAGCTCTCCGACGCCGAACTGCGCGAACGCGAGGAGTTCGTCATCGAGGGCTGCTATCTGATGCGCGACCGCCTGCGCGGTACGGAGGTCCTGGAGAACTTCGGCGTCCCCAGGGCGGAGGCCGAGGAGTACACCGAGCGCTCCGAGTTCCTGGCCCTCTTCCGCCAACTGCTGTTCTCCCGCATCGTGCCCTGCGTCCGGGACATCGGCCTGTGGGGCAAACGCCTCCAGCAGGCCTACGTGGACATGGGCGTCTTCGACATGGGCAACTCCAACCTCGACCTCCTGATGTCCCAGGACGAGGAACTCGCCGAGAAACTGGACGCGGACCGCTTCGCGGCGGAGGAGCAGGCCCGGGTGACGGAGGTCGAGGAGGCCATCGAAGCGGGAACACAGCCCTAGGGACCGGGGCCCTCAGGGGTCGAGCACGGCCTCCATCACCGCTCGGGCGATCGGCGCCGCGTCCCCGCCGCCGCTGATGTCGCCCCGGTCGGCCGCCGCGTCCTCGACGACGACCGCGACGGCCACCGCCGGTTCCATGGAGTCGTCGGCCCGCGCCCAGGAGATGAACCAGGCGTACGGCGTACCGGAGTTGTGGATGCCGTGCTGGGCCGTGCCGGACTTGCCGCCGACCGTGGCGCCGGGGATCGCCGCGTTCGTACCGGTGCCCTTCTCCACCACGTCCGTCATCAACTCGCGCAGCCGTACGGCCGTGGCGGGACTCATGGCCCGGCGCAGGGTGTGCTGCCCGGTGGCGGACACCATGTCGCCGTCGCCCGTGGTCGTCCGCTCCACCAGATGCGGCGTACGCACCGAACCGTGGTCGGCGACGGCAGCGGCGACCATCGCCATCTGCAGGGGCGTGGCACGGGTGTTGTACTGGCCGATGGAGGAGAGCGCGAGCTGCGCCTTGTCCACCCGGGTGTCGAAGGTGCTGGGGGAGACCCGGAAGGGAATGCCGAGCCCGCGGTCGTTGAAGCCGAAGCCGGCCGCCGTCGTCCGCATCGCGTCCCGGCCCACCTCCACACCCAGCCCGGCGAAGACCGTGTTGCACGACCACTGGAAGGCGTACCGCAGCGACGCGTCCGCGCACCCCTCGACCTCGTTCGTCAGCCGCGTCGAACTGCCCGGCAGCCGGTACGGGTCCGGGGACCCGGTGGGCGCGTCCAGATCACGCACCACGCCCGAGTCGAGCGCCGCCGCCGCGGTGATCACCTTGAAGGTCGAGCCCGGCGGATACGTCTGCCGTACCGCCCGGTTGAGCATCGGCCGGTCCGCCGCGCCGTTCAGCCGCGCCCACGTCCTCGCCACGGCGGAGTCCGTCCCGGAGAGCTCCCCGGGGTCGTAGGAGGGGGTGGAGACCAGGGCCAGGATCCGGCCGGTGGACGGTTCGAGGGCGGCCACCGCGCCCCGCCGCGAACCGAGCCCGGCGTACGCCGCCTGCTGCGCCGCCGCGTCGAGGGTCGTGACCACGTGACCACCGGGGTTACGCGCCCGTGCCAGGTCGTTCCACAGCGGGAGCGGCGAGAGCGCCGGGTCGGTGCCCGCCAGTACGCCGTCCGCGGCACCCTCCAGCAGGGAGGTCCCGTACACCTGGGAGGCGAAGCCGGTGACGGGGGCGTACAACGGGCCGTTCTTGTAGGTCCGTTCGTAGCGGAACCGCTCACCGGAGTCCCTGGACCCGGTGACCGCCCGGCCGCCGACGAGGATGTCGCCGCGCGGCTGGCCGTAACGGGCGATCGTGTTGCGGCGGTTGCCCGGATTCTCGTCGTACGCGCGGGCCTGGACGATCTGCACACGGACGGCGTTGACGAGAAGGGCCAGCAGGAGGAGCGCGCAGAAGGCGGCGGCGTGCCGGATGTACCGGGTCATGGGCCGGCCGTTGCCCGTCACGGCGCGGCCTCCTCGCCCTGCCGCTTCTCCTCGGACCGGCCGCGTGCCGAGTCGCTGAGGCGCATCAGCAGGGCCACGATGACCCAGTTGGTGACGACCGACGAACCGCCCTGCGCGAGGAACGGCATCGCCATCCCGGTCAGCGGGATCAGCCCCGTCACCCCGCCCGCGATCACGAAGACCTGCAGCGCGACGATCGAGGCGAGCCCGACCGCGAGCAGCCGGCCGAAGGGGTCGCGCAGGGCGAGGCCCGCCCGGATGCCGCGTTCGACCAGCAGCCCGTACAGGATGAAGATGGCGGACAGGCCGGCCAGGCCCAGTTCCTCGCCCGCCGTGGCCAGGATGAAGTCCGACTTGACGGCGAAGCCGATGAGGATCGAGTGGCCGGAGCCGAGGCCCGTGCCGAGGAACCCGCCGGCGGCGAACGCGAAGAGCGACTGGGCGAGTTGGTTCGGGCCCCGGCCCGCCTCGATCGACGCGAAGGGGTGCAGCCAGTCCTCGACCCTGCTGTGCACATGGGGTTCAAGACAGCCGACGGCGAAGGCCCCGCAGGCCGCGAGGAGCAGCCCCACCGCGATCCAGCCGGTGCGGCCCGTGGCCACGTAGAGCAGGATCACGAAGAGGCCGAAGAAGAGCAGCGAGGTGCCGAGGTCGCGTTCGAGGACCAGTACGCCCACGCTCAGCAGCCAGACCGCGAGGATCGGGCCGAGTACGCGCCCGGTGGGCAGTTGGAGCAGCCAGAGGCGGCGGCCGGTGTACGCGAGGGCGTTGCGGTTGGCGGCGAGGTAGCCGGCGAAGAACACCGCGAGCATGACCTTCGCGAACTCCCCCGGCTGGATGGAGAACCCGGCGATCCTGATCCAGATCCGGGCGCCGTTCACCGAGGGGAAGAAGATCGGCAGGACGAGGAGGGCCAGTGCGGTGACGACGGACACGTACGTGTAGCGCTGGAGCACCCGATGGTCGCGCAGGAGCACCACCACCGCGATGAACAGCCCGACGCCCAGTGTCGACCAGACGAGTTGCGTGGGCGCCGCCCGGTCGGCCGGGGTCTCCAGGTCGAGCCGGTAGATCAGGACCAGGCCCAGGCCGTTGAGCAGGACCGCGATCGGCAGCAGCAGGGGGTCGGCGCAGGGGGCGCGCAGGCGCACCGCGAGATGTGCGAGGAGCGCGAGCACGCCCAGCCCGGCGCCGTATCCGGCGGCGCCGGGCGGGACGGATCCGGTCCTGGCGAGCCCGACGCCGCAGTAGCCGTACACGGAGAGCAGGACGGCCACGACGAGGAGGGTGAACTCGATGCCACGGCGCCGGGGAAGGCGTACAACGGGAGCCGGCGGGTCCGCCTGCGCTGTCGTTCCGGGCGAGAGCATGTCCGGAAGTTAGCAAGCCGACCGCCCGATGTCCTGTTATACGTCGACAAACGGGCCGCTCCGGTGCGCCTCGGAAGGCGCTCGGGAAGCGCTCAGCACCAGCGGGGCGAGGCGCCGATGTTGTCGATGTAGCGGGCGGCTCCCCAGGCCCATGTGCCATCGGCGAGGAGATACCAGAGGGGGTTGCCCTTGACGCTCTGGCCGGGCGTCTTGCAGAAGATGGAGACGACCTCGCCGTACTCCGCGAAGCCGATGACGGCACTGCTGCGGGTCGGCTTGTCCCGCAGGTGCAGCCCGCCGGGCGCGCTGATGCGGCCCTTGTAGTACCTGTCGTGGCTGCTGTCGTGGCTGCTGTCGTGATCGCCCCAGTCGTCACCGGCGAGGGCGGGGCTCGTGGCGGCCCCGACGGCGAGAACGCCGCCGGCGGCGGCTATGCCGAGACGGATGAAAACGGTACGCAGAGACATGGCGGGCTCCTCCGAAATGGTGACCAAGGCTGACTGATCGCCACATTAGAATCCCCCTCCCGCAACCGCCCGCCACACTGAGCCATCGGGGCGCAGCCCTTAGGGGCGGCGCGGGGAACGGCGCGGTCTTCTGGCTTGAGGGACGCGGGACCGTGCCGATACGCGACTCCACCGCGCACCGCACCGCACCGCACCGCGCACCGCACCGCACCGCGCACCGCACCGCGCCGGCGAACACGCTCGGGCCGGCACCGCCGACGGGCTACTCGACGGGCTACTCGACGGGCTACTCGGCGAGCTCCTCCAGGAGGCGGGCCGTGGCCAGCCCGGTCCGCAGGTACTCCACGAAGAGCTCGTTGTGCAGGGCCCACGGGGAGCGGCGGGAGCGGATCAGCCGGATCGCCTCGTCGGCCGTGCGGCCCGCGAGGACCAGGGCGTGGGCGACGACGAGGCCCGAGCGGTTGTAGCCGTGGTAGCAGCGGACCAGGACGCGCCTGCCCTCGTCCAGCGCCTCGTTCGCGGTCCGGGCGAGCCGCATCACGCCGGCCAGCTGTGTGCCGTCCAGCGGCCCGTCCGGGATGGGCCACACATGGTGCTCCACGCCCGGCTCGGGGCCGTGGCCGGGTAGTCGCAGCAGGGTCAGCACCAGGTCGAACTCGTCGTGTACGACGGCGAACTCCGGTTCTCCCGACCGGCCCGTGTACTCGTGCCCGCCCATCCACAGGCCGGGCACCACCTCGCTCCACGGGCTGTCCGGGACCGGCACATCGGGTTGCCTCCTGCGAGCCCGCAACGGCGCCTCCCCTTCCAGCTACTGCCAAAGGTATCCGCCTTCTTGCCCCTGGAGCACCCCGCCTGTTCCCATGGTCGAGAGGTGATGATGCATGAACGCACTGCGCGTCATACCGACTTGGCGGCACGGTCAGGAACGGCTCTACGTCTGCCGCACGGACGGCAGGAACGTCGCCTGGTACGACAGGGAGGCCGCCCGGGTCAATCTGCTCAGCGAGGAGCGGCGCGAGGACGTGCTCGATGCGCTCGGACCGTTCCTGACCGGAACGGTGACGGTCGGACCGCCACCGGTACCGACCCCCGCCGAACTCGCCCTGCTGTCCCTGCCCCCGGACGACGACCTCGCGCCGAACCGGCCCGGCGAGGCCCTGCAGAGCGTGCTCGACCACGAGCCGGTTCCGCGGCGGCGGATGCGACCGGACCCCAGGCGGCACGCCCTCGCGGCGGAATTCGCGGCGGAGCTCGCGGTGGGCGAGGCGCTGGACCGGCTGGACGGCGCCGGGTGGCGCACCCTGCACTCGGTGCCGCTGCCCGGCGGGGACCGCGTCCATCACCTGGTGATCGGCCCGGGAGGCCTGTTCGCCGTGCACACGGTGCACGCCCGCAAGCGGCGCGTTCTCGTCGCCGATCCGATGGTCACGGTGGGGCGACGGGAGGCCCGGCCGCTGCTGCGCGCGGTCCGCGCCGACGCGGACCGCGCCTCGTACGCCCTCACCGCCGAGGTGCACCCCGTCCTGGCCCTCTTCGGCCCCAGGGACGTGTCGGTGACGGCCCCGCTGCGTGAGATGCGCATCCTGCTGGACACCGATGTGACGTCGCTGGCCCGGTCGGGAGGCATCCTCAAGCCGGCGGACGTCGAGGCGCTGCACGCCATGGCCCGCGACCGGGGGACGTGGGTACGGGTCTGAAGGCCCCGCGCCAGGAGGAGGCGCGGGAAACCGCGCGGCCCCCCGGCCCGCAGGTTGTACGTCAGGGCAGTGATCCCGCCAGGCCGGTGTCCAGCAACGGCTCCAGCAGGTCGCCGTGGCGCTCCAGACGAGGTGCGATGTCCTCGGCCACGAAGGTCAGTCCGGACGGGGCGGCGCAGGACTCGACCTCGTCCCAGGTGACCGGGGTGGAGACCGTGGGGGACTCGCGGGCCCTGAGCGTGTACGGGGCGGCGGTGGTCTTGCGGGCCGCGTTCTGGCTGAAGTCGACGAAGACCTTGGAAGGGCGCAGGCTTCGGGTCATACGGTGGATGACCAGGCCGGGCAGGTCGGCCTGCGCCTCCATCGCGAGGGCCTTGGCGTAGGCGGAGACCTCGGCGGACGGGGTGGGCTCCAGGGCGGCCAGCAGGTGCAGGCCCTTGGAGCCGGAGGTCTTCGCGTACGCCGTCAGGCCGTCCGCCGCCAGCCGGTCCCGCAGCCATACGGCGACCCGGCAGCACTCCACGATCGTGGCCGGTGCGCCGGGATCCAGGTCGAGGACCAGCCGGTCGGCGAGATCCGGGGTCTGTGCCGGCCACTGCGGGGTGTGGAACTCGGTGACCAGGTTCGCCGCCCACATCAGCGAGGGCAGGTCCTGGACCAGGACCATCCGGGCCGGCCCCTCCGAACGGGGGACCTCCGTGGTGGCGACCCAGTCGGGCGTACCGGGCGGGACGTTCTTGGTGAAGAAGACCTGGCCGTCCGGGCCGTCCGGATAGCGCAGCAGGGAGACCGGGCGGTCGTGGAGATGGGGCAGGAACGCCTCCGCCGCCGTCGCGTAGTAGTGCAGCAGCTCACCCTTGGTGAAGCCCGTCGCCGGGTGGAGCACCTTGTCGAGGTTGCTCAGGGTCACCTTTCGCCCGGCCACCTCAGTGATTGGCGTCATAAGATGACAATCCCATGTATTCGTATGAAAACGGGTAGGCGAGACACGGGTGAGAGCGACCTGAAGGGTGTCGAACGTGAGATCCATTTGGAACGGTGCCATCTCCTTCGGCCTGGTCAGCATCCCGATCAAGCTGGTGAACGCCACGGAGAACCACTCGATCTCCTTCCGCCAGATCCATACCGAGGACGGTGGCCGCATCCGCTACCGCAAGGTGTGCGAGGTGGAGGAGCGGGAGGTGACGTCGTCGGAGATCGGCAAGGCGTACGAGGACGCGGACGGCACGATGATCCCCATCACGGACGAGGATCTGGCCTCCCTGCCGATCCCGACCGCCCGGACGATCGAGATCGTGGCCTTCGTGCCGGCCGACCGGATCGACCCGCTCCAGATGGACACGGCGTACTACCTGTCGGCCAACGGGGTGCCGGCGGCCAAGCCGTACACCCTGTTGCGGGAGGCGCTGAAGCGCAGCCACAAGGTCGCCATCGCGAAGTTCGCGCTGCGCGGGCGTGAGCGGCTGGGCATGCTGCGGGTCGTCGACGACGTCATCGCCATGCACGGGCTGCTGTGGCCGGACGAGATCCGGGCGCCCGAGAACGTCGCCCCGGACGCGGAGGTCACCGTCCGGGACAAGGAACTGGACCTGGCCGACGCGCTGATGGACACGCTCGGGGAGGTCGACCTCGCGGAGCTGCACGACGACTACCGCGAGGCGGTGGAGGAGATGATCGCGGCGAAGGCGTCCGGGGAGGCGGCGCCCTCCGCTCCCTCCGCCGCGAAGTCCGGCGGCAAGGTCATCGACCTGATGTCCGCGCTGGAGAACAGCGTGCGGCAGGCGCGGGTCGCGCGGGGCGAGGACGCCGACGCCGCGTCCGGTGGGGGTGGGGGTGGGGCCGAGGTGAAGCCCCTTCGCAAGGGGGCGGCGCGGAAGACGTCCGCGAGCTCTGCCAAGCCGGCTGCCGGAAAGAAGAAGGCGCCGGCCAAGAAGACCACCACGAAGGCCGCGGCCGGTTCGAAAAAGACCGCGACGAAGAAGGCGTCGGACGCCCCGCCCAAAAAGGCACCCACACGAAAGAGAGCATCGGCCTGACCCACCCCCTCGCCCCGGCCGCAGGTCGCACGTGGCAGGCCGCGCGGTTTCCCGCGCCCCTGAAAACCCGAAAGACCGCGCGGTTCCCCGCGCCCCTCGAAGGGCACCCCACGGGGCGAACGGACCCTGCCCACGTCCCCAGGGTCCTCCCCGCGAATTCACCCCTTTCACCATCCTGACGCGGGGATCTTGACGGCTGTGAGTTACCGGTAACATCATGGTCGCCGTAGCGCCGTCGCCGACGCCCCGGTCGGCTCGTCGCCCGCGGAAGCGCGGGCCGTCAATCGCCGACTGGAGTCCGTGTGAGTGACCGCCCGAGTGGCCGCGTGAGCGACGACGTCATCGGTCCGTCCACCGCGCCACCCGTCACGGACACCGGGCAGCCCGTGCCCGTGTTCAGCACCGCCGCCGTCGTCGCCTCCTGCGGCGGGTTCGTGCTCATCGGTGCGCTCCAGGCGTTGTACGGGCCCTCGATCCCCGCCCTCCGCGAGCAGTTCGGGCTCTCGCCCTCGGCCGCCGGGCTCGGGCTGAGCGCGCACTTCGTCGGTGGCGTCGCCGGAGTGCTGCTCTTCGACCGGCTGTACGGCCGGCTCGGCAACCGGCAGATCCTCGGGGCCTCGTACCTGCTGATGGCCCTTGGCGCGGCGGGCTTCGCACTCGCGCCCAACTGGCCCGTCGCGCCGGCCGCGGCCCTGCTCGCCGGGCTCGGTTTCGGCGGTATCGACTACGGCCGCTGAAGCCCCCGCTGCGTCGACCGCTGACGCGAATCCCGCACCGATCCCCTGTCCGAGCTGAAGGGAAGCAGCATCCTGATGACTGTTCTGAGTACGTCCTCCGACGGGTTCCGGCTCCATGGAGAGCCGTTCCGGATCATCTCCGGCGCGATGCACTACTTCCGCGTCCACCCCGACCAATGGGCCGACCGGCTCCGCAAGGCCCGGCTGATGGGCCTCAACACGGTCGAGACGTACGTGCCGTGGAACCTCCACCAGCCCGAACCCGGCACCCTCGTCCTCGACGGCATCCTCGACCTGCCCCGCTATCTGCGGCTGGCCCAGGCCGAGGGACTGCACGTCCTGCTGCGCCCCGGGCCGTACATCTGCGCCGAGTGGGACGGCGGCGGCCTGCCCTCCTGGCTCACCACGGACACCGACATCCGGCTGCGCACCAGCGACCCCCGCTTCACCGACGCCCTCGACCGCTATCTCGACCTGCTGCTGCCCCCGCTTCTGCCCCAACTGGCCGCGAACGGCGGGCCGGTGATCGCCGTGCAGGTGGAGAACGAGTACGGGGCGTACGGCGACGACACCGCGTACCTCGAACACCTCGCCGAGTCCCTGCGCACCCGGGGCGTGCAGGAGCTTCTGTTCACCTGCGACCAGGCCGACCCGGCGCACCTGGCGGCCGGGAGCCTCCCCGGTGTCCTCAGCACCGGCACCTTCGGCAGCAGGATCACCGAATCGCTTGAGCAGTTGCGTGCCCATCAGCCCGAAGGGCCGCTGATGTGCGCGGAGTTCTGGATCGGCTGGTTCGACCACTGGGGCGAACCGCACCACGTGCGCGACGCGGCCGACGCCGCCGCCGACCTCGACCGGCTGCTGTCCGCTGGCGCCTCGGTCAACATCTACATGTTCCACGGCGGCACCAACTTCGGTTTCACGAACGGCGCCAACCACGACCACACGTACGAGCCGATCGTGACCTCGTACGACTACGACGCGGCCCTCACCGAGTCCGGCGACCCGGGTCCGAAGTACCACGCCTTCCGGGAGGTCATCGCCCGCCACGCCCCGGTCCCTGATGAGACGGCCCCGGCGCCGAGTCCCAAACTGCCGCCCACGATGGTGGAGTTGGGCGACCGCGCACCGCTGCTCCCGCACACGAGCGTCCTGGCCGAACCGGTACGCCTCGACGCCGGCCCGGTGACGATGGAGGAGCTGGGCCTGCGGGCCGGCTACGCCCTCTACCGCACCACGGTCCCCGTATCCGGCGACGGTGTCCTGCACTTCGCGGGCGGGGTCGGCGACCGGGCCCAGGTCTTCGTGGACGGCGCCCCCGTCGGCGTACTCGCGCGCGAACACCATGAAGAGGCTCTGTCCGTGCGTGTTCCGCGAGCCGGTGCCACGCTCGACGTGCTCGTAGAGAACATGGGCGGGGTCAACTACGGCCCGCGCATCGGTGCCCCGAAGGGCCTGCTCGGCCCGGTCACCTTCGACGGCACCGCCCTGCACGGCTGGGACTGTCACCCCCTGGCCCTGGACACCGTGGATCAGGTGCCCTTCGCTCCGGCCGCCGACTCGCCGTCCGACGCCGGGCCCGCCTTCCACCGCGGCACCTTCGAGGTCCGCACGCCCGCCGACACCTTTCTCTCCCTGCCCGGCTGGACCAAGGGCCAGGCCTGGATCAACGGCTTCCACCTCGGCCGCTACTGGAACCGCGGCCCGCAGCGCACGCTGTACGTGCCCGCGCCCGTCCTGCGCCCCGGCACCAACGAACTCGTCCTGCTGGAACTGCAGGCCACGACCGAGCCGCGCGTCCACCTCACCGACACGCCCGACCTCGGCCCGGTGAAGCCCTGATGCCACCACTCCGCCTGAAGGTGTCCACACCGGCCGAGTCACCCCTCACCGGCCATCTCCCCTTCTCCGACGCCCCCGGAGTCCCCGACCCGATCGAGGTGACCAGCCGCTACCTCACCCGCGGCGGCCGGCCCTGGTTCCCGGTCTCCGGCGAGTTCCACTACACCCGCTACCCGGCGGGGGAGTGGGAGGAGGAGCTGCTGAAGATGAAGGCGGGCGGGGTGACGGCCGTCGCGAGTTACCTCATCTGGATCCACCACGAGGAGGTCGAGGGCCGGATCCGCTTCGACGGCGACCGGGATCTGCGGCGCTTCGCCGGACTCTGCGCCCGCCACGGCCTGGACTTCATCCCGCGCATCGGCCCCTGGTCCCACGCGGAGGTCCGCAACGGCGGCTTACCCGACTGGCTCCTGGCCCGCGCCCGCACCCCGCGGACCGACGATCCGGCGTACCTGGAACCCGTACGCACCTGGTACGAGGCCATCGCGGGACAGCTGAGTGGGCTAGACCGCGCGCACGGCGGCCCCATCATCGCCATCCAGATCGAGAACGAGCTGTACGACCAGCCCGGTCACCTGCTGACGCTGAAGCGCATGGCCCAGGCGGCGGGCCTGAGCGCCCCGCTGTGGACGTCGACGGCGTGGGGAGGTGTGCGACTCCCGCCCGACGAACTGCTTCCGCTGTACGGCGGCTACCCCGAGACCTTCTGGACCGAGGCAGACGGCGGCTGGCCCGACACCTGCCGCAAGCACTTCTTCTTCACCCACCAGCGCGACGACGAGGGCATCGGCGCCGATCTGCGCCCGACAGCCGTACGCGGCGCCGACCCGGCGGACCTCGCGACCCGGACGAGGCGATTCCCCTGGGCCACCTGCGAGTTGGGCGGCGGTATGGCGGTCTCGTACCACCGCCGCCCCCGGGTCGACGCGGCCGACGTCGGCGCGCTCGGCCTGACGAAGATCGGCTGCGGTTCCGTGTGGCAGGGCTACTACATGTTCCACGGCGGTACGAATCCGGTGGGCGAGCGGACGACCCTCCAGGAGTCCCACGCGACGGGCTACCCCAACGACCTCCCCGTCCGCACGTACGACTTCCAGGCCCCGCTGGGCGAGTACGGCCAGTACCGCAGCTCGTACGACGAACTGCGGCTGCAGCACGCGCTGTTGGCGGACTTCGGTCATCTGGTCGCACCGATGGAGTCCTTCCTCCCCGCACAGCAGCCGGTGGGGCAGGACGACCGGGACACCCTGCGCTGGGCGGTCCGGGCCTCGGCGGACTCCGGCTTCCTCTTCGTCAACAACCACCAGCCGCACGAGGCGTTGCCGGACCACCCGGACACCTCGTTCACGGTCGAGTTCCCGGCGGGGCCCGCGCTCACCTTTCCCAGCACGCCGGTCACGGTCCCGACGGGCGCGTACTTCTGCTGGCCGCTGCGCCTGGATGTGGGGGGCCTGCGCCTGGACTGGGCCACGGCCCAGCCCGTCTGCACGGTCGACGCCGACGGCCGTACGGCCCTGGTACTGGCCGCGACGGACGGCATTCCGGTCGAACTGGCCCTGGACGAAGGAACATTGACTTCTGTGAGCGTCCCTTCCGGGCAGAGCGCCACACTCGACGGCCGCGTCCTGATCACGGGGCTGCGTCCCGGCACCGACGCCCTGGTGGAGGTGGACACGGCGGACGGCGAACGGGTCGGCCTCCTGGTCCTGGACGCGAAGACGGCCCGTACCGCCTACAAGGGTGTCGCCTGGGGAGCGGAGCGGCTGGTGCTCTGCGAGCCCGGCGCCGGTGTCGTCTTCGACGCGCACGCGCACGTCCACCCGCACGCGCACGCACGGGGCGGGCAGGGTGAGATACGGGTGCACAGCCCGGCCGGTGAGACTTCGCTGGCCGTACTGCCCGCGCCGCGACGGCCTCCGGTGGTGACAGGTGCGAGCGTCCGGGAGTCGGGAGACGGGGTGTTCACGCGGTACCACCTGACCGGGGACGGCCGGGACCCGCGGTTCGGGGGAGGGGGAGAAGGAGGGGGAGAGGGAGAAGCGGATGTGATCCGTGCCGCCGGGCCGGCGCCCGAGCCCGTGACGGGCGTGCTGGGCCGGGCGAGCGCCCCCGCCGACGAGCACTACGACACCACCGCCGCCGAGTACGCCCTCACCGTCCCGGACGGGCTGCCGCTCACCGGAACCCTCCTGCGCGTCCACTGGACGGGGGACGTGGCACGCGCGTATGTGGGCGACAGGCTGGTGGCGGACCAGTTCCACTCGGGACGGGTCTGGGACATCGCCCTGGACCGGCTCCCGGCGTTCGCCCTGCGCGGGGAGGGGCTGCGGCTGAGGGTGCTGCCGAGGGCGGCGGACGCGCGGGTGTACGTGGCGGACGCGGCTGCCGCCGATGGGGCTGTGGCGACGATCGGGCGGGTCGAGTGGGTGAGGACCCGTACGTGGGTGATCGGGGAGGGCTGAACCCGTCGCACCTTTTCCCGCTCTACCGCCCGGCGGCCTATTCTGGGCCAGCCGGGCGGGAGAGCGGGAGTACGACCGCCGGGACGAACCGTGAATCTGCCTGAAGGACACCACTCGCCATGACCCGAAGTGCCGGTGACGGCGTGCCGCTCCACGGACCTGGAACCGGACCTGGAACCGGACCCGGGCCAGTCTCCGAACCCGAGCCAGTATCCGAACCCGGGCCAGTATCCGGTCCCGGACCCTCCGAGGGTCCCCCCAAGGGGCGCAGCCGGCGCAACTTCGCGGGGGCGCGGCCGGTGATGGACGACGTGGCGCGGCTGGCCGGTGTCTCCAAGCAGACGGTGTCCCGGGTACTGAACGACAACCCGGCCGTCCGCCCCGAGACCCGCGAGGTGGTCCTGACCGCCATGCGCACCCTCGGCTACCGCCCGAGCCGCAGCGCACGTTCCCTGGCCAGCGGCCGGACCCGCATGCTGGGCGTGATCTCCTTCGACGCGGCCCGTTTCGGTCCCGCCTCCATCCTGACCGCGATCAACACCGCTGCTCAGGACGCGGGTTACCTGGTCAGCTCCATCGCGCTCGACACGGCGGACCGGGCCACCGTCGTACGGGCCGTGGACACCCTGTCGGCCGAGGGAGCGGACGGTGTGATCGCCATCGCCCCGCAGCGCTGGGTGGGCAAGGCGCTGGCGGAGGCGCGGCTCGACACCCCGCTGATGGTCCTGGAGAACGACCTCGGCAAGGACGCGTCGTTCGTCACGGCGGACAACTGGGCGGGCGCCCGCAAGGCGACCGAGCACCTGCTGGACTTCGGCCACGCGACGGTCCATCACATCGCGGGCCCCACGGGTTGGCTGTCGGCGGACCGCAGGGTGGAAGCCTGGCGGGCCACGCTGAAGGCGGCGGGTGCCGTGGTCCACGAGCCCTTCGTCGGTGACTGGAGTGCCGACTCGGGCTACGAACTGGGCCGCGGACTGGCGGACGACCCCGGCGTCACCGCGATCTTCGCCTCCAACGACCAGATGGCGCTCGGCGTGCTCCGTGCCCTGTACGAGTCGGGCCGCCGTGTCCCGGACGACGTCAGCGTGGTCGGCTACGACGACATCCCCGAGGCCGCGCACCTGCTTCCCCCGCTGACCACGGTCCGTACCGACTTCCCCGAGATCGGTACGCGTTCCCTGCGGCTGCTCCTGTCCCAACTGGGCGGCCCGCCGGAACCGGAACTGGGCAGGGTGGTGCCGGTCGAACTGATCGTGCGCAGAAGTACGGGCCCGGCGCCGACCCGGTGAGCGATTGCGTGCTTACACGGGTCACGGACGAGGAAAATCTGTGTGGATCAGGTGAGTGGGCAGGCACTTCGGCGAGATAGAAAGGACACATGCCGGAGCACGAGACCCCTGTCGGAGCCACAGATGACGTCGATGTCACCGAGAACCTGGACGTCACCGAGGCCCTGGACGTCACCGAGAACCTGGACGTCATGAAGGACGTAAGTGAAGTGGCGGTGGGAAAAACGGCCGTTGCCGACACGGCCGTTGCTGACGCGGCCGTTGCCGGCACGGGAGCCGCCGACACGGGCGTCGACGACGTCGACGCGGTGACCCGGGCGGTGCTCACCGCCTCGCGCGTGCTGGTCGCGGTCTCGGCCCGTTCGCTCGCCGAGGTCGAGGAACGGGTGACACTGCCGCAGGTCCGGATGCTGGTCGTGCTCTCCACGCGCGGCGCCACCAAGCTGGTCACGCTCGCGGAGCTGCTCCAGGTCGCGCCCTCCACGGCCATGCGCATGGTCGACCGGCTCATCACCGCGGGCCTCGCCGACCGGCAGACCAACCCCGGCAACCGCCGCGAGACCCTGCTCCAGCTCACGGAGGAGGGGCGGCGCACGGTCGAGGACGTCACGGCCCGCCGACGGGCGGAGATCGCCACGATCGTGGAACGCCTCACTCCTGGCCAACGGACGGCGATAGTGGAGGCCCTGACCGCCTTCAACGAGGCGGGCGGCGAGCCACCGGTCCCGGACCTGGACGACGCGGAGGACGGGGTGCCGCACCCGCTGGGCTGGGTGGACCCGCCGACGGGCCACGACGCGTAGGGCGGACGCGCCCCTCCTTCTCCCCGTCACCCGACGGCAGGGGTGGGGGTCGGAGTCGGGGTCGGGGTCGGAGAGGTCGTATTGACATCCAACCCTTCGGGCTCGTTGAGGACGAGGACGGGCGAGCCGGGCTGCGGGGCGGGCGGGGTCAGTTCGGCCTTGGGGAGCTTGGGCGGGGTGGTCTGCTGGAAGTTGACCTGGTCGTAGTTGACGAGGTCGGTCTTCTCCAGCACGGTGATGTGGTCGAGGACGGTGTCGTTGGCCAGGTCGGCGAGTTCACGGATCATGGTGTTCTTGGTGTTGGCGCGGATCTTCGCGATGACGGGGAAGATCTGCCCGTGCGTGACGCGCATGATGTTGACGGCGGTCGTGTCGAACTGCTGCCCGGTGCTCCCGTCCACGGTGGCCACGAACTGCTGTTGCTGCGGGCTGGCCTGATTGGGCAGGGTGACGCCCAGCTCGGGTGCGATCTTCCGGCACATCTCGTCGAGCCCGGAGTGCCCGGCGACGAGATGCCTCCCGGCCTCTTTCATGGCGGGAGTGGTCCCACGCTCCATGGCCATGAGCCCCAGCGGATGCTCCCAGAGCCCGGCGGCCCGAACCTTGACGACGAAATCGCGATCGGCCTCGGTCAGGGGCCCGTACCGGGTGTTGGCGATGATGCGGTCCTGGCTGGTCGTTGTCTTCTCCACACCGACGAGAGCCGGATACGTGAGCGCGGCAAGCGTCACGACCAGCCCACCGATCACGAATACGGTCCCTGCCGTGCGTTGCGTGACACGCATGCTGCCTCCTGAACTGAACGACCCGGTCCACAGGAGGTACGTACGAGAAGCACAAGGCAATCATTGCTCAGGGTAAATTTTGCACTCGCGTGGACCTGTCCCGCCGGGGCGGGTGTCCCCGTAGCCCGGCGGTACGGCGTCCTGGGGTGCAACGTCCTGGGGTGCAGCGAGTTCGCCCTCCGGACGTGCTGGATGTGCTGGACATGCCGGACGGGCTGAACGGCCGGCAGGCACTGAATGCCACCAGCCGAACGGCCGCCCCCGGACCCGGTCGACGAATGAGCGCACGCCACGGAAGATCAGCACGAGGACGGCGGCGAGGATGCTGAGCAGAACCCAGCCGACGACGATAAAGACGATCGCGAAGAGCAACATCGCGTCGGCCGTCGACATCCCTCACCTCGCCACGGAGATCGCACTTTCCCGAGCTAGCGCTTCTCCGAGGCAATGTACGAGCGCGGCCGTCGCGTGTCGATGGATCGGCCGGACAACAGACGTTCGTCGGCCGCCGCGAACAATCAGCCACCGTCGGTCCGGCGCGGGCCGCGACTGTGGCAAGGGGTGTCGCTCAGCGCAGATGATCGACGAAGACGCTCCATGCGCCGAGAGAGAAGGCGAGCGTGGGGCCGGTGGGGCGTTTGCTGTCGCGGACGGGTATGAGGGGCGTGAGGTTGCCGGCGACCTCGACGCACTCGTTGTTGCCGCCACTGAAGGTGCTACTGCGCCACCTCGCACCCGACAGGTCCGGCGTGCTGTGGCGTAGGTGATTCATGCTCTGTGCTCCTCGGATCTGCGTCGGATGACGGCGCGGGATTCCATCGGCGAGAGCGCGGACGTGCGAGCGGCATCGAACAGAGCTTGGTATCGGGCGACTTCCGATTCCCGCTCCAACCAGATGGAGCCGGTCGGGTTGTCCGCCAGCACCACGTCCAGCGCTGCTTCCTCCGGGAAGCCCAGCACCACGTATGGACCGAACATACTCGCGTGTGCTCCTCGTACGAACGGCAGGACCTGGACGGTCACGTTGGGGCGTTCGGCAGTGCTCAGCAGGTGCTCCAACTGCGCCTGCATGACCTGAGGACCCCCGACCTGTTGCAGGAGGACGGCCTCTGACAGCACGGCCCAAAGATGCAGAGGAGAGTCGCCGGTGAGCCGTTTCTGACGGGCGAGGCGCACCTGGACGAACTTCTCGATCTCGTCTGCTGTCTGCCACTGCCGCGAGGCGACCGTCACGGCACGGACGTACTCCGGGGTTTGCAGCAGGCCGGGAACAAGCTGTGCCTGGAACGTGCGGATCTCCCCCGCCATGGCTTCCAGCGCGATGTAGTCGCGGTATGTGTCGGCGAGAACGGGCCCGTACTGGTTCCACCAACCCTGCCGGCGGCGGCGGTTGGCGTTGCGTGCCAATGCGCTCAGCCGCTCCAGAAGGGCGGGATGTGCCGCCTCGTACGCGTGCAACATCGCTGTCAGGTCCGGAAGCCGGACCGCCACGCGACCGTTCTCGATCCGACTGATCTTGCCCTTGGTGCAGTCGAGGGCTTCAGCTGCCTGAGTGGTGGTCAGCTTGGCCGCCTCTCGCAACCTGCGTAGCTCGTCGCCAAGTTGGCGTCCCAGCACGGTCGAGGGGAGCGGGGTGGTGCTTTTGGTAAACACGCCAACACCTCTAGCAGAGTCGTGGATGCAGCAGGGCTGGGTTAACTCAAAAGGTGGAAGATTGCCACCATTCTAATTAGCAACGTTGCAGATTGGGTTGATGCGCATACATCCTGCTGGTCATGGACATTGGCGTCCCATGGCCCAACGGGCCGTCCTTCCGGGGCTCCGAACGTGCGTCGACCCTCTGGGGGCAGCCATGGCTACACAGAACGAAGTCACCTTTCAGCTAAGCAACTGCCATCGCAGCGTGCCGAGAACGCGAGCGCTGGCACACGCCGTGCTCGGCGCATGGGGCGTTGCCCAAGACGTACTGGAAGTCGCGGAGTTGTTGCTCTCCGAGCTGGTGACAAACGCGCTGCGCGCGCACGCACCGAGTAGCCAACAGGTCGGCGTCAGGATCGCAAGATCAACGGCGGACGGTCTGCTGAGACTGGAGGTCAGCGACGAGGCCCCGGGCCGGCCCGAAGTGCGGACGCCCAGCGACGACGAGACCGGCGGCCGTGGGCTACTGCTGGTGGAGGCACTGGCTCACCGCTGGGGGGTCGAGGAACGCGAGGGCGGTACCGGAAAAACGGTATGGGCCGAGCTGAAGGCACCGGACATCGTTGCCGAGCCGGCCGAACGGGAGGTCGCGGCGGCGATGGTGCGCCCGGACCAGGACGAGCCGCAGCCCTGACAGGGACTGCAAGGCAGGAGTGCCGCGTCCCACCGGGGGTGAGGGAGCGCCGGTGAATGACGGCGTGGCCACGCGAAACAGCCTGCACCAGCAAGGATCAGGGCGTGGCCCTGCACGGCGGGGAGCGGGCCACGCGAGGCCCCCACGCCTGGCGTCTACCCCCGACAGGCGTGGTGAAGCTGGCCGCGCAGAGCGTGGATTTCCTCGTCGGTGACGGGCCCGTGCTCGGCCTCCGCAGCCTGGATGATGTCGCTGAGGTCGTCACGTTCGATCTGGCGGGCCGCGGCGGCGGCTACACAGGCGGACGGGCCAGAGAGGCCGCTGCGGGCCCTGGCTGCTTCCGCGACGTCGCGCGGCATCGTGGTCGAATACTTGCGGACGGTCTCGGTCATGCTGCTCATCTTCCAGCCCGCAACGTGATCGCTGGCGAACAGCCGCTTTCAACGGCGCCCGGCTGCACATACGCCAAGACCCCGTCCTCAGCGAACGCGCTGATGGCGGGGTCTCTGGGCACCTACTACAAGGTGCCCCCGGCAGGATTCGAACCTGCGCACACGGCTCCGGAGGCCGTTGCTCTATCCCCTGAGCTACGGGGGCGTGTCGGCCGCTGTGGTTGCGGCGACGGGTTGAACCCTATCAGCTCTCTCCGGGTGTTCATGAACGGATTTCGGGGGTGGGGGAGAGGGTGTCGGAGGTTGCCCGGAGGGCGGTTGGATCTTGGGCCGGTGGACAGGTCGGGATCCCCCGCGTGGGGTGGAAGTAGGGAAAAGCCGGACGCGAACCCGCGCGCCGACCTACTCTCAAGTTGTGCCAGGCGCGTCGGGTCGGGTGCTTGTTGTGGACGACAACAAGGTCATCCGGCAACTGATCAGGGTCAACCTCGAACTGGAGGGTTTCGAGGTCGTGACCGCGGCCGACGGTGTCGAGTGCCTGGACGTCATCCACCAGGTGCGCCCCGATGTGGTCACCCTCGACGTGGTCATGCCCCGGCTCGACGGGCTGCGTACCGCCGCCCGGCTCCGGGCCGATCCGCGCACCCGCAACCTCCCCCTCGCCATCATCAGCGCCTGTACCCAGTACGAGGTCGAGAGCGGCCTCGACGTCGGCGTCGACGCCTTCCTCTCCAAGCCCTTCGAGCCCGCGGATCTGGTCCGGCTCGTACGCCAGTTGCTTGAGCGGCGGGAAAGTGCCGACACCGGTGTGGGCAGTGCCTCCGGCAGCGGGGCCGGTTCGTCGTTCGACAGTGCCGAGAGCCTTTACGGGCCCGGCGGGCCCGCCGGGCCCGAGCGCGCCGGCCGTGCCGGAAACTGAGCCGGACGCGAAGGAAGTAGAAGGAAGGTAGGAGAAGACGGCACCAGGGCCGTCCATATACCGGACCCTTGCCCCAACCCATTCGCCTACCCACCCCCCTCCTCCCCTACGCTTGTCCCGTGACCCCCGTCGAGCTCTCCAGCACCGTTCTGCGCGCCGTGCGCCGTGCGGTGGACCATGGTGAGCTCGCCGTCTCCGTGCCCGAGCGGGCGCAGGTCGTGCCGCCCGGGCCCGGCGGGCGCGGCGACTACGCCACCAACGTCGCCCTGCAGCTGGCCCGCCCCGCGGGTCGGCCACCTCAGGAAGTCGCCGAGATTCTGCGGCCGCACCTCAACGGAGTGGCGGGCGTGGCGCGGGTCGACATCACCGGGCCCGGGTTTCTCAACATCACCCTCAGCGGCCGGGGGCCCGCCCTCGTCGCGGAGATTCTGCGGCGCCGCGAGCGGTACGGGTACGCCGAGGGGCCGACCGGCCAGGTCGTCCAGCTGTACTACCCCAGCGAAGTGCGCGCCGCCGTCATCGGGCAGGTCCTCGCCCGGGTCCTGCGGTCCCAGGGCGACCTCGTCCGTACCTCCTGCGAGACCGCGCTCGACCCCGCCTGGGCAGGCCCCCTCGGCATCACCCACGGCATCACCCACGGCGTCACCGTCGACGCCCACGGTACGGCCGAAGCGCCCGCGCTCCTGGAAGTCGATCTCCGGACCGTGCCCGGCCCCCTCGGCGTCACCGTCGCAGCCCACAGCACGCCCGGCAGGTCTGCAGCTCCCACCCCCGCGCCTCTCGAAGTCAGCCTCCGGCCCGTGCCCGCCGGCCAGGACCCCAGTCATCTCGGCCGTGACGCCGGCCGCTGGGCGCTGCTTCACCCCGCGCCCCACGACCGGCCGCGGATCACCGAGGAGCACCTCGTCCAGACGGAGGGCAACCCCCTCTTCCGGGTCCGGTACGCGTACGCCCGCTGCCAGGCCCTCGGCCGCAACGCCGCCGCCCTCGGATTCGCCGCCGCCCCCAGCGACTGCACCGGCGGACCCAGCCCCCTCCTCGACGCCCTCGACACCTACCCCCACGCCCTCGCCGCCGCCGCGCGCCACCGCGCGCCCGACCGGGTCGCGCGGCATCTCGTCACCGTCGCCGACGCGCTGCTCGCCTTCCAGCACACCGTGCTCCCGCTGGGGGACGAGAAACCCTCGGCCGCCCACCGTTCCCGGCTCGCGCTCGCCGAAGCCGCCGGGACAGTGCTGGCCGGCGGCCTGTCCCTGCTCGGCATCGACGCACCGACGCATCTCTGAGCTGAGCTGACCAGATCTGATCTGATCTTGTTGATTCGATCCGGTCTGATTTGATTCGATCTGAGATCTTCTAGAAAGCCCACACAGACATGAGCCGATCCGCACACCCCGCCGGGCCCCGCCACGCCGATGTCCTGCCCGAGGGCCACTACACCGCCCCGGCGGCCGACCTCAACGTCCTCGACCCGAAGGTCTGGGCGCAGACCGTGACGCGTACCGAGAGCGGTTCCGTCAGCGTCGGCGGGATCGATGTGGCGACGCTCGCCGAGGACTTCGGCACCCCCGCCTACTTCGTCGACGAGACCGACTTCAGGGCGCGGGCGCGCGCCTGGCGTACCGCCTTCGGGCACGACGCCGACGTGTTCTACGCAGGGAAGGCGTTCCTCTCCCGCGCCGTCGTGCGCTGGCTGAACGAGGAGGGACTCAACCTCGATGTGTGTTCCGGGGGTGAACTGACCACCGCCCTCTCCGCAGGGATGCCCGCCGACCGCATCGCCTTCCACGGCAACAACAAGTCCGTGGAAGAGATCACCGAGGCCATCGAGGCCGGCGTCGGGCGTATCGTCCTCGACTCGTTCCAGGAGATCGTGCGGGTCGCGCACATCGCGCAGAGCCTCGGCAGGCGGCAGCGCGTGCAGATCCGTGTGACCGTCGGCGTCGAGGCCCATACGCACGAGTTCATCGCCACCGCGCACGAGGACCAGAAGTTCGGCATCGCGCTCGCGGACGGACAGGCCGCCGAGGCCGTACGGCGTGCGCTCACCCTCGACGGGCTCGAACTGATCGGCATCCACTCCCACATCGGGTCGCAGATCTTCGACATGGCCGGTTTCGAGGTCGCCGCGCGACGGGTGGTCTCCCTGCTCGCCGCGATCCGTGACGAGCACGGTGTCGAGCTGCCCGAGATCGACCTCGGTGGTGGCCTCGGTATCGCCTACACCAGCGACGACGACCCCAGCGAGCCCCACGACATCGCCAAGGCGCTACGCGAGATCGTGACGAGGGAGTGCGAGGCCGCCCGACTGCGAACCCCCCGTATCTCCGTCGAGCCGGGGCGCGCCATCGTGGGCCCCACCG
Organism: Streptomyces sp. NPDC087844; assembly: GCF_044742785.1. Lineage (NCBI taxonomy): Bacteria > Bacillati > Actinomycetota > Actinomycetes > Kitasatosporales > Streptomycetaceae > Streptomyces > Streptomyces sp. NPDC087844. The sequence continues at coordinate 101,965 of NZ_JBIUVD010000024.1, read as the reverse complement.
CCTTCACCCTCTACGAGGTCGGCACCGTCAAGCCCCTCGAAGGACTGCGTACGTACGTCTCCGTCGACGGCGGCATGTCCGACAACATCCGTACCGCGCTGTACGACGCCGAGTACAGCGTCGCCCTCGTCTCTCGTACGAGTGATGCCGAGCCCATGCTCGTACGCGTGGTCGGCAAGCACTGCGAGAGCGGGGACATCGTGGTGAAGGACGCTTTTCTGCCGTCCGACCTCGCGCCCGGTGACCTCATCGCGGTGCCGGCCACCGGCGCGTACTGCCGCTCCATGGCGAGCAACTACAACCACGCCCTGCGCCCGCCCGTCGTCGCGGTCCGCGACGGCGAGGCCAGGGTCATCGTCCGCCGCGAGACCGAGGAGGATCTTCTTCGTCTCGATGTCGGCTGACATGGACGAATGAGCCGGGACGGAAGATCTCCTGTTTTCCGGCCTCGCGCAGATGAAATCGACATCTCACGATCCGGACGAAGGGTAGAAACCCCCGTCCGGTGAGTGAGACTGGTCCCACGGTGACGGTATGAGGAAACGAGGTCGGATGATGCGTACGCGTCCGCTGAAGGTGGCGCTGCTGGGCTGTGGGGTTGTCGGCTCAGAGGTGGCGCGCATCATGACGACGCACGCCGACGACCTCGCCGCGCGCATCGGGGCCCCCGTCGAACTGGCGGGCGTGGCTGTACGGCGGCCCTCCAAGGTGCGTGAGGGAATCGACCCCACCCTGGTCACCACCGACGCGACCGCCCTGGTCAAACGGGGTGACATCGACGTGGTCGTCGAGGTCATCGGCGGTATCGAACCGGCCCGCTCCCTCATCACCACCGCCTTCGAGCACGGCGCGTCCGTGGTCTCCGCCAACAAGGCGCTCCTCGCCCAGGACGGTGCCGCGCTGCACGCCCTCGCCCAGGAGCAGGGCAGGGACCTCTATTACGAGGCCGCCGTCGCCGGTGCCATCCCGCTGATCCGGCCGCTGCGCGAGTCCCTCGCCGGCGACAAGGTCAACCGCGTGCTGGGCATCGTCAACGGCACCACCAACTTCATCCTCGACAAGATGGACTCGACGGGCGCCGGCTACCAGGAGGCCCTCGACGAGGCCACCGCCCTCGGGTACGCGGAAGCCGACCCCACCGCCGACGTCGAGGGGTTCGACGCCGCCGCCAAGGCCGCCATCCTCGCCGGGATCGCCTTCCACACGCGCGTACGCCTCGACGACGTGTACCGCGAGGGCATGATCGAGGTCACCTCCGCCGACTTCGCCTCCGCGAAGGCGATGGGCTGCACCATCAAGCTGCTCGCCATCTGTGAGCGGGCCGCCGACGGGGGTTCGGTCACCGCGCGGGTGCATCCCGCGATGATCCCGCTGAGCCACCCGCTGGCCTCCGTGCGCGGCGCGTACAACGCCGTGTTCGTCGAGTCCGACGCCGCCGGGCAGCTCATGTTCTACGGACCGGGTGCCGGTGGTGCGCCGACCGCCTCCGCCGTCCTCGGGGACCTGGTCGCCGTCTGTCGCAACAAGCTCAGCGGCGCGACCGGCCCCGGCGACTCGGCGTACACCCAGCTGCCGGTGTCGCCCATGGGTGACGTCGTGACCCGCTACCACATCAGTCTCGATGTGGCCGACAAACCGGGCGTTCTCGCCCAGGTGGCGACCGTCTTCGCCGAACACGGAGTGTCGATCGATACGGTTCGCCAGCAGGGGCGGCAGGACGGAGGCGGCGATGCCTCCCTCGTGGTCGTCACCCATCGCGCGTCCGACGCGTCCCTGACGGGGACCGTCGAGGCGCTGCGCAACCTCGACACCGTCCGGGGTGTCGCCAGCATCATGCGGGTTGAAGGAGAGTAACGAGCAATGACCCACCAGTGGCGCGGAATCATCGAGGAGTACCGGGACCGGCTGCCGGTGTCCGACACCACGCAGGTCGTCTCGCTGCGTGAGGGCGGTACGCCGCTCGTGCCCGCGCAGGTGCTCTCCGAGCGCACGGGCTGCGAGGTCCACCTCAAGGTCGAGGGTGCCAACCCCACCGGGTCCTTCAAGGACCGCGGTATGACCATGGCCATCACCCGGGCCAAGGAGGAAGGCGCGAAGGCCGTCATCTGTGCCTCCACGGGCAACACCTCTGCCTCGGCCGCCGCCTACGCCGTACGGGCCGGGATGGTCTGTGCCGTCCTCGTGCCGCAGGGCAAGATCGCGCTCGGCAAGATGGGCCAGGCCCTCGTGCACGGCGCGAAGATCCTCCAGGTCGACGGCAACTTCGACGACTGCCTCACCCTGGCGCGCAACCTCTCCGACAACTACCCGGTGGCACTGGTCAATTCGGTGAACCCGGTGCGTATCGAGGGGCAGAAGACCGCGGCGTTCGAGATCGTGGACATGCTCGGCGACGCCCCGGACATCCATGTCCTCCCGGTGGGCAACGCGGGCAACATCACCGCGTACTGGAAGGGGTACACGGAGTACGCCGCCGACAAGATCGCCGCACGGACTCCGCGCATGTGGGGCTTCCAGGCGTCCGGGTCCGCGCCCATCGTGCGCGGCGAGATCGTCAAGGACCCCTCGACGATCGCCACCGCGATCCGTATCGGCAACCCGGCCTCGTGGCAGTTCGCGCTCGCCGCGCGGGACGAGTCGGGCGGCTTCATCGACGAGGTGACGGACCGTGAGATCCTGCGCGCCTACCGGCTGTTGGCCGCGCAGGAAGGTGTCTTCGTCGAGCCGGCCTCCGCGGCTTCCGTCGCCGGTCTGCTCAAGGCCGCCGAGCAGGGCAAGGTGGACCCGGGGCAGCGCATCGTCTGCACGGTGACCGGAAACGGCCTCAAGGACCCCGACTGGGCCGTCGCGGGCGCCCCGCAGCCCGTCACGGTCCCGGTCGACGCCGCCACGGCCGCCGAGCGCCTGGGTCTCGCGTAACAAGGGCTGCTCACCCAACTGCCCGCAGCGAGTGACTCGACACAGGCTTCAGCGCCCCGGAGGCGAACCGAGCTGCAAGAAAAGGGGGGGTTGCACATGGGGCTTACGACACGCATCGTGCGCCTCCTGTGCGCCCTATGTCGCCACTGAACCTTCCTTCGATAAGCTGTACCGAACCCGCCCGCCGCATATGCCGCGGTGCCGCGCCGCCCCTGCGGCCTCCGGGTCTTCCGCATTCTCCGTACGTCTCGCAGGATTTCGACAATCTCGCAGCTCAAGCTCAAGGAGAGTCATCGAGCGATGGCCGGTCCAGCGTTCCGCGCCGCCGCCGTCCGGGTGCGCGTCCCCGCCACCAGTGCCAACCTCGGCCCGGGCTTCGACGCCCTCGGCCTGTCACTGGGGCTGTATGACGACGTGGTCGTCCGCGTGGCCGATTCCGGCCTGCACATCGACATCGCGGGCGAGGGAAGTGAGACGCTGCCGCGCGACGAGCGCCACCTCCTCGTACGGTCCCTGCGCACCGCCTTCGACCTGCTGGGCGGACAGCCCCGCGGTCTGGAGATCGTCTGCGCCAACCGCATCCCGCACGGCCGGGGGCTCGGCTCCTCGTCCGCCGCGATCTGCGCCGGCATCGTCGCCGCACGCGCCGTGACCATAGGCGGCGACAGCAGGCTCGACGACACCGCGCTGCTTGAGCTCGCCACCGAGATCGAGGGCCACCCCGACAACGTCGCGGCCTGTCTGCTCGGCGGGTTCACGTTGTCCTGGCTGGAGAACGGGGCGGCGCGCGCCATCAGGATGGAACCCGCCGATTCCATCGTTCCGGTGGTCTTCGTACCCGGCAAGGCGGTGCTGACGGAGACCGCCCGCGGACTCCTTCCCCGTACCGTCCCGCACGTCGACGCCGCCACCAACGCGGGCCGCGCCGCACTGCTCGTAGAGGCCCTCACCAGGCGCCCCGAGCTGCTGCTGCCCGCCACCGAGGACCGACTGCACCAGGAGTACCGCGCCCCGGCCATGCCGGAGAGCGCGGCGCTGGTGGAGCGGCTGCGGGCGGACGGGATCCCCGCGGTCATCTCCGGCGCCGGGCCCACCGTGCTCGCGCTCGCCGACGAGGCCGCGGCCGACAAGGTCGCACAACTGGCGGGAGAGGGCTGGGCGGCCAACCGGCTGGGCCTCGACGCCACCGGAGCGAGCGTGCTGCCGCTTGCTCCGTGACACTCGGTTGCCGGATGTGGAGAGGGGGAATGTTTGTTGGATCCGGTAGTGTTAACCTCAAGTCTGCACCCGACCCCACCATGGCGAGGTGCTTCACGTCCCCGTCCGGGACAATCATTCTTCCGGGAGCCCCCCAAATCGCTTTGTGCCATGCATTGGGTGCTAGGCGCTGAGCGGTGCTGAGTACGCTCCGGAACCGGCGTGAACGAGCCGATGGACACAGAACCTCAAGTCCGCGGCCTCGGGAAACGTCATCCCAGAAATTCTTCCGCCTTTTGGCGGACCACCGCCCCGGCACGGTCCACACATGACGGACCACTGTCGGACAGCACAACCGGTCGCCGAGCCAGACAGGCCGACGTCCGCTCCAGGGAAGGACCCTTCGTGAGCGACACCACCGATCTGATGGGCGCACGTGTCGAGGAGACCGCTGCCGCGCCCGCCACGGACGCCTCCGCGCCTGCCACCGGTGCCGGCTCCCGTCGGCGCCGCGGTACCGGCCTTGACGGCATGGTGCTGGCCGAGCTGCAGCAGGTCGCCTCCGGCCTCGGCATCAGGGGCACCGCGCGGATGCGCAAGAGCCAGCTGATCGAGGTCATCAAGGAGGCGCAGGGCGGGGGCACCTCCCAGGCCGTTTCAGGCTCTGGGGGAGGGGGTGCTTCTGCCAAGGCCGCGACCTCCGCCGGGGACGCCACCGAGACGAAGCCCAAGCGCCGGGCCACCTCGAAGGCCCGTACAGGGGACGAGGCCGTTGCCGCCGAGAAGAAGGCGGAGGCCAAGGCCGAGAAGGCCGTGGCACAGCAGCAGATCGAGATCCCCGGCCAGCCGGCCGGTGGCCCCGCCGTGGCGAGCGAGGGCGGCGAGCGCGGCGGAGACGACGCTCCGGCCGAGCGCCGCCGCCGTCGTGCCACCGCCGAGGCGGGCAGCCCCGAGACGATCACCGCCGAGGTGAAGACCGAGGTCAGGACCGAGGAGTCCGCGCAGTCCCAGGGCGAGGGCTCGGACGGAGGGGCCGACGGCCGTCAGGGCCGCCGCGACCGCCGTGACCGCGCCGACCGCGGTGAGCGCGGCGACCGTGACCGCGGGGGCCGCGACCGCGACCGCCGTGGCGGCAAGGGCGACGAGCAGCAGAGCGGCCAGGGTGGCCAGAGCAGTCAGGGCGCTCAGGGCGCTCAGGGCCAGGGCGGCGGCAACCAGCAGCGCCAGGACCGGCAGGACCGCCAGCAGGGCGGCGGCCGGCAGGACCGTCAGGACCGGCAGGACCGTCAGCGCGACAACGGCCCGCAGGACGACGACGACTTCGAGGGTGGCCGCCGTGGCCGCCGCGGTCGTTACCGCGACCGCCGTGGCCGCCGTGGCCGCGAGGAGTTCGGCCCGAACGAGCCGCAGGTCGCCGACGACGACGTCCTGATCCCCGTCGCGGGCATCCTGGACATCCTCGACAACTACGCGTTCATCCGTACGTCGGGCTACCTTCCCGGTCCGAACGACGTGTACGTCTCCCTGGCCCAGGTCCGCAAGAACGGTCTGCGCAAGGGTGACCACGTCACCGGCGCCGTCCGTCAGCCCAAGGACGGCGAGCGCCGCGAGAAGTTCAACGCGCTCGTCCGCCTGGACTCGCAGAACGGCATGGCGCCCGAATCGGGGCGCGGACGGCCGGAGTTCAACAAGCTGACGCCGCTCTACCCGCAGGACCGGCTCCGTCTGGAGACCGACCCGGGTGTGCTGACGACCCGCATCATCGACCTCGTCGCGCCCATCGGCAAGGGCCAGCGCGGTCTGATCGTGGCCCCGCCGAAGACCGGCAAGACCATGATCCTGCAGGCGATCGCCAACGCGATCACCGTCAACAACCCCGAGTGCCACCTGATGGTCGTCCTGGTCGACGAGCGTCCGGAAGAGGTCACCGACATGCAGCGGTCGGTGAAGGGCGAGGTCATCTCCTCGACCTTCGACCGTCCCGCCGAGGACCACACCACGGTCGCCGAGCTCGCCATCGAGCGTGCCAAGCGGCTGGTGGAGCTGGGCCACGACGTCGTCGTGCTGCTCGACTCGATCACGCGTCTGGGCCGTGCCTACAACCTCGCCGCCCCGGCCTCCGGCCGCATCCTGTCCGGTGGTGTCGACTCGACCGCGCTGTACCCGCCGAAGCGCTTCTTCGGTGCCGCGCGCAACATCGAGGACGGCGGCTCGCTGACCATCATGGCCACCGCGCTCGTCGACACCGGCTCGCGCATGGACGAGGTGATCTTCGAGGAGTTCAAGGGCACCGGCAACCTTGAGCTCAAGCTGGACCGCAAGCTCTCCGACAAGCGGATCTTCCCGGCGGTGGACGTGGACTCGTCCAGCACCCGCAAGGAAGAGATCCTGCTCGGCAGCGACGAGCTCGCCATCACCTGGAAGCTGCGTCGCGTGCTCCACGCGCTCGACCAGCAGCAGGCGATCGAGCTGCTGCTCGACAAAATGAAGCAGACGAAGTCGAACGCAGAGTTCCTGCTGCAGATCCAGAAGACGACGCCGGCGCCGGGCAACGGCAACGACTGACATCTCAGCCGGCGTAGTCCGCCGGTACCGCGGAGGGCCGTCCCCGTCACATCCGGGGGCGGCCCTCCGCGTTGTCCCCGCAGTGCCCTTCGTGTTGTCCTCGCGGGGGCGGGGGCCGGGGCGATACGGGAGACCTTCGCCACAGATGTGAAGGTCGACACGGTGGCGCGGAAGCAGGGCGTCCGCCCTCGTACGTGCAGGTGAGCCGCCGACGGCCCCTGACGCCGGTCACCCTTTGTGTCCGGGATCGCACAGGACGGTCACAGTGTGTCGTGCAACCCTTTTCCCGGTTTCACCGTCTGAACGGACGGGTCCTGACAGAGACGTCACGCCACATGACCACGCCTGACCCTGACCGCAGGGGGTTGACCGAGCCGACCGGCGAGAACTGAGGAGCACATGGCTGCCGAGAGCACACCCAAACCCGGCCACCGCCGTACACCGCGGAGCGGGCGTCACAAGGCGCTCGTCATCGCGGCCTGGTCCGCGGCGGGTGTCTTCGTCCTGGGCGGCACGGGTCTCGGGTACGTGTACCTCAACCTCAACGACAACATCAAGAGCGTCGACATCGACCAGGCACTCGGCACCGACCGGCCCCTGGACGTCGACAACGGCTCGCAGGACATCCTCGTGCTCGGCTCCGACACCCGCTCCGGCAGCAACAAGGAGCTGGGCGGCGGCACCGACGACGGCAGCGCCCGCTCGGACACCGCGATGGTCGTGCACGTCTACGAGGGCCACAAGAAGGCCGGCGTGGTCTCCATACCGCGCGACACGCTCGTCCCCCGGCCCGAGTGCACCGACAGCGAGGGCGTGCGGCACGACGCCGCGTCCCTGGCGATGTTCAACTCCGCGTACGCGACGGGCGGCGCCGCCTGCGCGGTCAAGACCGTCGAGTCGATGACCGGTATCCGCATGGACCACTACGTCGAGGTCGACTTCAGCGGCTTCCAGAAGCTGATCGACGAACTCGGCGGTGTCGAGGTCACCACGACCGAGGACATCACCGACAAGGAGAGCCACCTCGACCTGGAGGCCGGCACCCACCGGCTGACCGGCAAGCAGTCGCTCGCCCTGGTCCGTACGCGGCACGGGGTCGGCGACGGCTCCGACCTCGGCCGCATCCAGCTCCAGCAGGCGTTCATCAAGGCGCTGGTCGAGCAGGTCAAGGACGTCGGCGTACTGACCAGCCCGAAGAAGCTGTACGACCTCGCCGACACCGCGACGAAGACGGTCACCACCGACTCCGACCTGGCCTCGGTCAAGGGTCTGGCGTCCTTCGCCAACGGGCTCAAGGGCATCGGCTCGTCGAAGATGAACATGGTCACGCTGCCCGTCCAGTACGACTCGGCCGACGCCAACCGTGTTCTTGTCGAGAAGGACAAGGCCGCGCTGGTCTGGGACGCGTTGAAGAACGACCGCGCGATCCCGAAGTCGGCGACGGAGGGCACGGCGAGCGGTGACGCCAAGGGCGTAGTCACTTCGTGATGATCGCCCCTCGCGGGGGTGGGCGACGGGGGTGGGCGAGTGGGGCGCCCGGTGGGCGGGTGGCGGGTGCGTCGTGGCTGGTCGCGCAGCTCCCCGCGCCCCTTACGGGGGCTCGGCTCGCGGGGCCGGGAATACCTCACGCCGTCCCCCGGTTTGGGGAGATGGCACCAGTCCTGGCAGACTGGACAGTCGGCCCCGGTTCACGCCCCCGCAATCCGCGGCAGCGACCCGGCGCCCTCCCGAAACTAGGAGACACCTTGAAGCGCGACATCCACCCCGAGTACGTCGAGACCCAGGTCAGCTGCACCTGTGGCGCGTCGTTCACCACGCACAGCACGATCTCCGGCGGCGCCGTCCGCGCCGAGGTCTGCTCCGAGTGCCACCCGTTCTACACGGGCAAGCAGAAGATCCTCGACACCGGTGGCCGCGTGGCCCGCTTCGAGGCCCGCTTCGGCAAGGCCAAGGCCGCGGCCGACACCAAGTAGCGAGCTCACAGCGCCGGTCTTCGGTGCCTCCGTCCGGGGGCGCTGGGACCGGCGCTTTGCGGTGCAGCCCCCACCCCCGCTCTCGAACGCGACGGAACAGTTCGATCGAGCAGGGGAACCCCCATGCCGTACCCCCCATGCCGTACCTACGTCCCCGCATCCGTGATGGTGCCGGGGGCAGTCCATTGGAGCCGGAGATGTTCGAGGCGGTCGAGGAACTCATCGGCGAGCACGCCGATCTTGAGAAGAAGCTCGCTGACCCGTCGGTCCACGCCGATCAGGCCAACGCGCGCAAGCTCAACAAGCGCTACGCCGAGCTGACCCCGATCATCGCGACGTACCGCTCCTGGAAGCAGACCGGGGACGACATCGGGACGGCGAAGGAGTTCGCCGTCGACGACCCGGACTTCGCCGCCGAGGTCAAGGACCTGGAGAAGCGGCGCGAGGAGCTCACCGAGAAGCTCCGGCTGCTGCTGGTGCCGCGTGACCCCAGCGACGACAAGGACGTCATCCTTGAGATCAAGGCGGGCGCGGGCGGCGACGAGTCGGCCCTGTTCGCCGGTGACCTGCTGCGCATGTACCTGCGGTACGCGGAGCGCGTCGGCTGGAAGACCGAGATCATCGACTCCACGGAGTCCGAGCTGGGCGGCTACAAGGACGTCCAGGTCGCCGTGAAGACCAAGGGCGGCAACGGCGCCACCGAGCCCGGCCAGGGCGTCTGGGCGCGGATGAAGTACGAGGGCGGGGTGCACCGCGTGCAGCGCGTGCCGTCGACCGAGTCGCAGGGCCGTATCCACACCTCCGCCGCCGGTGTACTGGTCACGCCCGAGGCCGAGGAGGTCGACGTCGAGATCCACGCGAACGACCTGCGGATCGACGTCTACCGCTCCTCGGGACCCGGCGGCCAGTCCGTCAACACCACCGACTCAGCGGTGCGTATCACGCACGTGCCCACCGGAGTCGTCGCCTCCTGCCAGAACGAGAAGAGCCAGCTGCAGAACAAGGAGCAGGCGATGCGTATCCTGCGCTCCAGGCTCCTCGCCGCGGCACAGGAGGAGGCGGAGCGCAACGCCGCGGACGCCCGCCGCAGCCAGGTGCGCACCGTGGACCGCTCCGAGAAGATCCGTACGTACAACTTTCCGGAGAACCGCATCTCGGACCACCGCGTCGGCTTCAAGGCGTACAACTTGGACCAGGTCCTCGACGGTGACCTCGACGCGATGATCCAGGCCTGCGTGGACGCCGACTCGGCGGCCAAGCTCGCGGCGGCCTAGGACGCGTACCAGCACAGCCGCAGTGGACAGTCGCAGTACACATCCGCACGACGGACAACAGCCCAGCCCGGAGGACGCGTGAACCTGCTGCTCGCGGAAGTGGCCCAGGCCACCCAGCGGCTGGCCGACGCCGGCGTGCCCTCGCCGCGCAACGATGCCGAGGAGCTCGCCGCGTTCGTGCACGGTGTGAAGCGGGGCGAGCTGCACACCGTCAAGGACACGGACTTCGACGCCCGGTACTGGGAGGTGATCGCGCGCCGCGAGGCACGCGAGCCGCTCCAGCACATCACCGGGCGGGCCTACTTCCGCTATCTGGAACTCCGAGTCGGACCTGGCGTGTTCGTGCCCCGGCCCGAGACCGAGTCCGTGGTCGGCTGGGCCATAGACGCCGTCCGCGCGATGGACGTCGTGGAGCCGCTGATCGTGGACCTGTGCACCGGTTCCGGCGCCATCGCGCTCGCCCTCGCACAGGAGGTCCCGCGCTCGCGCGTGCATGCCGTGGAGCTGTCCGAGGACGCCCTGCGGTGGACCCGTAAGAACGTCGAGGGATCCCGGGTCGACCTGCGCCAGGGAAACGCCCTGGACGCCTTCCCGGACCTCGACGGCCAGGTGGACCTCGTCATCACCAACCCGCCGTACATCCCGCTCACGGAATGGGAGTACGTCGCTCCGGAGGCCCGGGACTACGATCCCGAACTCTCCCTGTTCTCGGGGGAGGACGGCCTCGACCTGATCCGCGGTCTGGAGCGCACCGCGCACCGGCTGCTGCGTCCTGGCGGTGTCGTCGTCGTCGAGCACGCCGACACCCAGGGCGGGCAGGTGCCGTGGATCTTCACCGAGGAGCGGGGCTGGGCCGACGCCGCCGACCACCCCGACCTCAACAACCGGCCGCGGTTCGCGACCGCCCGCAGGGCGACGCCATGACCACGGCGATGTCCCCTGTGGACGACGTGGAAACCGTTAGATGCGCGGCCACCGGGGTCCGCGTGTGCGAGGAGGCTTGCTGATGGCACGGCGATACGACACCAACGACGCGACCGACCGCTCGACGGGTCTGCGCGAGGCCGCGTCCGCCGTGCGCCGGGGCGAGCTGGTCGTGCTGCCGACCGACACCGTGTACGGGGTCGGCGCCGACGCGTTCAGCTCGGAGGCCGTGTCCGATCTGCTGGAGGCCAAGGGCCGTGGCCGGAACATGCCCACGCCCGTCCTCATCGGCTCCCCGAACACGCTGCACGGCCTGGTCACGGACTTCTCCGAGATGGCCTGGGAGCTCGTCGACGCCTTCTGGCCGGGCGCGCTGACCCTGGTCGCCAAGCACCAGCCGTCCCTCCAGTGGGACCTCGGGGACACCCGTGGCACCGTCGCCGTGCGCATGCCGCTGCACCCGGTCGCCATCGAGCTGCTGACCGAGACCGGCCCGATGGCCGTCTCGTCCGCCAACCTCACCGGACACGCGTCCCCCGAGGACTGCGACGCCGCGCAGGAGATGCTCGGCGACTCCGTCTCCGTGTACCTGGACGGCGGTCCCACCCCCGGCATCGTCCCGTCGTCGATCGTCGACGTGACGGGCAAGGTGCCGGTGCTGCTGCGGGCCGGCGCGCTGTCGGCCGAGGAGCTGCGGAAGGTCGTACCCGACCTTGAGGTGGCGAATTGACAGCCCCTGACGCGGGGCGTGGCATAGGTACGGGGACGGGGTACACGGGGGCTTACGGCGACGGGGCCTCGGGCGACTCCTCTTTTCGCATCCTCCACGTCAGCACCGGCAATGTGTGCCGCTCGCCGATCACCGAGCGGCTGACCCGCCATGCCCTGGCGGACCGGCTCGGCGACCCCCTGTGGGGCGGCCTGATCGTGGAGAGCGCCGGTACCTGGGGGCACGAGGGCGCGCCCATGGAGGCCAACGCGGAGGCGGTCCTCGCGGACTTCGGCGCGGACGCCTCCGGGTTCGTGGGCCGCGAGCTGCTGGACGAGCACGTCATCCGGGCGGACCTGGTCCTCACCGCCACCCGTGACCACCGCGCCCAGGTCATCTCGATGGGCCATTCGGCGGGCCTGCGCACCTTCACCCTGAAGGAGTTCACCCGCCTGGTCCGCGCGATAGACCCGACGACACTGCCGCCGCTCGACGACGGCATGGTCGAACGCGCCCGGGCCCTGGTCCGCGCCGCGGCGGCTCTACGCGGGTGGCTCCTGGCCCCGACGGCGGAAGCCGACGAGGTCTACGACCCGTACGGCGCCCCCCTCCCGTTCTTCCGCTCGGTGGGCGACGAGATCAACCAGGCGCTGGACCCGGTGGTGACGGCGCTGACGGGGGCGTCGGCTCGGAGCTGAGGGGCGCGCCCCCGGGCGGGACCGGCGGGGGAGTGTCCAGGGCTCGGGTGACGTGCTCGGGCGTAATACCGGGCGCGGTAGGGGACTCGGTCCTACATTGGACATAGCGATCCCCCGCCGAGGTCCGGAGTCCGCCATGCCGGTCGCACACACCCTTGAAGGTCCGCTGTCGGTCGACGTGCTCGGCCGGCAGGATCCGGAGCTGGCCGAGATCCTCCTCGCGGAGCTGACGCGGCAGAGCACGACCCTGCAGCTGATCGCCGCCGAGAACTTCACCTCGCCGGCCGTGCTGGCCGCACTGGGCTCGCCGCTCGCCAACAAGTACGCCGAGGGATACCCCGGCGCCCGGCACCACGGCGGCTGCGAGATCGTCGATGTGGCCGAGCGGGTGGCCGTCGAGCGCGCCAAGGGCCTTTTCGGCGCCGAACACGCCAACGTGCAGTCCCACTCCGGGAGTTCGGCCGTGCTGGCCGCGTACGCCGCCCTGCTGCGCCCCGGGGACACCGTCCTGGCGATGGGCCTGCCGCACGGCGGCCACCTCACGCACGGGTCGCCCGCGAACTTCTCGGGCCGGTGGTTCGACTTCGTGGGCTACGGCGTCGATCCGGAGAGCGGGCTCATCGACCACGAGCAGGTACGGGCGCTGGCCCGCACCCACCGGCCGAAGGCCATCGTGTGCGGCTCCATCTCGTACCCCCGGCACATCGACTACGAGGCGTTCCGTGCGGTGGCGGACGAGGTCGGCGCGTATCTCATCGCCGACGCCGCCCACCCCATCGGCCTCGTCGCCGGGGGAGCGGCGCCCAGCCCGGTCCCGTACGCCGATGTCGTGTGCGCGACCACGCACAAGGTGCTGCGCGGGCCGCGCGGCGGCATGCTGCTGTGCGGGAGCGAGCTGGCCGACCGGGTCGACCGGGCCGTCTTCCCCTTCACCCAGGGCGGCGCGCAGATGCACACCGTCGCCGCGAAGGCCGTCGCGTTCGGCGAGGCGGCAACACCGGCGTTCACGGCGTACGCCCATCAGGTGGTCGCGAACGCGAGGGCGCTGGCACAGGGACTGGCCGCGGAGGGACTCCCGGTCACCACCGGCGGCACCGACACCCACCTGCTGACCGTCGACCCGGCGCCGCTCGGTGTGGACGGCCGGACCGCCCGCGGCCGGCTCGCCGCCGCCGGACTGGTCCTCGACACCTGCGCGCTGCCCCATCCCGACGTGCGGGGACTGCGGCTGGGCACGGCCGCCGTCACCACGCAGGGCATGGGTGAGGCCGAGATGGCCCGGATCGCGGTGCTGTTCGGCGCGGCCGTGCGGGACGAGTCCGCGGGCCGGCGCGTACGTGAAGAAGTGCGGCACCTGACCGGGAGATTTCCCCCCTATCCCGGCTAGCGGGGGGTGGGCGATCATGGGAGCACATCCACTCGTGCAACCATCGGCTCTACCCGGAAGTCCTCAACCGTAAGCGCACGAAGCTATGGTGTGGGGCTGAGATGGCCAGCGAGACCTGTGGGGAATGCCCGTGCGTGAATACCTCCTGACGCTCTGCATCACGGCCGCGGTGACGTACCTGCTGACCGGGCCGGTGCGGAAGTTCGCGATCGTGGCCGGAGCGATGCCGGAGATCCGGGCACGTGACGTGCACCGAGAACCCACACCGCGCCTCGGTGGCATCGCGATGTTCTTCGGACTGTGCGCGGGCCTCCTGGTCGCGGACCATCTGACGAACCTCAGTGTGGTCTTCGAGAACTCGAACGAGCCGCGAGCGCTGCTGTCGGGCGCCGCCCTGATCTGGCTGATCGGCGTTCTGGACGACAAGTTCGAGATCGACGCCCTCATCAAGCTCGGCGGCCAGATGATCGCCGCCGGCGTCATGGTCATGCAGGGTCTGACGATCCTGTGGCTGCCCATCCCCGGCGTCGGCTCGGTCTCACTGACCCAGTGGCAGGGCACGCTGCTGACCGTCGCGCTCGTCGTGATCACCATCAACGCCGTGAACTTCGCCGACGGCCTCGACGGCCTCGCCGCGGGCATGGTGTGCATCGCGGCCGCCGCGTTCTTCATGTACGGCTACCGCATCTGGTACGGGTACGGGCTGGAGTCCGCCGCCCCCGCCACGCTCTTCTCCGCGCTCCTCATGGGGATGTGCCTCGGCTTCCTGCCGCACAACATGCACCCCGCGCGGATCTTCATGGGCGACTCGGGCTCGATGCTCATCGGCCTCGTGCTGGCGGCCGGCGCCATCTCCATCACCGGGCAGGTCGACCCGGACGCGATGAACCTGTTCGCCGGGTCCGAGAAGGAGGCCGTGCACCAGACGGTGCCCGTCTACATCCCGCTGCTGCTGCCGCTGACGATCATCGCCGTCCCGGCGGCCGACCTGGTGCTCGCCATCGTGCGGCGCACCTGGCGGGGCCAGTCCCCGTTCGCCGCCGACCGCGGACACCTGCACCACCGGCTCCTGGAGATCGGGCACTCGCACAGCAGGGCCGTGCTCATCATGTACTTCTGGTCGGCGCTGATCGCCTTCGGAGCCCTCGCCTACTCGGTGAACTCGGGCGCCATGTGGATCGTGCTCGGCATCATGGCGCTCAGCGCGGTGGGCCTGCTCCTGCTCCTGCTGCCGCGCTTCACGCCGCGTGCCCCGCGCTGGGCCCAGCACTTCGTGCCGCCGCGCTACCGCCGTCGCAGGGCCGTGGACGTGCCCGCGGAGGGCGGCCCGGCGGTCGCGTACGGCACTGACGGCGAGGTCGGCGACGGTGGTGCCGAGGCCGGGGAACAGGACGGGGAACGCCGTACTCCGGTGACTGTCGGTGTCTCAGGAGTCAACGGGGCGAGCGCTGTCGGCGCCCGTTCGCGCCTCCTGGATGAGCGAGGGGCCGGGACGTCGCGCTGACGCCGGGTAAGAGTTTCGCAAGAGCCGTCCCGGGGCGGCTCTTGCGAAAGCGCCTCAATACCAGACAAGTCGGTCGCCTGGGCGCACAGACGTGCATGTTCCCTCTCATGTGTGACGCCGAGCACACCAACCAGGTAAAGACCTCATCAAATAGTTTGTGATACGGTTCACGAGAACCCAGGACAGAGCCGAAGGACCGCAGTGCGACGGTTCACCGGCGGTGAGGTTCTCTCGCTGTCCGGGACTACGCTCGTCCATGACGACACCTGCCCCCTTGAGCAAAGCGGAGTTGCCGCCATGCCCTCCAATGACGTCCGGATCCTTCTCCAGGCCGCTGTGCCCACGGCTGCCGTCGGCGCGATTGCCGCCGTCGTCAGTGGTGTGGTCGCCGGTGGCAAGGGAGCGATCGGGGCGGTCGTGGCGACGCTGGTCGTGATCCTCTTCATGGGTATCGGGTTGTACGTTCTGCAGCGCACCGCGAAATCGCTTCCGCACCTTTTCCAGGCGATGGGTCTGATGCTCTACGCGGCACAGATTCTTCTGCTGTTCATCTTCATGGCGGCCTTCAAGAACACGACGTTGTTCCACCCCAAGGCATTTGCGATCACCCTGGTCGCCACCACGCTCGCGTGGATCGGCGCCCAGGCGCGTGCGCACATGAAGGCCAAGATCCTTTACGTCGAACCCGACTCCTCGAAGGGCGAAAAGCCCGAAAAGACGGGGCACTCGTCGTGAGGGGTAGGGCCGGGATAAGGGCACGTCGGGGATCCTGCTATCGTCCGGTGCCAACTGCGGCATCGCGGGCGTGGGCATCTGAGCTGACGCCTGTCCCAGCGCGAGGCTCGTTGCCCTCCCGCCGCCCCCACACCCGTAACACCAGTCCAGTGCCGAACCGCGGCCGTGCGCCGCGCCGACACAACGAGGTTGCCGTACCTATGCGCCACGCTGAAGGAGCCCGCGGTGAGTGCTGACCCGACGCAGGTGCTCGCCTTCGAGACCGACTGCCACCTCTTCGATGGGTGTGGCTTTCCGGCCCCGGGCCTGCATTCGTTCCTCTTCGAGCCGATCGCGGGTGACGCCGAGGGGCTGTACTTCAACAAGCCCATGCTGCTCGCCCTGCTCGGCTCGATCATCGTGGTCGGCTTCTTCTGGGCGGCTTTCCGCAAGCCCCAGATCGTTCCGGGCAAGCTTCAGATGGTCGCCGAGGCCGGCTACGACTTCGTACGACGCGGCATTGTCTACGAGACGATCGGCAAGAAGGAAGGCGAGAAGTACGTACCGCTCGCCGTAGCGCTGTTCTTCTTCATCTGGATGATGAACATCTGGTCGATCGTCCCGATCGCCCAGTTCCCGGTGACGTCGATCATCGCCTACCCGATGGTCCTCGCGGCCATCGTCTACATCACCTGGGTCTCACTGACGTTCAAGCGGCACGGCTTCGTCGGTGCCTTCAAGAACTTCACCGGCTACGACAAGTCGCTGGGCCCGGTGCTCCCGCTGGCCATGACCATCGAGTTCTTCTCGAACCTGCTGGTCCGCCCGTTCACGCACGCTGTGCGACTCTTCGCGAACATGTTCGCCGGTCACACGCTGCTGCTGCTCTTCACGATCGCCGCTTGGTACATGCTGAACGGCATCGGCATCGCCTACTCGGCAGTGTCCTTCGTGATGGTCATCGTGATGACCGCCTTCGAGCTCTTCATCCAGGCAGTTCAGGCGTACGTCTTCGTACTCCTCACCTGCACCTTCATCCAGGGCGCGCTCGCCGAGCACCACTGAGCACCGCCCAGCACGACCCCATAGTCGTCCGGTGGCCAACCCCCACCGGTCCGTAAAGAGAAGGAAGAACTGGCATGTCTACCCTTGCTGCTGTCACCGGTGACCTCGGTTCCGTCGGTTACGGTCTCGCTGCCATCGGTCCCGGCGTCGGCGTCGGCATCATCTTCGGTAACGGCACCCAGGCTCTGGCCCGCCAGCCCGAGGCTGCCGGTCTGATCCGTGCCAACCAGATCCTCGGCTTCGCTTTCTGTGAGGCGCTGGCCCTTATCGGTCTCGTCATGCCCTTCGTCTACTAGGACGAGCCACTGACGACCGACCGTTTCGACGAAAGGCACTGATGTGACTTCCGCCCTGATTCTGATGGCGGCTGAGGGGGAGAAGGAAAACCCCCTCATCCCGCCGTGGCCGGAGCTCGTCATCGGCCTGATCGCCTTCGTCATCGTCTTCGGCTTCCTCGCCAAGAAGCTGCTTCCGAACATCAACAAGGTTCTGGAGCAGCGCCGCGAGGCCATCGAGGGCGGTATCGAGAAGGCCGAGGCCGCTCAGACCGAAGCCCAGAGCGTGCTGGAGCAGTACAAGGCCCAGCTCGCCGAGGCCCGGCACGAGGCCGCGCGTCTGCGCCAGGAGGCGCAGGAGCAGGGTGCCACGCTCATCGCCGAGATGCGCGCGGAAGGCCAGCGGCAGCGTGAGGAAATCATCGCCGCCGGTCACTCGCAGCTCGCCGCCGACCGCAAGGCCGCCGCGTCCGCGCTGCGCCAGGACGTGGGCCAACTGGCCACCGAACTGGCCGGCAAGCTCGTCGGCGAGTCCCTTGCGGACCACGCCCGGCAGAGCCGCACGATCGACCGGTTCCTCGACGGTCTCGACGAGACCGCTTCGAAGGCCGAGGCCACGCGATGAACGGAGCGAGCCGCGACGCGCTGGCCACCGCACGTGAGCGTCTCGACGCGCTGACGGACTCCACGTCCGTCGACGCGGCGCAGCTCGCCGGCGAGCTGGCCTCCGTCACCGCGCTGCTCGACCGTGAGGTGTCCCTGCGTCGGGTCCTCACCGACCCGGCGCAGGCCGGCGAGGCGAAGGCCGAACTGGCCGGGCGCCTCCTGGCCGGCCAGGTCAGCGGCACCACCGCCGACCTGGTGGCCGGTCTGGTGCGCTCCCGCTGGTCGCGTTCGCGTGATCTGGTCGACTCCGTCGAGGAGCTGGCCGACACCGCCGACCTCACGGCGGCGCAGCGGCTGGGCAGGCTCGACGACGTCGAGGACGAGCTGTTCCGGTTCGGCCGGATCGTCGCCTCGGACACCGGGCTGCGCGCCGCGCTGACCGACCGCGGCGCCACAGCCGCGGCCAAGAGCGAGCTGCTGCGCAACCTGCTCGGCGGCCGGGCCGACGCCGTCACCGAGCGGCTGGTCACGCGCCTTGTGACCGCGCCCCGGGGACGTAGCCTGGAGTCGGGACTCGAATCCCTGTCCAAGCTCGCGGCCGACCGTCGAAACCGCATGGTCGCCGTCGTCACCTCGGCGGTTCCGCTGAGCGACGTGCAGAAGCAGCGCCTCGGCGCCGCCCTCGCGAAGCTCTACGGCCACCCGATGCACCTCAACCTCGACGTGGACCCCGAGGTCCTCGGCGGGATCCGGGTGCAGGTCGGAGACGAGATCATCAACGGCTCCATCGCGGACCGGCTGGAAGCAGTCAGCCGCCGCATGGCGAGCTAGCAGCAACTGAATACGCGTAACCACGTAGTACTACGGCCCTCGTTGGGCCGTGCAGAGGATTCCTGGGGGCCCGCGGCGCAGCCGCTGAGGGAAAAAGCCCCAGACCCCCCAAGAAAACTTCGGGCCCAACAAGGAGAGCAGGGAACCCAGATGGCGGAGCTCACGATCCGGCCGGAGGAGATCCGGGATGCGCTGGAGAACTTTGTCCAGTCGTACAAGCCGGACGCGGCCTCGCGCGAGGAGGTCGGTACGGTCACCCTTGCCGGCGACGGCATCGCGAAAATCGAGGGCCTGCCCTCGGCCATGGCCAACGAACTGCTGAAGTTCGAGGACGGCACTCTCGGCCTCGCGCTGAACCTGGAAGAGCGCGAGATCGGTGCGGTCGTCCTCGGCGAGTTCAGCGGTATCGAGGAGGGACAGCCGGTCACGCGTACCGGCGAGGTCCTGTCCGTGGCCGTCGGCGAGGGCTACCTCGGCCGCGTTGTCGACCCGCTCGGCACCCCGATCGACGGTCTCGGCGAGATCGAGACGTCCGGACGCCGCGCGCTCGAACTGCAGGCACCGGGCGTCATGGCCCGTAAGTCGGTGCACGAGCCGATGGAGACCGGCTACAAGGCCGTCGACGCGATGACCCCGATCGGCCGTGGCCAGCGTCAGCTGGTCATCGGCGACCGTCAGACCGGCAAGACCGCGCTGGCCGTCGACACGATCATCAACCAGCGTGACAACTGGCGCACCGGCGACCCGAAGAAGCAGGTCCGCTGCGTCTACGTCGCCATCGGCCAGAAGGGCTCGACCATCGCCTCCGTGCGTGGCGCCCTCGAAGAGGCCGGCGCGCTGGAGTACACGACCATCGTCGCCGCCCCCGCGTCCGACCCGGCCGGCTTCAAGTACCTGGCGCCGTACACCGGTTCGGCCATCGGCCAGCAGTGGATGTACGAGGGCAAGCACGTCCTCATCATCTTCGACGACCTCTCGAAGCAGGCCGACGCCTACCGCGCCGTGTCCCTGCTGCTGCGCCGTCCGCCGGGGCGCGAGGCCTACCCCGGTGACGTCTTCTACCTGCACTCCCGTCTGCTTGAGCGTTGCGCGAAGCTCTCGGACGAGCTGGGCGCGGGCTCGATGACCGGTCTGCCGATCGTCGAGACGAAGGCCAACGACGTCTCGGCGTTCATCCCGACCAACGTCATCTCCATCACCGACGGCCAGTGCTTCCTGGAGTCGGACCTCTTCAACGCCGGTCAGCGCCCCGCGCTGAACGTCGGTATCTCCGTCTCCCGAGTCGGCGGCAGCGCGCAGCACAAGGCGATGAAGCAGGTCTCCGGCCGACTGCGCGTCGACCTCGCCCAGTTCCGTGAGCTGGAGGCGTTCGCCGCCTTCGGTTCCGACCTGGACGCCGCGTCGAAGTCGCAGCTGGACCGCGGTCAGCGGATGGTCGAGCTGCTCAAGCAGGCTCAGTACCAGCCGATGGCCACCGAGGACCAGGTCGTCTCCGTGTGGGCCGGTACCACCGGCAAGATGGACGAGGTTCCGGTCAACGACATCCGCCGCTTCGAGAAGGAGCTGCTTGAGTACCTGCACCGCAAGGAGCAGGGACTCATGACCTCCATCAAGGAGGGCGGCAAGATGTCCGACGACACCCTGCAGGCCATCGCCGACGCGATCGCGGACTTCAAGAAGCAGTTCGAGACGTCGGACGGCAAGCTGCTCGGCGAGGACACCCCTGCCGCTGCGGGCAAGTGACGACGGAAGGGACCTGACTCATGGGAGCCCAGCTCCGGGTCTACAAGCGTCGCATCAAATCCGTCACCGCGACCAAGAAGATCACCAAGGCGATGGAGATGATCGCCGCCTCGCGTGTCGTCAAGGCGCAGCGCAAGGTACGGGCCTCCGCGCCGTACGCGACCGAGCTCACCCGCGCGGTCACGGCGGTCGGGACCGGTTCGAACACCCGGCATCCGCTGACCACGGAGGCCGAGACGGCGACCCGTTCCGCGGTGCTGCTCCTTTCGAGCGACCGCGGACTGGCCGGCGCCTTCAACTCCAACGCCATCAAGGCGGCGGAGAAGCTGACCGCCCGTCTGGTGGCAGAGGGCAAGGAGGTCGACACGTACATCGTCGGCCGCCGTGGTCTCGCCCACTACAACTTCCGTGAGCGCAAGGTCGCGGAATCGTGGTCGGGCTTCACCGACCAGCCCTCGTACGCGGACGCGAAGACCGTCGCCGTTCCGCTGATCGAGGCCATCGAGAAGGAGACGGCGGAGGGCGGCGTGGACGAGATCCACATCGTCTACACCGAGTTCGTCTCGATGATGACGCAGACGGCGATCGACAGCCGTCTGCTGCCGCTCAGCCTCGACGAGGTGGCGGAGGAGACGTCCGGCAAGGACGAGATCCCGCCGCTGTACGACTTCGAGCCGTCGGCGGAGGACGTCCTGGACGCCCTTCTGCCGCGGTACGTCGAGAGCCGTATCTACAACGCGCTGCTCCAGTCGGCTGCCTCCAAGCATGCCGCCACGCGCCGCGCGATGAAGTCGGCGACCGACAACGCGGGAGACCTGATCACTTCACTCTCCCGATCTGCCAACGCGGCCCGCCAGGCCGAAATCACCCAGGAAATCAGCGAGATCGTCGGTGGCACCGCAGCGCTGGCCGACGCGACCGCGGGGAGTGACAGGTAATGACGACGACAGTTGAGACGGCCGTTGCCACGGGCCGCGTCGCCCGGGTCATCGGCCCGGTCGTCGACGTGGAATTCCCCGTCGACGCCATGCCGGAGATCTACAACGCCCTTCACGTCGAGGTGGCCGACCCGGCCAACGCCGGCGAGAAGAAGACGCTGACCCTTGAGGTCGCCCAGCACCTGGGTGACGGTCTGGTCCGCACCATCTCCATGCAGCCCACCGACGGTCTGGTCCGCCAGGCCGCGGTGACCGACACGGGCACGGGCATCTCCGTCCCGGTCGGTGACTTCACCAAGGGCAAGGTGTTCAACACCCTCGGCGAGGTGCTGAACTCCGACGAGGCCTACACGGGCGACCGGTGGACCATCCACCGCAAGGCCCCCTCGTTCGACCAGCTTGAGCCGAAGACCGAGATGTTCGAGACGGGCCTGAAGGTCGTCGACCTTCTCACCCCGTACGTCAAGGGCGGCAAGATCGGTCTGTTCGGTGGTGCCGGTGTCGGCAAGACCGTGCTGATCCAGGAAATGATCATGCGTGTCGCCAACCTCCACGAGGGCGTCTCCGTCTTCGCGGGCGTCGGTGAGCGCACCCGTGAGGGCAACGACCTCATCGCGGAAATGGAGGAGAGCGGTGTTCTCGACAAGACCGCTCTCGTCTTCGGTCAGATGGACGAGCCCCCGGGCACCCGTCTGCGCGTGGCCCTGGCCGGTCTGACCATGGCGGAGTACTTCCGCGATGTGCAGAAGCAGGACGTGCTGTTCTTCATCGACAACATTTTCCGCTTCACCCAGGCCGGTTCCGAGGTCTCCACCCTGCTCGGCCGTATGCCGTCCGCGGTGGGTTACCAGCCGACCCTGGCCGACGAGATGGGTCAGCTGCAGGAGCGCATCACCTCGACGCGTGGTCACTCGATCACGTCGATGCAGGCGATCTACGTCCCCGCGGACGACCTGACCGACCCGGCCCCGGCCACCACGTTCGCCCACCTCGACGCGACGACGGTGCTCTCCCGTCCGATCTCCGAGAAGGGCATCTACCCGGCCGTGGACCCGCTGGACTCCACGTCCCGCATCCTGGACCCGCGCTACATCGCGCAGGAGCACTACGACGCCGCCATGCGCGTCAAGACGGTCCTGCAGAAGTACAAGGACCTCCAGGACATCATCGCGATCCTCGGTATCGACGAACTGGGCGAGGAGGACAAGCTCGTCGTCCACCGTGCCCGTCGTGTGGAGCGCTTCCTGTCCCAGAACACCCACGCCGCCAAGCAGTTCACCGGTGTGGACGGGTCGGACGTTCCGCTGGAGGAGTCCATCGCGGCGTTCAACTCGATCATCGACGGGGAGTACGACCACTTCCCGGAGCAGGCGTTCTTCATGTGCGGTGGCATCGAGGACCTCAAGGCCAACGCCAAGGAGCTCGGCGTCTCCTGAACCTCGCGTTCCGAGTGGTTCTGAGTGAGAGGGCGGGGCCGTGCCTCGCGGGGCGGGTCCCGCCCTTCTCACTACGCCCATTAGACTTTGACCCAACACCCGGCGGCGAACGCCGGGTGGTGACCCGAGGAGCCCACCTTGGCTGCTGAGCTGCATGTCGAGCTCGTCGCCGCGGACCGCAGTGTCTGGTCCGGCGAGGCGACCCTGGTCGTCGCGCGTACCACGTCCGGCGACATCGGCGTCATGCCCGGTCACCAGCCGCTGCTCGGTGTGCTGGAGTCGGGCCCGGTGACCATCCGTACGAGTGATGGTGGAACGGTCGTCGCCGCGGTGCACGGCGGTTTCATCTCTTTCGCGGACAACAAGCTGTCGCTGCTTGCCGAGATCGCCGAGCTGTCGGACGAGATCGACGTCCAGCGCGCGGAGCGGGCGATGGAGCGCGCGAAGTCGGACGCGGACGCGTCCGCCGAGCGTCGCGCGGACGTCCGACTGCGGGCGGTGTCGGCGCACTGAGACCAGCGCGCAGAAGGAAGTGACTCAGCCGCGGCCAGGACCGGAGCTTTTCCGGACCGGGTCGCGGCTGAGGCGATGCGGGTGCTTTTTTCCTTTCCGTTACCTAGGAGACGAGGAGGTCGGTGTCGATGGTCCTCGCTCTGACTGTGGTCGGGTCGGTAGTACTGCTGGTGGCCCTCGGACTCTTCGTCTTCGGCCTGCGTCGCAGAGTGATCCAGCGCTCGGGCGGCACCTTCGACTGCAGCCTGCGCTGGGACGTCCAGGAGAAGACCGATACCAGCGGCAAGGGCTGGGGGTACGGCATCGCCCGCTACAGCGGTGACCGCATCGAGTGGTTCCGCGTCTTCTCGTACGCGCTGAGGCCGCGGCGCGTTCTTGAACGCTCGGCGATCGAGGTGGCGGGGCGGCGGGCGCCGGAGGGCGAGGAGGAGCTGGCGTTGCTGTCCGACGCGATCATCCTCACCTGCGTCCATCGCGGTACGCGGCTTGAGCTCGCCATGAGCGAGGACGCGCTGACCGGTTTCCTCGCCTGGCTGGAAGCTGCGCCGCCCGGGCAGCGAGTGAATGTGGCTTAACCATTCACTCGCCGCCCGGGCGGTTCTGACTCAGCGCCGCTGGGGTCGGTGAGGATCCTGCGGGTCCGTCGTGGTCCCCGAGGGTGCGCAGTTCCCCGCGCCCCTTGGATACTGCTAGTTCAGGCCGTTGTTGATGGCTGTCACCAGTTCACCGTTGCCGGTGTCGCCGCTGAACTCCCAGAAGAAGGCGCCGCCCAGGCCCTGGTTCTTGGCCCAGGTCATCTTGGAGCCGATGGTGGCCGGGGTGTCGTAGCTCCACCAGTTGTTGCCGCAGTACGCGTAGGCCGTACCCGCGATCGTGCCGGTGGCGGGGCAGGAGCTCTTGAGGACCTTGTAGTCCTCGATGCCCGCCTCGTACGTGCCGGGTGCCGCGCCGGTCGCCGAACCGCCGGGGGCGGCCTGGGTGACGCCGGTCCAGCCGCGCCCGTAGAAGCCGATACCGAGCAGCAGCTTCTTGGCGGGTACGCCCTTGCTCTTGAGCTTGGCGATGGCGTCGGCCGAGTTGAAGCCGGCCGCCGGGATGCCGCTGTACGAGGTCAGCGGCGAGTGCGGGGCGGTCGGACCGTCCGCGTCGAAGGCGCCGAAGTAGTCGTACGTCATCACGTTGTACCAGTCGAGGCTGGCACTGGCGCCGCCGTAGTCGGCCGCGTCGATCTTGCCGCCGGAGGAGCCGTCCGCCGTGATGGCCGCGGTGACCAGGTAGTTGGAGCCGAACTCGGTGCGCAGCGCCTGGCTGAGGGTCTTGAAGGAGCTGAAGCCGGACGTGTCGCAGCTCAGGCCGCAGGCGTTCGGGTACTCCCAGTCGATGTCGATGCCGTCGAAGACGTCGGCCCAGCGCGGGTCCTCGACGAGGGCCTTGCAGGAGGCGGCGAAGGCGGCCGGGTTGGCGGCGGCCTCACCGAAGCCGCCCGAGTAGGTCCAGCCGCCGAACGACCACAGCACCTTGATGTGCGGGTACTTGGCCTTCAGCTGGCGCAGCTGGTTGAAGTTGCCGCGCAGGGGCTGGTCCCAGGTGTCGGCGGTGCCGCTGACGGACTGGTCGGCGGTGTACGCCTTGTCGGTGGCCGCGTAGGCGTCGTCGAGGGTGCACTTGCCGCCCTTGACGTTGCCGAACGCGTAGTTGATGTGGGTGATCTTCGACGCGGAGCCGGAGCTGACCAGGTTCTTCACGTGGTAGTTGCGCCCGTAGACGCCCCACTCGGTGAAGTAGCCGAGCTTGACCTTGTCGCCGGTGGGCGGCGGGTCGGTGGTGCCGCCCGTGGTGTGCACGGCGGTCGCGCCGCTGACCGGACCGGTCTGGTCGGCCGTGTCACGCGCCTGCACGGTGTACGAGTAGTCGGTTCCGGCGCTCAGACCGGTGTCGCTGTACGAGGTGCCGGTCACCGTGGCGACCTTGGCGCCGTCGCGCAGGACGTCGTAGTTCTTGACGCCCTTGTCGTCGGTGGCCGCGCTCCAGGCGAGCTTCACCGAGGTGTTGGTGATGTCGGAGGCGGTCGGCTTGCCGGGGGCGGAGGGCGCGTTGTCGCCGGGGACCGTGGGTCCGCCGTCACAACTGCCGCCGTTGAGCTTGCAGTTGGCGGGGGAGCCGGTACCGGCGCCGTTGAAGCCGAAGGAGAGGGAGGCGCCCGGTGCGAGGGTGCCGTTCCAGGACTTGTTCTTGGCGGTCCAGTGGGTGCCGGAGCTGGTGACGTCGGCGTCCCAGGCGGAGGTGACCGAGGTGCCCGAGGGGAAGTCCCACTCGACGGTCCAGGAGCTGAGGGCCGTCGTACCGGTGTTCTTGACGGTCCACTTGCCCTCGAAGCCGGTGCCCCAGTCCTGGGTCTTGGCGTAGGTGGCGGTCGCCGACGTGGCGGCGGAGGCGGGGCTCGCGAGCCCGACCAGGGCGGCGAACGGCAGCAGCAGGGTGGTGAAGCCCGCTATGGCTCTGTGTCCGAGTCTGCGTCTGAGGCGCATCCGCGTCTCCTTGGGGGAGTTTTATGAGGTGCGCAGGACAATAGAAAGGTCTGGACCATAGGTCAATAGGTCCAGACCACTGTGAGGGTGAGGTGCGACTACTTGTTACACGCCCAACTCCCGGGCCAGTACCGCCGCCTGCACCCGGCCGCGCAGCTCCAGTTTGCCCAGGAGGCGGCTGACGTGTGTCTTCACCGTCGCCTCCGCCATGTCGAGACGTACCCCGATCTCCGCGTTGGACAGGCCCTCGCCCAGGCAGGAGAAGACCTCCCGTTCGCGCCGGGTCAGCGTGTCCAGGACCGAGGGGTCGGCCGTCGGCTCCCGTACGGGGTGGGCGGCGAACTCGGCGATCAGGCGGCGGGTGACCGCGGGCGAGATCAGGCCCTCGCCGCCCGCCACCGTGCGGACCGCGTCGATGAGTTGGCGGGCCTCGGTGTTCTTCAGCAGAAAGCCGGCGGCGCCCGCGCGCAGCGCGCCGAACACGTACGCGTCGAGGTCGAAGGTGGTCAGTACGAGGACGTCGGCGAGGCCCTCGGCGACGACCTGGCGGGTGGCGGCGACGCCGTCCAGGCGGGGCATCTGGACGTCCATCAGGACCAGGTCGGGGCGCAGTTCCCTGGCCAGGGCCACCGCCTGCTCGCCGTCCGCGGCCTCGCCGACCACCTCGATGTCGGGGGCGCTGCCCAGGATGAGGACGAGGCCGGCGCGTACGGCGGACTGGTCCTCGGCGACGAGCACACGGATCATGCGGTTTCTCCTTCGGTGATCGGGAGGGTGGCGCGGACCGTCCAGGTGCCGCCGCCCGCTGTGTTCTGCGGGCCGGCCTTCGCTCCACCGGTCTCGGGTCCGGCCTCGAACGTGCCCTGCAGCAGGGCGACCCGTTCGCGCATGCCGATCAGTCCCGCGCCCGAACCGGGGGCGCGGGGGCCGTCGCGGCGGACCTCGCCGAAAGGGCTGGTCACCCACACCTCCAGGGCATGGTCGCGCTGGACGAGGGAGACGGTGACCCGGCCGGGGGAGGCGTGCTTGAGGGCGTTGGTCAGGGATTCCTGCACGATGCGGTAGGCGGCCAGTTCGACCGGGGCCGGGAGCGCGGTGTGGGCGCAGTCGAGGGTGACGTCCAGGCCGTTGCCGCGGGCGTGCTCCACCAGGGAGGCGAGTCCGTCCAGGGTGGGCGCGGCGGCCGGCTCGGTGTCCCCGCTGCTGTCACGCAGGATGCCGATGAGGCGGCGCATCTCGGCGAGCCCCTCGACACTGTTCTCGCGGATCACCCCGAGGGCCTGCTTCGAGGTGTCCGGGTCGTCGAGGGAGAGCGCGGCCGTGGAGTGGATGGCGATCGCCGACAGGTGGTTGGCCACCATGTCGTGCAACTCCCGCGCCATCCGGGCGCGTTCGGCGGTGACGGCCTGGACGCGGTCGATCTCGGCGAGCAGGGCGGTCTGCTCGGCGCGCAGCCGGGCGGCCTCGGCGGCGTCGCGGTGGTTGCGCACCACCCAGCCGGTCGCGCCGGGCGTGAACGCCACGACACCGATGACCACGCCGACCAGCAGCGCCTCCGGGACCCGCCAGACGGCGAACGGCACCACCGTGCCGAGTACCGTGAGCGCCCCGCTGCCCCACAGGACGCGGCGGGCGGTGGCGGGTGGGCCGTACAGGACGGCCGCGTACACGAGGTCCGTGAACATCACGACGGTCGCCAGGTTGCCCTGCGTGACGGTGTCGAGGGTCAGTGCGGCGACGCCCACCAGCAGGCCGGTGCGCGGGTGGGTGCGCCGCAGCAGTTCGCAGCCCGCGATCACGACGAGCGGCAGCAGGATCGGCCAGCGGCCCGACCAGAGCACGAAGTCCTCCGTGGCCGGGCGGGTGCCGAGACCGGCGCCCCAGAGGAGGAGTCCGCCGAGCAGGCCCGCGAGTGCGATACGCACGTCGTCGCGGTGCGGGCGGGGCTGTCGGAGGGCCATGACTCCATCCAACACGCCGTGCCCGCTCGTCGCCTGATGCCGCAGGACGGTCCGCGAGTACATCGAAGGATGCAGCACGACTTCGTCACTGCCGATGACGATCGACGACGCCTCCCGCGCGAGCCTTGGAGGGTGACCGAGAGGAGTTCGTCGTGATCGTCACGCTGATCGTTGTGTGCGAGGTCGGCTTCTGGGTGCTGCTGGCCGGGGGGCTCGCCTTTCGCTATCTGCTGAAGATGCCCCGCACGGGGCTGGCGCTGCTGCTGTGCGAGCCGCTGCTTGAGGTCGTGCTGCTGGTGGTCACCGCGCTGGATCTGAAGGCCGGGGCCGAGCCGAACTGGACGCACGGGCTGGCCGCGCTGTACATCGGGTACACCGTCGGGCACGGGCATCGGACCGTGAGGTGGCTCGACGGGCATGCGGCGCACCGGCTCGGCGGGGGGCCTCGGCCGGCCGGGCCGCCGAGGTACGGGATGGGTCGGGCGCGGCACGAAGGGGTGGTGTGGCTGGGCACGGTGGTGGGGGCCGCCGTCGCGACCGGGTTGCTTCAGCTCGCGATCTGGTACGTCGATGACCCTGGGCGGGTCGGGTCGCTGGAGAGTTGGCGGTATGTGGCTTGGCGGGCGGCCGGGATCCATGGGGTGGTGGCGTTGACGTATCTGGTCTGGCCCAAAAGCGAAAAACTGCGCAGTTCCCCGCGCCCCTGAAGGCCGGAGAATGCGCTGTTCCCCGCGCCCCTGACAGGCCAAGGGCGAAAGGACTGCGCCGTTCCCCGCGCCCCTAGGGGGGCCAGAGGTTGCGCTGTTCCTCGCGCCTCTGACAGGCCAAGGGCGAAAGGACTGCGCCGTTCCCCGCGCCCCTAGGGGGGCCAGAGGTTGCGTTGTTCCTCGCGCCGCCCCTAGGGGGCAGAGGTTGCGTTGTTCCTCGCGCCCCTGGGAGGTGAAAGCCGCGTCCCCGGACGCGGGAGTCAGCGGTCGCCGCCCGGGATCCACAGCACGTCCCCCACCTCCTTGTTCGCCGTTCTGGCCAGGATGAAGAGGAGGTCCGAGAGGCGGTTGAGGTAGGTGGCTGTGAGGGGGTTCATCACCTCGGCGTGGGACTCCAGGGCCGTCCATGTCGAGCGTTCCGCCCGGCGGACCACCGTGCAGGCCTGGTGGAGGAGGGCCGCGCCGGGGGTGCCGCCGGGGAGGATGAAGGAACGGAGCTTCTCCAGCCGCTCGTTGAAGCGGTCGCAGTCCGCCTCCAGTCTGTCGATGTAGAACTGCTCGACGCGCAGGGGCGGGAACTCGGGGTTCTCCACGACCGGGGTCGACAGGTCCGCCCCCACGTCGAACAGGTCGTTCTGGACGCGGGAGAGGACCTTCACGATCTCCTCGTCGAGGTCGCCGAGGGCGATCGCCGTGCCGAGGGCCGCGTTCGCCTCGTTGGCGTCGGCGTACGCCGAGATCCGCGGATCCGTCTTGGCGGTGCGGCTCATGTCGCCGAGGGCGGTGGTGCCCTGGTCGCCGGTCCTGGTGTAGATGCGCGTCAGATTGACCATGCGGCCAGCGTAGTTACGCCCCGGCCGTTCGGAACACGCGTGTGCCCACTGTCACGGCGAGTCCCGCGAAGCCGACGGCCACGAGGACCCCGTACGCCATGGAGGCGGTGGCGTACGAGCCGACGTACGCGTCCCGCATCGCGTCCACCAGATAGCGGAACGGCATGACGTGCGAGAGGCCGTCCAGCCAGCCCGGTGCCAGCGACATGGGCAGCATGAGGCCGGACAGGAGCATGGAGGGCATGGTCAGGGCGTTGATCGTCGGGCCGAACGCGTGGGGTGAGCTGATGCGCATGGCCAGCGCGTAGGAGAGCGAGGCCAGCGAGACCGTGAGGAGGGCGA
Organism: Streptomyces sp. NPDC087844; assembly: GCF_044742785.1. Taxonomy (NCBI): domain Bacteria; kingdom Bacillati; phylum Actinomycetota; class Actinomycetes; order Kitasatosporales; family Streptomycetaceae; genus Streptomyces; species Streptomyces sp. NPDC087844. The sequence continues at coordinate 72,323 of NZ_JBIUVD010000024.1, read as the reverse complement.
CGAAGGCGAAGCCGATCAGGATGCCCGCCACGGGTGCGCGCAGGCCCATCACCACGGCGGCCAGGACCAGCAGGACGGCCTGGAAGACGAAGACGGCCGTGTCGCGCAGCACGCGGCCGAGCAGGAGCGCGAGCCGGCTGACCGGGGTGACGCGCATCCGCTCCACGACCCCGTGGTTCTTCTCGACGATGATCATGAATCCGGCGAACGCGGCGCCGAACAGGCCGAGCTGGAGCAGCAGTCCTGGTACCAGGACCTGCCAGGAACTCCCGCCGCCGCCCAGCGGCAGACCGGTGAGCAGGGGGCCGAAGAAGAGCAGGTACAGCAGCGGCATCAGTACGCCGAAGAGCAGTGCGAACTTGGAGCGCAGGGTTTGGCGGAGATAGCGCTCGAAGATCAGCGCGGTGTCCTGGAGAAGCATGTCGGTCACGACCTCGTAAGTCAGACGGCTGGACGGCTGGACGGCTGGACGGCTAGGCGGTTGCGGGGGCCGCCGGCTCCGGGGTGCGGCCGGTGATCGTCAGGAACGTGTCCTGGAGCGTCGCGTCGATCGAACCCCCGTACCGGAGCTTGAGCGCGCTCGGCGTGCCTTCCGCGACCACGACCCCGCCGTCGACGATCACGAGCCGGTCGGCGAGGGCGTCCGCCTCGTCGAGGTGGTGCGTGGTGAGGAAGACCGTGGTGCCGTGCTCGTCACGGAGGCGGCGGACGAGGTCCCAGAGGTCGGCGCGGCTCGCCGGGTCGAGGCCGGTGGTCGGTTCGTCGAGGAACAGCACCTTCGGGCGGTGGACGAGGCCGAGCGCGATGTCGAGCCGGCGGCGCAGGCCGCCGGAGAGCGCCGACGTCTTGCGGTCGAGGAGGTCGGTCAGGCCGAGGTCGAGGGCCAACTCGTCGGCGCGCGCGACCGCCTGCTGCTTCGTCAGGCGGTAGAGACGGCCCTGCGTGACCAGTTCCTCCCGCACGGAGACCTGGGGGTCGACCCCGCCCGACTGCGCCACGTACCCGCACGCGCGGCGGACGCCCGCCGGGTCGCCGGCCAGGTCGTGGCCCGCGACGGTGGCGGCGCCACCGGTGGGGGCCAGCAGGGTCGTGAGCATCCGGAGCGTGGTCGTCTTGCCGGCGCCGTTCGGGCCGAGGAGGCCGAGGATCTCGCCCGGCGTCACGGTGAGATCGATGCCGCGGACCGCCTCGACGGGGCCGCGTTTCGTCTGGAAGGTCCGGGCCAGGCCGGCCGTGCTGATGATGGGCATGCGCCAAGAAAAACAGAGTCACTTAAATTTTGCAATGACCCCAAAGTTTAAGAGAGACCAATGAAACGGGCCCGGCCTACGATGAGGCCATGGCAGAGGGGCTCAGGGAGCGGAAGAAGCGCGAGACCAGGCAGCGGATCTCGGACATCGCCACGGGGCTGTTCCTGGAGCACGGCTTCGTCACCGTGACGATGGTCGACGTCGCGGAAGCCGCCGATGTGTCCGTGAACACCGTGTACAACTACTTCCAGGCCAAGGAAGACCTCTTCTTCGACCGCAGCAGGGGGGTGATCGACCGGCTCTCGCGCTGGGTGCGCGGCCGGGACCCGGGCGAGTCGGCGGCCGCCGCCGTCCTGCGCGAGCTGCGCGAGGAGGTCGAGATGGTCTCACCCCGGGTCGGCCTGATGGAGGGCTACGACCGGTTCATGCGCGTCATCCACGACGCGCCCGCCCTCCGCTCCCGGCTGTGGAGCCTCCAGCAGGAGGTCCACGACCACCTGGCGGACACCCTGCGCGAGGAGACGGGCGCCGCGCCGGACGATCCGACGCCCGGACTGATGGCGGGGCAGATCGGCTGGCTCCAGCAGACGGTCATGAGCACCGTCGGGCGCGAGATGGTCGCCGGGCGCGATCCGGCCGAGGTCTCCCGCGAGGTGCTGACGCTGTTGGACGGCATGGAGGACCTTTTGAGCGAGAAGGTCCTCAACTACGCCGTACGGGCGGCGGAATGAGCCTCCCGGTGTGATGTCCGTCAGATGAGACGTGACGCGCGTTACTTAGCGGTCACACGGCACCTCACGAGCGCTATGGTCCGCCGGAGAGGCAACTCGAAGGCGTGTTGTTCGGGGCTGCCTCGCGATGTCAACGCCAGTCGTCCCGGTCGGCCTCCCGCCGGCCGGAGTCCGGGGTCGCGCGGCGGTCGCCGCACATCGACGCGACCCCGGGGGAGAAGCAGCAGGGGAGTCGGACAGTGGCAGGGAAGCTCGCCGTCATCGGGGCCGGACTCATGGGGTCCGGTATCGCCCAGGTCGCCGCACAGGCCGGCTGGGACGTCGTCCTGCGGGATGTCACCGACGCGGCGCTGACCCGTGGCACCGACGGCATCAAGGCCTCGTACGACAAGTTCGTGAGCAAGGGGAAGCTGGACGCGGGCGCGGCCGAAGAGGCGCTGGGCCGCATTACCACGACCACCGACCTGGACGCGGTCGCCGACGTCGACATCGTCGTCGAGGCCGTGTTCGAGAAGCTGGAAGTCAAGCACGAGATCTTCCGTACGCTCGACAAGCTGGTGAAGGACGAGACCGTACTCGCCTCCAACACCTCCGCCATCCCGATCACCAAGATCGCGGCGGCCACCGAGCGCCCGGAGCGGGTCGTCGGCGTCCACTTCTTCTCGCCGGTGCCGATGATGCGGCTCTGCGAACTGGTCCGCGGATACAAGACCAGTGACGAAGCGCTCGCCAGTGCCCGGGAGTTCGCCGAGTCGGTCGGCAAGACCTGCATCGTCGTCAACCGCGACGTGGCCGGCTTCGTCACCACCCGGCTCATCTCGGCACTCGTCGTCGAGGCGGCCAAGCTGTACGAGTCGGGCGTGGCCACCGCCGAGGACATCGACCTGGCCTGCAAGCTGGGCTTCGGTCACGCCATGGGACCGCTCGCCACCGCCGACCTCACGGGTGTCGACATCCTGCTGCACGCGGCGAGCAACATCTACACCGAGTCCCAGGACGAGAAGTTCGCGCCGCCGGAACTGATGCGCCGGATGGTTGACGCCGGTGACATCGGACGCAAGAGCGGGCAGGGCTTCTACACCTACTGACGCACGTACCGACTCCGCGGTGATCCACGGCCCGTCACACCGTCACTCGTCAGGGTGGTTTGGGTATCGGTTCGCTCACGGACGGCAACTTCTGCCCCGGTACGGCAGTCAGTCCTGACAACGCCTGACACCACCTGGCACCACAGGGCACGACGAAGACGCCGAGTACGAAAAACGCACTCTCGGGGAGCGCATATGCACATCAGGGGCGACCACGCCGAGCTGGTCGTCGGGGGCCGCCTCGACGTCCGCAGCGCGGCGGACGCCCGTACGGTCCTGCACACGGCCATCGACGACGGCGTCGGCGACCTGGTGCTCGACCTGTCAGAGCTGGACTCCTGGGACGCCACCGGCCTCGGTGTCATCATGGGAGTCCACCGACGGGCGGGGCGGTACGGCCGGAGGCTTGTGCTGCGCGGCGTCCCGCCGCAGATGCAGCGCCTGCTGGTGGCCACCCGCCTTCACCGCATCCTCGCGATCGAGGGTGGCATCGGGGTCGAATCACTGCCGCGGGTGTGAGGCTCCGCGTCACTGCCGCAAACGGCGAAGACCGGATCGGAAGCGGCGTACGAAACCCGTACCTCGCGAACAATCCTCACGAAGCTGTGACGTCTCGGACGGCACGGTACCCCGTGTGTTCCTGGATACTGTGCGAAGGTTTAGGGTTCGCGTGCCCGCGTGTTGATGAACCCGTCAGTGGGCACCGGACCAGAAGCGACAGCGCGGTGTGCGGCAGGCCGGAGGGGGCTCGCACACGACGCTTTTGGGGGGCTTGGACCTATGGACCCGATGAACCGGGGACCCGAAGACCACGGTCATGACGACGATTCGGCGCCACGACAGCGCCCACCGCGCGAGCCTTTGACGCACGCGCTGGGGCAGAGTGGCGTCCAGCACACGCCCGCACCGGCCCGCACCGTCCAACTGGTCGCGGGCGACCATCTGCTCACCGTCAATCCCGTCGACGGCAGCGAGATCGAGCTCCGCCCGCCGGGCGAGCGGCCACCGCGGCCCACGAAGTTCAGCGCCGCCGAGCGGACCGAACAGACCCGCTCCGCACGGCCGCCCGTGCCGCCCGGGGCGCCGGGGCCCGGACTGCCGCTCCTGGAGCGCCAGGAGGAGCGTGAGCGGCTCGTACGGCTGCTCGCGCGCGGACGTTCCGTACGGCTCACCGGGCCCTCGGGCTCGGGCCGCACCGTTCTGCTGGACGCCGTGGCCGACGACTGCGCGGACCTCGCGCCCGACGGCGTGATCCGCCTCAGCGGCCATCGCCGCACGGCCGACGATCTGCTGCACGACCTCTTCTCCGCCGTCTACGACGCTCCGTCGTACCGGCCGGAACAGGACGAACTGCTCGCACTCGTCCACGAGATCGGCGCGGTCGTCGTCCTGGACGACGTGGAGTTCGGCGGCAACGCGCTCGAAGACCTGCTCGACGCCACACCCGAGTGCGCCTTCCTGGTCTCGGCGACGCCCGAGATCGCCGCGCCGGTCGCGGACTCGCTCCTCGAAGAGGTCTTCCTCAGCGGTCTCGGCCGCGCCGGCGGCCTCGAACTGCTGGAGCGTGCCGTCGGCCGGGTCCTCACCGAGGAGGAGGCCAACTGGGCGGGCGACCTCTGGTTCGAGTCCGAGGGTCTCCCGCTGCGCTTCGTCCAGGCCGGAGCCCTGCTGCGGCAGCGCGACCAGCTGAGCAGCGACCCGGCGGCCTTCGACGACTTCGGCCGCTACTCCGGTGAGTACGACGACGCGCCCACGGGCACCCGCATGGACGCACCCATGGACGCGTCCACCGACGTGTCCACCGAAGAGTCCGGCACCGAGGACCGCCGCGGGGTACCGCTGCCCTCGCTCGCCGAGGGTGCCGCGCCCGCCGCGCTGCTCGCCTCCCGGCTCAGCGAGTCGGCCCGCGCCACCCTGCGCTTCGCCGTCGCCCTGGGGGGCGAGGTGCCGCACCAGGCGCATCTGCCTGCCATCGTGGGACACACGCACGCGGACGCCGCTCTCGCGGAACTCGTCGGCTGCGCGCTCGTCACCCCGGTCGGATCGCACTACCGGCTCGCGGCCGGCGTGCAGACCCAGCTGGAGAGCGCGGGATACGCCTCGGACGCCGAGGAGACGGCCCGCGCCGCCGCGCGGCACTACGCCTGGTGGGCCGGGCACCCGTCCGTCACCCCGGAGCGGGTCTGCGCCGAAGCGGACGCCGTGCTCGCCGCACTGGCCGCCCTGGTGCCGCTGACCGTGCCGCCGGCCGAGGACGAGGAGAGCGCCACGGCGGTGGAGCTGGCCCGGACGGCCGCGCCCGCCTTCGCCGCGGGACTGCACTGGAGCGCCTGGGAGCGCGCGCTGCGCTCCGGGAGCGAGGCCGCCCGGCTCGCCGGCGAGGTCTCGGATCAAGCCTATTTCCACCACGAGTTGGGCATCCTCGCGCTCTGCGGCGGACAGCTCGACCGGGCCCGCGCCGAACTGGAGGCCTCCGTCGGCCTGCGCGGTGCCCTCGCCGACAAGCGCGGCACCGTCGCGGGCCGGCGCGCCCTGGCCCTGGTCGCGGACCGCTCGGGCTTCTCCAGCCTGCCGGCCTCGTTCGGGCAGGGGGGACTTCCGGCACTGCCCGCGGGGATCGGCTCGACGTCCGGCGAGGAGGTGCCCGACGCGCGGTCCGAGGAGTCGGCGTCGCCGCCCGGCGGCGTACCGGCCGCGCTCGCGATGGTCCCCTCACTGCAGGGACCGGGCGAGCCCGCCACACTGGTCACGCACCGCACCGGGCCCGCCTCCTCGGCCGGAACCGGAGGGGCCAAGGCAGGCGGGGCCAAGGCAGGCGGGGCGAAGACAGGCGGGGTGAAGGGCCTGGTCAACGGCGCCCGGCGCAATGTGGTGGCCGCCGGAGCGGGCGCGCTGCTCGCCGCCGTGCTCGGCACGGTGGTGACGCTCGGCGCGACCTCCAACCCCGACGACAACACCCCGTCGGAGAAGGTCGGCGTCACCCCGTCGGCCAGCGCGGACGACGACGGCGAAGGGCTCGGCGCCGACCGTCCGAAGAAGGGCAGCGGCGACGCGGACTCGACGGCCCGTCCGACCGACCCGGGCGAGGACGGCGTCCTCGGGACCTCGGACGATCCGACACCGACGTCGACCGGCGAGCCGTCGGACGAGCCGAGCGGGTCGAAGGAGCCGAGCCCGACCAACTCCACGACGAAACCGCCGTCGTCCACGCCGAAGCCGCCGCCCTCGCCGAAGCCGTCGGACACCACGAAGCCGCCGACGAGTTCCACGCCCACTCCGACGCCGACCGCGTCCGAGCCCTCCGGGGAGCCCAGCGAGAGCCCGCCGTCCGAACCGTCGACCTCCGACTCGGCCAGCGGCCCCGCGTCCGGCCCGGCCACGAGCAGCAGCTCCGCGAGCGGCGGCGCGCCCGGGTCGCCGACGGTGATCTGAGGCGCGTAACAGGCGCGCACAAGGCCTGGGCGAGTCCGTCACGGCATGACGGTGGGCCGGAACCTGTGAAAGGTCCCGGCCCACCGTCATGCCGTACGAACTGTTCCGGTCCTCGTCAGAACAGCCGCAGCTTGTCGTCCTCGATGCCCCGCATCGCGTTGTAGTCGAGGACCGTGCAGCCGATGCCCCGGTCCGTGGCGAGCACGCGGGCCTGCGGCTTGATCTCCTGTGCGGCGAAGATGCCGCGGACCGGCGCGAGATGGGGGTCGCGGTTCAACAGGTCCAGGTAGCGCGTCAGTTGCTCCACGCCGTCGATCTCGCCGCGCCGCTTGATCTCCACGGCGACGGTCTTTCCTTCCGCGTCGCGGCACAGGATGTCGACCGGGCCGATGGCCGTCATGTACTCGCGGCGGATCAGCGAGTAGCCCTCGCCGAGGATCTCGATCCGGTCGGCGAGCAGCTCCTGGAGGTGCGCCTCCACGCCGTCCTTGATCAGGCCGGGGTCGACGCCGAGCTCGTGCGCGGAGTCGTGGAGGACTTCCTCCATGGTGATGATGAGCTTCTCGCCCGCCTTGTTGATGACGGTCCACACACCCTCGTCCTCCCCCGAACCCTCCTTCAGGGTGCAGGGCGGCGACATCCAGTTGAGGGGCTTGTAGGCCCGGTCGTCCGCATGGATCGAGACGCTGCCGTCCGCTTTCACGAGGATGAGACGGGGGGCCGACGGGAGATGGGCGGTGAGCCGGCCCGCGTAGTCGACGGAGCAGCGGGCAATGACGAGACGCATGGTCGGCAACGCTACTCGACGGGCACGGGTCGGCGCGATCCGGCCAGGAGGCTCGTTGACCGGAGCCTTTCCCGTCACCTTCCCTGTCGCCCCTGTTTCCCCGGATAAGCCCTGTTCGAAAGTGGCCGGTTGTGTGCACGTGGGGTCTTCGCTGTGTGCCCAATGTCCTGGTGCGGCCACGAACAGTTGCCTACCGTATAAACGGGAGGTCGCGATGCGTGTACCCAGCGTGTCCGACGTCGCGGTCTCCTTACCTGTCCGTCAACCCCCTCTGCCGAGGGGGTGCGAGAGGAGAACCCATGTCGCTGGACGTCTCACCGGCCCTACTCGAAAAGGCCGAGCGAGGCGAGGTCGACGAAGCGGAATTCGTCGACTGCGTCCGGACCTCCCTGCCCTACGCATGGGAGATGATCAGCTCCCTGGTGGCTCAGCTGAAGGTGGACGGCGGCAACTTCGCCGACAACCAGACGCCTCCGCCGGACGAGCAGGCGCGGGGCCAGCTGCTGCGTGCCCTCGCGAGTGACGCGATACGAGGTGCGCTGCAGCGGCACTTCGGGGTGAGGCTGGCCTTCCAGAACTGCCACAGGGTGGCAGTGTTCCCGCTGGACGGCTCGGTGGACGACACCCTGACCCGCTTCACGTCGGTGCGCAGTCAGCTGCTGAACCAGTCGCCGGAGTTCCGGGACTGCTGATGCGGTGATGCGGTGATGCCGCAGAGCTTGCCGCTCCGTACGCGGGAGGTGTTCTGTGCGGGAGCGGCAAGCTTCCCGCGGCTCGGGCCCGTTCGGCCCGGGCCCCGGGTCCGCGGAGGCGGGGGTGTCGTGGTCTCGGGCCGGTGCGCGGGTCCGCAGCTCACCGGAGCCGTGGCAGTACCTCGTCCCCCAGCCGCCGTACGTTCTCCTCCGTGGCGGCCAGATCGCCGGAGCCCTCCACGAGGAGCGCGAAGCGGGTGATCCCCGTGCGCTCGGAGGTCGCCGCGAGGCGGTCCGCGCACAGACGGGGCGTGCCCACCGGGTGCAGCCCGCAGAGGAGTTCGGTGTAGGCCGCCGGATCGCGCATCGAGCGCTTGCGGTCGTCCACCGTGACATGGGCTTCCAGCCCTTGCCGCAGCCACCCCGGCATGGCCTTCTGCAGTGTCTCGACGGCGTCCGTCCGCCGGTCCGCGATCTGTGCCACACCGGCCGACACATGGGACGCGCCGGCGACCGCGATGTCGTCGGGGGAGTGCCCCGCGGCGAGCGCGTACGTACGCCACAGCGCGACCATCTCGGCCTTCTCCTCGTCCCCCACATGCATGCCGAGAAGCATCGGGAGCCCGCGCTCGGCGGCCATCCTGACGCTCGACGGCGAGGTGCACGCGACGACGACCTCGGGGCTCTCACCGCCCGACAGGGCCTCCGACGGCCGCGGTACGACGGGGACTTCACGGAAGCCGAAACGCTCGGAGACGCCCGCCACGGACGGCCGACGCAGCCAGCTCATCAACAGATCGAGTGATTCCGGGAACCCCTGTTCGTACGCTTCGAGGCCCGTCCCGAAGACCTCCAGGTCGACCCACGGCCCGCCGCGTCCCACCCCGAGCGAGAAACGTCCGCCCGAGGTCACGTGCAGCAGCGCGGCCTGTTCGCCGAGTGCCACCGGGTGCACGGTGGGCAGCACGCTGACCGCCGTGCCGACGCGGATGCGGCGGGTGCGGCCCAGCAGCAGCGCCGCCAGCGTCACGGCCGACGGGCAGGTCCCGTACGGCACGAAGTGGTGCTCGGCCAGCCACACCGTGTCGAGCCCGGCCTCCTCGGCGACCTCCGCCGACCGCACCGCGCGGTGCAGCGCCTCGCCCTGTCCCTGACCGGGGAACTGGGCTGCCAGAACAAAACTACCTACGCGCATCGCGCTCCTGCCTCCTTGTGCCGACGAGGCTCCCCCATCCCGCATAACCGTCTGACACGTGCCAAAGACACGGCTTGGCGGGGAGATTGGCGGATTGTCTGGAGAATGGGCCGACCGTGCGGAGGTCTGTGGGGATTGGTGACGTACGCGTACCCCTGGGAGCTCCGCGTAGGCTGCGCACAGCCCCTGCTCCCTGTATAGCTCCGTGAGGTGTCCTGTGTCCCCGCGTCGCAACCGTCCCCACGTCGGTGGCTCCGGCCGGAGCGCGGACGAGGATCCGTCCGACCGGTACGGCGGCTGGCAGTCGGCCGAGAGCTGGCGCGGCGAGTCCTGGAGCGTACGGCACGTGGCAGGAGCGAGCGCGCAGGGCAAGACCTACCGCTGTCCGGGCTGCGACCAGCAGATTCCCTCCGGCGTCCCGCACGTGGTGGCCTGGCCCGAGCACTCCGGGGTGGAGGAGCGCCGGCACTGGCACAAGTCGTGCTGGAACGCGAAGGACCGCCGCACCACGAGGGTGCAGCGGTCCCGGAACGCGCCGAGGTTCTAGAACATCGGCGCGAAGTCTCTACGCGGCGTTCACGTCGGATTACACGTCGCGCCGCTCAAGGAGTACGTACGCGCCCGCGATCGCCGCCGCGGTCACACCGGCGAGCAGGAGGAGCTGCGAGCCCCCGCCGCTGTCCGCGGAGTCGAGTTCGAAGATCTTGGCGAGCGCGTTCGGGGCGTTGTACTCCATCATCTTCTCGCCGACCGTGCGCATGCTCTCGGACATCATCAGGAACGCCGGCAGGATCGCCGGGACCAGCACCAGACCGAGCATCGCGGTGATCGCGCCGGCGGAGTGCCGCAGCATCGAGCCCACGGCGAGCGCGAGCACGCCGAGCAGCGACACGTACAGCGCGCCGATCAGGACGGTCCCGCCCCACGCGTTGTCCGAGGCGCCGCCGTGCATGCCCGAGGTGACCAGGCCGACGAACCCGATGGCGAGCGCCGACACGACGAACGCGACGACGAAGAAGATCAGCAGCTTGGCGGTGAGCACCCGGTGGCGCTGGGGCGAGGCCGTGAACGTCGTACGGATCATGCCCGTGCCGTACTCGGACGAGACCACCAGCACGCCCAGGGTGATCAGGCAGAGCTGCCCGAGGATCAGCCCGAAGAACGCGGGGATCGTGTAGGGGACGTCCGCGTAGTCGGTGTCGTTCGTCTGGGCGGCCACGAGAAGGCCGATCCCCACCACCAGGAGCAGGAAGACGCCGAGCGTCCACATGGTGGAGCGCACCGACTTGATCTTCGTCCACTCCGAGGTGAGCGCGTGCCCGAGATGGGTGCGCGTGACCGGAATCGGCGAGGTGTACGAAGTCCCGGGGGCCGACTGCCAGTTCGGGGCAGGGGCGGCCTGCTGGTGCGTCTGCGGCTGGGGCGTGCTCATCGGGCGTCCTCGGGCTTGGTCAGGTCGGGGGCGGCGGAGGAGGGCTGCGCGGGGGCGGCCGGAGACTCCACGGGCGCGGACCGCGCGGGCGCGGGCTGCGCGGAGGCCGGCTGAGCGGGCTGGGCGTACGGGTTGGGCTCTCCGGCGCCCGGAGCACCCGGAGCGCCGTAGGGGCCCGCGGGCGGCTGTCCCTGGGGCATCGCGAACGGCTGCCCGCCCTGCTGGGGCGGCGGCGGCGCGTACCAGCCCGGCTGGCCCTGTCCCGGCACCGGCATCTGCGGCGGCGGCATCGCGCCCGGCGGCAGCTGCTGCTGGAGTCCCGCGCGCTGGTCGGTGGTGGAGCGGTAGTCGACCGCGCCCTGCGTCATCCGCATGTACGCCTCCTCCAGCGACGCCTGGTGCGGCGACAGCTCCCACAGCCGTACGTCGGCGTCGTGGGCGAGGTCGCTGATGCGGGGGAGCGGCAGCCCGGTGACGCGCAGCCCGCCGTCCTGCTCCGGCATCACCTGACCGCCCGCCTCCGTGAGCGCGGCCGTCAGCTTCTCGCGCTGGGCGGGGTCGGTGCCGGGAGTGCGCACCCGCGCGAAGTCGGCCGAGTTGTGCGAGATGAAGTCGCGGACGCTCATGTCGGCGAGCAGCTGGCCGCGGCCGATCACGATGAGGTGGTCCGCCGTGACGGCCATCTCGCTCATCAGGTGCGAGGAGACGAAGACGGTCCGGCCCTCCGCGGCCAGCGACTTCATCAGGTTGCGCACCCAGAGGATGCCCTCGGGGTCGAGTCCGTTGATCGGCTCGTCGAAGAGGAGCACCTGCGGGTCGCCGAGCAGCGCGGCCGCGATGCCGAGCCGCTGGCCCATGCCGAGCGAGAAGCCCTTGGAGCGCTTCTTCGCCACGTCCTGCAGCCCCACGACCCCGAGCACCTCGTCCACCCGGCGGGCGGGGATGCCCGACAGCTGCGCCAGGCACAGCAGGTGGTTACGGGCGTGCCGGCCGCCGTGCACGGCCTTGGCGTCGAGCAGCGCGCCGACCTGGCGCGGGGCGTTGGGCAGCCTGCGGTACGGGTAGCCGCCGATCGTCACCTGCCCGGCGCTGGGGTTGTCCAGCCCGAGAATCATCCGCATGGTCGTGGACTTGCCCGACCCGTTGGGGCCGAGGAAGCCGGTGACCGAGCCCGGCCTGACCTGGAAGGAAAGGTTGTACACGGCCGTCTTGTCGCCGTAGCGCTTCGTCAGGCCGACTGCCTCGATCATTCTCCGCACCCATCGAAAGGTTCAGGACGTCGGGGCACACGCCCCCGTAAGGGTTAGGAGGATATCGGTGCGCTGACGGTTCCCTTCAAGAGCGGGTAAAAACCTCCCGTCACGCGTCGCGTCTCTTCAGCAGTACGTACCCGCCGATCACCGCGACGACGACCCACAGCACCATGATGCCCAGCCCTCCCCAGGGTCCGTACGGTACGTCGTCGTCGAGCGGGGTGACCACCTGCATGATCTTCCTGCCGGCCTGGTCGGGCAGGAACCGACCGATCTTCTTGGTGGCGGAGACGTTGCCGAGGACGGCGGAGATCAGGAAGAAGAACGGCATCAGGATGCCCAGGGACAGCATCGGGCTGCGGAGCATCGTGGCGACGCCCATCGAGAAGACGGCGATGAGGGTCATGTAGAGGCCGCCGCCGATGACCGCGCGCAGGACGCCCGGGTCGCCGATCGACGCCTTGTGCGAGCCGAGCATCGCCTGGCCGAGGAAGAACGCGACGAAACTGGTCACGACGCCCACGAGGAGGGCGAGCCCGGTCGCCACCGCCATCTTGCTGAACAGGAACGTGCCGCGCCGCGGGACGGCGGAGAGCGAGGTGCGGATCATGCCGGTGCTGTACTCGTTGGACACCACGAGCACGCCGAACACGATCAGCGCCAGCTGACCGAGGCTCATCCCGGCGAAGCTGATGTAGGTGGGGTCGAAGGAGAGCCGGTCCTCCGCGTCCATCTTGTCGAACTCGTTCTTGGACAACAGCGAGATCAGCGCACCGAGCACGACGGTCACCACGGCGGCGAGGCTCAGCGTCCACAACGTGGACGCCACCGACCGGATCTTGGTCCACTCGGACCTCAGGACCTGGGTCGCGGCCATGGATTCAGCCCTTCTTCCAGTCGTTGCCCCACGGGGGTCCCGGCACCTGCGGTCCCGGCCGCTCGCCGGGAAGGGGAGGCGGCGCGGCGCCGAGAGGGGCGTCGGTGTGCGCGTGGTACTCCACCGACTCCGCCGTGAGCTGCATGAACGCCTCCTCCAGCGAGGCCTGCTGGGGGCTCAGCTCATGCAGCACGATCCGGTGCTGCGCGGCCAGCTCGCCGATGTCCTCGGGCCGGTGCCCGTCCACCTCAAGCGTCCCGACGCCGGTCTCCACGACGACGATCCCGGCCCGGTGCAGCACGTCGAGCAGCAGCTCACGCTGGGGCGACCGGATGCGTACGTACGACCGGGAGTTCTCCCTGATGAAGTCGGCCATGGACGTGTCGGCGAGCAGCCGGCCCTGGCCGATCACGACGAGATGGTCGGCGGTCAGCGCCATCTCGCTCATGAGGTGCGAGGAGACGAAGACGGTACGTCCCTGGGCGGCGAGGGACTTCATCAGATTCCGGATCCAGTGGATGCCCTCGGGGTCGAGTCCGTTGACCGGCTCGTCGAACATCAGGATCCGGGGGTCGCCGAGCAGCGCGCCCGCGATGCCGAGCCGCTGCCCCATGCCGAGCGAGAAGCCCTTGGCCTTCTTCTTCGCCACCCCGGTGAGCCCGACGGTGTCCAGGACCTCGTGCACCCGGCTCCTCGGGATGCCGTTGCTCTGCGCGAGGCACAGGAGGTGGTTGAAGGCGCTGCGACCGCCGTGCATGGCCTTGGCGTCGAGCAGGGCGCCGATGTACGTCAGCGGGTCCTTGAGCCGGTCGTAGTGCTGCCCGTCGATCCGGACGTCACCCGCGGTCGGCCGGTCGAGCCCGAGCATCATCCGCATCGTCGTGGACTTCCCGGCGCCGTTCGGCCCGAGAAACCCGGTGACGATGCCGGGCCGCACGGCGAACGTCAGCTGATTCACAGCCATCTTCTCGCCGTACCGCTTGGTCAGCCCCGCAACCTCGATCATGCGCCCACGCTAGAACGCGACAAAGCCCCCTGCCACTCAAAGGCAGGGGGCTCCGAAGTCGTGCCCCAAAGGGGCGCGGGGAACTGCGCGACCAGCCACGGCCGACCCGCAGATTCCCACAACCCAAACCCGTACGTACCGGGACAAGCGCCTAGCGGGTCTGCTGCGCAGGCACCCCACGAGTGATCGGCTCGTCCTCGGGAGCGCCCGCGGCGGCCACAGCCGCCCCCGTGAGCGTCGCCAACATCTCACGCACGTTCGTGAGCTGAGCGTTGATCGAGTCACGCCGGTTCGTGAGCGCAGCGAGCTCCCGCTCGGACTCCGACCGAATTCGGTCGGCCTTCGCGTTCGCGTCGGCCACGATGTCCTCGGCCTGCCGCTGAGCCGTCTCGACGGTCTGACGAGCACGCCGCTCGGCGTCCGTACGCAGCTTCTCGGCCTCAAGCCGAAGCTGCTCCGCACGGTGCTCGATCTCCGCGAGACGCTTCTCGGCCTTGGCCTGACGCGAGGCCAGGTCACGCTCGGACTGCTCACGGCGCTTGGCGAGGTTCGTCTCGAAGTCGGCGGCGGCCTGCGCGGCCTTCGCGCGGGTCTCCTCGAAGAGGGCGTCCGCCTCCTCGCGCTTCGACTGCGCGTCCTTCGTCGCCTCCTGACGCAGCTGCGAGGCGTCCGTCTTCGCCTTCTCGACGATCCGGACGCCTTCGTCCTCCGCCTTGGACTTGCGGTCCGCGGAGAACGCTTCCGCGTCGTTGCGCACCTGCTGAGCCGACGACTCGGCGAGCTCACGGTGCTGCTCCGCCGCGCGACGGGCCTCCTCGCGCAGGTCCTTGGCCTCCTCCTCGGCGAGGCGGAGGATCTTCTCGACGCGGGCGCCGAGGCCGGCGTACGACGGCTCGGCGTCGCTTACCTGGGCCTGGGCGTTCTGCGTTTCGAGATGGAGTTCCTCGATGCGCTTTTCGAGAGCAGTGATACGGGCCAGAGCGCTGTCACGGTCGGAGACGAGCTTCGAGATGCGTTCGTCCACCTGAGCGCGGTCGTACCCACGCCGCACAAGCTCGAAGCCGTAGGGGGAAGTGTCGCTCATGGGGTTCCTGTCGAATGAGACCGGTGAGGTGATAGGTGGAATCCTAGGGGCCAAAACGGTGTGTCATCGAGCAGTAGCCCGATTGATATGGAGAATGACACCCTTTTTGGTGGCTAACGGCCGGAACGCTTGCCGGAGAGCTTCACCGAAGCCCCCCGGCATGCACGGAAGTTAGCCATCTGGCTAGCCCTCGGACGGCTTGCCACCCGAACGGGTCGAACCGGCCGCCGCGCCCGCCTTGATGGCCCCGTCCTTGCCACTCGACGGCGCCTCAAAGGATTCCAACGCCTCCAGGACGTCCTGGACACGGGAGATCTCGGCATTGATGTCCTGCCGACGGCGGACCAGCACCTCCAGCTCCCGCCTGCCCTCCTCGACCGCGGCCCGCGCCTCGCGCACCGCCTCGGATCTGATCCCCTCGGCCTCGGCGATGAGCGCGGCCTTCTTCTGCTCGGCCTCCTTGAGGAGCCCCTCCGCCTTCCTCACCGCGGCGATACGGACCTTGCTCGCCTCCGAACCGGCCTCCGACACGAGGTCCTTGGCCTTCGCCTCGGCCTCTTTCAGCTGGTCCTCGGCGGCCCTGATCAGCGCGTCGCACCGATCGCCCGCCGCCTTCATCGTCTCGGCGGACTCCCGGCGGGCCCGGTCGTGCAGGTCCTCGATCTCGCCGGTGATCCGGTCGCGCAGCTCCTCGGCACGCTCTCTTATGGCCGTCGCGTCCCTGCGCGCGCCGACCAGCAGCTCGTCGGCGTCCGCCCTGGCCCGCTCCACCCGGGAGTTGCCCTCGACCGTGGCCTCGGACAGCAGCCGCTCCGCCTCGTTGCGCGCGGCGCCCACCATCGTGTCGGCCTGCGCCTCGGCGTCCGCGGTGGTCTTGTGCGCGCTCGCCTGCGACTCCGAGAGGAGCTTGTCGGCCTCGGCGGTCGTCTCCGTGATCAGCTTGTCGACCTGCTCGGCCGCCTCGGAGCGCCGCTTGTTGGCCTCCTTGCGCGCCTTGTCCAGCGTGTCGTCGGCCTCGTCGCGGGCGTTCGACATGAGGCGGTCGGCCTCCTGGGCGGCCTCGGCCTTGAAGCGCTGGGCCTCCGACCGGATCCGCTCGGCGTGCTGCTGCGCGGAGCCGACCGTGTCGGCCGCCTCGGCGCGCAGCCGCTCCGCGTCGCCCGTCGCGTCCGAGATCAGCTTCTCGGCCTTCGCCACGGACTCGGCGCGCACCCGCTCCGCCTCCTGGTTCGTCTCCGCGGTGAGCCGCTCGACCTCGGCGGTCGTCTCGGTGATGAGGGTGTCCGCCTGCGTCGCCGCGTCCGACCGGATGCGGTTGGCGTCCTCCCGGGCCTCGGCCCTCGAACGCGAGGCGTCCTGCTCGGCCGACGCGATGGCGTCCGAAGCCTCCGTACGCACCCGCTGCACATACTCCGAGGCGTCCGAACGCAGCCGCTCGGACTCCGCGATCGCCTCCGCGACCGTGCGCTCCGCGAGGGACCTCGCGGCCTCCGACTCCTCCTGCGCCTCGCGCCGGACCCGGTTGCCGTCCTCGGTCGCCCGCTCCCGCTCCGCGTGAGCGTCGGCGCGGACCCGGTCGGCCTCCTGCTGCGCCTCGCTACGCATGCGCTCCGCCACGTGCTCGGCGGCGCTGCGCAGGCCGGCGATCTCCTCCTGGGCCTGCTCGTGCAGTCCGGCCACGGCGTCGCGCACCTGCTGCGCGGTCTGCTCGGCGGCCGACACCATCTCGGTGGCCCGGCGGTCCGCTTCCTCGACCAGCCGGACGGCCTCGGTCTGCGCCTCCTCCACGCGGTTGCGCGCCGAGGCCAGCAGCTCCTCGCTCTGCTCGCGGGCCCGCTCGCGCTCCTGGTCGGCCTCCTGGCGCGCGGCGCCGAGCAGCTCCTCGGCCTCGCGGCGGCGCCTGGCCGCCTCCTCCTGGGCCGCGGAGAGTGCCTCTGCGGCCTCCGTGGCCAGCCGCTCGGCGGCGGCCTGCGCCTCCGCCCGTACGCGGTCGGCGGTGTCCTGTGCCTCCGACTTCAGCCGCTCGGCCTCCACCGCCGCGTCCGAACGCAGCCGTACGGCGAGGGCCTCGCCCTCGGCACGGGACACGGACGCGTCCGAGGCGGCCTCCGTGCGCAGCCGCTCGGCCTCCGTCTCGGCCTGCGCCTGAAGCGTACGAATCCGCTCGGCGGCCTCGCCGCGCAGCCGGTCGATCTCCTCGGCGGCCTCGCGGCGGATCCGCTCGGACTCCGCGCGCGCGTCGGTCAGCGCCTGCTCGGCGGAGGCGAGGCGCTCCTCGGCCTCCGTGTGCAGCCGCGTCAGTCCCTCGGCCGCCTCGGCCTGCCGGGCCGCTATGGCCCGCTCGGTGTCCTCGTGCAGTTCGGTGGCGGCCCGCTCGGCCTCCGCCTTGATCTCCTCGGACTGCTCGACGGCCTCCGTGCGGTGCCGCTCGGCCTCGGCGCGGGTGCGCTCCAGGGTCTCCTCGGCCTGGCGGCGCAGCGTCGTCGCGCGCTCGATGGCCTCGGTGCGGACCCGCTGGCTCTCCGTCGTGGCGTTCGACCGCAGCTCGTCCGCGTCGGCCTTCGCCTTGGAGAGCAGCTCCTCGGCGGTCCTGGCCGCCTCCTCGATCTGCTGGACGGCCTCGCGCCGGGCCTCGGAGCGGATCCGCTCGCCCTCTTCGTTGGCGTCCGCGCGCAACTGCTCGGCGTCGCCGCGCAGCCGACGCGCCTCCTCCTGCAGCTCGACCGTCTTGGCGCGGTACTCCTTGGTGTCGTCCTTCGCCGTGCCCTTGAGCTGCTCGGCGATGTCGTGCGCCTCGGCGCGCAGCCGGTCCGCCTCGGACTCGGCCTCGGCGCGGATGCGCTCGGCCTCCTCGGAGGCGGCCCTGGTGGTCGCCTTGGCGTCCTCGGACGCCTTGTTCAGGACCTCCTCGGCGGTACGGGCCGCCTTGGCGAGCTGGGACGCGGTCTCCTCGGCCGTGAGACTGCGGGCGTTCTCCTCGGCCTCCGCGGTGATCTTCTCGGCCTTGGTACGGGCGTCCGCGACGACCTGCTCGGCCTCGGCCTTGGTGGACTCGGCCTCCTTGGTGGCCTCGCTGACCAGCCGGGCGACCTGCTCCTTGGCCGTACGCGTGCGCTGTTCGTTCGCCGACTCCGCGCCGGCGAGCGTCTTGGCCGCGGCCTCCTTGGCCTCGGCGAGGACCTTCTCCGCCTCGGCCCGCGCCTCGCGCAGGGCCGCCTCGGCCTCGTTGATGCGCTGCTCGGCGGCGCGGCTCAGCTCACCGGCCTGCCGGCGGGCGTTGTCCGAGTCGGACGCGGTCGAACTGCGCAGCTGCTCGGCGTGCTCGGTGGCTTCCTGGGCCTGCGTCGAGGCCGCGTTCAGCAGCCGCTCGGCGTCGGTGCGGGCCCGGCGCAGCAGCGCCTCGGCCTCCGAGCGCGCCCGCTCGGCGTCGCTCTGCAGCCGCTGGCGGGCCTCTCCCGTGATCCGCTCGGCCTCCGCGCGGGCGGCGGCCAGAGCCTGCTCGGCCTCGCTGCGCGACTCGTCGGCCAGCCGGCGGGCCTGCTGCTCGCTGCGGGCGCGCAGCTGCTCGGCCCACGCCACGTTCTCGTTGACGTGCGACTCGACGCTCTGCCGGCGCTCCGCCAGCTCCTGGTCGAGCTGCTGGCGGCGGGTGACCGCCTCCTGATGCAGCTCCGCCTGGAGACGGGCGGCCTGCTCCGCGTGCTCCTGCAGGATCCGCTGCGTCTGCGCGCGGGCCTGGCTCAGCTCCCGCTCGGCGTCCTGGCGCAGCTGATCGGCCTGAACCTGCGCATTACGGAGCATCTGCTCGGCCTGATAGCCGATGTCGGCGCTGTCGTAGGCAGGCCGGGTCGCCAGACTGCGGCGCGCCTCATGCAGCTTGGCGCGCAGCACCTCGACCTGATAGCCGAGGTCCTCGGCGTGCTGGACGGCCTTCTCCCGCTCGGTCTTCAGCCGTTCCATCTCGGCCTCGAACCGAGAGAGGTGGTCGACGTCAGCCGCCGGCTCTCGCTCCTGGCGTTCGTAGCCCCGCACTGCGCGGTCCCATCCGTCCCCTGGTCGCAAGTCTCTCCAAACGAGCACCGTCCATCCGCCGGACAGGGCCCCCGGGGAATGGTGTCAGATCAACGGCGGAGCACGGGCTGCTCCCCCGACGCTCATCCCCCGAAACCTGGACCCCGGCCCTCGGATCCTGACGATGAGGACCCGGACCGCCCCGAAGAGGCGACGGCCGTGCCCAACCCTACCGGCCCAGATATACGGAGGTCAGTGCTCAGGTGACTCAACTGGCGCCGAAGTGACCAGTTCTGTCAGGACGCCATGGCAATCCTTTGGGTGCAGGAAGGTGATCCTGGAGCCCATCGAACCCCTGCGCGGCTCGTCGTACAGCACTCGTACGCCCTTGTCCCGGATGCCGGCCGCGTCCGCGTCCACGTCCGCCGTGCCGAAGGCGATGTGATGTACGCCCTCACCGTTCTTGGCCAGCCACTTTCCGACCGCGGAGTCCTCGCGGGTGGGTTCCAGGAGCTGCAGGTAGGAGGCGCCGCCGTCGGACGTCTCATTGATCTTGAGCATGGCCTCGCGCACGCCCTGCTCCTCGTTGACCTCGGAGTGGTACACCTCGAAGCCGTACGTGGCCCGGTAGAACTCGACGGTCGCGTCGAGGTCGAAACAGGCGATCCCGATGTGGTCGATTCGCGTCAGCATGCTGTCAGTGCAGCGCTCCGACGCCGGTTACGCAACGTGCGCGCGATCACACGACGGGCCGGATGACGGCTGGCCTACCGCTCAGTACCTTCTTCAGTAAACCCTCGTTCACTCCTCGGCTGTGCAAGCTGGAAGGGGATCGCTCCTCATGTCTGGAACGAACAACACCACCTCCGTCATCGTTGCGGGTGCACGCACCCCGATGGGACGGCTGCTCGGCTCCCTGAAGTCCTTCTCGGGAGCCGACCTCGGTGGATTCGCGATCAAGGCCGCCCTCGACCGTGCGGGCATCGGCGGCGACCAGGTGCAGTACGTGATCATGGGACAGGTGCTCCAGGCCGGGGCAGGGCAGATCCCGGCACGCCAGGCCGCCGTCAAGGCGGGCATCCCGATGAGCGTCCCGGCGCTCACGATCAACAAGGTGTGTCTGTCCGGCCTCGACGCCATCGCGCTCGCCGACCAGCTGATCCGCGCCGGTGAGTTCGACGTGATCGTGGCGGGCGGCCAGGAGTCGATGACGAACGCCCCCCACCTGCTGCCGAAGTCCCGTGAGGGCTACAAGTACGGCGCGATCGAGATGCTCGACGCGATGGCGCACGACGGGCTGACCGACGCCTTCGAGAACATCGCCATGGGCGAGTCGACCGAGAAGCACAACACGCGCCTCGGCATCCTGCGGCCCGAGCAGGACGAGATCGCCGCCCTGTCCCACCAGCGGGCCGCCGCCGCGCGGAAGAACGGCACCTTCGAGGCGGAGATCACGCCGGTGGAGATCCCGCAGCGCAAGGGCGAGCCCGTCGTCTTCAGCCAGGACGAGGGCATCCGCGGCGAGACGACCTCCGAGTCGCTCGGCAGACTGCGCCCCGCCTTCACCAAGGAGGGCACGATCACGGCGGGCTCGGCCTCGCAGATCTCCGACGGCGCGGCCGCCGTGGTCGTCATGAGCAAGGCCAGGGCCGAGGCGCTCGGCCTCGACTGGATCGCCGAGATCGGCGCCCACGGAAACGTCGCGGGACCCGACAACTCTTTGCAGTCGCAGCCGTCGAACGCCATCCAGCACGCTCTGAAGAAGGAGGGCATCGGCGTCGAGGATCTTGACCTGATCGAGATCAACGAGGCCTTCGCGGCCGTCGCGGTCCAGTCGATGAAGGATCTCGGCGTGTCCACGGAAAAGGTGAACGTCAACGGGGGCGCCATCGCGCTCGGCCACCCGATCGGCATGTCCGGCGCCCGGCTCGTCCTGCACCTCGCACTCGAACTGAAGCGGCGCGGCGGCGGCGTGGGCGCGGCGGCGCTGTGCGGTGGCGGCGGCCAGGGTGACGCACTGATCGTGCGGGTACCCAAGAGCTGACGCGCGTACGAGACCGGCTGGCTGATCTGGTGAACGGAGCTGTGATGCAGGACGTCCCCTCGCTGGTGGCCGCGGCCAGGGAAGGCCGGCCGCGGGCCGTGGCCCGGCTGATCTCCCTGGTGGAGGGGGCGTCCCCGCAACTGCGCGAGGTCATGGCCGCGCTGGCCCCGCTCGCGGGCAACGCGTACGTCGTAGGCCTCACCGGATCACCCGGCGTCGGCAAGTCGACCTCCACATCGGCGCTCGTGTCCGCCTACCGGCGGCAGGGCAAGCGGGTCGGCGTCCTCGCCGTCGACCCGTCGTCGCCGTTCTCCGGCGGGGCGCTGCTCGGCGACCGCGTCCGCATGTCCGACCACGCCTCGGACCCCGGCGTCTACATCCGCTCGATGGCCACCCGCGGCCACCTCGGCGGACTGGCGTGGGCCGCGCCCCAGGCCGTCCGGGTACTCGACGCGGCCGGCTGCGACATCGTCCTCGTCGAGACGGTGGGCGTCGGCCAGTCCGAGGTGGAGATCGCCTCGCAGGCGGACACGTCCGTGGTGCTCCTCGCCCCCGGCATGGGCGACGGCATCCAGGCGGCCAAGGCCGGAATCCTGGAGATCGGCGACGTGTACGTGGTCAACAAGGCCGACCGGGACGGGGCCGACGCGACGGCCCGTGAGCTGAACCACATGCTGGGGCTCGGTGAGTCCCGTGGCCCGGGGGACTGGCGGCCGCCCATCGTCAAGACGGTGGCCGCGCGCGGGGAGGGCATCGACGAGGTCGTCGAGGCGCTGGAGAAGCACCGGGCGTGGATGGAGGAGCGGGGGGAGCTCGCCGCGAGGCGGCTCGCCCGCGCGTCCCGCGAGGTCGAGACGATCGCCGTCACCGCGCTGCGGGCGCGGATCGGTGATCTGCACGGGGACCGGCGCCTGAGCGCGCTCGCCGACCGGATCGTGTCGGGCGACCTGGACCCGTACCGGGCGGCGGACTCCCTGGTGGAAGCCCTGGCAGAGGGCTGAGCCCATACGGGTCTCGCCCCCGCCGCCCCTACCCGTTCCTGAGGCTGCGCCCCAGACCCCCTGTCGCGCTTCGCGCTCGTCCTCAAACGCCGGACGGGCTGAAAACATTCGCTCGTCCGGCGACATGACAGCCCGTCCGGCGTTTGAGGACACGGGGGGTTCGGGGGCAGCGCCCCCGAGTCAGTGACGGGGACGGGCATGGGCGGCGGGGGCGATGAAACGCCGGTGAGGGCACCCGCTGCCGGGTGCCCTCACCTGTGGTGGAGACGTCAGTCGTTCGAGCGGTCCGCCGTGATCTTGCCGGAGTCGGGGTCGACCCTCCAGTCGCTGCCGGTGCCGTTCGCGGCGGTGGTGTCGACCTCCCAGGCCTTGTCCGTGCTCTCCTCGTCGAGGTCGACCGAGGTCACCGTGCCCTTGGCGGCGCCGGCCTTCGCGGCCTCGGCGGCGGTGACGGAGCTGCCCTTCAGCGCGGCACGGATCTGCGCGGTCTCGGCGGCGTCGTCACCGTCGTCGTCCCGGTCGACGTGGGAGCCGACGACCTTGCCGGTGGCGGGGTCGACCTGGACGCTGTGCCAGGTGCCGCCGTTGGTGAGGATGTCCACGTCCCACACGTGCTTCGTGCCCTCGTCGTCCAGGTCGGCCGAGACCGCCGTACCGTCCGTGTTCTTCAGCGCCGCCTTGATCGCGTCGGCGGCGTTGACCTGCGCGACCTTGGCGTCGGCGGCGTTCTCGGCCTTGTCCTCGGCCGCGTCCGCCTTGTCGTCCGCGTCGTTGTCGTCCGTGTCGTTCACGTCGTCGTCACGGCCGTTGTCGTCGTTCGACACCTGCACGCTGGACTTGTTCGCCGGCGCCTCCTCGTCACCCGAGACCGCGAGGGCGGTCGCGGTGCCGCCGCCGATCAGGGCTGCGGCCGCGATGGTGGCGATGACGATGTTGCGCTTCATGGGATTCCTCCAGAGTGCGACTGGTCGCAACCAGTAACGAATGGTGTCGCCGGTTGCAGCCGGCTCGTGTGCCTCGTCTGCTGTTCGACAGGAACCAATGTGGCCGATCGACGCTGAAGCCGACCTGAAGCCTCCTGAAGGTGTCTTCAGGTTCGGTTTGCCAAGCTGGACGCATGCGCCTGTTGATCGTGGAGGACGAAAAGCGGCTCGCCCTGTCGCTCGCCAAGGGCCTGACGGCCGAGGGATACGCCGTGGACGTGGTCCACGACGGCCTGGAGGGGCTGCACATGGTCGGCGAGGGCTCGTACGACCTCGTCATCCTCGACATCATGCTGCCCGGGATGAACGGCTACCGCGTGTGCGGCGCCCTGCGCGCCGCGGGACACGACGTGCCGATCCTGATGCTCACCGCCAAGGACGGCGAGTACGACGAGGCCGAGGGCCTCGACACGGGCGCCGACGACTATCTGACCAAACCGTTCTCGTACGTCGTCCTCGTCGCCCGGGTGAAGGCGCTGCTGCGGCGGCGCGGGCCGTCGGGCGGAGCCTCGCCCGTACTGGAGGTCGGGAACCTGAAGGTCGACACCGCAGCCCGGCGTGTGTTCCTCGCGGACGACGAGATCACCCTGACCACCAAGGAGTTCTCCGTGCTGGAGCAGCTCGTCGTGCGGGCCGGGGACGTCGTGTCGAAGGCCGACATCCTGGAGCACGTCTGGGACTTCGCGTACGAGGGCGACCCGAACATCGTCGAGGTCTACATCAGCACCCTGCGCCGCAAACTCGGCCCCACGCTCATCAAGACCGTACGCGGGGCCGGATACAGACTGGAGGCAAGGGCATGAGACGGCGAATGAGGTCGGTACGGGCCCGCGCCACGCTCGCCGCGACCCTCGTCGTCGCCGTGGCACTGGTCGCCGCGGGCGCCGCCGTGCTGCTCGCGCTGCGGTCCAGCCTCGTCGACCAGGCGGACACCCAGGCCGACTCCGTGGCCCGCAACGCCGCCTCGGCGCTGTCGAACGGGTTCGCGTACAACGATCTCGACCTGCCGGACGGCGACGAGAACCCCGTTGAGGTCCTGGACCGGAAGGGGAAGGCCGTCGCCGTCGGCGAGGACGTCGAGAGCATGAGCGTGAGTGCCAGCGACTCGGCCCGGCTGAACTCCATCGCCAACGACGACGCCGGTGACAAGGACGAGGGGGTGGCGGACGAGGAGGACCCCCTCGGCGCCGGCGACATCGCCGACGAGACCTGGTACGGCGAGGGCAGTGCGACCGTCGAGGGGGAGACGGACGACTACCGGTTCGCCGGGGTCGACGTGGTCACGAAGGGGGGTGTCCCGCTCACCGTCTACGCGGGCGCTCCGCTCTCCGGTGAACAGGACGCCGTCGGCACAGCGCTCACGACCATGCTGATCGGCCTGCCCCTGCTGCTGGTGACGGTCAGCGGGGTGACGTACGCCGTCACCAGGCGGGCCCTGCGCCCCGTGGAGGGGATCCGTGCCGAGATGGCCGCCATCACGGCCTCCGAGGACCTCTCGCGGCGCGTCCCCGAGCCCGCCACCCACGACGAGATCGCCCGCCTCGCCCGTACGACGAACGAGACACTCGCCGCCCTGGAGGCCTCGGTGGAGCGGCAGCGGGCGTTCGTCGCCGACGCCTCGCACGAACTGCGCAGCCCCATCGCCTCGCTGCGCACCCAGCTGGAAGTGGGCGCCGCGCACCCGGACTTGCTCGATGTGGCCGGGGCCGTCGAGGACACCGTACGGCTGCAGAAGCTGGCCGCCGATCTTCTGCTGCTCGCCCGCCTGGACGCGGGGGAACGGCCGGCGGACACACGCTTCGACCTGGCCGCGTTCGTCCGTGCGGAGGCCGGACAGCGGGTCGGGGACCGGGTCGAGGTGTCGGTGGATGCGGACGCCGCGGAAGTGAGCGGATCCCGCGGTCAGCTGACGCGGGTGCTCGGCAATCTGCTGGACAACGCGCAGCGGCACACGCGGTCGTCGGTCGCCGTGACCGTCCGGCGGGCGGGGGAGTGGGCGGTCCTCGGGGTCGCCGACGACGGCACGGGAGTTCCCGCCGCCGAGCACGAGCGGGTCTTCGAGCGCTTCGTACGGCTTGACGAGGCCCGCACCCGGGACGACGGCGGAGCGGGTCTCGGCCTCTCCATCGCCCGTGACGTCGCCGTGCGGCACGGCGGATCACTCACGGTCCGGGACGCGCCGACAGGCGGAGCCCTGTTCGAACTCCGCCTGCCCCTGGCCCGGTCGACCCAGCCGGTCTAGCCGGCCGTCCGGTCGGTCCTGTCGAACGTCACGGACGACCACGCTGGCCCCGGAGGTGGTCCGCGATCGGGGTCAGGGACTTGTGGAGTTCCTCCAGGGCCTCCGGCGAGAGGAGGTCGATGAAGTGCCGCCGTACGGACCCCACGTGATGCGGCGCGACCTTCTGCATCGTCTCCATGCCGTGGTCCGTGAGCACCGCGTACAGCCCGCGGCGGTCGGACTCGCAGTTCTCGCGCCGGACCAGGTCCGCGTTCTCCATGCGGGTGATCTGGTGCGAGAGGCGGCTCTTGGACTGGAGGGTGGCGGACGCGAGGTCGCTCATCCGCATGCGTACGCCCTCCGACTCGGAGAGGTTCACCAGGATCTCGTAGTCGTTTATCGTCAGCCCGAACGGCTGGAGGTCCTTTTCGAGCTGGTACGTCAACAGCCTGTTGACCTCCAGGTGGGTGCGCCAGGCGCACTGCTCCGCATCGGTCAGCCAGCGGGTGGCCGTCTCGGTCTCCA
Source organism: Streptomyces sp. NPDC087844 (assembly GCF_044742785.1). Taxonomy (NCBI): domain Bacteria; kingdom Bacillati; phylum Actinomycetota; class Actinomycetes; order Kitasatosporales; family Streptomycetaceae; genus Streptomyces; species Streptomyces sp. NPDC087844. The sequence goes on along the minus strand of NZ_JBIUVD010000024.1, from coordinate 46,711 downwards.
TGAAATAAGTCTACCTAAAAGGTTGAAAGGCGAACTAGTGAGGGTGGTGTGACGACGTGCACACGTTCGACGTCACACTCTGCAGACTACCGCTCACAGCCCGAAGCGACGCTGGAGGTCCCCCAGCTGTCCGGGAAGACGCGGTGCGCCGCCCGGCTGTCCCTGGTGGCCCGGCACCCCGCCGCCGCCGGGTACTCCCGGCTCGTTCGGCACCGCCCCCGTCGCCTGCTCCGCCATCAGTGCCTCGCTGGACTGCAGCAGCACCGTGCCGGCCCCCATGAACTCGAACTGGTGCTCCTCGCCGGAGGCCCCGCCGATCCCCGTCATCGCACGTAGACCGCCCATCAGGCCCGTCATGTACCCGTGGTCGTAGTGGTGGCAGGGGGACGGGCAGTCGGCCCAGCCGACCAGGGCCTGCGGGTCGACCCGGATGGGGGGTTCCATGAACACCACGGGGCCGTTCGAGGCGGCGACGAACTTGCCCGTTCCGATGAGTGTCAGGAAGCCCGGCACGATGGACTGCTTGAGCGCGAGGCTTGGCTGAAAAGCGAGGAGGTTGCCCGAGCGAATGGTCAGGTTGCCCTCCTCCAGATCGAAGGAATTCACATCGAAGGCCCGGTCGGCGAGCAGCATCTTGCCCGAGCCGGACGCCACCACCCAGTCGCTCGCGTGCAGCGGCGAATGGAACGACGTTCGCACGAGACGGTCCAGGCGGCCGTGCCCGATGCCGTTGAACTCCATCGAGCCGTAGTAGGCGATCATCTTGCCCTTCTGCAGGAACCACTCGCTCCCTTTGAGCTCCACGCAGAAGGTGTACGCGTTCACGTTGTCGTCGACCGGCAGGGTCGCCGGGTCGTGGATCACGGGGCCCGTGCCCGGGTGGGTGGTCACAGCTTCTCCTCCGACGCCTGCACGTACACCGCGCCACTGCCGCTCAGCTCCAGCTGGAAGGCCTCGCCCGAACCGCGGCCGACCAGATCGCGCAGACCGAGCGCGCTGGACAGCTTGTTGCGGACGTCCCCGTGGTGGGCGACGTACGCCTGCGGGTCGACGTGCACCGGGCGCTGCGGGGTGATCGGGACCTCGATGACCCCGCCGTGCGCCATGACGGCGACGGAGCCGTGCCCTTTGAGGGTCGTGGTGAACAGGCCCTGCCCCGTCACCTGGCCGCGCACCATGCCCATCACCCCGCCCTGCGAGCCCATGAACATCGTGCCCTGCGTCAGGGTGCCGTCGAAGGCCAGGAGCCGGTCCGCCTCCACGTACAGGGTGTCGCCCGTGAGGCCGATCACCTGGATGTGGTGGCCGCCGTGCCCGAACAGGACCGTGCCGGAGCCCTCCACGGTCATCAGGGGCGCCGCCTCGCCGGCGGCCCGGCGGCCGATCATCGACATGACCCCGCCCTGGCCGCTCTGCAGGTTGGGGGTGAAGGAGACCTCGCCCTTGTAGGCGAGCATCGCGCCGCGCTGGCTGAACAGCTTCTGGCCCGGCGCGACGGTGGCCTCGATCATCTTCGAGTTGATCTCACGGAAGGGCATGTCACACGTCTCCCGCGATCGAGTTGCGCTCACTGGGCTGCACGTAGACGACTCCGTCGCCCTCGAAGCGGATCTGGAAGGCCTCGCCGCCGCCCTCGCCCAGATACGTGCGGAACGTCACGCCGGACTGGAAGGACTGCCGCAGGTTGCCCTGATGGGCGATGTACGCGCCCGGGTCGACGGTGAGCGGGTACTGCGAGCTGACCCGCAGCACCACCGCCGGGCCGTCCGACATGATCGCCGCCTGGCCGTGGCCCTCGACGGTCGTCGTGAAGAGCCCGTTGCCCTGCGAGGCGCCCCTGAGCCCCGTGAAGGACGTGCCCGTACGCAGCCCCGCGTCGGTCGCGAGCAGGTTGCTCGACTCGACGAAGAGCTTGTCGCCCTGGAGGTTCACCAGATTGATCTCACTGGCCCGGTCGGCGAACCAGCACGTGCCCTGGCCCTTCACCTCCATGAGGGTCATCTGCTCGCCGGTGATCCGGCGCGTCACCATGCCGCGGATGCCTTCGCCGCCGCCGCTGAGTTTCTTGAAGGCCATCTGACCGTCGTACGCGACCATGGAGCCGTTCTTCGCCTTCACGGCGTCGCCGGTCATGTCGACGGCCAGCACCTTGCTGCCTTGTAGTCGGAACATCGCCACGAGGTGAAGGTATCGGGCGGGAAGTATTCGCCGACAGGTCCCACGGGTGGAGAACGACCCGGAGCGTTCCCCTAGGGGTCTTGCCCCGGGATCGCCCCAGGACCCCTGAGGCGGCCCGCCGGCACTCCAATGCCACAATGGGCGGACGTTTGTGCGCCCATTCACAAAGCTCCCACCGAAGGTGACCCGTGGACATCAAGACCGCCTCCGCCCTCCGCCGCCTCCGTCTGGTCTCCGCCCCGGAGGCCGTCTCGTTCCTGCTGCTGCTCGTCTGTTCGGTGCTGAAGCGGACCACGGACTTCAACGCGGTGCCGGTGATGGGCATGGTCCACGGAGTCCTCTTCGTCCTGTACGTGATCTTCTGGGCCGATGCCTGGAACCGGGCGAAGTGGGGTCCGAAGACCGCGGCCCTCTACTTCGTCCTGTCCGTGCTGCCGACGGGTGGCTTCTTCGCCGAGCGCAAGCTCAAGGGTGAGGCCGAGGCCGCGGTCATCGCGTCCCGCGCGCGCAACGAGGGGATCGTGGGCGCATGATCGTCGCCTTTTCCGTGACGCCGCTGGGGGTCGGGGAGGACGTGGGGGAGTACGTGGCGGACGCGGTGCGGGTCGTTCGTGAGTCGGGGCTGCCGAACCGGACGGACGCGATGTTCACGTCGCTTGAGGGTGAGTGGGACGAGGTGATGGATGTGGTCCGGCGGGCGGTGGCGGCGGTCGAGGCGCGGGCGCCTCGGGTGTCGCTCGTCCTGAAGGCGGACATCCGGCCGGGCGTGACGGACGGACTCACGTCCAAGGTGTCGACGGTGGAGCGCCACTTGTCCGCATGACCCGGCCGGCTGCGCCCCTCGTCGGGCACGTCCCGCGGGGGGCCGGTCCCGACCGCGGGCCGGCGGGATTCCCCGCGCCCTGGACGGCGCGCGGCGCTGCTGGTCCAGTCCCACCCGCGGCCGTGGGGGTGGGCCGCGCAGTTCCCCGCGCCCCTGAAAGGCCGCGCGGAGCTGCGGGCCCTATTTCTGACTGGCGCCCCGGTGGGGGCTGATCGCGCAGTTCCCCGCGCCCCCAAAACGGCCACCAGCGCCCAGCCCCACACGCCCCGGCACCCGACCCCGGTTCCGAGGGGCGCGGGGAACTGCGCACCCAGCCCCACGCGGCCCGCACCCGGCAAGTGCCCCCCGCCCCACCGCCGGAGGCAACACCCACCTGGACCCCCTCCGTTCGACACGCCGACGTAATGCCACTTTTGTGTGGGTATCGGCTTGTTCGATCACTGGGCACTGGAGGGCGCTGTGCGGCCGGAGGGCTACGACTACGACACCCACAGCAGGTTGGCCGGACCGCTCACGGAGCCGTCCGGCTCGGCCTACCGGGTGCAGTACACCAAGCTCCTGTCGAGCGAGCCGCACCGAATACGAGCCGTCCTGCTCATGACGCTCGCCCCGGTGCTCACAGGACTGCTCCTGGTCTACCTGGTGTGGCCCACCCACTGGGTGGAGCGCGAGGGCGGCGCCCGCTGGCTGGTAGGACTCGACATCACGATGCTCGTGGCGATCGGCCTCATCGAGCTCTTCATGGTCGTCAACGTGGTCTCCATCGCCCACGCGACGATGGTGGCCAGAGATCCCGTTCCCGTCACCCCTGCCGAAGGAACCCGGGTCGCCTTCCTGACCACCTTCGTCCCCGGCAAGGAACCGCTCTCGATGGTCCGCGCCACCCTCGAAGGGGCCGTCAAGGTCACCCACCCCGGCCCGCTCGACGTCTGGCTCCTGGACGAGGGGAACGACGAGCAGGCGAAGGCGCTGTGCGAAGAGCTCGGCGTGCGGCACTTCACGCGGCACGGTGTTCCCGAGTGGAACAGGGCCAAGGGTGTCCACAAGACCCGTACCAAACACGGCAACTACAACGCGTGGATCGCGATGCACGGCGGCGAGTACGACTTCTTCGCCTCCGTCGACACGGACCACGTCCCGCTCCCGGAGTTCCTGGAACGGATGATGGGCTACTTCCGCGACCCGGACGTCGCCTTCGTCGTCGGCCCGCAGGTGTACGGCAACTACACCACTCCCGTCACCAAGGCGGCCGAGTCCCAGCAGTTCCTCTTCCACGCCCTGATCCAGCGCGCCGGCAACCGCTACCGCGCGCCCATGTTCGTCGGCACCAACAACGTCGTACGGATCGCGGCCGTCAGGCAGGTCGGCGGCCTGTACGACTCCATCACCGAGGACATGGCCACCGGTTTCGAGATGCACCGGCACAAGAACCCGAGGACAGGCCACCACTGGGAGTCCGTCTACACCCCTGACGTACTCGCCGTCGGTGAGGGCCCCGCCTCCTGGACCGACTTCTTCACCCAGCAGATGCGCTGGTCGCGAGGCACCTACGAGACGCTGTTCAAGCAGTACTGGAAGGCACCCTTCTCGATGCCGCCCGGCCGGCTCTTCTCGTACACGCTGATGCTCGTCTACTACCCGATGACGGCCGTCAACTGGCTGCTGGGCATCCTCAGCTGCGTCCTGTTCCTGTGCTTCGGGGCGTCCGGCACTCAGGTCTCGGCCTCCATGTGGCTGATGCTCTACAGCGACGCGGCCGCACTCCAGGTCGGTCTGTATCTGTGGAACCGGCGGCACAACGTCTCCCCGCACGAACCGGAGGGTTCCGGTGGTCTGGCGGGTATGGCGATGTCGGCTCTTTCCGCGCCCATCTACCTCAAGTCCCTCGGCGCGGCCCTGATCCGTCGTCCCAGCAGGTTCGTCATCACCCCCAAGGGCGGCGACACCAGCCCCGACCGTGTCGCGACCTTCCGTATCCATCTCTTCTGGGCGGCGGTCCTGACGTCGTCACTGGTCGCGTCGTTCGTGCTCGACCACACCCACGCGGCCATGCGTACCTGGGCGGTCCTCGCGCTGGCCATCTCCCTCTCCCCGGTAGCCGTGTGGACCGCCACCCGTGCCAGGGCCCGCAGGGCGGGCAGGCATCTCGTGCCCACCGTCCGGATCGCCGAGGCCGCCGAGCCCGCCCCTGCCCTCGCGGGCAGCGCCGCCGCCGGAACGGTCTCCAGCAGTACGACAGGAGGTAGCTAGGCCATGGCCCACCGGCCCTTGAAGAAGGCGTCAGTGACGAACGCGTCACTGAGGAAGACGCTTTCGAAGAAGACCCAGAAGCGGCTGCTCGGCGTCGGCGGCGTCGCTCTGCTCGCCGGACTCAACGCGCCGGCCGCCATCGGCTTCGCCTCGGAGCAGTACTACGAGTACAAGATCGCCCAGCCCGGCTACCAGGCGAAGTACGGCTCGTGGAAACAGCTCGGCATCCCCGAGGAGTTCCGCACCAACGCCATCCACGCGGCGCTCCTGCACACCGGCAAGGTGCTGATCGTCGCGGGCTCCGGCAACGAGCAGAAGAAGTTCGACAAGGGGTCCTTCGACACGATCCTGTGGGACCCGAAGACCGACACCTTCAAGAAGATCGCCACACCGGCCGACTTCTTCTGCGCCGGACACGCCCAACTGCCCAGCGGCCGCATGCTCGTGGCCGGCGGCACGGCCCGCTACGAACTGCTCGACGGCGAGGTCGAGCGGGCCGGCGGCGGTATGCGCGTGAAGAACGAGAACCCGGACAGAACCATCGCCCTCAAGAAGGGCACCCGTTTCCGCTCGCCCTCCGGCGTCGAGTACGTCAGCCGTTTCGACGTCACCGTGCCCAAGGCCAAGCGCACCCAGCAGATCACCTACAACAAAGCCGGCGTCATGCAGCCCTGGAAGACGAAGGTCAAGGCGAGCGAGGCCCGGGTCTTCGTCGAGGCCACCGAGGACGGCCCGGTCCCCGTCACGGACAAGCGCGCCCAGTACGAGATCCTCGGTCTCAAGGGCAAGGACGCCGACAACACGTACGGCCTCTCCGAGAAGATCACCATGGAGAAGCAGGACTTCCAGGGGATCAGGGCCGCCTACGAGTTCGACCCGACGGCGGAGAAGTACGTGCCCGTCGAGCCGATGGACAAGGCCCGCTGGTACCCGACGCTCGTCGGACTCCAGGACGGGAAGGTGCTCGCGGTCTCCGGACTCGACGACGTCGGCGTCATCGACCCCGGGGACAACGAGATCTACGACCCGAGGACGAAGAAGTGGAAGCCAGGCCCCAAGCGCTACTTCCCCACCTATCCGGCCCTCTTCCTCACCAAGGGCGGCAAGCTCTTCTACCCGGCCTCGAACGCCGGTTACGGGCCCGCCGAACTCGGCCGCGACGCGGGTCTGTGGGACCTGCGGACCAACAGGTTCCAGAAGGTGCCCGGCCTGAGCGACCGGGACACCACGGAGACCTCGGCCTCGCTCCTGCTGCCTCCCGCCCAGGACCAGAAGGTGATGATCCTCGGCGGCGGAGGGGTCGGTGAGTCCAAGAAGTCGACCTCGCGCACGGCCGTCGTCGACCTCAAGAAGGCGAACCCCGTCTTCGAGGACGGCCCCGACCTGCCGCAGGGCACCCGCTATCTGAACAGCGTGATCATGCCGGACGACTCGGTGTTCACGTCCAACGGTGCCAGGGACTACCGCGGGCGCGGCGCCAGCAACATCCACAAGGCGCAGTTCTACGACCCGAAGTCCAACTCGTTCCGCCAGGCCGCCTCGCCGAAGGTCGGCCGCAACTACCACTCCGAGGCGCTCCTGCTGCCCGACGGCCGGATCGCCACCTTCGGCTCCGACCCGCTCTTCGACGACCAGCAGAACACCAAGCTCGGCCACTTCGAGCAGCGCATGGAGATCTTCACCCCGCCCGCCCTGCACAGACACGGCAAGAGCCGCCCCGTCCTCGGCGACGGACCGCAGGAGGTGGACGGCGAGGGCCGCGCCACCTTCGCGACCCGGCACCCGGACAAGGTCGTGAACGCCCGGTTGATGCGGCCCAGCGCGGTCACGCACACCACGGACGTCGAGCAGCGGTCCATCGCGCTGGGGATCACCAGGAGCAAGGACTCGGTGACCGTGGACGTACCGAAGGACCGGACGCTGGTGCCGCCCGGCTGGTACATGCTGTTCGTGTCGGACGCGGAAGGGACACCGTCCGAGGCGAAGTGGGTCCAGGTCAAGTGACGGCTGACGTGCTGACGTCCTGTCGTACGGTCGTACGGTCGTGCTGACGGTTCGACGGGTGGACCGGCGGCCCGCTGCTACCGAGTGGCCTACTGGGGCTTGGAGTTGCGGGCCAGTCCCAGGGCGTAGTCCGCCCACCACTGCCCGGCCGCGGGGCCCCCGCGGCACTGCCCGTCCGACTCCCCGGGCCGCTTGATCCACAGGTAGGCGTCCACGACCGGGTCGCCGGTGTCGGTGGTGGGCGGGGTGCCGAGCGCCCGGCCCGGCGGGTTGCACCAGGCCTGCGCGCGGTCGCCCCGCAGCGGGCCGTTGCCGTTGCGGCTGGTGTCCACCACGAAGTGCTTGCCGCCGAGGGCCTGCGAGAGACGGCGGCCGTACTCCTTGGTGATCGCGTCCGTCTGGAAGTTGGAGACGTTCAGGGCGAACCCGTCGGCGTTCGCGACACCGGCCCGCCCGAGGGGTTCCACGAGCTTCTGCGGCTCCTGGATCCAGTCCGGGTTGCCCGCGTCCAGGTACACCTTCGTGTTCGGCTGCTCCTTCAGCCGCACGATCGCCTCGGAGAGCAACTGCTCGCGCTGCGCGTGGTACTCGCCCGGTGTGCAGCCGTCCACGATGTGGGCGACCGCGTCGGGCTCAAGGACGACCAGCGCGGGACTGTCGCCCAGGGCCCGCGCGAACCGGTCGATCCAGTCCCGGTAGGCGTCTCCGTCGTGCGCCCCGCCCGCCGAGTGCTGACCGCAGTCGCGGTGCGGGATGGCGTACGCGACGAACACGGGCGTACGCCCTTCCCCGGCCGCCGCCCGTGTCGCCTCCCTGATCCTCGGCTCGGGGTGGTCACCGGCCGGCCACAGCGCCGCGGGGCGGTCCGCGATGCGCTTGAGCAGCCGGGCGTCGTTCTCCCTGCCCTGCCGCTCCCACGCCCGGGCCTGCCGGGCGGCGGGGCTCTGCGGGTCGATCCAGAACGGGGAACCGGCGGCGGGGCTCGCCTGCGCGCCGGTCTGCCGGGCGAGGGCGGCCGGGCCGCCCTCGGACGGGGACGAGCAGCCCGTCACGAGTCCCAGCGCGGCGGACGCGGCGGACGCGGCGAAGACGGCGAGCGCCGCGCGGGTACGGGTGCGGGTACGGGTCGGCCGGAACATCCTGCCCCCTTGGGCGAAGGTGACCGTCAGTGACGGTTTTCCGGCCATCGTGACATAGCGGATCTATCGGGCACTGGTGCGACACCGCGAGCCCATGAGCCCTCGCCCCCTGTCGGTCCGTCAGACCCCGCCCGAGGCCAGCGCGATGCCGAGCGGCGTCCTCTCATACAGCACCTGGTGTCCGTACCGGTGCGAGACGAGCAGGCCGGCGTCACGCAGCGCCGACAGATGCGCGGAGACGGACGAGGGCGCGAGGCCGAGGCGGTGCGCGAGGGCCGTGGTGGCGGTGGGTTCCGCCAGCGCGGCCAGCACGGCTGCCCGGCCCCGGCCCAGCAGCCGTACCAGGGCTTCGGGGGTGCGGTCGGACGGTTCGGCCCACAGGCCCCCGATGCCCCGCGCCGGGTAGACCAGCGCAGGCTGCCAGGGCGGGTCGAAGCCGCTCACCACGTCCGGCCAGGTGAAGACGCTGGGCATCAGCACCAGCCCCCGGCCGCCCAGTTCGCGTACGTGCTCGCCGCGTGAGTCGACCGTGAGCCTGCCCGCGTCCCAGGCGACCCGCCGGTCCAGTTCGGGGAGCAGTCCGGCGAGGCCCACCTCGGCGAGACGACGGGAGTGGAAGGCGATGTCGGCCTCCAGGAGGGCCCGGAGCCTCGGCCAGGCGGGTTCCACCAGGGTGTGCCAGGCCGCCTCCATCGTGTCCGCCAGCTCCCGCACCGCACGGGCGGGGTCGGCGAGCATCGCCCGGCCGGCCGGGGACTCGGTGGCGCCCGGGGTGTCCGCGAGGGAGAGCGCCAGCTCGGCCCGCGCGACCTTCGGACCCGTGCCGCGCACGGCGGCGATCTCCTCCTCGAAGGTGGCCGCCGGCCCGATCGGAGGCGGCATCAGACAGTCCGGGCTGTTCCCGCGCTGCGGCATCAGCAGCCACAGGGGCTCCAGGTCCAGCTCGGCCGCCGCCGAACGGATGCGGCGCAGCCAGGCCGGGTGATAGCCCTGTCGCTCCGGGCGCCGCAGGGTGCGTACCGCCTCGTGGGTCTCCCACAGGGGCGACAGCGCGAAACGGCAGTGGAGAAAGTCGTCCTCCCCGAAGTGGAGGTGGTACGGCATCACGCCTCCCGGGCGGGGGCCAGAAAGATTCGGCCTGAAAGATTCGGCCTGGACCGAAACTCTATGACCCCCGCCGCCGCCACGCGACGCTGCTGCCCATGCCGGAATCCACCCCAGACACCACTGCACAGACCACTCCACAGGTCACTCCACAAGCCGGGCCGGAGGCCGGGTCGGAAGCAGCGCGGACCGAGCAGGTCTCCCGCGACGCGCGGGGGAGCGGGTACGGCCGGGCCTTCGCCGTCAGGGAGTTCCGGGTCGTCTTCGCCGCGCACGCGCTGTCCCTGCTGGGCGTCGTCGTCAGCGAGATCGCCCTGACCGTGCTCGTGTACGAGCTGACGGGATCACCGCTGCTCAGCGCACTGGCCTTCGCGCTGGGCTTCCTGCCGTACCTCGTGGGCGGGACGCTGCTGTCCGGAGTGGCCGACCGGTTCCCGGCCCGGCGGGTACTCGTCGGGTGCGACCTCGTGTGCGCCGGATGCGCGGCGCTGATGGCCCTGCCGGCCACCCCCGTCGCCGCCCTGCTCGCCCTGCGGTGCGCCATCGCGGCCGTCTCGCCGGTGTTCAGCGGCACTCGGATGGCCACGCTGACGGAGATCCTCGGGGACGGCGACCTCTTCGTGCTGGGCCGCTCCCTGCTGCGGATCGTGTCGCAGAGCGCGGTGCTCGTGGGCTTCGGCCTGGGCGGTGTCCTGCTGGCCTTCGTACCGCCGCGCGGCGCGCTGGTCATCACCTTCGGCACCTTCCTCGCCTCGGCGCTGCTGCTGCGCCTCGGCACCCGCCGCAGGCCCGCGCGGACCGGCGGCGGATCGCTGATGCGCTACTCGCTCGCCGGTACCCGGCAGGTCCTGGGCGACCGCCGCATCCGGGCGTTGCTCCTCCTGCTCTGGGTGCCGCCGATGTTCGTCGTCGCGCCGGAGGCACTGGCCGCCGCGTACGCGGACGAGGTCGGCGTCGGCACGGTCTGGGTCGGGCTGCTGATGTGCGCGATGCCGGTCGGGACGATCGCGGGGGAGCTGTACGCGGGTGCCGCCCTGTCACCGGCGGCCCGCTCCCGGATCGTGCTGCCGCTCGCGGGCTGCGGTCTGCTGCCGCTGCTCGCCTACCCGTTCCATCCGGGCCTCGGCTGGATCCTGCTCGCGCTGCTGGTCGCCGGGTCCACGGGCGCGTACACGCTGGGGCTCGACCGCTGGTTCGTGGACGCCGTGCCGGAGGAGCTGCGCGGGCGGGCCATGACCGTGCACACGGCCGGTCTTATGACCATCCAGGGCGTGGGCATGGCGCTGGCCGGGGCGGCGGCCGAATTCTGGCCGGTCAGCGCGGTGGTGGGCGGGGTCGGTGCGCTCGGGACGGTGTGCTGCCTGCTGCTGGTGGCGGAGGTGCGGCGTACCGGGAGGAGGGCGGGGGCGGCCCCCGGGGCGGCGGGGCAGAAGGTCCGGGAAGAAGGGTGAGGAAGGGGGCGAATACCGAAAGGCGAGACGGGGCTGACCACGATATGACCGGCCGGTAGGGTCTTTGCCGTGCCGAAGCCGCTCAGCCTTGCCTTCGATCCCATCGCCCGAGCCGACGAACTCTGGAAACAGCGCTGGGGGTCCGTGCCGTCCATGGGCGCGATCACCTCGATCATGCGCGCGCACCAGATCCTCCTCGCCGAGGTCGACGCGGTCGTCAAGCCGTACGGGCTGACGTTCGCCCGGTACGAGGCGCTGGTGCTGCTCACCTTCTCCAAGGCCGGTGAGCTGACGATGTCCAAGATCGGCGAACGGCTGATGGTGCATCCGACGTCCGTGACGAACACGGTTGACCGGCTCGTACGGTCCGGGCTCGTCGACAAGCGGCCCAACCCCAACGACGGACGTGGCACCCTCGCCTCGATCACCGACAAGGGTCGCGAGGTCTGCGACGCGGCCACCCGCGACCTGATGGCGATGGACTTCGGGCTCGGGGCGTACGACGCCGAGGAGTGCCGGGAGATCTTCGCGATGCTGAGACCACTGAGGGTGGCGGCGCACGACTTCGACGAGGAGTGAGCCGCGGCACTAGGCGCGCGGGGGCGCCGGAAGATCGTGCGAAACCGGTGGTTACGCTCGTAGCCATGAAAAAGAGCGTGCTGACCCGCTACCGCGTCATGGCCTACGTCACCGGTGTCCTGCTGGTCCTGCTGGTCCTCGGGATGATCGGCAAGTACGTGCTCGACCTGGACGGCGCCGCGGACTTCACGCGTGTCGTCAGCGTCGCGCACGGCTGGCTGTACGTCGTCTACCTGGTCTTCGCCTTCGACCTGGGCTCCAAGGCGAAGTGGCCGGTGCCGAAGCTCCTGTGGGTGCTGCTCGCGGGTACGGTCCCCACCGCCGCCTTCTTCGTGGAGCGCAAGGTCAGCCGCGAGCTGGAGTCCAAGGTCACCGAGGACCCGGGCGCGGTCGCGAAGGCCTAGGCGGCCCCGTTCAAGGTCCTGCCGAGGCCCCGCGCAAGGTCCTGCCGAGGCCCCGCGCAAGGTCCTGCCGAGGCCCCGCGCAAGGTCCTGCTCAGGGTCCTGTCAACCGGGTGCCACCACCGCCACGGACGTATCCGTGGCGGTCTGCCATCGACATTTACTAGGACGTCCTAGTAAATTCGGGGTATGGACGCTGACGCCATCGAGGAGGGCCGCCGACGCTGGCAGGCCCGTTACGACGCTGCACGCAAGCGTGACGCCGACTTCAGTACGCTCTCCGGGGACCCCGTCGAACCGGTCTACGGACCGCGGCCCGGGGATGCCTACGAGGGGTTCGAGCGGATCGGCTGGCCCGGGGAGTACCCGTACACGCGGGGTCTCCACGCCACGGGCTACCGGGGGCGGACGTGGACCATCCGGCAGTTCGCCGGTTTCGGGAACGCCGAGCAGACCAACGGGCGCTACAAGACGATCCTCTCCAACGGCGGGGGCGGGCTCTCCGTGGCCTTCGACATGCCCACGCTCATGGGGCGCGACTCCGACGACCCACGCGCGCTCGGCGAGGTCGGCCACTGCGGGGTCGCGATCGACTCCGCGGCCGACATGGAGGTCCTGTTCAAGGACATTCCGCTCGGTGACGTGACGACGTCGATGACCATCAGCGGACCGGCCGTGCCGGTCTTCTGCATGTACCTGGTGGCCGCCGAACGGCAGGGCGTGGACCCGGCCCTGCTCAACGGCACGCTCCAGACCGACATCTTCAAGGAGTACATCGCACAGAAGGAGTGGCTCTTCGAGCCCGAACCGCATCTGCGGCTCATCGGCGACCTGATGGAGCACTGCGCGGCGAAGATCCCCGCGTACAAGCCGCTGTCGGTCTCCGGCTACCACATCCGCGAGGCCGGTTCGACGGCCGCGCAGGAGCTGGCGTACACACTTGCCGACGGCTTCGGGTACGTGGAGCTGGGGCTCAGCCGTGGCATGGAGGTCGACGTGTTCGCGCCCGGCCTCTCCTTCTTCTTCGACGCGCACCTCGACTTCTTCGAGGAGATCGCCAAGTTCCGGGCGGCGCGGCGGATCTGGGCGCGGTGGATGCGGGACGTGTACGGGGCCCGGTCGGACAAGGCGCAGTGGCTGCGGTTCCACACGCAGACCGCCGGTGTCTCGCTGACGGCCCAGCAGCCGTACAACAACGTGGTCCGTACGGCGGTCGAGGCGCTGGCCGCGGTGCTGGGCGGCAGCAACTCGCTCCACACGAACGCCCTGGACGAGACGCTGGCCCTGCCGTCCGAGCAGGCGGCGGAGATCGCGCTGCGCACCCAGCAGGTCCTGATGGAGGAGACCGGCGTCGCCAACGTCGCCGATCCGCTGGGCGGTTCCTGGTACGTCGAACAGCTCACCGACCGTATCGAGGCGGACGCGGAGAAGATCTTCGAGCAGATAAGGGAACGAGGCCTGCGGGCTCACCCCGACGGGCGGCACCCCATCGGGCCGATCACCTCCGGGATCCTGCGCGGGATCGAGGACGGGTGGTTCACCGGGGAGATCGCCGAGTCCGCGTTCCAGTACCAGCGGGCGCTGGAGAAGGGCGACAAGCGGGTCGTGGGGGTGAACGTCCACCACGGGTCGGTGACCGGTGACCTGGAGATCATGCGGGTCAGCCATGAGGTGGAGCGGGACCAGGTCCAGGAGCTGGGCGCGCGCCGGGCCGCGCGGGACGAGGCCGCTGTGCGGTCGTCCCTGGACTCCATGCTGGCCGCCGCGCGGGACGGGTCGAACATGATCGGCCCGATGCTGGACGCGGTGCGGGCGGAGGCCACACTCGGGGAGATCTGCGATGTCCTGCGCGACGAGTGGGGGGTGTACACGGAGCCGCCGGGGTTCTGAGAGGACGGGGCGGCTTCCGGCTGGTGCATCAGGATGCCGCACCGCTGTCCGCACGACCTGCTGCGTGTGGTGATTGTGGTGAGCGGGCTGCTTTCAGCGAGCGTATGAGGTGGCCCAGTCGGGCGGGCGTGGTGGCGATGACCTCGTCGGGGGTGTCGCTCTCGCGGAGGCGGAGGACTCCGTCGGGGGTGGCGGCGAGGTAGAGACAGTTGCCGGACTCGTCGCCGCTGAACGACGATTTCTGCCAGGTGAGGTGGGGCACCGCGGGCCTTTCTAAAAGTCGTACAGGAGATGCTGGATCAGCAGAAGGGAACCTGGAGCCGCCTGGGCCTCGGCCGTATCGGAGGGCGCGATCGGAGGGAGCGCGGACTCCGTCAACCGGCCGAAGAGGGTGCGGTATTGGGACAGCTGCTCCTGAGTGTCACGGTAGATCGGCTCGCTCGGATGTTCCAGTACGACCGTGGCCAGTTCCTCGACGACCGGCGGTCGCACGTACAGGAACGGAGTGCTGACACCCAGGAAGGTCCGTGCGCGGAACGGGAAGACCTGAATCGTCACGTTCGGCAGGCTCGACAGTTCGATGAGATGCAACAACTGCCTGCGCATGACGCTGGGGCCGCCGTAGTGCATGCGCAGGGCGGCCTCGTGGATCACGGCGTGTACGGCGGGCGCGTCGTCGCGCACGAGGATCCGCTGGCGCTCCAGCCTGAAGGCGATGGCGTCCTCGGTCGTGGCGTGTTTGGGCTTCACATCCCCGAACAGGGCCCGGATGTACTCCTCGGTCTGGAACAGGCCCGGGATGACCAGGGGCTCGTACGACCGCAGGCCGACCGCACCGGTTTCCAGTTCGGCGAGGTTGAGCGCGTGCCGGGTGATACGTCCCTGATAGGCGCTCCACCAACCCTTCCCACTGGACTCGGACATGGCGACCAAGGCTTCAATGTGCGGGGTAGAAATATGCCCGTAGTGCTCGCACAGCCTGCGGAGTCGTTCGGCGGCGATGGCGGTGCGACCAGCCTCGATGTTGCTCAGGAGCGGGGCTCTGAGCCCTGTCGCCGCAGCCGCATCATTCGTGCTGACTCCGCTGCGTTCGCGGGCTCTTCGCAGCTCGGCGCCCAAACGCCGCTGCCGGGCGCTGATCCTCGTCCGTAGTGCCAATGTTCGTCCCCTTGCTGGAAAATTGACGTCACTCGTTCGGGGATTTAGGTGCAAAAACTACTCCCCTCTATCTACTCTCAGTATCGCAACAAGCACACACCGTGTGCATCCGAGTTGCGCAACTTCCCTATGGCGGAGGCCTTATGAACAACGGGGACGACTGGGAGTACAGCATCAACCTCCCGCACCACCCCCTCGCCGTCGGCGTCGCCCGCGGCGCCCAGCGGCTGA
This sequence comes from Streptomyces sp. NPDC087844, assembly GCF_044742785.1. NCBI lineage: Bacteria > Bacillati > Actinomycetota > Actinomycetes > Kitasatosporales > Streptomycetaceae > Streptomyces > Streptomyces sp. NPDC087844. Next base: position 31,503 of record NZ_JBIUVD010000024.1, on the reverse strand, counting down.
TGCTCCGTGCGCACGGGCTCGGTGAACTCAGCGCCACGGCAGAGCTGTTGGTCTCCGAGTTGGTCACCAACGCGCATGTGCACGCCCCCGGCCCGTCCTGCCTGCGGGTGAAGCGTTCGGGGAAGTGGCTGCGGCTCTCGGTGTGGGACACCAGCGGTGAGCCGCCTCGGATCAGTACGCCGAGCGCGGGCGTGGCCGCGGGCGCCGAAGGCGGGCGTGGGCTGGGGATCGTGGCGGAGCTGGCCGACCACTGGGGCCACTACCCCATGGGTCTGTCCCGCGCCGGCGGCAAGCTCGTCTGGTGCGAGCTGAACGGTTGACGACGGGGGTCAGGTGGCCGAGGCCGCGGTCAAGCCGTTCAGCAGAAGCCTGGTGAAGTCGCCGGCCCAGTCGGTGTCGACCGGCTTGGAACTCACCAGGCAGCGATGCACGACCGCGCCGGCGATCACGTCGAAGATCAGGTCCGTGCCGCGGGCGGCCGTCTCCGGGTCGTTCTCCACGGGCAGCTCCCCGCGGGCCTGGGCGCGGGCGCGGCCCTCCGTGACGAGGTGCTTCTGGCGGTCGACGATGGACGAGCGGATGCGGTCGCGCAGGGCGGTGTCGCCGGTCGACTCGGCGACCACCGCCATCAGCGCGGTCTTGGCCTCCGGGCGGCTCAGGATCGCCGCGAACTGGAGCACCACGATCTCGATGTCCGCGGCGAGACTCCCGCGGTCGGGCAGCTCCAGTTCGTCGAAGAGCGCCGCCACCGCGTCGACCACCAGCTCGTTCTTGCCCGCCCAGCGCCGGTAGAGCGTCGTTTTCGCGACACCCGCGCGGGTCGCCACGTCGCCCAGTGTCAGCCCCGACCAGCCCAGTTCCACGAGAGCCGCACGCGTCGCCGCCAGGATCGCCTCGTCGGCCTCGACGCTGCGCGGACGTCCCGTACGGGGGGCGGAACTGCGACTCTGCATGTCGGCGACCATATCCGGGCGTTCCGCTCAGGGGGATCCTGTGGACGGGTGAGGGAGATCACCGGATCGGGCTTCCCCCGGTCGTCCCGGGACAGTTACGCTACGGCTCGTAGCGAAAGCGCGATGCTGGAGCGCTGCGCGAGAGCGCGCGACCCGGCTCGTACGTGAGCGACGACCACGCGGCGCCAGGTGGGGACCCGGCGTCAGAAACACGTATCGGACTGGCTTTCACAGTGCTTTTCACTCAGGCCCGCGGAGGGGGGAGGATAGACGCATGCAGCCACGGAACATGTCCATGAGCGGAGTCGTCGACCTCGCCGCGGTGAAAGCGGCCCAGGAGGCCAAGGCGAAGGCGGAGCAGGCGCGCGCCGAAGCGGTACGGCAGGGGGGCGGGGCCGTTCCCGCCGTGTCCGCGTCGAGTCTCGTCATCGATGTGGATGAGGCGGGTTTTGAGCGGGACGTCCTGCAGCGCTCCACCGAGGTGCCGGTCGTCATCGACTTCTGGGCCGAGTGGTGCGAGCCGTGCAAGCAGCTCAGCCCGCTCCTGGAGCGGCTGACCGCCGAGTACAACGGCCGGTTCGTGCTCGCCAAGATCGACGTCGACGCCAATCAGATGCTGATGCAGCAGTTCGGGGTCCAGGGGATCCCGGCCGTCTTCGCGGTGGTGGCCGGCCAGGCCCTGCCGCTCTTCCAGGGCGCCGCTCCCGAGGCGCAGATCCGGGGCACCCTGGACCAGCTCGTCCAGGTCGCCGAGGAGCGGTTCGGGCTCACCGGCGTGACCGTGGACCAGAGTGCGCAGGACGCCGGGCGGGACGAGGCCGCCACGGCCCCCGAGGTTCCGGTCGGCCCGTACGACGCGCTGCTCGAAGCCGCCGTGCAGGCGCTGGACGCGGGTGACCTGGGCGGTGCGGTCCAGGCGTACAAGAACGTGCTGAGCGACGACCCGGGGAACACGGAGGCCAAGCTGGGCCTCGCCCAGGCCGAGTTGCTCCAGCGGGTGCAGGGCGTCGACCCCCAGCAGGTACGCAAGGAGGCCGCGGACCGGCCCGGTGACGTGCCCGCGCAGATCGCCGCCGCCGACCTGGACCTGGTGGGCGGTCATGTGGAGAACGCCCTGGGGCGGCTCGTCGACACCGTGGCGCGTACGGCGGGCGACGACCGCGAGGCGGCGCGCGTACGGCTGCTGGAGCTCTTCGAGGTCGTGGGCGGCGACGATCCCCGTGTGACGGCCGCGCGCAGGGCGCTGGCGCGCGCTCTGTTCTGACCAGTCGCTAAACGCCGCACCCGGTGATACCCGGGTGAAGGATTTGCCGACACAGTCACTTAGTGGCCGCGCTTTACCAAAACTTGGTAAACGCGGCCACTGTTACTGGGAGTAAGTCCACGGCGGTGATCTGTCGGATTCCGTCCAATCTTCGATCATTTTGTGACCTCCTTCGGGACCACCCTCGGTGTTCGGTCGATACCGGCAGGTCGTTGTTCGGTTATCCGGCCGTTACTAGCCAGTAACGAACCCCCTTGTGCGGGCGGCCAGAATGCACCACGATCGGCGACGCTCGGTCCATTGCCCTCCCCCGACAACCACTCGGGTCAGCGGGTTTTCTTGGGTCCCCACCGAGTAGGGGCGGCGGCAGTGGCGCCGGTCCTTGGACAGGGGGGTCTTCGCCGTTCTGGCGGAGCCTGTCCGGCAGGTTGTGCGTGAAGTGTTCAGGCGCGACCAGTGGTTGTCGCTCGGGGGTGATCGCCGGTGATCCGGGTGCGTTGCGCGCCTCCGGGTTCGGGCGCTCTCCTTCCCGAGGACGTAGCACTTCTCCCATCCCTGCCCGGCTGAGCCGCTGTCTGGCGGCGGCCAGGGCCGGAGATGTACGTCCGAGAAGGAGGAAATATGGAGTCCCAGGTGCGTGGCGGGACCAGATGGAAGCGGTTCGCCGTTGTCATGGTGCCCAGCGTGGCCGCCACGGCGTGCATAGGCATCGCCCTTGCACAAGGCGCTCTCGCCGCGTCGTTCAGCGTGTCGGGTCAGTCGTTCAAGGTGACGGCGGACAAGCTGGTCGGTACCGGCTTCTCGCAGTACGGAGCCATCGACCAGGGGTACACGCTCAAGGGCGACAAGACGGCGCACCCGGTCGCGGTGTCGGCGTTCGAGTCCGCCACGATCACGAACATGTGCCAGTCCGTGGTCACCCCGGATGTCCCGTTCCTCGGGTCCGTGTCCCTGACGCTGAATGCGGGCGGCAAGGGTCACGACCCGGTCGAGGCCAAGAAGCTCTACATCGACGTCGAGGACCTTGAGGCCGACGCGGTCTTCACCAACATCGACATCGGTGTTGCGGCCAAGGACGCCAGCAAGGGTCCGGGAATCGCCAAGGGTGACCAGGCGAACCCCTACGGTTTCGCGCAGCAGGCCGACAAGGCCGTGCTGACCGACGTGAAGCAGACGGCGTGGGCGACCACCGCCGGCACCTTCAAGCTCAGCGGTCTGAAGATGTCGCTGTCCAAGGGTGTCAAGGAGTGCTACTAAGCACTCCCTGGGTGGGTGAGGGAGCCTGTGCTGCCTCGCCCACCCGTCCCCCTGCTCGGTCCTACTGAGCAGTACGTGAACCTCTCACAGCAACGCCGTTCCAGGGAGCTGTTTTCCATGAGCGCCGAGACTCCTGCAGGGAATCCTGCCGCGCGCGGTCAAATCACCTACTGGCGGCTGCGGTTCCGTGTCTGGCGTGGTGGCCGTCCGTTCTGGGCCGGCCTGTTCATCCTGCTCGCGGGATTCCCGATCGCCTACTTCCCGTATGCGAACCTTCAGATCGGGCATCTCACGCTGGCCATGGCGACGACCGCGGGTGCCGGTTCGCTCATCATCGGAGTGCTCCTGGGTGTTCTCGGAATCAGCCTCTGGTACCAGAAGCACGTGCGGGTCTTCGCCGGTGTCGCGGCGATCCTGCTGGGGCTTGTCTCCATCCCCGTGTCGAACCTCGGTGGCTTCCTGATCGGCTTCCTGCTGGCCCTGATCGGCGGCGGGATGGCGGTCGCGTGGGTGCCGGGGGACGAGTCGGCCGCACGCCGGACCGGGACGGACCGTACGGACAAGGGAGGCGTTCCGCAGGCCGCGCCGGCCGACGGGACGAGCGAGCCGAACGATCTGTCAGGAACGAGCCCCACCAACGGGGCGAACGGGAGGCACAGTGCCGGCTGACGAGGTCCAATACGCGGACTCCGCGGGCGAGTCCCGTGAGAGAACCGGGCCGCGGCACGCAGCCCCCAGGAAACCTCTGTTCACCAGGCTGCACGTGCCCGCGGGCAAGGCGATAGCCATAGCGTCGATGCCGACCGCGATCCTCATGGGCATGGGGTTCACACCGACCCTCGCCCAGGCCGACGACAAGCCGTCGGCGAAGAACCTCACGATCGACGAGTACAAGGACTGCGTCGAGGCGCTGGACGACAGCGCCAAGGACGACAAGGACGCCAAGGACGACGAGGAGCAGGACGCGACGGCGACCCCGTCGCCCTCCGCCTCCGCCTCGGCCTCGGCGAGCGCTCCCGCCTCGGACGACGACTCCGCGGGCGACGGCTCGACGGGTGGTGGCTCTTCCTCGGATTCAGGTTCCGAGGACAAGCCCGACCCCACGCCGTCCGCCTCGACGAGCAAGCCGGCCGAGTCGGGGGGCGCGGCGTCCACGCCGACGCCCAGCCCCTCGCAGAGCAGCGGCAACGTCCTGGACGAGATCGGCGACGCGCTTGAGGACATCCTCACGCCCGGCGGGAAGGAGTCCGCGACCCCCACCGCGGAGCCGTCCGCCACGCCGAGTCCCTCGGCCACGAAGAGCGGCTCCGACCCGGTCGGCGATGTCGAGGACACCGTCAAGGACACGGCCGGCAAGGCCGAGGACACGGTCGAGGACGTGACCGGCACGGCGTCCGAGGCCGCGAAGGACGCCACGGAGAAGGCCGAGGACGCGGCCGGCGAGGCCACCGCCTCCCCGACGCCCAGCCCGTCCGCGAGTTCCACCACGGACCCGGACGACTGCCCGGCCGCCACGGACGACGAGAGCGGTGTCGAGCAGGGCATCCCCGCCCTTGCCGACGACCCGTGGATGCTGGAGGCCAGTTCCCTGACCCTCAAGGGCGCCGACTACCAGGGCATCGTCAAGGTGAAGACCGCCAACGGCTCGGTCAAGAAGGTCCTGAAGTACGTGATCTCCAACGGCACCGACATCGGCGACCTGCACCAGACGGTCGACGACAAGGACGCCGGGGTGCGCTACCACGTCCAGGCGGGCAGCGGCACGACGTCCACCATCAAGAACGGCAAGACGGTCATGTACACGGAGAGCATCTCCGGCAACCTGCTCGGTCTGATCCCGATCACGTTCGACCCGGAGAACCCTCCGCCGCTGAACATCCCGCTGATCTACTTCACGAAGGTGAAGGTCGTCCAGGCCGCCCAGTTCGGCGGAGACCTGACGATCCCCGGGATGAGGCAGTACAACACCCCGCTCGGCTAGGACGGTGTTCGGCACAAGGAACGGCTGAGGGCGCCCCCTGCGCGGCAGGGAGCGCCCTCAGCTGCGTACGGGAGGCGGTCAGCCGCCCAGGTGGTGTACGCGGACCATGTTCGTGGTGCCGGTGACGCCGGGAGGCGAGCCGGCGGTCATCACGACGATGTCGCCGTCGCTGAAGCGGTTGAGCTTGCGCAGCTCGCTGTCGACCAGTTCGATCATCTCGTCGGTGCTGTGCACGAACGGCACGACGTGCGACTCGACGCCCCAGCTCAGCGCGAGCTGGTTGCGGGTGCCCTCGTCCGTGGTGAACGCCTGGATCGGCTGGGCGGCGCGATAGCGGGAGAGGCGGCGCGCGGTGTCCCCGGACTTGGTGAAGGCCACCAGGCCCTTGCCGCCCAGGAAGTCCGCGATCTCGCACGCGGCACGGGCGACGGAGCCACCCTGCGTACGCGGCTTCTTGCCCGGCACGAGCGGCTGCAGGCCCTTGGAGAGCAGTTCCTCCTCGGCCGCGACGACGATCTTCGACATCGTCTTCACGGTCTCGATCGGGTACGCGCCGACGCTGGACTCGGCCGACAGCATGACCGCGTCCGCCCCGTCCAGGATCGCGTTGGCCACGTCGGACGCCTCGGCGCGCGTCGGGCGGGAGTTGGTGATCATCGACTCCATCATCTGGGTCGCGACGATCACCGGCTTGGCGTTGCGCCGACACAGCTCCACGAGGCGCTTCTGCACCATCGGGACCCGCTCCAGCGGGTACTCGACGGCCAGGTCGCCACGGGCCACCATGACGCCGTCGAAGGCCGCCACGACGGCCTCCATGTTCTCCACCGCCTGGGGCTTCTCCACCTTGGCGATGACGGGGACCCGGCGGCCCTCCTCGTCCATGATCTTGTGGACGTCGTTCACGTCGTGGGCGTCGCGCACGAAGGACAGGGCGACCAGGTCGCAGCCCATCTGCAGGGCGAAGCGCAGGTCGTCGACGTCCTTCTCGGACAGCGCCGGCACGTTCACGGCCGTACCGGGCAGGTTGATGCCCTTGTGGTCCGAGATGACGCCGCCCTCGATGACGATCGTCTTCACGTTCGGGCCGTCGATCTCGACGACCCGCAGCTCGACGTTGCCGTCGTTGATCAGGACCTGGTCGCCCTTGGAGACATCGCCCGGCAGACCCTTGTAGGTGGTGCCGCAGATCGACTTGTCGCCCGGGACGTCCTCGGTCGTGATGGTGAACTCGTCACCGCGCTCCAGCTCGACGGGACCCTCGGCGAAGGTCTCCAGCCGGATCTTCGGGCCCTGGAGGTCGGCCAGGACGCCGATGGCGCGCCCGGTCTCCCGAGCGGCGGAGCGGACCCGCTCGTAGCGGCCCTGGTGCTCGGCGTGGGAGCCGTGGCTGAAGTTGAAACGGGCCACGTTCATGCCGGCCTCGATCAGCGAGACGAGCTGTTCGTGGGAGTCGACGGCGGGACCGAGTGTGCAGACGATTTTGGAACGGCGCATGAGGGCGATCCTATCGGTTTGTTTCGCTTCGGAATATTCCGTCTGGTGGAAGATACAAATGGGCGGGTGCGCGCTCAGGCGTGAATCTGAGTGGCTGTTTTCCCGTTGTTCTTCCGGTTGTTCTCTTGTTCTTCCGGCTGACTTTCCAATGTTTCAGAGGCTCTCTCAGGCGGCCCCGGCGTGCCCGTCCCCCACGAGCGCGTACGTCTGGTTCGCGATCTCCAGTTCCTCGTCGGTCGGCACGACGGCCACCGCGACCCGCGCGCCCTCGGGCGAGATCAGCCGCGCCGCGTCGGACCGTACGGAGTTCAGGTCGCCGTCGACGGCCAGGCCCAGCGAGTCCAGGCCCGCGATCGCGGCCTCGCGCACCGGGGCCGCGTTCTCGCCGACGCCGGCGGTGAAGACGACCGCGTCGACTTGGCCCAGTACCGCGTAATAGGCGCCGATGTACTTCTTGAGGCGGTGTATGTAGATGTCGAAGGCGAGCTGTGCCGGTGCGGCGTCCTCGCCGCCCTCGTCGATACGGCGGCGGATCTCGCGCATGTCGTTGTCACCGCACAGTCCGAGCAGACCGCTCTTCTTGTTGAGCAGAGTGTCGATCTCGTCCGTGGACATTTCGCCAACACGCGTCAAATGGAAGATGACCGCCGGATCCACGTCTCCGGAGCGCGTACCCATCACGAGCCCCTCCAAGGGCGTGAGCCCCATGGAGGTGTCCACGCACCGGCCCTTCTCGACCGCGGAGGCCGAGGCGCCGTTGCCCAGGTGCAGCACGATGACGTTCACGTCCTCCGGGGCCCGGCCCAGCAGCCGGGCCGTCTCGCGGGACACGTACGCGTGCGAGGTGCCGTGAAAGCCGTACCGGCGGATGCGGTGTTCGTCGGCGGTCTTCACGTCGATGGCGTAGCGGGCCGCGGACTCCGGCATCGTCGTGTGGAACGCCGTGTCGAAGACGGCGACCTGGGGGAGGTCCGGGCGCAGTGCCCGCGCGGTACGGATGCCGGTGAGGTTGGCCGGGTTGTGCAGCGGTGCCACCGGGATGAGGCGCTCGATCTCGGCGAGGGCCGCGTCGTCGACGACGGTCGGCCGGGTGAACTTCCGGCCGCCGTGCACGACCCGGTGGCCGATCGCGGCCAGTTCGGGGGAGTCGAGACCGAGCCCGTCGCGGGACAGCTCCTCGGCGACGGCCTTCAGCGCGGCCTCGTGGTCGGCGATCCGTCCGTCGCTCTCGCGGGCCTCACCGCCCGCGGCCAGCGGGGAGTGCTTGAGCCTGGAGGTCTCCTCGCCGATGCGCTCGACGAGGCCCGCGGCCAGCCGGCTGCCGTCGCTCATGTCGAGCAGCTGGTACTTCAGCGAGGAGGAGCCGGAGTTGAGGACGAGGACACGGACACGGTTGGCACTCACTGGGCGGAAGCCTTCGGGATCGGGGTCGGGGTCGAGGTCGCGGTCTGGGTGGCGTCGGGGGAGGGGTCTCCGTGCACCGCGCCGGCCGGGGGCTGTGCCTGGGCCTGGATCGCGGTGATGGCGACCGTGTTCACGATGTCCCCGACGAGCGCGCCCCGGGACAGGTCGTTGACCGGCTTGCGCAGGCCCTGGAGGACCGGTCCGACGGCGATCGCGCCGGCCGACCGCTGCACGGCCTTGTACGTGTTGTTGCCGGTGTTGAGGTCCGGGAAGATCAGCACGGACGCCTGCCCGGCGACCTTCGACCCCGGCAGCTTGGTCGCCGCGACGGACGGCTCGACGGCCGCGTCGTACTGGATCGGCCCCTCGACGCTCAGATCGGCGCGCCGCGAGCGGACCAGCTCGGTGGCCGTGCGCACCTTGTCGACGTCCGCGCCCGAGCCGGACGTGCCGGTCGAGTACGAGAGCATCGCGATCCGCGGCTCGACCCCGAACTGCTCGGCGGTGGCGGCGGCCTGGATGGCGATGTCGGCCAACTGCTCGGCGTTCGGGTCGGGGTTGACCGCGCAGTCGCCGTACACGAGCACCTTGTCGGCGAGGCACATGAAGAAGACCGAGGAGACGATGGACGCCTCCGGCTTGGTCTTGATGATCTCGAAGGCCGGCCGGATGGTGGCCGCCGTGGAGTGCACCGACCCCGAGACCATGCCGTCGGCGAGGCCCTCCTGGACCATCAGCGTGCCGAAGTAGTTCACGTCCGAGACGACGTCGTACGCCAGCTCGACGGAGACGCCCTTGTGGGCCCGGAGCTGGGCGTACCGCTCGGCGAACCGGTCGCGCAGCTCGGAGGTCTGCGGGTCGATCAGCTGGGCGGCGCCGAGGTCGATGCCGAGGTCGGCGGCCTTCTTGCGGATCTGGTCGACGGGGCCCAGCAGGGTGAGGTCGCAGACACCGCGGCGCAGCAGCACCTCGGCGGCGTGCAGGACGCGCGGCTCGGTGCCCTCGGGCAGCACGACGCGCCGCTTGCTGGAGCGGGCCTGCTCCAGGAGCGTGTGCTCGAACATCATCGGCGTGACGCGGCCGCTGCTGGTCGCCGAGACGCGCTTGAGGAGGCCGCCGGTGTCCACGTACCGCTCGAAGAGGCCCAGCGCCGTCTCCGCCTTGCGGGGCGTGGCCGCATTCAACTTGCCCTCCATGGCGAAGAGTTCGGACGCCGTGAGGAAGGACCCGGTCTCGACCGCGACCACCGGGGTGCCGGGGGCGAGGCGGGCGGCCAGGGTGAGGACGAGGTCGCTGGGGCGCTCGTTCAGGGTGAGCACCACGCCCGCTATCGGCGGGGTGCCGGCGCTGTGCGCGGCGAGGGCGCCCACCACGAGGTCGGCGCGGTCGCCGGGCGTGACGACCAGACAGCCCGGGGTCAGCGCGCCCAGGAAGTTCGGCAGCATCGCGCCGCCGAAGACGAAGTTCAGCGCGTCGCGCGCGAGCCCCGCGTCGTCGCCGAGGAGCACCTTGCCGCCGAGCGCGTGGGTGATCTGCGCGACCGTCGGCGCGGAGAGCGCGGGCTCGTCCGGCAGTACGTAACACGGCACGGGGAGGCGGTTGTCGAGCAGCTCGTGGATGTCCCCGCGGTCGGCGGGGGCGACCCGGTTCGCCACCATCGCGAGGACGTCGCAGCCCAGGCCGTCGTAGGCGCGGAACGCGTTGCGGGTCTCCGCGAGCACCGACTCCACGGTCTGCTTGCGGCCGCCCACCACGGGGATCACGGACGCGCCGAACTCGTTCGCCAGGCGGGCGTTGAGCGCCAGCTCGTCCGGGAACTGGGTGTCGGCGTAGTCCGTACCGAGGACGAGGACGACGTCGTAGTCGCGGGCCACCAGGTGGAAGCGGTCGACGAGCTGCGAGACCAGTTCGTCGGTGCCCTGGTCGGCCTGGAGCGCGGAGGCCTCGTGGTAGTCCATGCCGTAGACCGTCGCCGGGTCCTGGGCGAGGCGGTAGCGGGCGCGCAGCAGCTCGAAGAGCCGGTCGGGTCCGTCGTGGACGAGGGGGCGGAACACCCCCACCCGGTCCACCTGGCGGGTCAGGAGCTCCATGACTCCCAGCTCGATGACCTGGCGGCCGTCACCTCGGTCGATCCCGGTCACGTACACGCTGCGCGTCACGCGTGCTCTCCGTTTCCTCCGATGTCGGTACAAACGCAGCCGACGTCGTCGGCTGAGCCCTCTTGACAATACCTCCGGGCATGGCTAAGGCGCCCGTCAGGCCTGGGGCGGACGGGCGCTCCGGAGGGGCGGAAGGAAGGGCTCGGGGGGCTCGGCGGGGGCTTGAGGGCTTGGCGAGGGCTTGAGGGGGGCGCGTCAGCGGTCGCCGGGGCGCGAAGGGTGCGGACAGCGGCCCCCTGTGGCCCGTGAAACAATCGGACTGGCTCTCAGGTACCACAGGAGACACGGCCCCACAGCGAGCAGGAGACACAGCACGATGCGTATCGGAGTTCTTACCGCAGGCGGCGACTGTCCGGGACTGAACGCCGTCATCCGGTCGGTCGTGCACCGGGCCGTCACCAACTACGACGCCGAGGTCGTCGGGTTCGAGGACGGCTACGCGGGACTGCTGGAAGGGCGCTACCGAAGCCTCGACCTGGACGCCGTCAGCGGCATCCTCGCCCGTGGCGGCACCATCCTCGGCTCCTCCCGGCTCCAGCGCGACCGCCTCCGCGAGGCCTGCGAGAACGCTCAGGACACAGCGCGCGAGTTCGGTATCGACGTACTGATCCCGATCGGCGGCGAGGGCACCCTTACGGCGGCGCGGATGCTGTCGGACGCGGGCCTGCCCGTGGTCGGGGTCCCCAAGACGATCGACAACGACATCTCGTCGACGGACCGCACCTTCGGGTTCGACACCGCCGTCGGGGTCGCCACGGAGGCGATGGACCGCCTCAAGACGACCGCCGAGTCCCATCAGCGGGTGATGGTCGTCGAGGTCATGGGCCGCCACGCCGGCTGGATCGCGCTGGAATCCGGCATGGCCGCCGGCGCCCACGGCATCTGCCTGCCCGAGCGCCCGTTCGACCCGGCCGACCTGATCAAGATGGTCGAGGAGCGCTTCGCCCGCGGGAAGAAGTTCGCGGTCATCTGTGTGGCCGAGGGCGCGCACCCCGTCGAGGGCAGCATGGACTACGGCCACGGCGAGATCGACCAGTTCGGCCACGAGCGCTTCCAGGGCATCGGGACGGCGCTGGCGTACGAGCTGGAGCGCCGCCTCGGCAAGGAGGCCAAGCCGGTCATTCTCGGCCACATCCAGCGCGGCGGCACGCCGACCGCGTACGACCGGGTGCTCGCGACGCGTTTCGGCTGGCACGCGGTGGAGGCGGCGCACCGCGGTGAGTTCGGCCGGATGACGGCGCTGCGCGGCACGGACGTCGTGATGGTCCCGCTGGCCGAGGCGGTCACCGAGCTGAAGACGGTCCCGAAGGACCGGATGGACGAGGCGGAGTCGGTTTTCTAGGACCGCCCGCCGCCTTCCAGGGCCGCCCGCCGCCGGGAGCCCTCAGCCGTCGCTGTACCTTTCGGCGTCGCGCCGGATCGTCGTCCAGAAGCGGTCGACGATCCGGTCCAGGAAGTCGCGGCCCGCGTCGTCGGCCTCGGCCGCCGCCGTGCCGCCGCCCCAGCTCAGGGTCGGCACCATCCGCCCCTGGTACTCGGTGTGCATCGCCCGCAGCGCGTGCCCCACGATCCGCCGCTCCAGCGTCAGCAGCTTGCCCACCGGGCGGACGTACGCCTGCCAGCGTGTCGTCACCGCGCCGCGCAGCATCATCGCCAGCTTCGGCTCGCGTCCGGTGACCGTGACATGGTCCGCCGGCGAGAGGTCGAGCACCCGGGCGAGCGCCGTCGACTGCCGCTCGCTGCCGCGCCACTCGTCCGCCTCCTCCATCCGTACGTACGCGAGGAGTTCGAGCCCCACGGCACGCGCGACGTCCTCGGCCGGCAGACCGCGTGCGATCCGGTGCTCGCGCAACGTCCGGGGCGCGCCGATGAGTTCGCTGGGTGAGCACCACAACACGCCCGCGAGGGCTATGAGTTCACTGTTGCCGGGGGTGATCAGGTCCCGTTCCCAGGCGTCGACCAGGTCGGGCGTCACATGGGGCAGCCCGAACGAGGTCCGTATCCCGTACGCGACATGCTCGGGACCCATGCCGAGGGCGATACGCAGTTCTCGGGCGGCCGGGGCGTCGAAGGGCGGGGTGGGCTGCGGGGCCGACTGTTGGTGCACGGGCACAACGTATGGGCGCGGGGCTGCGGTGACTACGGTCTGTTCGGCCAGGCTCACGGATTGTGCGAACCTACTGTTTCGGACAGTTGTCCAGGGAACGCAGGCGTGGACCGACGTGCTCGGACCGCGGTGCGCGCGCGGGCGGGCGCTCGTGGGGCGTGGGCGCCGGGTGGCTCCGGCATGCGCCATGAGCAGCGTCGACGGGCATATGCGACAAGGGCGCGCCGACGGCGGAGCGCGGGCTTCCGGTGGGCGGGTCGAAAGCGGGTGATGGCGGGCCCCGCCCCCTCGTGCACGCCCTGGCGTGGGCGGCGGCGGCACGGGGCCCCGGAAACGCGCGGCGTGAACCATTCGGTACAGGGGAGTGTCCGCGGACGGTGACGGCCGCCGGCCGCACAGTGTCAGCACAGGGGCCGCACAGGCCCGCTGAGGGTCCCAGAGGGATAACCCTCGGATCATCCGGCGAGTACTGACATGTATAGGTCAACGGTGCCATTCTTCCCCAGCCGCGACCCCCGGCTTTCCCCCACAGCCTGCCCGCGGTCACGGTCCCGCACCCCCTGCTCAGCTCGTCCCGGACAGCACATCCCGTCTGTCCGGGCTGTCACCGGCCGCCGATCCGCGGCCGTCGCAGTAGGAGTACGAGTGAGACGAATCCCCCGCCAGGCGGCCACGGCCGGAGCCCTGGTGGCCACCGCCGCCCTCCTGGCCGTCGGTATACAGACAGTCCCCGCGTCCGCCGAGCCCACCGCCCCCCACCCGAGCCCCGTACGCGCCGGGGGCCTCACGGCCGAGCTGACCCCGGCCCAGCGCACCGCGCTGATCAGGAGCGCGGCGAAGAAGACCGGCGCGACCGCCGACTCCCTGGGCCTCGGTGCCAAGGAGAAGCTGCTCGTCAAGGACGTCGTCAAGGACAACGACGGCACGCTCCACACCCGCTACGAGCGCACCTGGGCCGGGCTCCCGGTCCTCGGCGGCGACCTGGTCGTGCACACCCCGCCCGCCTCCGTGGCCACCGGAACGGTGAGCACCACCTTCGCCGGGAAGCGGACCCTCAAGGTCTCCTCCGTCACCGCGACCTACACCAAGTCGGCCGCCGAGACCAAGGCCCTCAAGGCAGCCAAGGCGCTCGACGCCCAGGACCCCACCGCCGACAGCGCCCGCAAGGTGATCTGGGCCGGCGACGGCACCCCCAAGCTCGCCTGGGAGACGGTCGTCGGCGGTCTCCAGGACGACGGCACGCCCAGCAGACTGCACGTCATCACCGACGCGGGCACGGGGGCGAAGCTCCACGAGTTCCAGGACGTCAAGACCGGCACCGGCAACAGCCAGTACAGCGGCACGGTCGCACTGAGCACCACGCTGTCCGGATCGACGTACCAGCTGTACGACACCACCCGCGGCGGCCACAAGACGTACTCGCTCAACAACGGCACCTCCGGCACCGGCACCCTGATGACCGACGCCGACGACGTGTGGGGCACCGGGTCCGGCTCCAACACCCAGACCGCCGGCGTGGACGCCGCCTACGGCGCCCAGACGACCTGGGACTTCTACAAGAACACGTTCGGGCGCAGCGGCATCAAGAACGACGGCGTCGCCGCCTACTCCCGGGTCCACTACAGCTCGGCGTACGTCAACGCCTTCTGGGACGACGACTGCTTCTGCATGACGTACGGCGACGGCACCAGCGGCACCCACGCGCTGACCTCGCTCGACGTGGCCGGCCATGAGATGAGCCACGGTGTCACCTCCAACACCGCGAACCTCAACTACACAGGCGAGTCGGGCGGGTTGAACGAGGCGACCTCCGACGTCTTCGGCACCGGCGTCGAGTTCTACGCCGCCAACTCCAACGACGTCGGCGACTACCTCATCGGCGAAGAGATCGACATCAACGGCGACGGCACCCCGCTGCGCTACATGGACGAGCCCGACAAGGACGGCGGCTCCTCCGACAGCTGGTACTCCGGCATCGGCAACCTCGACGTGCACTACTCCTCGGGCCCCGCGAACCACATGTTCTACCTGCTCTCCGAGGGCAGCGGCAGCAAGGTCATCAACGGCGTCAGCTACAACAGCCCGACCTCCGACGGCGTCGCCGTCGCGGGCATCGGCCGCGCCGCCGCCCTGCAGATCTGGTACAAGGCGCTGACGACGTACATGACGTCGACGACGAACTACGCGGGCGCCCGTACCGCCGCCCTGAGCGCGGCGACGTCTCTGTACGGCGCCGGCTCGACCCAGTACGCGGGCGTCGCGAACGCCTTCGCCGGGATCAACGTGGGCAGCCACGTCACCCCGCCGACCGGCGGCGTCACCGTCACCAACCCGGGCAGCCAGTCCTCCACCGTGGGCACAGCGGTCAGCCTCCAGATCTCGGCCGGCAGCACCAACAGCGGCTCACTGTCCTACGCCGCCACCGGGCTGCCCACCGGCCTGTCGATCAGCGGCTCCACCGGAGCGATCACCGGCACACCCACCGCCGCCGGGACCTACAGCACCACGGTCACCGTCACCGACAGCACCGGCGCGAGTGGCACGGCGTCCTTCACCTGGACCGTCAGTTCCACCGGCGGCGGTACCTGCACCTCGGCGCAACTGCTCGGCAACGCCGGCTTCGAGTCCGGCAGCACCACCTGGACCGCGACCAGCGGTGTCATCACCGACGACACCGACCAGGCGGCCCACGGCGGCTCGTACAAGGCCTGGCTCGACGGGTACGGCTCCACGCACACCGACACGCTGTCCCAGTCGGTGACCGTGCCCAGCGGCTGCAAGGCCAGCTTCACCTTCTGGCTGCACATCGACACCGCGGAGACGAGCACCAGCACCGCCTACGACAAGCTCACCGTCACCGCGGGCTCCACCACCCTGGCCACCTACTCCAACCTCAACAAGGCCACGGGGTACGTCCAGAAGACCTTCGACCTGTCCTCGTACGCAGGCTCCACCGTCGCCCTGAAGTTCAGCGGCGTGGAGGACACCTCACTGCAGACCAGCTTCGTCATCGACGACACAGCCGTGACGACCAGCTGACCCCCCCCGGGTCAGGGTCTGGGCGGGGCGGTCAGCCCTTGACCGCCCCGCCCAGCGCGAACCCGCCGCCCAGGCGCCGCGCCACCAGCACGTACAGCAGGATCACCGGTGTCGAGTAGATGATCGAGAACGCGGCCAGCTGTCCGTACACCACCGTCCCGCGGTTGCCGAAGAAGTCGTTGATGCTCACCGACGCCGGCATCTGCTCCGGCGAGAGCAGCAGCATGAACGGGACGAAGAAGTTCCCCCACATCGCCACGAACGAGAAGACGGTCACCACCGCGATCCCCGGACCCATCAGCGGCAGCACGACGCGCAGCAGCGACTGGAACGACGACGCCCCGTCCGTCCAGGCCGCCTCCTCCAGCTCCTTCGGTACGCCGTCCATGAAGTTCTTCATCAGCCAGATGGCGAACGGCAGTTGGGACGCGGTGAAGAAGAAGATCGTGCCCTGCATGGTGTCGATCAGGTTCACCTGGACGAACAGCGCGTACACCGGAACCATGATCGCCGTGATCGGCAGGCTCGTCGCGAAGATGATCGTGAGGAGGAACGGGCGGTTCAGCCGGGACCGGAAACGCGAGAGCGGATACGCGGCCAGCGCCGCGCAGACCACCGTCAGCAGGGTCGCGCCACCGCACAGGATCAGGCTGTTGAGCAGCGGGGTGAACGTGATGTCAGGCTTCAGGACCGCGTCGAAGTTGTCGAGCGTGAGCCCGTCGGGCAGTTTCACCTTCAGCCCGGCGTGCGCATCGAGGGAGGACAGGATCACCCAGGCCAGCGGCAGGACGAAAGCGGCCGCGACGAACAGAAGGCTCGCGTCGGCGGCGTAACGCCGGTTGGCACGGCGGGTGTTGAGGGTCGTACGCGCGGCCATCTCAGACCTCCGTCCGCAGCAGTCGCAGATAGACCAGGGAGAAGAGGGAGCCGACCACCAGCAGGAGGAGGGCGACGGCGGTCCCGTAGCCGATCATGCTCTTCTGGAAGGCCTGCTCGTACATGAAGAGCGGGAGGGTCTGGCTGCGGTTTCCCGGGCCGCCTCGCGTCATCACCCAGATCAGACCGAACACCGACAGGGTCTGGAGGGTGTTGAGCATCAGATTCGTGCCGATGGACCGGCGGATCATCGGCAGCGTGATGTGCCACATCCGGCGCCAGCCGCCCGCGCCGTCCACCTCCGCGGCCTCGGTGATCTCCTTCGGGATCTCGTTCAGGGCGGCCGAGTAGACCAGCATCGAGAAGGCCGTGCCGCGCCACATGTTCGCGAACGACACCGCCAGGATCGGCAGCGTGAACAGCCAGTTCTGGGACGGCAGACGCAGCCAGTCGAGGATCGCGTTCAGCGTGCCCTCGCGGCGGAAGAAGGCGTACAGGAGGAAGCCGGCCACGACCTCGGGGAGCACCCAGGCCGTGACGACGATCCCGCCGGTGACCGTACGGACCGGCTTCGACGCGCGCTGCATCAGCGCGGCCAGGGCCAGGCCCAGCGTGTTCTGGCCGACGATCGAGCTGAGGAACGTGAAGACGAGCGTCAGCCATACGGCGTTGAGGAATGCGTCGTCCTTGAAGGCCGTACGGAAGTTGTCGAAACCGGTGAAGGACGACTCGGCCTGGCCGGTGAGCTGCAGATCGGTGAAGGCGATGTAGGCGCAGTACGCGATCGGCCCGGCCAGGAACAGGACGAGGATGACGAGGGCGGGGGTGACGGGGAGGGCCCGGGTGAGGGTGCGCAGGCGCGGAGCGCGGTTGTTCCCGCTCTCCTTCAGGACCACCGCGCGCTCACCGGGACCGGCTCCCCGCTGACTTACGACCACACTGTGCTCACTTCTTGTCTTGCGGCGTCTTGTTCTGCGGTGTCTTGTTCTGCGGCGTCTTGTTCTGCGGTGTTCGGTCCGCACTGCTCACTTCTTGATGACCTGGTTGTCCGTGACCGACTTCAGTTCCTCGTCGTACCCACTGGCCGCCTCCGCGACCGAGCTGTCGCCCGTCGTCACGCCCTCCATGGCCTCCTGGATGGCCGTGGAGACCTTCGGATACGCGGGGTAGGCCGGGCGGTAGTGCGTGTTCGCCACCAGACCGGTGAAGAACTCGATGCCGGGCTGCGCCTTCGCGTACGCCGGGTCCTCGGCCACGTCCGTGCGCACCGCGATACCGGAGTTGGCGATGTACCACTTCTGGGCGTTCGCCTTCGTCTGCATCGTCTTGATGAACTCGAAGGCCAGGTCGGGGTTGGCCGCCTTGCTCGGGACGGCCCAGGTCCAGCCGCCCGACATGCTCACCTTCCCGGGTGACTGTCCTTCCTGCGTGGGCATGTAGGCGAGCCCCAGCTTCTTCGACCACTCGGGCCACTCGTGGCCGCTGCCCTTCAGCCAGTCCTGCGGGAGCCAGGAGCCGTCGAGGTTGATGCCGAGCTTGCCTTCGGGGAGGAGCTCACCGCGGACGCTGGTCGCGAAGTTGGGGTCGAGGGCGTCCGAGACGTCCGGGCCGAGCTTCTCCTTGAAGACCGTCTCGACGAACTCAAGCGAGTCCTTGAACCCCTGACTGCCCGTGATCCACTTCTTGGACGCCGTGTCGTACAGCGGACTCTCGGTGGCGCCGGTGGCCGTCCCGTACAGGAGCATCTCGAAGCCCTGCATGGTGGCCGCCTCGCCCGCGGGCTTGCCCGTGTACACGTTCATGGGCGTGACGTCGGGGACCTTCTCCTTGATCGTGCGGGCCGCGTCGAGGATGTCGTCCCAGTTCCTCGGCTGCCAGTCGGCGGGCAGACCGGCCTCCGCGAAGATGCCCTTGTCGAACCAGAGGCCCCGGGTGTCGGTGCCGTCCGGGACGCCGTACGTCTTCCCGTCCTCCGCCTGCGCCGCCGACTTCGCCGTGTCCATGAACTGGCCCCAGTCGTCCCACTGGTCGAGGTACGTGTCCAGGGGTTCGAGGTAGCCGCTCGTGATGTCGGAGTTGATGAGGAACGTGTCCTCGTAGACCAGGTCAGGCGCGGTCTTGGGGGAGCGGAGCATCTGCTGGAGCTTGGTGTAGTACTCCGAGTCCGGGGCCTTGATCGGGACCAGCTTGACCGTCTTGCCCGGGTTGGCCTTCTCGAACTGCGTCTTGATGTCCGCGAGGTACTCGTCCATGACGCGGACCGAGCTGTCCGTCGACTGTTTGTAGGAGATCTCCACGGTGTCCGGATCGCTGCCGGAACCGCTGCCGCAGGCGGTGAGCGCGGTGGCGGTGAGCAGGGTCGCGAGAAGGAGCGGAGTGGGGGTGGGACGCACGGGTACGACCTCCTGCCGGCCGACGTCTTTGTGGCCGTTGTTCGATGGCCCGAACGTAAGAGCAGTGGTCATGCCAGGTCAATGACCTTGCGCGACTGCTCCGTTACGGTCGTGTCTCATCGTGCCCTGTCGCGGCCCGTCGTGGTCCCGTAGCGCCGTGTAGTCCCGCATATGGCCTGATTGTTCGGCCGTGGCCGCGGGTACGGGTGCGGGTACGGGTCCGCCGCCTACCCCTTCACCCACCGGTACTGCAGCTCCGGCCGGCCCACCTGTCCGTACTGAGGGCTCCGCCCGGCGCGTCCCGCGTCCACCAGATGCTCCAGATACCGCCGGGCCGTGATCCGCGAGATGCCGACCGCCTCCGCCACGCCGGTCGCGGTCAGTCCCTCGGCGCGGTCGCGCAGCGCCCGGGTGACCTTCTCCAGGGTGGGCGCGCTCAGGCCTTTCGGCAGGGCGGCCGGTCCGGGCGCCCTGAGAGTGGCGAGGGCCCGGTCGACCTCGTCCTGGCCGCTGGCCTCGCCGGCCGCGGCGTGGAACTCGGCGTAACGGATGAGCCGGTCCCGCAGGGTGGCGAAGGTGAAGGGTTTGAGCACGTACTGCACGACCCCGAGCGACACGCCCTCCCGTACGACCGTGAGGTCGCGCGCGGACGTCACCGCGATCACGTCCGCGTGGTAGCCGGCGGCCCGCAGCGAACGGGCCAGCTGCAGACCGTGGACGTCCGGGAGGTGGAGGTCGAGGAGGAGGAGGTCCACGGGCGTGCGGTCCAGCGCGCGTCTGGCCTCCGCACCCGTGTGCGCCTTGCCGACCGCGGTGAATCCGGGCACCCGCCCCACGTACAGGACATGCGCGTCCGCCGCGACGGGGTCGTCCTCGACGACCAGGACGCGGATGTCCTGCCCGGGGGAAGGCGTGCTCATACGGTGCCTCCGTGCGACGTCGGCGCGGGGTGGATCCTTGCCCCTGACACGGGGTCAGTCCCGGGCTCGGGTGCGGCCTCGGTCCCGGTCCCGGCCTCGGGTTCGGGGTGCGGGTTGGTGGGGGCTGGTCGCGCGGTTCCTCGCGCCCCTGAAGGGCGAAGGACTGCGCCGTTCCCCGCGCCCCTGGAGGGCTCGGGTCCGGGTTCCGGGTGCGGGTTGGTGGGGGTTGGGTGTGTCGTTCCTCGCGCCTCTGGGGGGCGGAGGAGTGCGCCGTTCCCCGCGTCCCTGGATGGCTCGGGTTCGGGTTCCGGTAGCGGGTTGGTGGGGGTTGGTCGCGCGGTTCCTTGCGCTTCTGGGGGGCGAGGGAGTGTGCCGTTCCCCGTGTCCCTCGGGGGCGGCTCGGTGTCGGGTGCGGGTTCGGCGTGGACCTTAGTCCCTTTCGGAGCCATCTCCGGCATCGCGGGCGGCAGCGGCAGCCGTACCTCGAAGGACGCTCCCCCTCCGTGGGCCGCCGTCACGGTCAGGGTGCCGTCGTGCCGGGTCACCGCCTGCCGTACGAGGGCGAGGCCGAGCCCGCGTCCACCGGGACCCGACGGCTTCGTGGACCAGCCGCGCTGGAAGACCTCCTCCGTGTGGGCCGGGTCCACCCCCGCCCCGGTGTCGGTGACCCGCAGGACAAGGCCCTCCGTGTCCGCGAGCGCGGTGACGGTGACCCGGGCGCCCACCGAGCCCTGCGCCGCGTCCACGGCGTTGTCGATCAGATTGCCCAGGACCGTCACCAGGTCACGGGCGGTGAGGGAGGCCGGGAGCAGGCCGTCGTCGATGCTGCTGTCCTCGGAGACCACCAGCTCGACACCGCGCTCGTTCGCCTGCGCCGTCTTGCCCAGCAGCAGCGCGGCCAGGACCGGCTCGCTGACCGCCGCCACGACCTGGTCGGTCAGGGCCTGCGCCAGTTCCAGCTCGGACGTGGCGAAGCCGACCGCCTCCTCGGCCCGCCCCAGCTCGATCAGCGAGACGACCGTGTGGAGCCGGTTCGCGGCCTCGTGGGCCTGTGAGCGCAACGCCGTCGTGAAGCCCCGCTCGGAGTCCAGCTCACCCATCAGGGACTGCAGCTCGGTGACATCGCGCAGGGTCACGACCGTGCCCCGGCGTTCGCCGCCCGACACCGGCGAGGTGTTCATGACGAGCACCCGCGACTCGGTGAGATACACCTCGTCCACCCGGGGCTCACCCGACAGCAGCGCCCCCGTCAGCGGAGCCGGCAGTTCCAGCTCCGCCACCGAATGACCCACGACGTCACCGCCCACCCCCAGCAGCTCGCGCCCGCCGTCGTTGATCAGCGCCACCCGGTACTGCCCGTCCAGCATCAGCAGTCCCTCGCGCACCGCGTGCAGCGCGGCCTCGTGGTAGTCGTGCATGCGGCTCAGCTCGGCCGCGTTCATCCCGTGGGTGGAGCGGCGCAGCCGGGCGTTTATCACGTACGTACCGACCGCGCCCAGGGCCAGAGCGGCGGCGGCCACCCCGAACAGCGCCTTGACCTGCCCCTCGACCCGCTGACTGATCTCGTCGACCTTTATCCCCGCACTGACAAGACCGACGATCCGGCCACCGTCATGGATCGGAGTGACCGCCCGCACGGACTCGCCGAGCGTCCCGGTGTACGTCTCGGTGAAGGACTGGCCCAGCAGCGCACGGTCCGTGTGCCCCAGGAAGTGCTTGCCGATGAGCTCCTCGTTGGGGTGGGTCCAGCGGATGCCCTCGGGGTTCATGATCGTGACGAAGTCGACCTGTGCGCCGCGCTGCACCGCCAGCGCGTACGGCTGGAGCGTTCTCGTCGGGTTCGCCGTGCGGATGGCCTCCCGTACGGAAGGAGAGTCCGCGACCGAGCGCGCCACCCCCATGGCCTGGCGGCCCGCCGCGTCCTCGGCCTGGCTGCGGTCGCTGATGTACGTGAAGAGCGCGCAGCCCGCGACCACGACGGCGACGAGCACGGCCTGCATGGCGAAGAGCTGGCCGGCCAGGCTGCGAGGACGTGGGGCTCGGGGGAGGCGCATGGAAACAGTCTGCCTGGCCGGAAATGCGTGAACGTAATGAACGGAAGGGTGACCGCCCTCACACGCTACGAGATAGTCACCGACAACCCCCGGACGTGAGCCGCACGCCGGATGATGCCGACGACGTCGTCAAGGAGGGCAGCCGTGACCAGCACACCCGATACGGCACCTGCCGCTCCCGCAGCCAAGCGGGACCGCACGCACTATCTCTACATCGCGGTGATCGCCGCGGTGGCCGCCGGTATCGCCGTGGGTCTGATCGCCCCCGACTTCGCCGTCGAGCTGAAGCCGATCGGTACCGGCTTCGTGAACCTGATCAAGATGATGATCTCGCCGATCATCTTCTGCACGATCGTCCTGGGCATCGGCTCGGTACGCAAGGCCGCCAAGGTCGGCGCGGTGGGTGGCATCGCGCTCGGCTACTTCGTGGTCATGTCGTTCGTCGCGCTGGCCATCGGCCTGGTCGTCGGCAACATCCTGGAGCCCGGTACGGGCCTCGCGGTGACCGACGCCATCAAGGACGCCGGCCAGGGGCAGGTCGTCGAGGCCAAGAACACCGAGGAGTTCCTGCTCGGGATCATTCCCACCACGATCGTCTCCGCGTTCACCGGCGGCGAGGTCCTGCAGACCCTGCTGGTCGCGCTGCTCGCCGGGTTCGCGCTGCAGGCCATGGGCTCTGCCGGTACGCCGGTCCTGCGGGGCATCGAGCACATCCAGCGTCTCGTCTTCCGCATCCTCGCCATGGTGATGTGGGCGGCGCCCATCGGTGCGTTCGGCGCGATGGCGGCGGTCACCGGCTCGGCGGGTGTGGACGCGCTCAAGAGCCTCGCCGTCCTGATGCTCGGTTTCTACGTCACCTGTTTCCTCTTCGTCTTCATCGTGCTCGGCGCGATGCTGCGGATCGTGGCGGGCCTGAACATCTTCTCGCTGTTCAAGTATCTGGGCCGCGAGTTCCTGCTCATCCTCTCCACCTCTTCCTCCGAGTCCGCGCTGCCGCGGCTCATCGCGAAGATGGAGCACCTGGGTGTCAGCAAGCCGGTGGTCGGCATCACCGTCCCGACCGGCTACTCCTTCAACCTCGACGGCACCATGATCTACATGACCATGGCCTCGCTGTTCATCGCCGACGCCATGGGTACGCCGATGTCGATCGGTGAGCAGATCCCGCTGCTCCTCTTCCTGCTCGTCGCCTCCAAGGGCGCGGCGGGGGTCACCGGGGCGGGGCTGGCCACCCTGGCGGGCGGTCTCGCGTCACACAAGCCGGCGCTGGTGGACGGCATCGGCCTGATCGTCGGCATCGACCGCTTCATGAGCGAGGCGCGCGCCCTGACGAACTTCGCGGGCAACGCGGTGGCGACGGTCCTGATCGGTACGTGGACCAAGGAGATCGACCGGCCTCGGGTCGACGAGGTGCTCGCGGGGCGGATCCCCTTCGACGAGACGACGTTGCTGGACGACGGCCACGGAGGTCGTGCCGACGGTGACGAGTCGCCCGGGTCGCCCGGGTCGGCCGATGTGCCGGAGCAGCCGGGGTCCGGCGACAAGGCGCTGGCGAAGGCGTAGCCGCACGTTCCGTAACGAGCCATTTCCTCCCCCGGCCGCCGGCGGCCGACCAGGTTCACCCGCCTGGTCGGCCGCCGGCGGTTTTTACGGGCCGTGTGCATCGTGCGCCCGGTGGGGGTTGCTCGCGCCGTTCCCCGCGCCCCTGAGGGCCCCGACGGGGCGCAGCCCCGCTTTTCAGGGGCGCGGGGAACGGCGCAATCCTTTGTTTTCAGGGGCGCGGGGAACGGCGTGACAAGTACCCATCGGACCCACGCCCCGACCTGGGCTTCTTGCCTTGACGTCGGCGTCAAGCATTACCGTCACGGCATGCGAATCGGCGAGCTGGCGGAGCGGGCCAAGACCACCACGCGCACGCTCAGGTACTACGAGTCGCGGGGGCTGCTGCCCGCGCGACGCGGGAGCAACGGGTACCGGACGTACGACGAGGACGATCTGAAGCTGCTGCGGCAGATCAGAACGCTGCAGGACTTCGGGTTCGACCTGGAGGAGACGCGGCCCTTCGTGGAGTGTCTGCGGGCCGGCCACCCGCAGGGCGACGCCTGCCCGGCCTCGCTCGCCGTGTACCGGCGCAAGCTGGGCGAGCTCGACGCGCTGATCGACGAGCTGCGGTCGGTACGCGACCAGGTCGGCGGGCAGTTGGCGCGCGCCGAGCGGGCGATGGACGAGCTGGCGTCCGAGGCGGTGGTTCCGGGCGGCCCGGAACCCGTATGCGAACTGGGAGGGCGGACGGGATGATCAAGGCAGTGGGTGTGGCCGAGGTGACGGACGGCAGTTTCGAGGCGGAGGTGCTCGGGGCGGAGCTGCCCGTGCTGGTGGAGTTCACCGCGGACTGGTGCCCGCCGTGCCGGCAGATCGCGCCGGTGCTGAGCGCCGTCGCCGCCGAGGAGGGCGACCGGCTCAAGGTGGTGCAGCTGGACGTGGACACGAACCCGGAGACCACGAACGCGTACGGGGTGCTGTCGATGCCCACGCTCATCGTGTTCCGCGACGGGCAGCCGGTGAAGTCGATGGTGGGCGCCCGCCCCAAGCGGCGGCTCCTGGAGGAGCTGGCGGACGTGCTCTAAGGGTCACGGGCGGACTCTTACGGACGGAATAAAGAAATCCCCCGCAAGCAATTGCTTGCGGGGGATTTCTTTGCGTATATTGAATGGTTCGCGACTTGGCTAAAGCAAGTCACGGAGAAGTTCACTGTGCACAGTATATCCGGCCGGGAGCGGAATTGTCAAACAGGGCCTCGAACACAGACGCAGAGACAGAGACAGGAACAGAGACAGGCACAGGCACAAACTCGTCCAATGGATTGCCGGACGATGAATTGCGCCGCGAGCAGGAATTCATCAACGGCCTGTATGCGCGCGTCGACGCGTTGCGCGGCGGCACCGAGGCCTCGGTGACCGACGCCCTCGCGCAGGGCAGCACCCCCATGCAGGCCCGTCTCGAAAGGGACGTTCTGGTCGCCGAACGCTCCGGCCTGCTCGCCGCGCTGAACGCGGTGGACGGCTCACTCTGCTTCGGCCGAATCGACCTCGCCGACCCCTCCGGCCTCACCCACCACATCGGCCGTATCGGCATCCGTGCCGACGACGCCGAGCACACCCCGATCCTGGTCGACTGGCGGGCCCCGGTCGCCCGCCCCTTCTACCTCGCCACCGGCCACACCCCCATGGGCCTGCGCCGCCGTCGGCACATCACCACCGAAGGCCGTACCGTCACCGCTCTGCACGACGAGATCCTCGACCTGGGGGACCGGCTGCGCACGGGCCACGAGGACCCGACCGGTGACGCCGTGCTGCTCTCCGCGCTCAACTCCGCGCGCACCGGCCGCATGAGCGACATCGTGCAGACCATCCAGGCCGAGCAGGACCGCATCATCCGCGCCCCGCACCGCGGCATCCTGGTGGTGGAGGGCGGCCCCGGCACCGGCAAGACGGCCGTCGCGCTGCACCGGGCGGCGTACCTCCTCTACGAACACCGGGAGCTGCTCGCCAAGCGGGCCGTTCTGATCGTCGGCCCGAACCCCGCCTTCCTCGGCTACATCGGAGAGGTGCTGCCCTCGCTCGGCGAGACGGGCGTCCTGCTGGCGACCGTCGGTGAGCTGTTCCCCGGCGTACGGGCGACCGCCTCCGACACCCCCGAGGCCGCCGCCGTGAAGGGCCGCGCCGACATGGCCGACGTCCTCGCCGCCGTCGTACGCGACCGTCAGGCGCTGCCCGACCCGGTGATCGCCATCGAGCACGACCGGGACATCCTGATGCTCGACGCCGGCCTCGTGGGCGTCGCCCGCGACCGCACCCGTGAGGCGCGGCTGCCGCACAACGTGGCCCGCGAACACTTCGAGGGCCACATCTTCAACACCCTCACCGACATGCTCGCCGAGCGGATCGGTACGGACCCCTTCGACGGCACGAACCTGCTCGACCCCAGTGACATCACCCAGATCCGCGACGATCTCGCCGAGAACCCCGAGGTCTGGGCCGCCATCGACCAGTTGTGGCCGCGCGTCACCCCGCGGCGCCTCGTCGCGGACTTCCTCGCCGAGCCCGACGCGTACCTCACCGCGGCGGACGCGGCGGCCGTCCGCCGTCCGGTGACCCGGGCCTGGACGACCTCCGACGTCCCCCTCCTCGACGAGGCCGCCGAACTCCTCGGCGAGGACGACCGGATGACGCGCGCCGCCGCCGAGCAGGAACGGGACCGGCAGGTCGCCTACGCGCAGGGAGTCCTGGACGTCTCCTACGCGTCCAGGACGTACGAATTCGAGGACATGGACGTCGAGGACGCGGAGGTCTTGTCGGCGCACGACATCATCGACGCCGAACGGATGGCCGAGCGCCACGAGGAGGACGATCACCGCAGTGCCGCGGAACGGGCCGCCGCCGACCGGACCTGGGCGTTCGGGCACATCATCGTCGACGAGGCGCAGGAGTTGTCGCCGATGGCCTGGCGGCTGCTGATGCGGCGCACTCCGACGCGGTCGATGACGCTGGTCGGGGACCCGGCCCAGACGGCCGAGGCGGCGGGCGTCGGCTCCTGGTCGGACATCCTCCACCCCTATGTCGAGGACCGCTGGGAGCACACCCGCCTCGCGGTCAACTACCGTACGCCGTCCGAGATCATGGAGGTCGCCGCGGCGGTTCTCCGTGCCGAGCACGCGGACTTCGAGCCGCCGAGTTCGGTGCGGTCGACGGGCGTACGCCCGCTGGTGCGGGAGAGCCCGGACCTGCCCGGCGCCGTGGAGAAGGCCGTCGCGGAGCTGGCTCCCGCCGAGGGGCGGCTCGCGGTGATCGCGCCGCGGGACCTGCACGGTGCGCTGGCCGAACGGCTCGACGGCGCGGTGGCGGGGGAGGAGCCGGATCTGACCCGGGCGGTCGTGCTGCTGGACCCGCGTCAGGCGAAGGGGCTGGAGTTCGACGCGGTGGTGGTCGCCGAGCCGGGGCGTTTCGGGACGAGCGACCTGTATGTGGCCCTGACGCGGGCCACGCAGTCGCTGGGCATCGTGCACGCGGAGCCCCTGCCGAAGCCTTTGGCAGCAGCCTTGCCGGGGACGGCCTAGGGGTTTTCCGCCCCCGCCGCCCCTTCCCGTCCCGTCCCTGGGGGCTGCGCCCCCAGACCCCCCCTGTCGCGCTTGCGCGCTCGTCCTCAAACGCCGGACGGGCTGAATCATTCAGCCCGTCCGGCGTTTGAGGACCGGGGGTTCGGGGGCGAGGCGACCTACGCCGGGCGGAGCCACACCGTCGAGAGAGGCGGCAGGGTCAGGCGGATGCTGGCGGGGCGGCCGTGCCAGGCCAGATCGTCCGGCTTCACGGGGTCGGCGTTCCGCACGTCACCCCCGCCGTACCGCCCGGCATCGGTGTTGAGCACCTCGTGCCACGCGGTCACGTCATCCGGTACCCCGAGCCGGTACTCCTGCCGCACCACCGGTGAGAAGTTGGAGACCGCGAGCAGCGGAGCCCCGTCGGCGCCGTACCGCAGGAAAGCGAAGACGTTGTCCTCGGCGGCGTCCCCGGCGACCCAACCGAACCCGGCGGGATCGGTGTCCAGCTCCCAGAGCGCCGGCACATGCCGGTACACGGAGTTGAGGTCGCGGACGAGATCGCGTACACCCCGGTGGTCGGCCTCCGCCCCGTACGACGGGTCGAGGAGCCACCAGTCGGGGCCGTGCGCCTCGGACCACTCGGCGCCCTGCGCGAACTCCTGGCCCATGAAGAGGAGCTGCTTGCCGGGGTGGGCCCACATGAAGCCCAGATAGGCGCGGTGGGTGGCACGCTGCTGCCACCAGTCGCCCGGCAGTTTCGAGACCAACGACCGCTTGCCGTGGACGACCTCGTCGTGCGAGATCGGCAGGACGTAGTTCTCGCTGTACGCGTACACCATCGAGAACGTCATCTCGTGGTGGTGGTACCTGCGGTGGACCGGCTCGTGCGAGACGTAGTCCAGCGAGTCGTGCATCCAGCCCATGTTCCACTTCAGGCCGAAGCCGAGACCGCCGAAGCCACCGGGCCCGATGTGGTGGGTGGCCCGGGTGACGCCGTCCCACGCGGTCGACTCCTCGGCGATCGTGACGACCCCGGGCTCGCGCCGGTAGACGGTGGCGTTCATCTCCTGGAGGAACGCGACGGCGTCGAGGTTCTCCCGGCCGCCGTGGACGTTGGGCGTCCACTGGCCGGCCTCGCGCGAGTAGTCGAGGTAGAGCATGGAGGCGACGGCGTCGACCCGCAGGCCGTCGATGTGGAACTCCTCGCACCAGTAAACGGCGTTGGCGACCAGGAAGTTGCGCACCTCGCGGCGCCCGTAGTCGAATTCGAGGGTTCCCCAGTCGGGGTGCGCGGCCCGCAGCGGGTCCTCGTGCTCGTACAGCGGCCGTCCGTCGAACTCGGCCAGCGCCCACTCGTCCCGCGGGAAGTGCGCGGGCACCCAGTCCATGATCACGCCGATGCCGGCCCGGTGCAGCGCGTCGACCAGGTACTTGAAGTCGTCGGGGGTGCCGAGCCGGGCGGTGGGGGCGTAGAAGCCGGTGACCTGGTAGCCCCAGGAGCCGCCGAAGGGATGCTCGGCGACCGGCATCAGCTCGACGTGCGTGAAGCCGAGGTCGGAGATGTAGACGGGCAGCTGCTCGGCCAGTTGACGGTACGTCAGGCCCGGTCGCCAGGACGCCAGGTGCAGTTCGTAGACCGAGAAGGGGGCCTGGTGCGCGGGGCGGTCGGCCCGGCGCGCCATCCACTCCTCGTCCTGCCACTCGTGACGCGAGGCGTGGATCACGGACGACGTGGCGGGCGGCAGCTCCGTGCGCCGCGCCATCGGGTCGGCGCGCATCGTCTTCGTCCCGTCGGGGCGGGTGATCTCGAACTTGTAGAGCTCACCCTCCCGCACACCGGGGGCGAACAGCTCCCACACACCGGAGGAGCCCAGCGAGCGCATCGGGAACGCGGTCCCGTCCCAGAAGTTGAAGGACCCCGAGATCCGCACACCGCGGGCGTTCGGTGCCCACACCGAGAAGCGGGTGCCCAGCACGCCCTGGTGCTCCATGGGCTCCGCGCCGAGGATCGTCCACAGCTGCTCGTGGCGCCCCTCCCCGAACAGGTGCAGATCGAAGTCGCCGAGCGTGGGCAGGAAGCTGTACGCGTCCTCGACCTCCTGCACCGCCCCCTCGTACTCCACCACCAGCCGGTACTCCGGCACCTCCCGCAGCGGCAGCACGGCGGAGAAGAACCCGTCCCCGTCATCCCGCAGTTCGGCCCGCAGTCCTTCGGCGACGACGGTCACGGCGAGCGCGTACGGCCGCAGGGCCCGGAAGACCACACCGTCCGGCACGGTGTGGGCCCCGAGCACGGCGTGCGGATCATGGTGGGAGCCCCCGAGCAGCCGTTCCCGGTCGGTCCGGTCCAGCACGGCCGACGACCGCACCTCCTGGACGGGCTCCGGAACCGGTACGGACACGGGCTCCGTGACCTCGGCTTGTACGTCGGCCCGTACGTCGGCCCGTACGTCGTCCCTCGCCGGCTCGGCCTGCACCTCGTCTGCGGCCTTACCGGCGGCCTCACCGGTGACCTTGGCCTTGTCTGCGGCCTTGTCTGCGGCTTTGGCCTTGGCCTTCGAGCTCTTCGGCTTCTTGGCGGGCGGGTTCGGGCGGGGCGTCACGGGCGGAGCCTCCTCGGCACGGTGAGAGGTGGGGTGGGGCGGTTCAGGGCGGTCATGACGGTTCGGGAAGGGCCAGTCGGCGGACTGCCGACATCGGCACGGGCAGCCAGTCGGGCCGGTGCCGTGCCTCGTACACGACTTCGTAGATCGCCTTGTCGGTCTCGTACGCGCGCAGCAGCACCGGGTCCGTACGCGGATCGCGCCCGCCGGCCTCGGCGTAACCGGAGCAGTACGCGGCCCGGCACGCGTCGGCCCAGCCGGGCACGTGGGTTCCCTCCGCCCGGAGCGAGTGCGCGGCGTAGTCGAAGGAGCGGAGCATGCCGGCCACGTCCCGCGCGGTCGGCTGGGGCAGGCGCCGCTCGGCGAGCGGCTTGGAGGGCTCGCCCTCGAAGTCGATCAGGGACCAGCTTCCGGACGGCGACCGCAGACACTGGCCCAGATGCAGGTCCCCGTGAATGCGCTGGGCCGTCCACGTCTGCCCCTCGCTCGCCAGCTCGGCGAGCGCGTCGAACGCGGACCGCAGAGCGGGCGCGTACGGCAGCAGCGACGGCACTGTCTGGACGGCCGCCGTCAGCCGCTCGGTCATGCCCTCCACCAGCAGCTCCATCTGCGCACGTCCCATGGTCACCTCGGGCAGCGCACGGGCCAGCGCGGTGTGCACCTCGGCCGTGGCCCGGCCGAGCGCCCGCGCCGCACCGCTGAAGTCCTCACCCTTGGCGAGCTCGCGCAGTGCCAGGTCCCAGCCGTCCGAGGCGCCCTGGAGATAGGGCTGCAGGACACCCAGGACGTACGGTGCGCCGGGATCGCCCAGGACCGCGGGGTCGTCGGCCAGCTCCGCGAGCATCCAGCCGACGGGCGCCGGAACCCTTGAGCAGCCCTCGCGGGCCAGCGCCAGCGG
Source organism: Streptomyces sp. NPDC087844 (assembly GCF_044742785.1). Lineage (NCBI taxonomy): Bacteria > Bacillati > Actinomycetota > Actinomycetes > Kitasatosporales > Streptomycetaceae > Streptomyces > Streptomyces sp. NPDC087844. The sequence continues at coordinate 1,000 of NZ_JBIUVD010000024.1, read as the reverse complement.
CAGCTCCAGATCGGGGTTGATCCCGGGCACGATCCTGCGCAGGAGCTTCAGGATGAACGTATCTCCGTAGACGAGAGAAGAGTTGGACTGCTCGGCGGTGACCAGGCGCGGCACCAGATCGCCCCGGATCTCCCGCGCCATGTCCCGCTCGAAGCGCAGCTCACCGATGTGCGCCCGTGCCCGCAGGGCCTCCAGGAGGACATCGGCGGGCCGCGGGTCGTGCAGGGCCTCGTACACGGTCAGTCCGGCCAGCGGTCCCTGTGCGGGACGGCCGATCAGCGCGGGCGCCAGCCGTGGCGGCAGTGTCTCGCGCACGCCGAGCAGCAGCTGGTAGCAGTCGGCCGGATGCGCGGGCGCGCTCTGCGTGGGCACGAGCGGCTGATGGGCCCGTACGAGCAGGTGGAGCAGGCCCAGCCTGGAGTTCAGTGGCAGCACCTCGGTCGCCGAGACCAGGGAGAACCCGGTGACGGGACGGCCTTTTCCCGCGAACCACCGCTGCCGTGGAAGCCACTCGCGAAGCAGTGGATCGAGGGACGCGAGAAGGCCGGGGCTTGTCGAAGCGGAGTGCACTGAGTGGGTGACGGCTTCGGACATGGCGTCGCGTCCTTTCCCCGGAGTCGGGGTGTTACTACTGCGTGCCCAGGGCGGGGCGGGGGAAACCGCCCCGCCGTCCCTTGTGCGTGCCCGTCCGGGACGGGTTCTAGATGGCGTCCCTGCGGAGGCGGAACCAGTAGAAGCCGTGGCCGGCGAGGGTGAGGAGGTAGGGGAGTTCGCCGATGGCGGGGAAGCGGACGCCGCCGATGAGTTCGACGGGGTGGCGTCCGTCGAAGGCCTGGAGGTCGAGTTCGGTGGGCTGGGCGAAGCGGGAGAAGTTGTGGACGCACAGGACGAGGTCGTCCTTGTACTCCCGCAGGAAGGCGATGACGGCGGGGTTGGTGGAGGGGAGTTCGGTGTAGGAGCCGAGGCCGAAGGCGGGGTTCTGTTTGCGGATCTCGATCAT